>CAJUAF010000011.1 GCA_910584365.1 uncultured Muribaculaceae bacterium | reverse complement strand
CGACTTATACCCCAAAATTCGATGTTTTCAAATTTTTGTCATGTACTTAAAAAATGCATATTTCTATATCCATTATGCGTTTTTTGTCTTTTCGTCAGGCCTACAAAGAAGATTTTGATAACTCCGAAAATAATTGTACCTTTGCTGTCGGAATAATAGAAAACAGAATAACCGACTTTGGATACAGACCCTCTGCCATCATTGATGATTCTCAGCGCCGTCCAGGATTTCGGCGTCCCCCAGATTGTGGCCCTCTGCTTCGCGGCAGTGGCGCTCCTGATTTCAGGTTTTGTCAGCGGAAGCGAAATAGCATACTTCTCGATTACTCCCCAGCAGGCCGAGGAACTCGACGACTCGGAGCGCTCCGATGCCATCCGGCGCCTTATCGGTATGCCCGAACGCCTCCTGGCGACAATCCTGATTGCCAACAACCTTGTGAACGTCACGATTGTCGTGCTGACATCCTTCGCCCTCAATCCGCTCTTCGCCAACCTCAGTCCGGTGGCGAACTTCCTGCTCCAGACCGTCTGCCTGACCTTCCTGATTCTCCTTTTCGGCGAAATCCTCCCGAAACTGGCCTCCAATACCAATCCGCTGAGATGGGCCAGATTCGCCACCGGGGGAATCTCATTCTTCATGAAGCTATTCTGGCCCCTGAGTTCAATCCTTGTGAAATCCACCAAGATTGTAAACAAGGTAGTCACCCGCCAGAGCCGCAATATCACCACCGACGAACTCGGACAGGCTCTCGAGATCGCCGACGTCGAGGACCGTCCCGACAAGGAGATGCTGGAAGGCATCCTCCGGTTCGGCGACACCAACGCAGCCGCCATCATGACTCCGCGCATCGACATCACCGGTCTCGACTACGACATGACGTTCCGGGAAGTCCTGCGGATTACAATCGAGAAAGGATATTCGCGTATGCCCGTCTTCGGCGACTCTCAGGACGACATCCGCGGAGTACTCTACGCCCGCGACCTCCTGCCTTATATCCCCGCCGGAGGAGAGACCGCACCGGAAGATTTCCGGTGGCAGGATCTCATCCGCCAGCCCTATTATGTCCCCGAATCACGCATGATCGACGACCTTCTGGAGGACTTCCGCAAGCTCAAGATCCATATCGCCATCGTCGTGGATGAATACGGAGGAACCCGCGGAGTGGTCACACTCGAGGATGTCCTGGAGGAGATCGTGGGAGACATTAACGACGAATATGACGACGAGGAGAAGACCTACCGCCGCCTCCCCGACGACACATATATCTTTGAAGGGAAAACCCTGCTGAACGATTTCTTCCGCATCACCGGCCTGGATGCCGACGCCTACCGCCCCGTGGCGGAGGACAGCGAGACCCTCGCCGGAATGCTGCTGGCCATCAAGGGGGATTTCCCGAAGGAAAAGGAGCCGCTGGTCTACGGCCGGTGCCGCTTCCTTATCCTTGACATCGAACACCACCGCATTACCTCCGTGCGAGTGAAAGTAATGCCCGACCAGCAGACCAGCTGATCCCGTCCTCCCGAAATTCAGAATATAACCCGACTGCCAGTCAATTTAACCCAGCACCCATAACCTTGCTCCTATTCGACAGATACGGCATAAGAATCTTCGCCGTAGAACTTCCCTCCTCCCTCCCCGCACGCGGACCCGGCCGTGAACTGGCCCAGCGGACCGCTGTAAAACGGCTGCTGAGGGAGATTTTTCCGCACCGGCCCGACATCAGCATCGGCCATACTCCCGCAGGAGCGCCTTTCCTGACCGGGGGGAATTCCTCCGCTTTGCCTCCGGTTTCAATCAGCCATTCCAGAGGACTGGCGGCTATCGCCGTCGGTGAACCCGGCATGAGACTGGGCATAGACACCGAAACTCCCGACCGGGTGTCGCAGCTTACACGGGTAGCCTCCAGATTCCTCTCCCCGCAGCAGACCGACATCTGGGGCTCCGATGCCGCCTCCCTCTGCTGGGCCTGGTGCATCAAGGAAGCCGCCTATAAGGCCGCCTTGCGCCCCGGACTCGCCCTGTCCTGGATCCCCCTCCCGCTGGAAATCCCCCTGAACACCGTCACCCCCGACGGCACAATCGAAATCGCCGGCATCTCATACCATGTCCTCCAGGTCGACACCTCCCCCATCGACAATGCCCTGGTAATGCTCGTCTTCTCTGACCCGGCACCCTGTGAAGCGGAGTCTTCCGACGAACCCCCATCATCTTCCGAATAATCGTTTCCTGGTTTTTCGGGTTGCGGATTAACGAATTATTTTATAAATTTGCCTGCGGAATACCGCCTGACGGTGTTTCGTACCAACCCCGACAATCAACATACCTCTTAATGAAACGTTTTTTCCTTCTTCCCCTGCTGGCCCTCCTGGCTTTTGCAGCCTCTGCCCAGAACAAGGGAAACGCCCAGGGCGCCCAGTATCAGGTTTTCGGCGTAGCGTTCTACAATCTCGAGAACCTCTTCGACACGATTCCGAACAACCCTCTCGGACGCGACGCCGAATTCACCCCCACGGGCAAAAACCAATGGGACGGCAAGAAGTACCGCTCCAAAATCAATAATCTGGCCCGCGCCATCTGCAATTTCCCTACCTCCACCACCCCCTCGGGACCGGCATTTATCGGAGTGAGCGAAATCGAGAACCGTTCGGTACTTGAAGATCTCGTCCGCGCCATTGACGACCGCCTGAAAGCCGAAGGCAAGAAGCCCTGGAACCTCCAGATCGTACATCACGATTCCCCGGACCGCCGCGGAGTGGATGTAGGCGCCCTCTACAATCCCCGTCAGTTCCGCCTGGTGAACGTAAGCAACACTCTCCTCACCATCGAGGGGAATCCCGACTTCCGCTCCCGCGACCAGATGTGCGTGACCGGCATCATGGGGGGCGACACTGTCAGCGTAATCGTCAACCACTGGCCGTCGCGCCTGGGAGGACAGCAGCAGAGCAGCTATCTGCGCGAAGCGGCCGCCGCTACCTCGAAGCATATAGCCGATTCCCTCTGGAGTCTCCGTCCCGGCCAGGGCGTCATTATCATGGGGGACATGAACGATGACCCCGGCGACCCCTCCTGCGCAAAGGTCCTCGGGGCAGCCAAGAAGCCCGACGGCGTCAAACCCCACGGATTCTACAATCCCTTCTGGTCGATTCTTGACAAGGGGATCGGCACTCTCGCATACAAAAGCCAGTGGAACCTCTTCGACCAGATAATCGTCAGCGGCTCCCTGCTGGAAAGCAATACCGGAAAAAAACGTCTCCACTACTGGAAAGCCCAGGTAAACAACTTCGATTTCCTCCGCGATACCGAAGGACAGCGTCAGAACTACCCGCGCCGAACCTTCTCGGGAGGAGTCTTCCTCAACGGCTACTCCGACCACTTCCCCACCGAGATTTTCCTCATCCGGCAGCGCTAAAGCCGCGCCCTGAAGGATTCACATAAACGACCGACCCCGGCAATCTGATTCGTCAGAGTTACCGGGGTCGGTTTTATAAGATCTCCGCACGTCCACCCCTCAACCGGGGCTATTGCCGGAGGATATCATTCAGAGACGCTTGCGGATGGCTTCGGTCTCGGCCTCATAGCCGGGCTTGGCCAGCAGGGCGAACATATTGCGCTTGTAGGCTTCCACTCCTGGCTGGTTGAACGGATTTACATCCAGCAGATAACCGGAGATACCGCAGGATTTCTCGAAGAAGTAGATCAGCTCGCCGAGGTATTCCTCTTTCAGCGCGGGAACGGTGACCTGCATATTGGGCACGCTGCCGTCCACATGGGCCAGACGGGTACCCAGTTCGGCCATCTTGTTTACCTCGTCGACGTGCTTGCCGGCAAGATAGTTCAGACCGTCGAGGTTGGCCTCGTCGGAGGGGATGATGGTCTCCTTGTCGGTCTTCTCTACGGAGATGACTGTCTCGAAGATAGTGCGCTCGCCGTCCTGAATCCACTGTCCCATGGAGTGGAGATCGGTCGAGAAGTCAACGGCGGCGGGGAAAATACCCTTGCCGTCCTTACCCTCGCTTTCGCCGTAGAGCTGTTTCCACCATTCTCCGAAGAAGTGGAGCTTGGGGTTGTAATTCACCAGGATTTCGATTTTACGGCCGGCGCGGTAGAGAGCGTTGCGGGTAGTGGCGTAAACCACGCAGGGGTTCGTGTCATCGGCAGCATTTGTGGCGGCCTCCATGCGGCGTGCGCCCTCGATGAGCTTGCGGATATCGAATCCGGCTACGGCGATGGGGAGCAGACCTACGGGAGTCAGGACGGAGAAACGTCCGCCCACGTTGTCGGCGATGACGAAAGTTTTGTAGCCTTCCTCGGTGGCAAGCTGGCGCAGGGCACCTTTCTTGGCGTCGGTAATGGCAACGATGCGCTTGGAAGCCTCAGCCTTTCCGGCCTGCTTCTCAAGCTGCTCCTTGAGAAGACGGAAGGCGATGGCGGGTTCGGTGGTGGTTCCGGATTTGGAAATCACGATGATACCGAAATTCTTGTCCTTGAGGAAGTCCTGAAGTTCATTGAGGTAGTCCTCGCCGATATTCTGGCCGGCGAAAAGGACATTGGTGCGACGGGCGTCGCCCTGCGCCCGCAGGGGAGCGAAGCTGTCGCTGAGAGCCTCGATAACGGCCTTGGCGCCCAGGTAGCTGCCGCCGATACCGATTGCCACCACGTATTCACAACTTGCGCGGAGGTCTTTGGCCACAGCCTCGATATCAGCCAGAAGGCTGTCGGGAGTTTCGGAGGGGAGATTGACCCAGCCCAGGAAATCATTGCCCAGACCGGTGCCTTTGTGGAGTTTTTCAAGTGCGGAGGCAGCCTCGGGATTGAGGGCCTGAATCTGCTCGCCGGTTACGGTCTGCAGAACGTCTTTGACGTTTACTTTGATTGTTTCCATAATGATATGTCTAATGGGTTTTTACAAAAGGTAAGGTTCCGCGCGGCGCCCCCGGTCGTCAGGAAGTGGCGGAGGAAGGCTCCGGAATCCGGCTCAGACGGATCAGCTCCAGGCGCGACGCCGATTTCTGAAGCACCTCCATCCTCAGGGGGTACAGCTCGATGATTTCTCCGACGGAAGGAATCTGGCCGGTCGCGTTGAGGATATATCCCGCCAGGGTCTGATACTCGTCGGATTCGGGGATGTCGAGATGGAAAGTCTCGTTGATATGGGCTATCTCGGCGCGTCCCGAAAACTCCCAGATATCGGGACTGATCTGACGCTCGATGATGTCGGTGGAGTCGTGTTCGTCCTGGATGTCGCCGCAGATCTCTTCCATGAGGTCCTCGAGGGTTACCATTCCGGCGGTTCCGCCGAATTCATCGACGATTACGGCTATCGACCGTTTTTCAGCCATAAGGCGGCGCATCATCTTGTTGGCCAGCAACGTCTCGGGCGCGAATATGACATCCTTGAGCTGCTTCTTCCAGTCGCGGTCGGGCGTAAAGAGTTCACTGACATGGATATATCCCAGGACGTTGTCGATATCCTCCTGATAGACAAGGATTTTGGAGCGTCCCGATGAGGTGAACAGCGCCGACAGCTCCTCGCGGGTGGTCGTGTCGATGTCGACGGCCACGATCTCGTTGCGCGGCACCATGCAGTCGCGCAGATGGATTGTCGAGAAATCCAGGGCGTTATGGAAAATCTTCACTTCGTTCTCAACCTCGGCGTGTTCGTCGGCCTGCTCGTCGATGGTCTGTTCGATATATTCGTTAAGATCTCCCAGGGAGATGATGCCGAGCTTCGTACTCTCCTCCTTCATTCCGCAGAGCTTCATCAGCAGCCTGGAAATCCAGGTCGAGAAGAGCGATATGGGATATAGCAGGCAGTAGAGAAGGGCCGTAAAAGGCGCCACCAGCCGCAGTGAGCGGTTAGGATTGATCCGGAATATCGACTTGGGCAGGAATTCCCCCGTCAGCAGAATCACAAGGGTGGAAAGCAACGTCTGGGTTATCAGCACCCACGCCTGCTGGCCGGCCATCCCGAAGAAAAAATGTTCCAGCGACGGCTCGATCATCTTGGCCGCTCCTATACCGTAGATCACCAGGACTATGTTGTTTCCTACAAGAATCGTGGAGATAAAGAAATCAGGATTGGAATAGAACAGGTTCAGGCAACGGCCTATAAGCCCCCCTTTCTGGATATCAAGCTCCACGCGGACGCGGTCGGAGGTCACAAAGGCAATCTCGATGCCGGAAAAAAGCGCCGAGAAAGCCAGGGCTATCAGAGTTAATATCAGCCAGGTTACGTCCATTATATTTTTTCAGAACCTTTATGGTTTTTTATTGTGTCCGTGAGACGAAATCGGAGGTCGGGAAGATTCCCGACGGCCGGCGTATGGTGTATTCCGTCATGGCTTCATTGGATTCAAAGCCATAACCTTCGATTATCCGGTCGGAACGCTCGATATGGATGAACGAGTCACAGTAGAGTTTCTTCCGGTTCTGGTCCCAGAAAAGCTGCTGGGTCAGGAACCGGTCACCGTTGACATTCTTCATCCTGACGTTCCGGTCGAAACGCCATATACGCTGGAGACTCAGGTAGGTGGCCGTGTCGGCGGTGAACGTTCCGTTCTCTTTCATGTCGTTGTCATACTTAACAACGTATATCCCCCCCGGGAAGTTCCAGTGGGGTTCGGCTGCCTCCTCGAACATCAGCCATATCGGAGCTGTGATGTTGTAGCGCGTGTAGCCCGAATCCGAGATGGTGGTCGAGACATCGAGGGTCTTCATCGTCGGAAAGGTCTCGGGGTCGGCGGATATGGCGATTGTCTCGCGCTTGTCCTCGGAGCAGGAAGTCAGCGCGCTCCCTCCGCCGGCGGCGAGCGCCAGCAGCAGCAAAGGGAATATGCGCATCGGAGTTTCCATTTCTTATTTCTTGAGGGGAAGTCCGCCTATGGGCCGACCACAGGACAGGCAGCGCCCGGGGAGTTAAAAAGCAGATTTCCGGAAAGACAGCCCCCGGGAAGACCGGATTTCCGGCAGAAAGGGTTTTCCGGAGAGGGTATTAATGTAGCTTGTTCTGCCAGAACCAAAGCTCGTTGATGTTGACGCCTAAGGTGAACTGGAAATAATTCTCCTTTACAAGGGCCTGCGGGGAGGCCTGGCGGTGGCGGTAATCGACCGAGAAGTTGATCATCGTCTTGGTAGATGGAGCCGGCAGCCCGAAACCGAGCGAGACGCCATACTCCTTTACCGAGTTGTCGCCGACCATTATGTAGTCGTTGGAGTAATAGGCTCCCAGGCGGTAGTGGATACGCTTGACGTAGCTGCCTCGCATGGCCGGAACATACTGTGCGCCCAGGGCTGCTTTCCAGCGGTTGTCGAAGCGGTTACCCGTGGTCTGGTCGAACCCTTCGATAAGGCGGTACTTCACATTTTTCCAGGGCTGGTAGGTGAAGTCGGCCTCGACGGTGAGGCTTTTCCTCCACTCCCAGGAAAGACCGACGCCCCATGTCTCGGCCATATCGTATCTGCCTTTCATGGAAGCGTAGCCGATGGTGTCGTTCTTTGTGTCCTGGCCGACATCGTATTTCACTCCGTAGGCGTGGCCGCGGAAAGATTTCTTCGGGGAATATATGGCGCCGACGGTCAGATAGTTGTCGGGATTGACATTGAAACCGTACTGGATTCCGAAGCGGAGATTATAGTCGCGGACCTCCGTGACACGCTCGAACAGCGAGGTGGAAGATTCGGCATAGACGTAAGTGTCGTTCAGCAGGGTGCCGAACATATAGCTGATGTTGGCTCCGAGGGTAAGCCCCTTGAAAGGCCGGGCCGACAGACCGACAAAAAGCTCATTGATGGCGCCCGAACCCTGATGCTGGTTGGTGCCGTTCATTATTTCGCTTCCGAAGCTGTATCCCACCTGGGAATAAGGTATCAGGCCTACGGCCATACCGCCGTAGCGGGTGACGGGAAACTGCAGGGCAACGTAGTCCAGGCCCCCGGTGAATTCCTTTCCGGAAAGCTTCTCATTGCCGCGCATCTCGGTTGTCGACAGGGTCTTGGCCGAGGCGGAGATATCGAACAGGAAGGTCACGGAGTCGATGGCGGCGTAGGACGCGGGATTCATGAAGTTGATCATGCGTCCGGAACGCATTGCCAGTCCTACCCCACCCATTGCCCGCTGGGACGCATTGGCATTGTCGGAAAGCGCTCCATAACCGAAACGCGAATAGGGAGAGATTTCGGTGCTTTGCGCACCGGCGTCGGCCACGCCGCCCAGGAGGCAGCACAGCAACGCTAACAGAGATATGTGGAGATGCTTCATTTGTCGATGCAGGTCTTGTTTTCGGAATATATCGGTAAGTTTTCGTTATAGAGCAGGATGCTCAGCAGTCCTTTTGTCACCAGGCAGGAATCCACCGTCACCGGGAAGTCGAGGAACTCGCTTATGCGGCGCGACCATCCTCCGGTGAGGACGGTCCTGGTCCCCGGAGGGAGGAGACCGCGGTAGTAGTTCAGTTCGGCCACCACTCCGCGGAGAGCGCCGGCGCGCATGGCCGTGGTGGTGTCATGGCCGAACAGAGGGGTGTCGCCGTAGCCGTTCACCTCCGGGAGGCGGGCTGTGAAGCTACGCAGTGCGCGGAGCCTCATCCCTACGCCGGGGGCGATGTTCCCTCCGGCAAAGCGGCCGTCGGCGGTGACGACGTCGTAGGTGACAGCCGTTCCCATGTCGACCACCAGGGAGTTTTCCCCCGGAAAGAGACTCCAGGCCCCCACGGCTGCGGCGATACGGTCGGCTCCGAGCGTTTCCGCCGAATAGCCGATGGTCAGCGGCAGGGGAAGTTCCGAAGATAGTTCCCGGGCTTCCACCCCCTTGCTCCGGAGCCAGCGGGTAATCCGGGCGCCATTGCCCGTCACCGAGCAAAGGAGCGCTTTCGAAGGCGCGAAACTGTCCACGACCCTTTCAAGGGCCTCCCGTTCCAGGCGGGGGAGAGTCTCCTCATCGATAAGCTCCGGGCCTTTCCAGACGGCGATTTTCGCCGCGCTGTTCCCCTGGTCGATAGTCAGCAGGCTTGGCATCTGATATAGCTCTTGTCAGGAAATTCTGGCGCGGTGAGGATTATTTCTTGCGCTTCTGCTGTTCGCGCAGGATAGCCTGCTGCTTGCGCTGGGCTTCCTCCAGGCGGGCCATCCAGCCCGATTTCTTGCGGGGCTTGGCGGCGTTGGCCTTCATCTGGGCCCTCATTTTCTCCTCGTCGGTAAAGAGGCGGAAAAGATAGGTCTGGATGATGGTGAGCAGGAGCGACAGGAAATAGTAGTAGCTCAGACCCGAGGCGTAGTCGTTGAAGATGAACAGGAACATCACCGGCATCAGGTACATCATCCACTTCATTCCAGGCATGGCCGAGGAGGATGGCTGATTCTGCATATTGATGCGCGTATAGACGATATTGGTGACCGTCATCAGCAGACAGAACAGGCTGACATGGTTGCCGTACCAGGGGATGGAGAAGGGAAGAGTCAGGATATAGTCGGGAGCCGAAAGGTCTTTGGCCCAGAGGAAATGCTCGCCGCGCAGTTCGATTGCCGAGGGGAAGAACCAGAACATGGCGATAAGCACCGGCATCTGCAACAGCATGGGCAGACAGCCCGACATCGGACTCGCACCCGCCTTGGAGTAGAGGGCCATCGTCTTCTGGTTGCGGGTCATGGCGTTCTCCTGGCCCGGATATTTGTCGTTGATTTCCTTGATTTCAGGAGCGAGCAGGCGCATCTTGGCCTGAGACTTGTAGCTCTTGTAGGTGAAGGGGAAGAGAATCAGCTTGATAAATATCGTAAGCAGGAAGATAATCAGACCGTAGGAACTGATGAACGAGCTGAGGAAAGTGAACACCGGGATGATAATCAGGGTATTGATCCAGCGGAATATAGGCCATCCCAGGGGGATTAGGTTCGTAAGGTCGAGCGATTCATCCTCGGCGCCCTCGATTTCGTGGTCCAGACCGGAGAGAAGCGGATAAAGGTTGGGACCGAGGAAAATGTCGATGGTCACCGGATTCTCATCCCCGGAATTGTAATCCATGAGGGCGGCGGCGGCGAGATCCTTTACAAATTTCGGGTCCTCCTTGAGGTCTTTCGAGGCAACATCGGCGGCCGTGAAGCAGGTACGGGGAATCATCACCATCGAGAAGAACTGGTTCTTGAAGCCGATCCACTTCAGGCGCTGGGAAAGTTCCTCCTGCTTCTCCCCCTGGGCCGAAAGGTCGTCGGGGGAATCCCCTACATATTTATAATAGAGGCCGGAATTGCGCTCCTCGAAGGTGCGTCCGCGCTCGTTGCGCCCCATCTTCTGTGTCCAGTTCAGGGTAGTGGTAGCCACGGAGGGAGGAATAATCTTCTCCATTCCCTTCTGAATCACCTCCATAGTGACTACATAGCTGTCTTCGGGAAGCGTATAGCGGATACCCCAGGAGGCATCCCCACCGAGGTCCAGGGTCATCTCCAGAACGGAGTCATTGACCTGCCGCGGTGTGAAATAGAATTCGGCGGTATCGAAGCGGCGGGAGGCCGAAAGAAGCTCGAAGGAATACTGGTTGAAGCCCTTGCGGCAGACCTCCACGTCGGCCGTGTCAATCTTGTTGGAACGGTCGTTCTCGGGCAGGTATGTCTTGTAGTCGAGCAGAGTCGCGCGGGAGATATATCCGCCGTGGTTGGTGATTTCAAGGGAGAGCTTCGAGTTCCTGAGGGACGCGGTCTGCTCCTGGCCGTTGCGGTAACGGGCGAAAGCGCCGTATTTCTGGGCCTCGTCCAGAGCGCCGCGCAGGTTGGCGATGGCCTCGTTGCGGACAGCCAGGGGGACATCGGCGCCGAAGCGGTTGCTGACGACGGCGTCATAGCTCAGCACCGTGTCGGCGGCTTTGACAGTACCGGAGACGGCGGTGCCGTTATAGGAGAGATTTACATTGGCGGTACGGTAGACCGACACGGCCGAAGCGGAATCTCCGCGGGTGGTCCCGATCTCGCGTATCACAGCGGGGAACGCGGCGGCCTCGGCCGCAGTGATTGAATCAACGGTCAGTTTTTTTGCGGCGGCGTTGTCGGCGGCGTTCTGCGCCTCAGCCTGTTCCATCTTCTGCTGTTCGAGCTGACGCTGTTTGCCGTTGTTCATCCACATGAAACCGAAGATGAGCAGGCCCATCAGCACCAGACCGGTCAGTGTATTCTTATCCATAAAAGTTCTTAAAGTTTTTCTGATTCAGGGGAGTGAGAAGGCGCGCCCTGGGATTTCCCGGCTTCATAAGCGATGGCGGCGCGGATAAAGCTCATGAAAAGAGGATGGGGATGGAGGACGGTCGAGGAGTATTCGGGATGGTACTGTGTCCCCAGGAACCATCTCTTGCCGGGGATTTCCACGACTTCCACCAGGCGTGTGCGGGGATTCTCGCCTACGCACTTCATGCCGGCCTCCTCGAAACGGGCGCGGTACTCATCGTTGAACTCGAAGCGGTGGCGGTGGCGCTCCCTGACGTCGGTTGTGCCGTAAGCCTCGGCGGCCAGCGAGCCGGGGCGCAGGCGGCAGTCGTATGCACCCAGGCGCATCGTACCTCCCATGTTGGAGATGCTCTTCTGTTCCTCCATGAGGTCGATTACATTGTCGGGGGTATTGGGGTTCATCTCCGTGGAGTTGGCCTCGGGAAGACCAAGCACGTCGCGGGCGAACTCGATTACCATACACTGCATTCCCAGGCAGATTCCCAGCGTGGGGACATCATGCTCGCGGGCCCATTTCAGCGCCACGAATTTCCCTTCGATGCCGCGCTGGCCGAATCCGGGAGCTATCAGGATTCCGTCCAGCGGGGAAAGGAGGGAATCGACATTCTGTTCGTTGAGTTTTTCGGAGTGGATATACTGCAGTTCCAGGCGTCGGTCATTGTAAGTGGCGGCGTGGGAAAGGGACTCGCTTATCGACTTGTAGGCGTCCTGAAGCTCTACGTATTTCCCGACAAGGCCTATTCTGACCGGAGTCTCGGCCGACTCGAGCTTTTCAAGGAAGTGGAGCCAGGGGGCCATATGGGGTTCGCCCTGGGCTTCCACGCCGGTAAGGCGGAGGATAATGTCGTCCAGGTGCTGCTCATGCATTTTGACAGGAACCTCGTAGATCGAGGGGAGATCCAGCGACTGGACAACAGCGTCGGGAGCCACATTGCAGAACTGGGCGATTTTCCGCCGGGCTTCGGAGGTGATGGGATGCTCGGTGCGCAGCACCAGCACGTCAGGCTGGATTCCAAGCTCCTGGAGTTTCTTTACGGAATGCTGCGTGGGCTTGGTCTTGAGTTCTTTCGCGGCGGCGATGAACGGAACGTAGGTCAGATGGATGCAGAGACTGTCGCGGCCGAGTTCCCAGCGGAGCTGACGGACAGCTTCCAGGAACGGGAGAGACTCGATGTCGCCGACGACACCTCCGATTTCGGTGATGATGAAATCGAACTCCCCCGTCAGGCCGAGCTGCTTTACGGCGCGCTTGATTTCATCGGTGATGTGGGGTACGATCTGGACGGTTTTCCCCAGGTAGTCGCCGCGGCGCTCCTTGCTGATGACGTTCTGATATATGCGTCCGGTCGTTATGTTGTTGGCCTTCGTAGTCTGTATGTCGGTGAAGCGCTCGTAATGTCCCAGGTCCAGGTCGGCTTCATGTCCGTCAACGGTTACATAACATTCGCCGTGTTCGTAGGGGTTGAGTGTTCCCGGATCGATGTTGATATAGGGGTCAAACTTCTGAATCGTAACCCTGTAACCACGCGCTTTAAGAAGACAGGCTATCGAAGAGGAGATTATCCCCTTTCCAAGTGACGATACGACACCGCCGGTAACGAATAAATACTTAGTTTCCACGAATCTGTAAAAGATATGTGACAAAAAACTCCGCAGCTCCGGGTATCCGGAATCTCAGCCGTCAGGAAGAATTCCCGGCCCAACTGCAATCAAGCCACAAAGTTACTAATTTTTTTCATTATCCCCTCCCCTTAAACTTATTTTAAGGGTAAGGAGGATGAAAAAAACGTCGCGGCAAGGAAAACAGAGAGCGGAAATCAGCTGCACCGCGGGTCGAAACCGAGCCGCTCGCGGATATAGGTAGCGATTACTTCCACCAGTCCTTCCATCGTCAGCAGGGAGGAATTGAGGCAGAGATCGTAGGAGGATGCGCACCCCCACCGCTTGTCGGTATAGAAGTTGTAATAGTTAGCTCTCAGCTTGTTGGTCTTCTCGGCCAGGTTTCGGGCATCCTGCTCCTTGAGCTTATCGCCCCGGCGGAGAATACGCTTTACGCAGTCATCCATCGACGCATGGACGAAAATATTGATGGATGGAACCTCGTGGTCGCGCAGGACATAGTCGGCCGAGCGGCCTACAATCACACATGGCCCGCGGTCGGCCAGCATCCTTATGACGTCCGACATATCGCGGTAGATTGACTCGTCGGAAATGGAGGAAGGTGTGTACCAGGGCATTGCCGTGACACCCATGTTGAAAGATATCCCTCCGCCTGGAAAAGTGGGAAACTTTTCGTCGGAACGTTCAAAGAATCCGGGATCCACGCCGGCATGGCGTCCGGCCTCAAGAAGCAGTTCTTTGTCGTAATATCCGATATTGAAGGTTTTGGCCAGGAGCCGGGCGAGTTCGCGCCCTCCGGAACCGAACTGGCGTCCGAGGGTGATTACGTATTTGTGTGAGGGATTTTTGTCTGACATGGTGAGAAAATGATTTATCAGGATTTGAACGGAACTTCGTGGCGCAGGGGATAGTGGTTGCGCAGGGATTCAAAGGAGGAGGGGTCCGACTTTAGGGGAATACTGTCGGCCAGGGGGTCGTAGGAATCCGTCACAGCCTGGCGCGACACCGCCGCCGGCGCAGTCAGAGCCACTCCGGGGTCGATTCTGCGGTCGCTCCCCAGATACTCCAGAACGGCATTGAAGGTTACGGCCGTGGCGCGTTTTTTCCCTTCGATGGAGTAACCTGCTATATGCGGCGTGGATATGCGGGACAGGCGTAGAAGTTCGTCGGAGATCCCGGGTTCCCCTTCCCAGCAGTCCATGGCCGCGTTGTCGACGCGACCCCGGCGCAGGGCAGCAATGAGGTCTGCCGTATCGGCCACCGGGCCACGGGCAGAGTTGATTACCAATGCTTTCGGAGCGACTGACAGGAAATCTCGGTCAAGCAGATGGAACGTCGGACAATCCCCCGAGCGCGTCAGGGGGGTATGGAAAGTGACCGCGTCGCATTTGCGGGCGATTTCCTCCAGTGAGCGGAAGGGGATATCCCCTGCGGTCAGCGGAGCCGCCGGATTCCAGCCATGTTCCCGGCTCTGCCGGGGGATATCGCAGGCATAAACATCCATCCCGAAGTTCAGCGCCCAGGAAGCCACGATTGAACCGACATGGCCAAGTCCTACAATGCCCAGACGCATACCGGGGTCACCAAGCCCCATGGAAAATATCGATGCGAAGACATACTGGGCCACCGCAGGGGCATTGCAGCCCGGCGCGGAGACCGTCTTTATTCCGCGTGAGGCGAGATAAGGGAAATCGAGGTGGTCGGTGCCGATTGTGGCCGTAGCGACAATACCGACACGGGAGTTTTCCAGCAGCGACGCATCGCATCGGGTACGGGTTCTGACAATCAGCGCGTCGGCATCGCGGACAGTGTCGGCGTTTATATCTGCGGGCGCAAGCCGTTCGATTTCGGCCACTCCCTCGAAAGGATTCCCCTCAAAGGGGATAAACTTGTCGATCACAACCTTTTTCATGGCGGACAGTGTATATAGGGGTCCTCACCACAGGATTCCCCACAAATAGAATCCCAGATAGGCTGTCATAAGCACCAGAATCGGAATATAGCTGCGGAGATTGCGGCGGTAAGTGAAAAAATGAGCTATCTGATACGCGGTCAGACAGTTAAGCATCGGAATATAAAATGCGAAATTATTGAAATTCAGAAGAATGAACAGGCCGGTGGCCAGGAGCATCATCGTCAGGAAGCCGTTATAGGCCCTCACCCTGGAGTTATAGCTCAGGATTTTCAGCAGGTTGACAACCGTGAACCCTATGCCGCAGACCAGCGTAAAGCCGGTCACTACAAGCGCATGAATCATTTCCGGAGTGTAGAACATCGACCAGGCCATCACCAGCGAAGGCCAGTGGAGCTGCTGGGGATGGACAAGTCCGAATCCGAAAAGGATCCAGGGGGGAGTGATGACGCCCAGACAGGCGGCAAGGAAAGTGCGTATGTCGAAAATCCTCATCTGTATGCATCCCAGGATAAATACGGGGATATAAAGCAGATAGGAAAGATCCGTGAAACCGGCCAGGGTTATCAGGAAGAAAATCAGAAAGACACGCCGCTGACACCGGCTGTCGGCGAACGAGCTGAACAGCAGCGCCGAGCAAAGCAGCAGAAGAACTCCCATGAGATCTCCGCCATAGAACTGTCCGATGACCGAGGGGAGCGACGTCTGCATCACACAGAACATCCCCGCCACCAGGGCCGTAAGGCTGCGCAGGACATTGAACGCCCGGTTGATGTAGATTGTCAGGGCGCCCATCAGGACCGTGCATCCCAGCGACGCCGCCAGCGACCAGAACGGAGAGGAAATCCACCGTCCGGCGGGGAGCAGACCGATGCCCAGCGCCCCCTCAAGATGGATCACGTCACCTCTTACGTAGGCTATATACGCAAGTACACACGCCAGCACCATCAGCATCAGAGCCGATGCGCGGGCGTGGAGAAAACCTGTTATGTCGCGTTCAGAGAGCAATTATCCTGGGAGAGCAATTATCTGGGAATAAAGCGGAATCAGAGAAACTCGTTGCCGATATCGCGGCGGAAAGTCTTTCCGTCGAAATTGATATTCTCAAGCACGGCATAGCTGCGTGAAAGGGCCTCAGCCAGGTCTTTGCCGTAGCTGCTGACGGCCATTACGCGCCCTCCGGAGGTCACCAGGGAAGCGTCGTTGCGGGCCGTCCCGGCGTGGAATATAACCGTGTCGGGGGTGAAGTCTGCGGCGTCTTCCCCGACGATTTCCATACCTTTGGGATAGGAACCTGGATAACCGCCTGAAACAAGCATCACCGTTGCGGCGCTCCGCGGGTCATGCTCCAGGGGGAGATCACCGAGATTGCCGGAAGCGGCGGCGCGAAGCAGAGGCACAAGATCGGAAGCGATGCGGAGCATCACCACCTCGGTCTCGGGATCCCCCATCCTGACGTTGTACTCGATGACCATCGGTTCCCCGCCGACATTGATAAGGCCCAGGAAGATAAAGCCTTTATAGTCGATGCCGCGGCGGCGCAGACCCTCGATGGTAGGCCGGATAATGCGCTTGTCAACTTTCTCCATAAACGCGTCATCGGCGAAAGGCACGGGACTTACGGCTCCCATACCCCCCGTATTGGGACCTTTGTCCCCTTCGAGGATGCGCTTGTAATCTTTGGCCACGGGCAATACGCGGTAGCCGCCGTTGCCGTCGGTCAGCACGAATACCGAACACTCGATGCCGCTCAGGAACTCCTCGATGACAACCGTGGCGGAAGACTGGCCGAACATTCCGCCGAGCATTTCCTCCAGCTGTCTCCGGGCTTCCTCGAGGCTGTCGAGAATCAGGACACCCTTGCCGGCTGCCAGACCGTCGGCTTTCAGCACATAGGGGGGCTGAAGTGTGGCCAGGAACTTTTTCCCTTCTTCTACGGTCTCGGCCGTGAAGCTGCGGTAACGGGCCGTCGGAATCCCCTCGGCCTCCATGAACTGCTTGGCGAAATCCTTGCTTCCCTCCAGGCGCGCTCCTTCGCGGGAAGGACCGACAACAAGCACCTCAGGCGCCTCCGCGGCGAGGAAATCAGTGATGCCGCCCACCAGGGGGTCTTCGTTGCCGACGACAACCATGTCGATGGCGTTCTCCCGGATTGCCTCCAGGACGGCGTTGAAGTCGGTGGGTTTAAGGGGGAGATTGCGGCCGTAGCGGGCGGTACCGCCGTTGCCGGGAGCGATTATCAGTGAACTACATTCGGGGCTTTGGCTGATTTTCCAGGCGAGGGCCGATTCGCGCCCTCCCGAGCCGAGCAGTAAGATGTTCATATCAGTGGTTGCTGATTATAATATCGGTGGTTGGTAATTCTGTAATTATGACTGTGCGCCGGATTCGTCGTCCTTGCGCCATCCTTTGCGGGAACGCATCACCGGGATGGTAGGCTGCTTTCCCGTAATGGATTTCAGGGCCTGGGGATTGCGGCGTACGGCCAGGGGGTTCTCCTGGCTGCGGCGCTCCTCGTCGCGGCGGTCCCTGGAGCGGTTGCCGGGATGATAGCGTTCCTCAAGCTTGTTGCGTGGCACTCCGGCGTTGAATTCGCGCCGTTCGGCCCGCTTCTCGCTGAAGGGTCGCTCCTCGTCGCGGCGGAAATCCCTGCGGGAGTCCTTACGGGCTCCCCCTTTGGCGTCTTTGCGGAATTTGCCTCCGGGAGCGGGTTTTCCGGAATCGCGACGGAAATCTCTCTTGAATTCCCGGCGCATCTCGCGCTTCTTGCGGTCGCGCAGAGAATCGAGGCGGTCGTCCTTGCGCTCCTCGAGTTCGCGCAGGCGTCCTCCCTGGCTGCGGAAATGCTTGTAATCCCCCTCGAAAATGACGTATTCGCGCAGCTGACATTCGAGTGAGCCATTCAGAATCGGCATCTTCATGGAGGCCGCCAGGCCGATACGGTGGAAATATTCCTCGCGGTAGCCTATAATCCATGCGTGGTAGCCCTTGAATACATTCTTGAGTTTCTGACCTATCAGCTCATACAGACCGTCCATATCCTCCGATGAGATACGCTCGCCGTAAGGGGGATTTGTAATCAGTATGCCGTTTTCGGGAGCTTCCTCCCAGGCCGAAAGGGGCTTGGTCTCCAGCTCGATCATGCGTCCTACTCCGGCGCTGCGTATATTCTTCTGCGCTATTTCGACGGCTTTCGGGGAGATGTCTGCCCCGTATATCTTATATTCGAATTCCCGCTCGTTGGAATCGTCGTTGTAAAGACGGTCGAACAGTTCGGCGTCGAAGTCTCGCCAGTGTTCAAAAGAGAAGTGCTTGCGGTAGACGCCGGGATTGATATTGGCGGCAATCAGGGCAGCCTCAATAAGAAAAGTGCCGGAACCGCACATTGGGTCAACCAGCGGACAATCGCCCCGCCAGCCGCTCTTTAGGATTATGCCGGCGGCAAGAACCTCGTTGATGGGGGCCTCGGTCTGGGCCACTCGGTAACCGCGCTTATGAAGCGATTCGCCCGAGGAATCGAGCGAGAGAGTCACCCGGTCGCCGGCGATATGCACATTGATCATCACATCGGCGTCCTGGAGGCGCACACCCGGGCGCTTGTCCTCGCCGTAACGGTCCTTGAACCAGTCCACGATAGCGTCCTTGACGCGGTAGGTAACGAAGCGGGAGTGGGTGAACTCATCGCTGTAAGCCACCGTATCGATTGAAAAGGTGCTGTTTACGTTCATCAGCGACCCCCAGTCGAATTCTTTGGTGAACTCATACAGCTCATCCGTATTGCGGGCGATAAACTTATAAATCGGTTTGAGAATACGCAGGGCAGTGCGGCAACAAAGATTGGCGCGATAAAGCATTTCGAGATCTCCCTCGAACGACACCATTCTCTTTCCGGGTTCTACATTCAAGGCCCCGAGGTCTCTCAGTTCCTCAGCCAGTACATCTTCAAGACCCTGGAAGGTCTTCGCCACCATTTCAAAATTTTCGTGAGCCATAATTATTCAGCCGATATTCCCCGGGGGAAGGGGGCGCGGGTCATCGCGCCGCTGCGTCCGGGGGGTAAAATTCAATGCAAAGTTACAAAAATCCGTGTAATTCCCTTGCGTCCCGCCGGGGATTAATTACCCGAAGCGATAACTTTATTTTGGTAAATTAGACCGGGGAATTACAGAGCGCGCCCGGCAAGTTGTTAACAACTGCAAATTTTAACCTTTAAATGCTCGGCATATGTTAAACCAACTTAAATGAAGAAAGATTTTTGCTCGAAAATTATGCTATAAAACATAAAAGCTCTACCTTTGCATCAGTTTTTCATGGTATTAGATTTAAGGTAAGAAGATTATTCGTCGTGATGACGAGTAATTTTTTTTTATGTACCAACCCCAACACAGCGCTATCACTCCCCCGATAATACACCGTTGTCCCCTCTGCGGATTCCAGCCGGCGGAGGGGACAACAGTTAATCTGAGAGACATTCAAGCCAATCCGTGACGGCGCCGGGACCTGGGAGCTGCTGACTCCATCGCTTTGGAGGCAGCCTTATTGGTAGCGTCCACAGCCTTTCCGGCGGCATCGGTAGCACGGATTGCCACACGGCGGATTTTACCGGAGATGGTCTTGGGCAGTTCCTTGACGAACTCCACCACGCGCGGATATTTATAAGGGGCCGTAATTTTTTTCACATGATTCTGGATATCCTTTACAAGATCGGCGCCGGCCAGGCGTACATAATCCTTTGCCAGGACGATGGTAGCCTTGACAATCTGACCCCGGACATCGTCGGGTACGGCGGTGATGGCACATTCGACCACGGCAGGATGGGTAAGGCAGGCACTCTCGACCTCAAACGGGCCGATACGGTAACCCGACGACTTTATGACGTCGTCCTTGCGGCTGACGAACCACAGATAGCCGTCGGAGTCGCGCCAGGCGATATCCCCCGTATGATAGATTCCGTCATGCCAGGCTTCGGCGGTAAGCGCCTCGTCGTCAAGATACTCCCTGAACAGCCCGGCAGGCTTGCGTCCGTTTCTGTCCGCGCGGATTACGATCTCGCCGTTGATATTGTCTCCGACTGAGTTCCCCTCCTCATCCACGATGTCGATGCCGTAAAGAGGATTCGGAAGGCCCATCGAACCGGGGCGCGGTTCTATCCAGGGAAAAGTGCCTACGGTAAGTGTAGTTTCGGTTTGTCCGAATCCCTCGCGCAGGGAGATTCCGGTCAGCTCTTTCCATTTTTCGAAGACCGAGGGGTTGAGCGCTTCCCCGGCGATAGAGCAGCGGTCGAGGGCCGAGAGATCATAGGACTTTATATCCTCCCGGATAAGGAACCGGAAGACAGTCGGGGGAGCGCAGAAGGAGTTGATACGGTATTTTTCCATCACTCCCAGCAGATCGGCGGGTACGAACTTGTCGAAATCATATACGAAGACGTCTGCTCCGCATATCCACTGGCCGTAGAGCTTTCCCCAGACGGCTTTCCCCCATCCGGTATCGGCCAGGGTCAGATGGAGGTCCCCCGGTCGCAGGTTATGCCAGAAGCGGGCCGTCACTATATGGCCCAGAGGATAGGTGAAATCGTGGGCCACCATCTTGGGTTCTCCGGAGGTGCCGGAAGTGAAGTAAATCAGCATCACATCGGAATTGTCGTTGACCTTTTCCGGACGTCGGAAAGGGGGAGCGGCTTCGATGCCGGCATCGAAGTCAAGCCATCCGGCGGGAATACACGGTCCGGTCGAGATGCGCCACTCCACCGAGGGACAATGAGGCATCGCTTCATCGACGTGGCGGACAATATCCTCGTCGCCGGCGGCGAAAATCACCTTTATATCGGCTTTGTGGCAACGGTATTCTATATCCTCGGCTGTCAGCAGATGGGTGGCCGGAATAGCGACCGCACCGAGTTTATGGAGCCCCATCATTGCGAGCCAGAACTGATAATGCCTCTTGAGAATAAGCATCACCCGGGTGCCGCGGCCGACTCCGAGGCTCTGGAAATATGACGCGGTCCGGTCGGAAAGCTCCTTGAGGTCCCGGAAAGTGAAACGGCGTTCTTCCCCTTCGGGATTGGTCCACAGAAGTGCCTCGCGGTCAGGTTCCTCCGCGGCCCATGCGTCGACCACGTCGTATGCGAAGTTGAAGTTATCAGGGATATTCAGCTTGAAATTCTGTGCGAAATCGGCATAGCTGTCGAAATCGGTACGGTTGACGAAACGTTCAATCATAACACCATAAATAATGAATTTGTACCTTTTTACCATCTCTGTCAGAAATTCAGCGTCTGTTCCGCTGAAAGCCGTGAGACAGTTTTCTCTTTTATTGGAAACTCTTAGTTGAAAACGCCGCCAAGTTACAAAAAGATTTTTTATTTCAGCCTTATATGACACAGTTTAATATTTTGCACAATTAATGTTAACGCGTGTTAAATATATTATCCACATAAGAAACCGGAGGGACTGCATCGCCCGTTTGCGACACAGCCCCTCCGTTATAATGTTCAGGAATAAAGGGAGATAATTCAGCGAACCGCCACCTTAATGGCCACTGAAACACCATCCTTCTCTACAAGAAGAATATACAACCCGGGAGCCAGCCCGAGAGTATCAACCGAACAGGCACGGGCATTGGCCATTACCGGGACGCCCTGGAGATTGAATACCTTGACCGAACGCGCTCCGGCAAGAAGCCCATCGGCATCGGTTGCCGTCACTTCGCCGATTCCGGACCATTCGGTTTCCTCTATTTGGATTCCGTGTATCTTCACATAACCCCGCGTATTGGCATGGATTCCGACAGTCAGGGCTCCGGCAGGAACGATAACAGCAGATTCCTCTACGCGCAGTGAGGGTATTTCCTCTGGTTCAGAATTCCGTGCGATAACGATAAACGAATCGGACTGTGGTTCGGAAGGTTCCCTGACAGAAGTGACGACGGTAGCCAGGGGGAGGGACATCTCTTCCGCAGTGAAGCCGTAGCCGAGATGCAGATCCCATGATACACTCTTCTGATCTTCGTCAATAACATCCATAGTTGATTCGGCTGTAATCTTATAAGCTTTGCCGTCCTCAAGAAGAATACGCGGAGAAATCAGCCAGTCATTTGGATCAAAATCATAGGCAGTCATCCAGGCGCATCCGCTGTCGGAGGCAAACTCCCAGGTCCGCACCGGATTATCCTGAATTACAGTCCATTCGGGTATGATAAAGCCATTGGCGGTAGTGAAAGGCACGGCATAAGGAGCGCCGATACGGCCAGAAATCACTTCGGCGCTATATCTCACGTAGAGTTCATCCTCACCGGCGCCGTCCGGTCCATGCAGAAGTACGGAATAGACATATACGCCCGATTCAGGGATAGAGGTGTCGGTCCAGGCGCCCTCTTCGCCGGCTGTCAGGCCATCGGTAACCTCTCCGACTTCCTCGAAATCAGCATCCTGTCCGTAGGGTTTGCGGGAAATAACAGCTTTTGTAATCAGGGGCACCACACCCTGGGCCGAAGAAGTGACGGGGTTAGTCCAGCGAAGGGTTGCCTGCAACGCATCGTCCGCAGCTGCCTCGACACTAAGGTTTTCGGGAGCATCCGGGAAGACCTGGACAGGCTCTATCGAGAATTCCTCGATTTCCATCGAAGAATAGTTCTCGGAAATCTCTCCGCCGGCATGGAGGGCGACAGCTGCTTTCAGTTCACTGTCCACGCGGACCGTCAGGGTCTGGGTGGAGAAAGAGTAAGAAGAACCACCATGGATAGTTCCGAGAGGACTGAACGTGGGCGCCGTCTGCTCTTTGTCGGGGACAAGACCGACAGCGAATTCGGCGGCATTTCCACCTCCTTTTATTTTATATGTGACGGCATAGAATCCCGGCGTCAGGCTTATATAGGGGGAGAGGAGATAATCGTCAACCGGAGTAGGATCGCCGTTATCCCCCAGATTCAGGCGTGCGGTTTTATCTATCACCCACTGATACTTGTCGTCATTGGCATTGACGCCGGTCCACATCATTTTCGTGGGGTCCTCACTGTAAAATGCCACGGAATACGGCACCTCGCGCGTCTCTTCTCCGATCCAGGGTGAAGTAACTGTCATCGGCTCCCCTTCGGCTACATTATCGCCTGCATAAACAAGCACTTTATAGGTGAATACTCCCTCGCTTCCCGGCGTATCGGTGAAGGATGCCACCTGGCCCGGCGTAAGATTCTCCGTAAGGGTCCCGACAAGAGTATCGTCGCGATAGACTTCCGCTTTTGTTATGGCTAACAGATCGGCGCCAGTATTGTCTTTCGAGGGCCATGTCCAGGTCAGCCGGACCTTGTCTGTTCCTTCTGCAGCGACAGCGAGGTCTGTAATCTGCGCGGGCTTGACAATCATTTCTTCCACTGTAAGGGAATATAGTCTGAAAGCCGTATTACAGTTCGGGGAAACAAGATGCAACGCGATATTCTGCTTGGCAGCCTGGTCCATATAGACCACCCCTTCCAGAATCAAACCGTTGCCGAGCGTGGATTCCGAAGCGATTTCACGGGTATAGCCTCCGGTTTCGGATCCTGCTCCGAGGAGGATGGAAAGCTGATATTCGCCGCTCCCCGATGTCGGATTGTAGTCAATGCGGGCTGTTACCTTATACTGGCCCGGAGTAACGAAATTTATACGCGGGGAAATCAGCCATTCGTCGGCTTTGGTACCGCTCCAGGAGGCGCCCCCGTAGTAACGTATGTAATTGTCGGAATAATAATCCTCTACAACTTCCCAGTCGCGGTCGGAAGCTCCGGAACCGGCACCCTTGACTTTCAGCCACAGTGAAGAGAAATCATCAGACGTCATGGAGGCTATGCCCGCATCGTAAGGGATAGCGAAGAGAGGTCCCCCTCCGATGACGGGAGAAGTAACGGATGCGCCGGCCGAATACTGGCCGTTCAGCCTGACTTTCACTTCGTAGATATGGGTGCCTCCGGTAAGACCGGTAGCCTCGGTATCGGTCCAAGAAGTGGCGGAACCTTCCAGCGACGCCACGGTCTCTCCGTCGCGAGCCACGGAAATTTCCTCGAAAACTACTTCAGCAGGGAGGGGCTCTCCGAAGGAATCGGTCACGGGCAATGTCCAGGACAAAGTGGCCTCGATGGCATCATCGGCTCCGGGAGTACAGATAAGGCCGGTTACCGGGCCGGCCACAGTGACGTTCTCCGCAATTGAGAAGTCAGTGACGGCCACATAACCCTGATCGGCATCCGAGGAACAATACAGCGAGATATAATAATCTCCTGATTCCTCAGGGGTAAAGATTACCGCACGGTTCATTTCCTCATTCGAACTTCCGCGCCCGGTCCATCTTTCCAGGGAGGCCGAGGAAAGAATGCTGTTACATTTCTTGTCGCGGGAGGCATACAGGGCGATTTTCTCATTATACGTTCCCCGGTTCATGAAGAACGAAATCTTATACTGCCGTCCCCCTTCCAGTGAAATCTGCGGAGAGAAAAGCCAGTCATTGGCAGCGTTAGATGAATTATAGGTATAAACCTTCCCCTTTTTGCCGACAGAATTCTGTAGCAGATTGGCCTGCATATCCGTGTTGTCAGCCCAGGTGGAACCGTCGTAGTTGTTATCAAGATTTGTCCAGTCCGCATCGCCGTAAAGTATTGACGTGTACGGCACCGGTTTTCCCTGCGCCGAAGCCGTGACGGCAAGAAGACAGGCAATCAGAGATAGGTAGATTTGTTTCATAAGGGAATATGTTAAGGATAATGATTGTTTTTCATGAACCCCCAAAGATTCATGAACCCTACAAAAGTAATGCAATTTATGAAATTCTCAAAATTTTTGTTTATATTATCGCAAATACCGCGGACGCAACACTTTTTCACATCCACTTTCCATTGAATTTCATTTTCTTTTCTTACATTTGCAAACCAGTTGAAGACAATGGACCTTGAAGGCATTTGTCGTTATTATCTTAAACCCAAAATCATCGTATGAAAAAATTGTTACTTACTGCCATCATGGCCGGAGTATATGCCTCCGCATCAGCCATCTACCTGGTCCCCCAGCCGAAAATCACCGCAGAGGAGGTTTCAGACGGCAAAGTCGAAATCTCATGGTCGGAAGAAGTGGACCCCGCCAAAAATCAGCATGAGTCTTCCTATTATCATGTCATCGTCTACAAAATGCACAAGGCCACGGAACCTGAGACTTTTACCCTGGCCGAGACGGATTTCAGCAACATCGAATCCACCGGTACTATCAAAAAGCCCCAGGACAAAGGAGCGCCATGGGACTGCATCCCCGGTATGCCCGGCTGGTACGCCAAATTCCCCGTATATGTCGACAAGGGACTCGGAGTAGATGCTTTCTATTACTTCGCCGGTTCAGACAACGATGATCCCTTCGGAGGAGCCTACATCGTTTCTCCCGACTGGGACCTTTCCTACATCGGCGAACCGAATCTCAATGTAGAGACCGAGATAGCCCGCTCAAACAATACCGACGAGGCCGGCATAGCCATCTATACGTTCAGCGATGACTTCTTCACACCCGGCATGGAAGATTACAAACCGATCATGGACCAGGTATGGGAATCCAACGCTCTCTCCAACGAATCCTGGACCCCGGTGACCCATAATCCCGTACCCGATGATTATCGTGCCCGTACCCGTATGGCCCTCTACGGAAGTGGCTCGCAATTCGTTCTTTTCAATAAAATCAAAGTGACCACAGACCTTCTTCCCGGCGACCAGCTAACATATCCCGCCGAAATGCACAAGGTCGAAGGCACTTCTTTCACCATCGATACCACCGGAGACACCGACAACGATTTCGTATATGCCTATCAGGTGAAAGGAATCTGGGAAGATTATGATGATTACCGCGACCTCAACTATATCCGCTCCCTGTCAGATTTCTCCGACATGAAAGTTGTAGGCACAGAAGTCGGAGGCGTTGACAACATCGGAGCCGACACCGCGGAGAAAGTTAATATCTCTGCAGCCGATGGCCGGATTTCAGTTACCGGAGCCCCGGCTATGGAGATTTATGATGCCAGCGGGCGCCTTCTTTACAGCGGAACGACAACATCGCCCGTAATCCCCGGCCATGGCCTCTTCATCGTAAAAGCCGGGACGAAAACCGCCAAAGTCATTCTCTAACAACCCGTGTAAGTAAAAAAGTGGGATGCCTCCTGAGGGGACATCCCACTTTTTTGTTACTTTTGCGTTATCAATTATACAGGGCCATATCCGGCCCCCTGTTTATTACGTTAAACTATCGGACTTATGAATAAAGACAAAACCTCACTCCCCGAAGAACTCCGGATTCCGAAAGCTCCCGGACAGGCAGGCAATATAATTCTTTCATTATTGATGGCCGCATTGGGCCTGACATTCATAGCTCTGTGTGAACGCCATGTCGTAGGGACCACAATCTTATGGCTTTCGGCGCTGGCCTTCATCGTCCCGGGAGTCGGTATGTTATTCTCGCTCATGGCCTCAAGAAAGTCAAAAGAACACTCCCGCGGCTCAGTAATGACATTTCTGGCCGCTATCTGCGGGTGCGCTGCCATAGGGCTTGGAATCGTTATACTGATGATGCCCGGCGTATTCCGCAACTTTCTTTGCTATCTGTTCGGCATCCTGCTGATTATCGGTGCGTCATGGCAGTTTGATGTAATGATGCGGCGTAATCATGGCACTCTTTATCCCGCATGGCTGGTTTTCGCTCCGGTCATCCTTGTGGCAGCCGGCGTAGTAATAATGACCGTCGACACTTTCAAAGGGGAAAGCAATGAGAAATGGATGCTTCTTCTATCGGGAATCGGCTTCACCATATTCGGACTCATCGGCCTGTTCATCAGCTATTTTGCCATCCGTAAGAATCATGCCGACAAAAAGCTCGCCCGCGAATCCCAGGCGGCTCCTGACAAAAAGAAAACCGACGGAGCGGCAACCGTAAGGGAGGATAAGAAATCGTCACCCCTTTCCCCGACCGAAGCCGTCAGTCACGCCGCATTATCCACGGAAACCATCAGCAAATCCGATGAAAAGTCCACGGACCACTCCGGAACTGCCTCCGGTGCCGGAGAATAAAATCCGGTTAAAGACGCCCGAAATCGCCGCTAAAACCGGATAAAACAAAAAATATCCTCAAAAAAGCGACAAATTCAAAAAAAATGCTTACCTTTGCAAGCCTTTTGTCCGAAACCGTCCTCCCGTAGCGGGGAAAGGTCAGATTAAATTCCCGACAGAACGGTCCCATCTCCCCTGTGGAGATATCCCGTTCCTGGAAAGGCACCTCGGGGTGTAGCACAGTTGGTTAGCGCGCCACGTTCGGGACGTGGAGGTCGGAAGTTCGAGTCTTCTCACCCCGACATTATTTCAACAAATGGGTTTAACTCGTTGAGTTAAACCCATTTTGCGAATATAGCCTGAACAAAATCGGATCAAGCCGATCAAAGCGCTCTATCAAAATACCGCAACAAATATTTGACCATTAGTGTTTTATTTGTATATTTGCACTAAGTAACCGGAATAAAATCGGAACAATATGCACCTTGTCGAAATAAACATCCATAAAATCATTGAACTCTGCAAACGTTTTCACGTTCGCAAACTTTGGGTATTCGGCTCGATACTCACAGACCGCTTCAACGACGAAAGCGATGTCGACCTATGTGTTGATTTTGACAAAAGCGAGATTAGTTTACTTGACTATGCCGATAACTTTTTCGATTTTCAGTATGCTCTTGAAGACTTATTCGGGCGTAATGTTGACTTGACTGAAGACAGTGCTGTCCGCAACCGTTATTTCCGCGAAGAACTGAACGAAAAGCGCAAATTAATTTATGGCTAATCGATCTGTTGAAAAATATCTGAATGATATTTTAGACTCGATTACCCAGATTGAGTCATATTTTGACACTTTTCCTCGCAGATTTGATGTCTACTGCGAAACCCCGATGATGCAACGTGCGATACAGATGAACATATCTATAATTGGTGAGGCAACAAATAAATTATTAAAAATTACCCCCGAAATTCCGATTACTAAAGCACGAAAGATTGTCGACACCCGTAATTATATGATACATGGATATGACAGTGTTAGTCATGATATGGTTTGGTCTATCGTTATAAATCATCTGCCACTTTTGAAGGAAGAAGTTGTCAAAATCTTAAACGAAAGCGGAACGAAAACGGGACAGACAGAATAAAATATTAACCCATAACAGCCCATTGTCCAGCCAGGAAAGAGCTACTCCGCTGGAGATCCGTTTTTCTCACCAGTGCATGGAATACAAAGAGAGAATTGCGGTTTCGGGGATTTTTTTGTAATTTTGCCGAATAAATATTTTTTACTCCAGATATATAGGTGAAAACTTTTTCAAAAGAACCAATCCTATAATTATAAAATTTAGTTAATATTTCCAAATTTAGTGTTTATAAATCTCAATTGCATGAAGAAAATCTACGCATTTGCACTCTGCGGCGCAGTGTGCCTGTCGGCGGCTGCCGACGGCCAGCGTTTCCAGACCCTCCGCGGCCAGAAAGGTAAGAAAAGTATCCCGACCGAAGCCGCCGCGCCTCTGTGGCGCCCCGCAAGCCAGACCGACTATATGCACGACGGCGAGGAGTGGATGGAACTGGGGACAGTCACTTTCAAGTATGATGGACGCGGCAACCGCACAGAGGAACTTGTCGACGAAGACGGCTGGCTCTCCAAGACCGTCACTACTTATGATGAGTTCAATTACCCCCTGATGATTCTCCAGACAGAAAACGAGGACGGCGAGACATGGGAAAACTCCGGCAAACGCATATATGTCTATGATACGAAAGTCCACGGTTTCTTTACCGAGCGTATCGGTTACGACTGGAACGACGGCGAATGGACCAAAAACTACTCCTGGGAATCCAACACCATAACCCGCAACGATGAAGGCAACATCATCGAAGTAGTCAAGGCGCTCCCTCTTATGGGCGAACTTAAGCCGGCCTACAAATCGGTATGGAACTACGGCACGGACGGGAAAGCCAACGAGTATTTCTATTATGTGGCCGGGGCCGACAATGACTGGGAACTCTACGACAATATCTCATATAAGGATATCCTCTGGGAAAAAACCGACGGGCAGATGACCATCTTCGGCGACCTTCTTGAGCTGACCGAAGGGAATAATCTGCTGAAATCCGCCGTGGTATATTACGACGGCGAACCCGACGGCCACTACCTGGTCGAATATTCCGACGGTCTCCCCGGATTCTTCATCAAGGAGACCACAAATGACATCAGTGAAATCGGCCGCACTATCCGTATGGAGACTATCGACGCCAACGGCTCCGTGCGTCTCACCGCAACAGAATATTTCGACGAAGACGGCAATATCCTCTCCGAACCGACCTATATCGACGTGCAGGAAGCGCTGATGGATGAATATGGCAACATGATCCTATACAGCGAGACAGAAACACTCGACGGTGTGGAGGAACTGATCAGCTCTACCAAATACACCTATACGTATAACGCCGATGGCAATCCGACCGAAGTGATCAGCGAGGAATACGACTATGAGACCGAGGAATATTTCCTCTCGGAACGCATCGTCTACGGAGAATATATCGACGCATCCGCAGGCATCGAGTCCGTAATTGCGGAAGGTGCCACCACCTGGACTGTCAACGGCGACGCAGTGACCGCCGCTGCTCCCGGACTCACCGGACTTTCGGTCTACAACCTTCAGGGTGCTTCCCTTATGCACACCCCCGCCGAGGCATCCTCGGCTACCGTAAGCCTTGCCTCTCTCGCTCCCGGCGTCTACCTCATCCATGCCGACGGCGCAGGCTCGACCTACCGCATCATCAAGCACTAACCCTGACACCGGTCTGACCACGTCAGGAATCAGCTCCGACGCTGTCAATTATGCATAAAAAAACTGCCGCCCGGCTTCGGGCGGCAGTTTTTTATCGTATTGTCCCCGAAGATCCCCTGCGGCAACCGCCGCAGAGGAATCTTAGGGAAAGCTTATTTACTTCACGATGGGGGAAGGCTCGATACCCCACTGGCTCTGCTGGAGACGCAGATAGTTGTTGTAACGCCACTGGGCATTGGCTTTGGCTGCGCTGAAGAGTTCCTCGGCTTCGGCGGGATACTGCTTCAGAACGGAAGCGTAGCGGACCTCACCCTTGAGGAAGTCTTCGAACTTGGTCCAGTCCGGAGTCTTGGAGTCAAGCGAGAAGGGATTCTTGCCTTCCTCTTCGAGAACGGGATTGTAGCGCCACAGCTGCCAGTAACCACACTCTACGGCTTTCTGCTCCTCGGCCTGGGACTTGCCCATACCGGCGCGGAGTCCGTGGTTGATACAGGGGCTGTAAGCGATAATCAGCGAAGGACCGTCGTAGGCCTCGGCTTCGCGGATAGCCTTGAGAGTCTGGGCCTGGTCGGCACCCATAGCCACCTGGGCCACGTAGACATAACCGTAGGTGGAGGCAATCAGACCGAGGTCTTTCTTGCGGATACGCTTTCCGGCAGCGGCGAACTTGGCGATTGCGCCGATAGGAGTGGCCTTCGATGCCTGACCGCCGGTGTTGGAGTAAACCTCGGTGTCGAGGACAAGGACATTGACGTTCTTGCCGGAGGCGAGGACATGATCCAGACCGCCGAAGCCTATGTCGTAGGCGGCGCCGTCACCGGCGATAATCCACTGGGAACGCTTTACGATGAAGTTCTTCAGCACTACGATACCCTTGCAGATGTCGCAGTCACAGGCGGCGCAGAGGGGAACGATTGTCTCGTAAACCTCGCGGGTGGCGGCAGCGTCGTTGCGATTGTCAAGCCACTTCTGAGCCTGGGCCTTGATTTCGGGGCTGCAGCAGTCGCAGGCGACGGCTTTCTCCATCAGGTCGGTCAGACGGGCCTGCATCTTCTCGTTGGCGATAGTCATACCGAGGCCGAATTCAGCGAAGTCCTCGAACAGGGAGTTGGCCCATGCGGGACCGTGGCCGCGGAAGTTGGTGGTATAGGGGGTCGAGGGAACGGAACCGGAGTAAATCGAGGAACATCCGGTAGCGTTGGCCACCATTTCGTGATCGCCGTAAAGCTGGGAGATAAGTTTCACATAAGGAGTCTCGCCGCAACCCGAGCAAGCGCCGGAGAATTCAAACAGCGGGGTGGCGAACTGAGAGTTCTTTACATTGGCGGTGATGTCGATGAGGTCCTGCTTGGAGGATACGGACTTGACGCAGTAGTCCCATTCCTTCTGCTTGTCGAGCTGGGTCTCGAGAGGCTTCATTTCCAGAGCCTTCACGCCTTTCTTGCCCGGGCAGACATCAACGCAGTTGCCGCAGCCGAGACAGTCGAGGACATCGACGGCCTGGACGAAACGCATACCGGTGAACTGTTTTCCGATTGCGGGAAGAGTCTGGTCCTCGGCCATAGGAGCGTTCTTCATCTCCTCTTCGTCGAGAAGGAACGGACGGATGGCGGCGTGGGGGCAGACATACGCACACTTGTTACACTGGATACAGTTCTCGGCGTTCCATTCGGGGACGAAAGCGGCCACACCGCGTTTCTCGTAAGCGGCCGTACCGTTGTGCCATGTTCCGTCGGGTATATTGGCGAAGTCGGAAACCTTCAGCAGGTCACCGTCCTGGGCGTTGATGGGGCGGACGATCTTGTTGATGAATTCGGGATCGTCATTGGGAGCGGGCGCCTCCACGGGGAGGTTCTTCCACTCGGGATCAACGTCAAGCTTGCGGTATTCGCCTCCGCGGTCAACGGCGGCATAGTTCTTGTCGACCACATCCTGGCCCTTCTTGCCGTAGCTCTTGACGATGAATTTCTTCATCTGCTCTACGGCCAGGTCAACGGGGATTACCTCGGTGATGCGGAAGAATGCGCTCTGGAGGATGGTGTTGGTGCGGTTGCCGAGGCCGATTTCCTGGGCAATCCTGGTGGCGTTGATGTAGTAGACGGTGATGTTGTGGTCAGCGAAGTATTTCTTCACCTTGGCGGGAAGATTCTTGGCCAGCTCTTCCCCTTCCCAGATGGTGTTGAGAAGGAACGTTCCGTTGTCGCGCAGACCGCGGGTAACGTCGTACATATGGAGGTAAGCCTGTACGTGGCAGGCCACGAAGTTCGGGGTATTCACCAGGTAGGTCGACCGGATAGGCACATCGCCGAAACGGAGGTGGGAGCAGGTGAAGCCGCCCGACTTCTTGGAGTCGTAGGCGAAGTAAGCCTGACAGTATTTGTCGGTGTTGTCGCCGATAATCTTGATGGAGTTCTTGTTGGCACCCACAGTACCGTCAGCGCCGAGACCGAAGAACTTGGCTTCGTAGGTCGACTTGTCGCCCAGGGCTACTTCTTCGGGAAGAGGCAGGGAGGTGAAGGTGACGTCATCTACGATACCCACAGTGAAATGATCCTTGGGCATGGGGAGAGCAAGGTTCTCGAACACGCCGATGATCTGGGCGGGAGTGGTGTCCTTCGAAGCCAGACCGTAACGTCCGCCGACGATGACGGGGGCGTTCTCCTGTCCGTAGAAGCATTCCTTTACATCGAGGAAGAGGGGTTCGCCGGTAGCGCCCGGTTCCTTGGTGCGGTCAAGCACGGCGATGCGCTTGGCTGTCTTGGGGACTGCGGCAAGGAAATGCTTTGCCGAGAAAGGACGGTAGAGATGAACCGACACCAGGCCGACCTTCTCACCCTTTTCAGTCAGGAAGTCGATGGCCTCCTGGGCGGCCTGAGTCACGGAGCCCATGGCGATGATGACGCGTTCGGCGTCGGGAGCGCCATAGTAGTTGAACAGACCGTATTTGCGGCCGGTGATTTCGGAAATTTTGTTCATGTACTCCTCTACAACATCGGCTACGTTTTCGTAGGCGGGGTTGCAGGCCTCACGGTGCTGGAAGAAAACGTCGCCGTTCTCGGCCATACCGCGGGAGACGGGAGCCTGGGGGGTAAGACCGTGCTGACGGAAACGGTCGAGGGCCTCGCGGTCAAGCAGCGGAGCGAGTTCGTCCTGTTCGATCAGCTCGATTTTCTGGATTTCGTGGCTGGTGCGGAAACCGTCGAAGAAGTTCACGAAGGGGATGGAGCTTTTGATGGTAGCCAGGTGGGCAACACCCGAAAGGTCCATGACCTCCTGGACGGAGCCTTCGCAGAGCATGGCGAATCCGGTCTGACGTACCGACATGACGTCCTGGTGGTCACCGAAGATGCTCAGGGCATGGCTGGCGAGTGTACGGGCCGATACATGGAAGACGCAGGGGAGCTGTTCGCCTGCGATTTTGTACATATTCGGGATCATCAGCAGCAGACCCTGCGAAGCGGTATAGGTAGTGGTGAGCGCACCGGCCTGGAGCGAGCCGTGGACGGCACCGGCGGCACCACCTTCCGACTGCATTTCCTGTACCAGCACAGTCTCGCCGAAAATGTTCTTGCGACCTGCGGCTGCCCATTCGTCAACGTATTCTGCCATCGTCGACGAGGGGGTGATGGGATAGATGGCGGCTACCTCCGAGAACATATAGGAGACGTGGGCAGCTGCCTGGTTGCCATCACAGGTAATAAATTTTTTTTCTTTACTCATAATGGTTTAGAAAAACGGTTTATGTTGAATTTGACGTAAATTCGTTTTCGGCTTTGGCTTGAAGCCTAATATTCGGCAAAGATACGAATTTTTCGATAATCAAACCTCTATTATATGAGGGAAAAAACCGATATTCATGTTTTTTTTGTTAATTTTGCACAGTCATTTTCAAGTAACTGACCATACACTTTTTCAGAGGAGATTTTACCACAGGGATGGAGAAACCTATTTCAACAGATACATCGACAGCGCCCGGGCGCCAGGAGTCACTTCAGACCCTGGCCCGACAGTTCCTGACCGACGCGCGCCGCAAAGGGGTGCTTCGGGCCGTGGAACTGGCCCGAAAGGGTTCGGAGGTACACCTGGGAGGACTGGCAGGCTCCTCCCCCGCGATGCTTTTCGGAGGGCTGGCCCTGCATCAGCCCGCAGGGACTCCCGCGCTGCTTGTCACAGACTCGATGGACGACGCCGGGTATCTCTACAATGACCTTGTCAAGATCCTGGGGGAGAACGCCGTCATGATTTTCCCCTCCGGCTACAAACGCGACATAAAATACGGTCAGGTCGACCCTCCCCAGCAGATTCTCCGCACCGAGACCCTCAACCACTGGGCCGAGGATCCGGCCCTGCGCTACGTGGTCTCCTATCCCGAGGCGCTGGCCGAGAAAGTGGCCTCCCGGAGCAAACTCTCCGACGCCACGATTTCATTCCGCGTAGGGGAGGAAATCGACCTGGAGCAGACGCGCCGCTGGCTCCTCGACAACGGATTTCTACCCGTCGACTATGTCTATGAACCGGGGCATTTCGCTGTCCGCGGCTCTATCCTCGACATCTTCGGTTACTCCTCCGAACTCCCTTACCGCATCGACCTCTTCGGCGACGAAATCGACTCCATACGCGCCTTCAACATCGAGACACAGCTGTCCGAACAGAAGATTGACTCCGTGGCCATTACGGCCAACATCACCTCCGACGGCGCCTCGGGCGAGAGCCTGATGGACTTCATGCCGGAAGGGACGCTGATTGCCGTCACCGACCGCCGCCGTATGCTTTCCCGCGTGGAGGCGGTCGCCAACGAGAGCTTTTCCTCCTCGGCCATGATTGCCGACGAAGGGGATCTCCAGGCCATGAAGCAGCTGGTTGACGCCGAAAAATTCGCCGCCAGATTCGCCACTTTCCCCTGCGTGGAATTCTCCGCCGCCACCCCTCCGGATTCCTCGGAGACATCGCTTGACTTCGGCTGTTCCCCCCAGGGACTGTATCATAAGAATTTCGACCTTATCTCCTCCTCCTTCCTGAAATTCCTCGGGGAGGGGTACCGCATTTACCTCCTGACGGACTCGCAGAAACAGGCCGTGCGCCTTCATGCCATTTTCGAGGAGCGGGAGGAAAAAATCGCCTTCACTCCGGCCTCGGCTACTCTCCATGAAGGATTCGTTGACCACCGTTCTAAACGGTGCCTTTTCACCGATCACCAGATTTTCGACCGTTTCCACAAATATTCCCTCAAGAGCGACCGCGCCCGCTCCGGAAAACTGGCCCTCTCGCTCAAGGAACTTTCCTCCATAGAGACAGGGGACTATATCGTCCATGTCGACCACGGAATCGGAAAGTTCGGCGGCCTCCTGCGTACCCAGGTCAACGGCACGACACAGGAGATGATCAAGCTCATCTACAAGAACAACGACTGCATCTTCGTCTCCATCCACGCCCTTCACAAGCTCTCGAAATACCGCGGCAAAGAGGGGGTTGAGCCGGCCATCAACAAGCTCGGCTCCGGCGCCTGGAACCGCCTGAAAGAGAAGACCAAGAACAAGCTCAAGGATATCGCCCGCGACCTTATAAAGCTCTACGCTGCCCGTAAGGAGGAGAAGGGGTTCAGCTTCTCGCCCGACAGTTATCTCCAGCATGAGCTGGAGGCGTCGTTCATCTACGAGGACACCCCCGACCAGCTTACGGCGACCCGCGACGTCAAGGCCGACATGGAGAGCGCCCGCCCGATGGACCGCCTGATCTGCGGCGACGTCGGTTTCGGGAAGACCGAAATCGCCATCCGCGCGGCGTTCAAGGCCGCCACGGACGGCAAGCAGGTGGCCGTGCTGGTGCCTACGACGGTGCTGGCCTACCAGCATTTCAACACGTTCCGCGACCGCCTGAAGGACTTCCCCGTCAGAGTGGACTACATATCCCGAGCCCGCACTCCGCGCCAGATCCGCGAGATTCTTTCCGACCTGGCGGAAGGGAAAATAGACATCCTTGTAGGCACCCACCGTATCGTCGGGAAGGATGTTCGGTTCAAGGACCTGGGATTGCTGGTCATCGACGAGGAACAGAAATTCGGCGTGGCCGTCAAGGAGAAACTCAAGCAGATGAAAGTCAGCGTCGACACCCTCACCATGTCGGCCACTCCCATCCCCCGCACGCTCCAGTTCTCCCTCATGGGCGCCCGCGACCTGTCGAACATCACCACTCCTCCACCGAACCGCTATCCCATCATGACCTCGGTTAACACTCTGACCGATGACCTCCTGGCCGAAGCGGTGAACTTCGAGATGTCGCGCAACGGGCAGGTGTTCATCATCAACAACCGCATAGAGGGGCTTTATCAGCTCGAGGCGATGGTAAAACGGGTGATTCCCGACGCGCGCACCATCGTGGCCCACGGCCAGATGCCCCCCGAAAAACTCGAGCAGGCGATCATCGACTTCACAAACCACGACTACGACATAATGCTCGCCACAACCATCGTGGAAAGCGGCATCGATATGCCGAACGTCAACACCATGATTGTCAACAACGCCCAGAACTTCGGCCTCTCGGAACTCCATCAGCTCCGCGGCCGCGTGGGGCGCTCCAACCGAAAGGCGTTCTGCTATCTTATGGTTCCTCCCGGTAACCCTCTCACTCCGGTGGCGCGGCGGCGCCTCCAGGCTATCGAAAGTTTCTCCGACCTGGGTTCCGGCATCCATATCGCGATGCAGGATCTCGATATCCGCGGAGCCGGCAACCTGCTGGGAGCCGAACAGAGCGGATTTATCGCCGATCTCGGATATGAGACCTATCAGAAGATTCTCAAGGAGGCCGTTACCGAACTGCGAACCGAAGAGTTTGCCGATACGTTTAAGAAAGATGAGGAAGCCTCGCCCGAGGAGAGTGAGGAATTCGTGGCCGACTGCGTCATCGAAAGCGACCTGGAACTTCTCCTCCCCGCCTGGTACGTCCCTCAGGAGAGCGAACGCATCTCCCTCTACCGCGAACTCGACAGCATGGAGCGGGAGATGGACATCCGCGAGTTCCGCTCGCGTCTTGTGGACCGTTTCGGAAAGATTCCCCCGGAAGCCGCCGAACTTACCCGTGTGCCGCGTCTGCGGCGCCTGGCCCGTCAGCTCGGCATCGAGAAAGTAGCCCTCAAGCAGGGACAGATGTACACCTACTTTGTCGACTCCTGCAACGTGGCCTACTACCAGTCTCCGATGTTCGGCCGCATGATTTCCTATCTGCAGGCCCATCTCGATTCGGTCCGAATCCGCGAGAACGGTTCCCGTCGCTCTTTCTCATTCGCCCATGTTCCCGACGTGGAGACCGCCGTCGCCATACTCCAGGAAATCCTCTCCCTCCCCTCCTCTCCCGCCGGCGCCTGAAGCCCTCTCTCGAACCCGGCTGAACCCTCTCCTGCCCGTTTCTCCCGGCTCTCCCAAAAAGTTTCCCGGCGCTGCCTGTCCTGTGGTCCGCCCTTAGGCGGACTTCCCCCGAAATCTCAAAAAACCAGAAATTATAGAATCTTATGGAAAAAATCGAACCCGGCAAATATGTAGAACTCGGCTACGACCTCTACGCCATTGAGCCCGACGGCTCTGAAAAGCTTGTCCACCAGACCAATGTAGAAGACCCCGAAAAAATCATCTACGGCGTCACCCGCGGCGTGGTAGAACCTCTCGAGCAGGCCATCCTCGGCCTCGAAAAGGGGGGCAAGTTCAACGTTACCGCCACTTCCGACCAGGCTTTCGGCCCCTACGACCCCGAGCAGATTGTGGAACTCGACAAGGAACTTTTCCTCGTTGACGACAAATTCGACGATGAGTTCATCAAACCGGGCGCCCTCGTGCCGATGATGACCGCCGACGGTTTCCGCATCAACGGCCTTGTAAAGGAAGTTACCGCCGACAAGGTGAAAATGGACTTCAACCATCCCCTGGCAGGCAAATCCGTCCGTTTCGACGGAACCATCCTCGCCGTCCGCGACGCCACCGAGGAAGAACTCCATCCCGCCCACGGATGCGGTTGCGGCTGCCATCACGACAATTGCGGCGACGGCGATTGCGGAGAATCCTGTGGTTGCTCCGAAGCCGGCTCCTGCGGCTGCCACTGATCCCCGGCGCCCGCGTTCCCCGGTCCGCACCGTCTGCCTTCTCCATCTTCCCTTGTAATCCCATATCCCCGCCTGACGCGTCCCCCGGGACGCCGTCAGGCGGGTTTGTTTTTGCGCCGGGCTTCAGGCCGGCTCCTATCCCGGAGGCAATCAGCGACCCTTTTTTAACCAAATTTTTGACAAATCGTTAAGTCGATTGTTATAATTTTGTGTAACTTCGCGAATTATTCCGGTTTATGAAAAAGCTACCCTTCATTATAATCGCCGCTGTGACCGCGGCCATCGTGGCCGGAGCTGCCACCCGCAGTTCCAAGAACGACATCGTCCGCAATCTCGACATCTTCAATGCCGTCTACAAAAATCTGCAGACGGCCTATGTCGACACAATCGACGCCGACAAGTCAATCAACACGGCCATCAGTGCGATGCTCAACGAGATAGACCCCTACACGGAATATATCCCCGAGCAGGAGCAGGAGGAGTTCATGACTATCTCCACGGGGGAATACGGCGGCATCGGCGCCTATATCGGCGCCCGCGACGGCAAGGTGTTCATCTCCGAACCGCGGGAAGGGACCCCCTCCCAGCGGGCCGGACTCAAACCGGGCGACGTGTTCCTTACAATCGACGGGGATTCGGTCACCACGCTGTCCTCCGACAAAATCTCAAAGATGCTCCGCGGGCAGGCCGGAACGCGGGTAAGGATGTCGGTACGCCGCCCCTACGGCTCTTCGACACTTCAGGACACCGTCCTGAACTTCGATTTCACCCGCGAGAAAATCGACATCAACCCCGTACCCTACTATGGGGTGGTTCGCGACAACATCGGATATATCCAGCTTACAACGTTCAACGACAAGGCTTTTCAGAAGGTCCGCGACGCCCTGGTGGAACTCCGGAAAGATCCACGGGTAAAATCCATCGTGCTTGACCTGCGCAACAACGGCGGAGGTCTGCTCGAAAGCGCCGTACAGATTGTAGGACTCTTTGTACCCAAGGGGACCGAAGTGGTCCGCACCCGCGGCAAAGGGATGATCAACGAGAAAATCTACAAGACAACCCAGAAACCGATCGACACTGAAATCCCCCTGGCGGTCCTCATCAACAACTCCTCGGCCTCGGCCTCGGAAATTGTCAGCGGTTCTCTCCAGGACCTTGACCGCGCGGTCATCGTCGGCGAGCGATCTTTCGGCAAAGGACTGGTGCAGTCCACCCGTTCCCTCCCCTACAACGGGCTGATGAAAGTCACCATCGCAAAGTATTACATCCCCTCCGGACGCCTGATTCAGGCAATCGATTACAGCCACCGCAACCCCGACGGCACCGTGGCCCGGATTCCCGACTCGCTGACAACCGTATGGCATACCCGCGCCGGGCGTGAGGTGCGCGACGGCGGGGGCATCACCCCCGACCTGAAAGGGGACTATCCCGAAGGGAACCGCCTGGTCTACAACATCGTCCGCGACGGCTGGAGCTTTGATTTCGCCAACAGATACGTCGCCCATAATCCCGACGCCGGCTCAGTGGAGGATTTTGAAATCACCGACACTATTTTCTCCCGGTTCAAGAAATCCATCGATCCGGCCAAGTTCAAATATGACCGTGCGTGTGAGGTGGTTCTCGACCAGCTGGAGAAATCGGCCAAAACCGAAGGTTACCTCAACGACTCCGTTCAGGCCCGGATTGATGACCTGCGCAAGATTCTCCATCACGACCTGGAGCATGACCTCGACCTCAACCGGCAGCTTATCGCCGACTATCTCGGACCGGAACTCGCCCAGCGCTACTGGGGGGAACGCGGCTCCATAATCCAGACTCTCAAGAACGACCAGGATGTCGACTCGGCCGCCCGTATCCTCCAGGATCCGGCCCGTTACCGCGCCATCCTGTCCCCTGTCAAGAAATAATCCCGCTCTCCGCAAACCAATCAACATAGATTAATGGAAGACAACAACAACGGAACAAACTCTCCGGCCGGGACTCCCGCAACATCATCCGCCGGCTTCAAGGCCGATTTCCTCCGCCGTGTGCGCGAGAACAAGCGCAGCCGCTGGATCCGCTTTTCAGCGGTGATGCTGGTGTTCCTGCTGTGGGTAATCTGGATGGGCAACCCCTGGCTGCTGCTGGGCGCAATCCTCCTGTTCGACATATATATTACGGGGTATATCCCCTTCACCTGGTGGAAGCGCTCCAGGAGCAAGGAGGTGCGCGGCATCATGTCATGGGTGGACGCTATCGTCTATGCCCTGGTGCTTGTCTATTTCGTCTTTGCCTTCATAGGGCAGAACTATCAGATTCCCTCCTCCTCTCTGGAGAAAACCCTCCTGACGGGCGACTACCTTTTCGTGGACAAGACGGTCTACGGTCCCCGCGTGCCGATGACACCGGTATATTTCCCCCTGGTCCACAACGAACTCCCCTTCGGGCTGGGCAAAAGCTATTTGGACTCCCCCTCCGTGGAGTATCACCGCCTGAAAGGACGCCGCGGAGTGGAGGCCGGCGACATCGTGGTCTTCAATTTCCCCGCCGGCGACACAGTGATGACCAAAGTCACCAACCCCGATTACTATACGCTCAAACGCTGGAAAGGAGAAGCCGCCCTGCTTGCCAATCCCGAGGAATTCGGTCAGAAAATATGGCGTCCGGTCGACCGGCGGGAGAATTATGTGAAACGCTGCGTGGGTCTCCCAGGCCAGCGCATCAAAATCGTCGACGGCATAATCCATATCGACGGCGAGCCGTTTGAAATCGTTCCGGAAAACGTCCAGTTCAATTATTTCTACCAGGTCAACGGAGCGCCGCTGACCGAGGAGGAATTCGAGCGTATGGGTATTCCCGTGGCTGACCGCGGTCTGGCCGACCTTGACCAGGTTACTCCGGAACAGCTCGGTATGCTGGGCTATAAGGTCAACGAAGACGGCTCCGTTCCCCCCATCTACGTATCTCCGATGACTGCCGCGATGGTTGAGGAGGCTGAAAAGAATCCCCGCATCGGAAAAATCGAACGCCAGGAGGCCGCTCCCGAGACAATCTACGCCTTATTCCCGGAAGCAATATCCGCCGACTGGACCCGCGCCGACTACGGCGGCGCCGACGGCATCTGGATTCCTAAAAAAGGCGTTGCCCTGAAAATGAACCGGGCGGCCTGGGATATCTACGGGCGTACAATCCGGGTGTATGAGAACAATCCGACGGCTGAGTTCCGCGACGGACAGTTCTACCTCGACGGCAAACCTCAGGACTACTATACATTCCGGATGGACTATTACTTCATGATGGGAGACAACCGCGACAATTCCCTCGACTCCCGCTACTGGGGATTCGTACCGGAAGACCATATCGTCGGCACACCGCTGCGTGTCCTGATCTCCTTCGACCGGGACAAGGGGCTTTTCAACGGCAAAATCCGCTGGGACCGCATACTGCGCGACGCCAATCCCGACAAGTGACCGCCGGATATGGAAGCTGAACTGCCCCGCTATTTCGGTTCCACGGACTACTGGCTGCGGCGCGCCGCCGGCGCGCCGGTGGCCGCTGACTCCCTTTTCGACAAGCGCCGCAAGGAAATCCACCGCTTCACCATCGCCGACGTCAACGGCCCGTTGACGCTCACCCTCCCCATTGTCAAGCCCCACGGCAAACCCTATGCCACATGGCGCGACATCCGCCTGAGCGACCACGGCAACTGGTGGCACATCCACCTCACCGCCCTTGAATCGGCCTACGGACGTACCCCTTTCTTTGAATTCTACATCGACCGCTTCCTCCCTTTCCTCTCCCGCGATGCCGTCGACCGCTTCCCCTCGGTCATCGACTTCAACGAGGCCCTCGACGCCCTGATCGCCCCTATTCTCCTCCTCCCCTCTTCCCCCTGCGGCCAGCTCCCCTCTTCCGCCGCTTCCGCCGCTTCCGCCTCTTCCCGACCCGTTTCCCAGCGCGGCATATCCCTGTCCCAGCGCTGCCTGTCCTGCGGTTCGCCCATAGGCGAACCTGCTGTTTCAACCCCGGCGGTCCCCGCTCCCGCCTCCACTATCCCGTCCACCGCAGCCTGCGAGGGCGCCGATTTCTCCTCCCTCCCCTACTGGCAGCCGCGCCTCAATCGCTTCGGCTTCTTAGCGGGCCTCTCGGTCCTGGACCTGATTTTCTGCCTCGGACCGGAAGCCCCCCTCTGGATCCGCCGCTCCCTTACCCCTGAACCCCGGCCATGCTACCCCTTAAAATAGCCCTCCGATACCTGCTTTCGCGTAAAAGCCACGGGGCCGTCAACGTAATCTCGGCGGTCGCGATGGCCGGAGTAGCCGTCGCCGCCGCCGCTATGATTATCATCCTGTCGGTTTTCAACGGCTTTTCCCAGCTTGTGGAGCGGAAGACCGCCGGATTCAATCCGCCGCTGCTGATAGTCCCCGCAACCGGAAAAATCATCGCCGACGCCGATTCTCTTGCCGGAGCGATAGCTTCCGTGCCGGGAATCGCAGTGGCCGCGCCGCTTATTGACGAACAGGCGTTCGCCATTGCCGGAGACGCACAGATGCCCGTCAGCATCCGCGCCCTCCCTCCTGAAGCCCTCGACGCTTCCGGACTGCGCGACATCCTTATCGACGGCGACCTCGACCCCGCGGAAGCTACCGTATCTGTCGGTGTGGCTGTGAGTCTCAATGTACGCCCCCTGGCTGAAGAACGCCGTTTCGTGGACGGCCCTTCGGAAGGATGGATCAATGTATATGAACCTCTCCGCTCCGGACGCATAAATCCCGCCAATCCGATGGGGGCTTTCCGGGGCGACTCCCTGCGCGTCACCGGCGTATATCAGGTAGAGCAGGAGGAACAGGACCGCGATATGCTGGTCATACCCTTGGCCGTGGCCCGAAGGCTGCTGGACTATACAACGGAAGCCTCCGCCATCGCCGTCTATCCTTCCCAGACGGAAGGAGACGCATCCGATGCCGGCCGACCGGGAAATGCAGCGCTCGCGTCCCTTAGACAATCGCTTGAATCGCGCCTTCCGTCCGACAGTTACCGCGTACTTGACCGGCTGGAACAGGAAGCGGAAGCCTACCGGATGATTGCCGTCGAAAAATGGATCACTTTCCTGATGCTGCTTTTTATTCTCGCCGTGGCGTCCTTCAATATTGTCTCGACCCTTTCACTGATGGTTGTCGAGAAAGAGAAAAACATGGCCGTACTCGGGGCGATGGGAGCCGCCCCGTCCTTTATCCGGCGTATTTTCGGCTCACTGGGATGGCTCATCACAATAATAGGCAGCGCCGCGGGACTCCTGCTGGGTACACTGCTGACTCTCGGCCAGCAACATTTCGGCTGGGTAAAGCTCTCCTCCGCCAATCCCTCCCTGATGGCCATCAACTATTATCCCGTACGCCTCGATCCGGCGGACCTTATGATTGTCCTCCTGGCCGTCCTCGTCACATCCCTGCTCATCGCCCTTGTCGGCGCCCTCTGTGTTCCGCGCCCGCGCCGCTGAGCCCTCCCCACTGGTTTCGGGCATCTCATTTCTCTGTTGCAATATCCTTTCCCGGTTTTAAGTGTTTTCTCCCACGGATTTCACGGATTAAGGGATTAAACACGGATTTTTTAAATAAAGAGATGTCACGGAGCGCGCTCTGCGCGTACGGATTTCACGGATTGTCTGCGTTATATGGGAAAAAATGTATCCGCTGCCGGAAATGAGGATATATGAAGACAGAGGCCCCGACTGACGTCGAAGCCCCTGCGAGCAAAGTAAAGTTTGTCGTTTATTATTTAACGAGTCTCTTTACAAAAGTATTTTTCTGTCCGGGAGGAATCAGCGGATTACCACTTTGGTGGCCTTGTTGCCCTGTACGCGGATATAGAGACCCTGGCCGGGATTCTCCACACGCTGACCCTGGAAGTTGTAATAAACAGCGGGAGCATCTTCGGAAACCTCGGCTTCAACGGCTTCGACGCCAGAACCATCAACTTTCTTATAAAGGAAGGGGAGTTTGAAGGTGTCGCCGGGAGCCTGAGGAGCAAGATTGGCGTAAGTACCGTTCTGGCAAATTACGCGGTCGGTAGCTCCTTCAAGAGCCGGAACAAACTTAACGGTCTCACCTTCGAAAGATGCTGTGTAATAGCAACCGTCGTTGATTTCCGTGTAGCACTGGAATGTGCTGTTATGTGTGGCATCAACCCCGAGGTAGCGTTTATTGGCGTCCATAATAGTGTACTTGCCGTCTACCTCGGTAATAGTAACCGTGTTGACTTCATCGGAGTAAACATACCCTTCATAGACAACAGCGGCAGCCAGGTTCATGCGGCCATAGGAAGATGTTGCGCTGATGCCTTTGGCAATCTTGTCTTCAACAAGGAAAATGTATGTTTCGCCGGACTTAATCGATGTAGTTTTCTCGAACTTGAAGCCTTCGGGTTCCTGGGGCTCAACCGGACCGCTTACTTCGGAAGAATAGGTGATGGACTGGAACTGGGCGTTTCTCTTCTCGGTTGCATTGACAATCTTGTAGACAGTTCCGGCAGCCTGGCTGGCTTCGGGAACCGTTACCTTGAAGTCAGTGCCCTGCTGGTTCAGAGCCAGATTTTCCTGAATCTTGACGTCGCCGGCATAAACGTCCACAACAGCGGAAGTTGAAGCGGTGTTACCTGTCTTCAGTGTGATTTCCGCGCATTTGAACGAAAGGGAGAATGTCATGAATCCGTCTGCCTTCGGATCGGATGTATTGGCGGTAGCCAGGAGGATCACGCCGTTCCCTTTGGATACGTAAGTATTGGAATAGCTGTATTTGATACTGGTTTCAGGCGAAGTTACTTCCTTGACGTCAGCGACAGCATCGGTTTTGGCAGTGATGCCGAACCAGTCCTGGGCGGCAGCGAAGTTTTCGGTTTTAGACTCTGCGGAAGCGGTCAGGCTTGCCACGAGAGCCAGTGAGAGTAAAAGTTTCTTCATAAGGATGTTTTTAGTGAAATAAATTAGGTTTATTCTATTCAGATTGCAAAGGTAGCTATTTTCGCGAAATGCGGAGGCAGATTTTTTGATGTTTTTCAACAGAATTTTACCCTGTGGCTGGATATTTGGTACCCGGACGGAGATATACGGCCCCTATCTTGACTTTTAGGACAACATTCTGTCGGTTAAGGCCAAAAGGCGCGGTTGGGAGTTATTGAAGATTTATGTAATTTTGCAAACGAATTTGAAACGCCGGATGTTATCTTTTCAGACTATTTATTTATGAGTAAAATGACTGTTTCTGCGATATTGCGCGGAGTGTGGATGCTCCTGATCGGTTTTGCGGCGTTGATGGCGGCTCCGCAAAAGGCTGACGCACAAATCGTAGAGCTGCCGAAAGAGCATCTCAACACCGATTCCCTCCGGCGCGCTTTCGCCGACCGGCATTACTATTTCGGAATCTACAAGGACAATTATTTTATTTTCGGACCTCCCGTCAACGAGAAACCGACTAAGAAAAACACCAATATCAAGTTTCAGATCTCGATTGCTCAGAAACTTACGAAATCCACTCTCCCCTGGGGGACATATCTATACCTGTTCTATACCCAGAAAGTGTTCTGGAACGTACTGGAGAACTCCATGCCGATGACCGACCTCAACTTCAATCCCGGTATCGGCCTCAACAAGCCGCTGTTCATCAAGGACCGCTTCGTCGGGCAGCTGTCGCTTGTACTCGAACATGAAAGCAACGGCCGCGACGGCGATGAGTCCCGCTCGTGGAACAAACTGACTTTCGGGGGCAATATCATGGTTGACCCCAATTTCGTTGTCGGGGCCAAGTTCTGGATTCCGATTATCGACGGGGTAAACAATAAGGATATTCTGAAATACAAGGGTATTTACCAGGTAGGATGGCAGTGGCAGTCGACCAACCGCAAGTTTGCCATGTCCGTAGGCCTGACGCGCCGCGCCAAAGGTCTTTTCAACTATAACACCACCATCGAGGCCGCCTATCGCTTCTCGACAGAATCGAACCAGTACCTGTTCATGCAGTTCTACAACGGCTACGGCGAAGGGCTTCTGGACTACAAGGTATATCAGTCCCATATCCGCGTCGGGATTGTCATAAAGCCAACTCTTTTCTCGGAATTATAACATTTTTCTTGCGTCCGGGAAGATTTCAGGGAAAAATTTGCTATGTTTAGATTTTTTATTTATTTTTGCGCCTGAAAAGAGAGGTATTATACCAAATTCAAGCATAAAGACCATCAGGTATAGCCTCTGTTATAAATCAATTAACCTTACCGTTATATGAAGAAACTGTTTACTACGCGAGGCTATGCTTTTGCCTGTCTGGCCTTCATGGGAACGGCAGCGGCCTGGGCCGATGCCGTAAAGGTCGGCGACCTTTACTTCAATCTCAACACCGAGGCCAATACAGCTTCGGTCTCCAAATCTCCCGACAACAATGCGGAATACAAGGCGCTGACCTCTGTCGTCATTCCCGGATCGGTGACTTTCGACGGCGAGACCTACGCCGTAAAGTCCATCGAAGACCAGGCATTCATGGACTGCAATGCCCTGCTTGACGTAAAAATCGAGGAAGGTGTGGAACGCATCGGAAGCTGGACTTTCGGCCGCTCCAAGAACATAAAGACCGTATCCCTCCCCTCAACTCTCACCAACGTTGCATCCAACGCCTTCCGGAGATGTACCACCATCGCCTCCCTTGTGCTGCCCGACAATCTGACCACCATCGGCGCGTCAGCTTTCCGCGAGCTGACATCGATGACCTCCCTCACTCTCCCGGCCAATCTCAAGACCGTGAACGGCTATATGTTTCAGGACTGCACCAGCCTTACGGAGGTCAACTTCAATACCGGCGTAACAACCCTCACAGAAAGCGCCTTCTATAACTGCGGACTCACCACCCTCACTCTGCCTGACAATATTACTTCAATCTCAGACGGCGCTTTCAGCCAGTCCAAGAAACTCAAGACCGTAGTCCTGCCGGAGACCTTCACCGAGCTGGGCGACCATGCGTTCTTTGAGTGCAACAATCTGGAAACCATCAATCTTCCCGCCTCCCTGAAAAAAATCGGCAGTGCTGTCTTCTATAATTGTCACTCTCTGAAAGCCGTGACGATTCCCGAAACTATCGAGGACATCCAGGGTTATGCCTTCTACGGCTGCGCCTCGCTGACATCGGTAAAATGGCCCGATGCAATCAAAGTCCTGGGCAAGGCTACTTTCTATGAGTGTTCGGCTCTTAGGGAAATAACCCTTCCTCAGACCATGACATCCCTCGGAGAAATGGCATTTCAATCATGTTCCAACCTCTCCGTAATCAGTCTGCCCGAAGGGATTACGGAAATCGCCGAAGGTCTGTTCAACAACTGTACATCGCTGACCGAGATTACAATACCATCCTCTGTCACCGCAATCGGCTCGACCGCATTCCGTAACACCGGCCTGAAAAATATCGTCATTCCGGCCAACGTCCGGGAAATAAGCAGCGATGCTTTCCTGCTGTCTGAGAATCTCGAAAAATTCGAGGTAGCGGAAGAAAACGCCTGCCTGGCTTCTGTCGACGGCATCCTGTTCAATAAAGACATCACTACCCTGATCGGCTTTCCTTATGCAAAAACAGGAGAATATGTCATGCCCTCTTCCGTCACTGAAATCGCCGGATACGTATTCATGGGCAACACCAAGCTTAGCGGTATCCAATTCTCGGACAATCTTAAAACAATCGGAGCAAGTGCCTTCCAGTCCTGGCACCGGGCTTACTGACATCCGGTTCCCCGAATCGCTGGAAGAGATCGGCTCGACAGCGTTCTTCTTCGCTTCCAATATCCAGAACATCCAGCTCCCCAACAGGGATGTTGTCATGGGGAACAACGCTTTCAGCGCCACCGGAGTCAAATCGATGATTTTCCCCGAATCCATAACCAACATCGGCGTAGCTTCCGAGGATAACACTTTCTCGATTCTGACGATGAACAGTGCCCTGGAATGGATCAGCCTCCCCTCTACTCTGATAACTTTCAGCCCTCTGGGACTCTTCTGCAACGCCCTGAAGACAATGTACTGCTTCGCTCCTGTACCTCCCCGCACTATCGGCGCCAATCCCGCAACCGGTACGTTTGTCATCAAAGTCCCCAAAGGAAGCGCCGAAGCCTACGCCGCCGCCTGGGCCGACCACTATCCCAATGTCACCTATGAGGAAGTCCTTCCCGCCGGTCCCACCCTCGAACTTGCCGACAACGGCGCCACTCTGAAATGGGAAGCCTATTCCGACGATGATTTCGCAGCCCCCTCGCGCTACACCGTAAAACTTACCGATGCCACCTCAACCGTTGTAGACACCGAACTGACCGGCGACCAGATTTCCGGTTCCGCGCTCAGCTACCCGTTCACCGATCTTCCCGCCGGAAAATACGACTACGAACTCAAGGGCTACGTACCTACCGGCCAGATGACAATCCTCTATACCAGCTCCTTTGAAGTAGAATCCTCCGGTATAACAGGCGTTGACGCTTCCGCCGCCGCTGTCGCCTCCACCCGCTATTACGACCTCACCGGCCGCGAACTTCTCAATCCCACCCCGGGAACCGTCTGCATCGTCCGCACCGTAATGACCGACGGCTCCGTCTCCGTAGCCAAGACAGTCATCGACTGATCCCCTCCCCCCTTATAAAGCCAGAGGCTGCTCCGCGCGTTGTTGTGTGAAGCAGCCTCTGCCATATAGCTGACAAAGACGTCTGTATCTTATTATGCCCACTCAGGAAAGTGGAAGATTATGACAAAAGCCCCCGTTAACTCGCAAAATTTGCGAGTTAGCGGACGCAACGTTTAACAGGACAGGCGCCCCGGACAATACAGGGACGCCTGTCAATAAGTCAAGTAGGAGGGGGATTATCAGAGGTTGGGGTTGATGTCATGCCACTTGTCGATGGCGGGAATGATGCCCAGGGAGATGACCTCGTCGCGGAGCTTGCAGAGGTGGTGGTAGCTCTGGTCGAGTTCCTTGTGTTCCTCGGGAGTTCCCTTGACGGGAGTTACATGGACGCCGTTCTTGTCGACGGTGGTCTCCATGGCCATCATGATGTGGTTGTACTCGCCGTTGTTTACGTAAGTGCCGACAGGCCAGGAGAAAGGCTTGCCGCCCATTGCTGCGGCGATCATCTCTACGGACAGATATGCGGGGCTCTGGAAGGAGCTGCGGCCGCGGAGGTCGATGATGTTCTTTCCGCCCTGGATGACGCGCTGCTTCATGGCATCCCATTCCTGACGGGGCAGGGCATCCGAACCGATAAGCTCCGAGAGGGGCTGACCGGCAACGGTAGTGGTGGAAGCGAAGACGGCCATCTGTTCGCCGTGGCCGCCGTAGGTACGGGAGTTCTTGATTTCGTCAGCGGGAATCTTGAAATACTTGGCCAGCTCGGAACGCAGACGGGTGGAGTCGAGGGCGGCCAGAGTGGAAACCTGCGAAGGTTTCAGACCGGAGTAAATCAGGGTTACCAGGCCGGTAATGTCGGCGGGGTTGAAGATGACAACCACGTGTTTTACATCGGGACAGTAAGCCTTGATGTCCTTGCCGAGCTGCTCGGCGATTTCGGAGTTGCCGCGGAGAAGATCCTCACGGGTCATACCGGCCTTACGGGCGGCGCCTCCCGAGGAGATGATATACTTGGCATCCTTGAAGGCCTCCTTGATGTCGGAAGTGAAAGTAAAGTTCACACCCTGGAATCCACAGTGGAACATCTCTTCGGCGACACCTTCCAGACCGGGAGCGTAAGTATCGTAAAGGCAGATGTTGGGGGTAAGACGCATCATGGCCGCAGTCTGGGCCATGTTGGAACCGATCATGCCGGCTGCGCCGACGATGACGAGTTTCTCATCAGTAATGAAATCCATAATTTTGACTATATGCTTTAGGGTTGAATTACCGGTTTCAGTGTCCGGCGGCATCCCCTGAGGGGAGGCGTCAGGCAAAGTTATAATGATAACACATTTTCTGCCCGTAAAGTTAGCTAAAAAGTTGGAACAAGTGCTTTGTTATCCTAAAAAAATTCTGTAATTTTACGCCCCCGGTTGGAAAACCGCTAAAAAACCGTTATACCAGACCATGAACAAAAGAACTTTTTTATATCTCTCCATAGCCGTGGCCGCGGGAATCTCCTCGCGGGCGGACGCTCCCGCAGGCTATTACTCCTCCTGCGAGGGGAAGAGCGACAGGGCGCTGCTCCGTCAGCTTGAGAACGTTATTTCGGACCATACGGTCGTAGGGTACAAGTCGTTGTATGACGTCTACAAAACCTCCGACGTGCATCCCGACGGCACAATCTGGGATATGTACTCCACCAAGAACTGGGGGAAAAGTTTCGACGCCGTAAAGTGCGGAAACTATTCCGTGGTCGGCGACTGCATCAACAAGGAACACTCTTTCCCGAAAAGCTGGTTCGACGACGCCTCCCCGATGTATTCCGACGCTTTCCATATCTATCCCACCGACGGCAAAGTCAACGGCCAGCGCTCGAATTTCCCCTACGGAGAATGTTCCGGCGGAACGACCCTCCCCGCCAGCGGAAATGTAAGGCCCCTGGGCAAACTGGGGCGCTCCACTTTCCCCGGCTACTCAGGAACGGTCTTCGAACCGGACGACGAGTATAAAGGGGACCTGGCCCGCTCATATTTCTATATGGCCGCCTGCTATAACAGCCGCATCTCCACCTGGGAAAGCGATATGCTCTCCCGCGACAGCTATCCCTGCTTCTCCTCATGGGCCATCGACCTGCTGCTGAAATGGCATCGTCAGGACCCCGTCAGCGAAAAGGAGACCGTCCGCAACGATGCCATCTATGCCCACCAGCATAACCGCAATCCCTTCATCGACCATCCAGAACTGGCCGAATATATCTGGGGTGACAAGACCGGACAGCCCTGGAGCGCCGCCGACGCCGAAAAACCTTGCTTCCTGACTCCGGTCAACAATTCCACAATCGACTTCGGCACCGCCGCTACGGGCCATCCACTTACGTTAACGACCCTTGTCTCCGGAGTGAAACTTCCGGGCAATGTGTCCGTCTCTGTCAGCGGGGGAGCGTTCTCCGCCGGGGCAGCCTCCCTCCCGCAGCAGCAGGTCAACGCCTCAGGGGCAAGTCTGCCGGTGACTTTCGACGCAGTGACCGCCGGAGACTTCTCCGGCACCCTGACGCTCGCCTGCGGCGACCTCTCCGTAAAAGTCAACCTCCGGGGAAAAGCCGTCGACGGTCTTCCGGCCCTGGCCGCCACCGAAGTCTCCGAAGACGGATTCACAGCCAACTGGGTATGCATCGACGGAACTTCCGCGGAATATACCCTCGATGTACGCCGCGGCAATATCTCCGTAGACGGTTATCCCCGCACGGTCCCCGGCGCTCCGGGCCATTACCGCGTCAGCGGCCTTGAACCGGAAACGGCCTATACCTACACCGTCTCCAACGGCACCCTGACCTCAGAAACCATCAACGTCACCACTCCGGCTCCACTCCCCTCTGTAACTTTCCTCTTTGACGGCGAACTGGCCTTTACCGCCCTTCCCGGCCAGCCGTCCGAAGCCGCCGAACTGCTGGCGGTAATTGACAATATTCCGGGCGATGTGCTTCTTTCTGTTAACGCGCCTTTCGAACTGTCACTCAACAAGCAGGAATGGGGACGCCAGGCCACCCTCGCTCCCGGAGCCGACCGCTTCTATATGCGTCTCGGCGCCACCACGGCGGGAAGCTACACCACTTCGCTGGTGGCCGAGGCGGAAGGTTTCCGCTATGATGACGTGGAAGTCGAGGGCGTTGTCTCCGACGGATCGTCGTCGTTCCTGGAAGATTTCGAGCCGGCCATCACCGGAGGAAACGGCTACGGAGAGCTGACCTACCAGGGTTCCGCCTCCATATGGTACACCAACGGGGTATATTTCGAAAAGAACGGCGCCACTTCCCAGGCCTACAACTCCACCCAGGCCGCCCGCTTCAACAAGACCGACACACGCGTCATCTATATGCTCCAGGACAAGCCCGGGGGCGCAGGCACAATCTCGTTCCAGGGAAAGGTATGGAGCAAGGAATCCAATGACTGCCTGTTCACCGTCTCGGTATCCTCCGACGGGGGCAAAACATGGGAACCCGCGGGGGACGTGACGGTCCGCGTCGATAAGGACGCCGACGGAAACAACCGCTACAATCCCTGCACCGTCACCGCCAACCGTTCGGGCAACATCCGCGTCCGCCTCCAGCAGAAGAGCGGAGGCCGCTGCATGGTCGATGATCTGGCCGTCAGCGATTACAGCGCCTCGCTGCTCACCCCCGAGGGGAACGACTACCACAGCTGGGACGCCTATTGCGTCGGCCACGCGCTGGTGATCGAGAACTCTGACTCCGCCAACAGCTTCGCTGTATATTCCATCGACGGACGTCTGGTCTTCGCCGGCACAGTCCCGACGGGACAGACCTTTGTCAGCCTCCCCGCCGGCCTGTATGTCGTCACCGTGGCTGACTTCTCGCGCCGCGTTCTCCTCCGTTAACCCTCACTGCAATGAACAGAAAGGATTTTGAGATAATGGCTCCCGTGGGGAGCTATGAAAGCCTCCGGTCGGCAATCAACGCCGGTGCCGACGCCGTATATTTCGGAGTCGAGGGGCTTAATATGCGTGCCCGCTCCAGCGTCAACTTTACCCTGGACGACCTGCGCCGCATCTCCGCCATCTGCGACGAGAAGGGAGTCAAGTCCTACCTCACCGTAAACACCATCATTTATGACGGGGATATGGAGAAGATGCGCTCCGTCATCGACGCCGTAGCTTCGAGCGGCATCTCGGCCATAATCGCCTCCGACATGGCCGCAATCCTCTATGCCCGCTCCCGGGGGGTGGAGGTCCACATCTCCACCCAGCTGAGCGTCTCCAACACCGAGACCCTCCGCTTCTATTCCCGTTATGCCGACGTGGTGGTCCTGGCCCGTGAACTGAATCTCGATCAGGTCAGGGCCATCCATGAAGCTATTGTCCGCGACGACATCCGCGGACCGCGCGGAGAGCTTGTGCGGATCGAGATGTTCTGCCACGGTGCCCTCTGCATGGCCGTTTCCGGCAAATGTTACCTGAGCCTTCACGAGATGAACTCCTCGGCCAACCGGGGAGCCTGCACCCAGATATGCCGCCGGGGCTACACGGTCACCGACCGCGAGACCGGCGACCAGCTCGACATCGAGAACAAGTACATCATGTCGCCGAAGGACCTCAAGACCATCCATTTCCTCAACAAGATGGTCGACGCCGGGGTCTCCGTCTTCAAAATCGAGGGACGCGCCCGCGGACCGGAGTATGTCGACATCGCCGTAAGATGCTATTCCGAAGCCCTGGAATCGCTCTGCGACGGCTCTTATTCCGAAGAGAAGATCGCCCGCTGGGACCAGCAGCTGTCAAAAATCTTCAACCGCGGTTTCTGGAACGGCTACTACCTGGGGCAACGCCTGGGAGAATGGTCCAGCAAATACGGCTCCTCGGCCACCCGCGTCAAGGAGTACCGCGCCAAAGCCGTGCGTTACTTCTCGAAACTCGGAGTCGCCGAGTTCCATATGGAAGCCGGCGAGCTTCATCCCGGCGACGAGGTCCTCATAATCGGCCCCACCACCGGCACCATCTGCCTGACCCTCGATGAAATCCGCGTGGACCTCCGTCCGACGGATACGGCCTCCAAAGGGGAGTCTTTCTCGATCGCTGTCCCCTCGAAAATCCGTCCCTCCGACCGCCTGTATCTCTGGCGCCCCCTCCCCCCGCGCCCCTGACGCCAGCAGCTATTCATTTCCATACAATCCAGGCCAGGACAAATTTAAGGTACGCCTATAAATTTGTCCTGGCCTGGATTGTATGTTCGGAAATATTGTAAAAAAGCAATAGAAAACGCGGAAACAATGTTAATGATTGTTAAATAATTGGGGGGGTAATTATTAGTCGTATATTTGCTGTAAAATACTCGGCAATACTTGAAAAATAATACCGCAGGGGAACTGTTGTCAACGGCTATAGATTTACTCCGCTACAGGCGTACACCATTCCGTCAAAGTCAGCATAACTTTCTTCAATGGCACGCTCGGGAAAGCGCGACAGTATTCATTTTGATACAAACGCCTCCCCCAAGTGCATCGGATTCTCCGGGTTAGCCCCATAGAAAACACACAGCCAATCTCCTTACATGGGAGACAAACAAGTGGTTGCAGCTCTCGCGCTCCAGCCACTTTTTCTATGCCCCGGAACTTCTTTCCGACAGACAGACGCCGATTTATACCCGTGTGTCATACGAATTATATTGAAATGTAGCCCGAAAAGCTGTATATTTGTGGAAACTTTCGAGGAGATACCATGACAATGAGATATTTAGGCCATATAATCCTTTCCATCGCCGCTATGTGGGCCATCGCTACGCCAACGGGGAGTGCCGGAGAAAGGAGTGAACGCTGGCTGGCCACCCTGGACTCGGTGCTGACCGCCGCGCCGCAGTATGCCCGTGAGAAAGAAGCACACCTGGACGCACTAAAGGCCCGCGTCCGCAAGGGTGACAGCGGTCTGAACCGCGAAATCTTCATGGAATACAGCACTTTCAGCGTGGATTCGGCCCTGGAGTATGCCGCCCGGCTCGACGTTACGGCTGAAAGAGAGATAAAACGCTCATTCGTACTGGCGGCCGGAGGGCTGCTCAAGGAAGCGATGGAGGCTATCTCCGGCGTGCGCCCCGACTCTCTGCCCCGGGAACTGCGCAAGGAATATTACAGCCAGATGATGTACCTCTACAACCACCTGGGGGACTATTCCCGGATGCCGGCCCTGAGCCGGGAGTATTACCGACGGGGAAAAGCCTACGGCGACACTCTGACGGCGCTCCTCCATCCTGCCGACCGCGATTACCCCCTCTACACGGGATGGAACAGTCTCGGAGGGGACAGCATCATGCGCGTAAAAGTTATCGGGAATCTTACGAACATGGTAAGCCGCTCGCCGCTGAATACCCGCGACGACGGACGCGACGCCTACGTGCTGGCCCAGCTCCTGAAAGCCCGGGGGGACCGGGAGGGTTATATCGCCTGCCTGGCTATGGCGGCGGTGGCCGACGTGCGCGGTGTCAACCGCGACATCGCCTCCCTGGAAGACCTCGCCGCCGAAATGCTCGACCGCGGAGAGACGGAGCGCGCCTACACTTACAGCTCCTACGCCCTGAACTCCGCCATCCTATACCCCAACCGCATCCGGACCGCAGCCATGGCACCTCTGCATGACCGCATTTCGAAGGCTTACAGCGAGAAAAGCCGGCGGCAGGAGCGCGTCACCCGATGGCTTCTGGCGCTGGCCTCCCTGCTGTCGCTGGTCCTGGTCGGGGCGGTGCTGATTATTTTCCGCCAGATGAAAAAAATCCGTAAGTCGGGGCGTGAACTCGCCGAAGCGAATATCGTGAAGGAGAAATATCTGGCAAGCCTCTTCTCCATGAACTCCGGATATATAAAACGCTTCGAGGATTTCCGGAAAAACATCAACCGCAAGAGCAAAGCCCGGCAGTTCGAGGAAATCCGGCGCATGACGGAGACTTCCCGCGAGAGCCGCGCCGAAGTGCGGGAATTCTACCGTAACTTCGACGGCATTTTCCTCCAGATTTTCCCCGACTTCGTCAGGGAGTTCAACGCCCTGCTGCGCCCCGGCGAAGAAGTGGTGCTGAGAGAGGGGGAACTGCTGAACACGGAACTGAGAATCTACGCCCTGGCGCGTCTGGGAATCACAGACTCAGTCCGCATCGCCGAACTGCTCCACTGCTCTCCGCAGACCGTCTACAACTATCGCCACGGACTGCGCAACCGCTCCCGGGGCGGCAAGGAGGCGTTTGAAAGCGCCGCAGCCACCATCGGAAAGGTTACTTTTTAACACTTCTGCCTTTACATAATCCACTGAAATAAAGGGATTTTACACTTCATATCCATTACTTTATCCTTTACATGAGGTTGGCCGGAGCTTTTTCGGGCTGTAACTTTGCACCGGCGTCCCCCTCCCGGGAAGACGGCGCCCCGAAAACCGAATTTCCAACTTTAAAGTAATTCATGAAAACAATCCTTTTATCCTTATTGGCCGCCGCGTCGCTGACGGCCGGGGCCGAAGAACTGAAGCAGACCCTATACTTCGATTTCGGCTCGATTACCGCAGCCCAGGGCACCGTCACCGAAACCGACGGCAACGGCAACCGCTGGAACAATATCACCAACAATACTTCCGGCAACAAGTACGCCGCCTCGGGCACGGTCTACGACAATCTGGTAAACTCGGCCAATGAGCCGACCGGCTACGTCATCACCCTCAACTCCCGCTTCTCCACCAACGGCAAGAGCGGCGGAGGAGGACTGCTCGAACCGGACGCCGCGAAGCTCGGCGACCTGGCAGTAGCCACAGCCACGGAGGACTATTTCTTCATCGAGAAAAGCGAGAACAACAGCAACTTCACTATCTCGGGGCTCAATCCAGCCAACGGTTACCGCTTCTCGGTTTTCGCCTCCCGGAAGGCCGGCGACACCCGCACGGGTATCTACAAGATGGAGGGAATCAACCTCTTCTCAGGAGAACTCACCCTGGCGGGAACGAACATCGGCGGAGAGGGAATAAACCAGAACGTTTCCAATATCCTTATTTCCGAGCCTGTCTACCCCGATGACAACGGACAGATCATCTTCACCGTCTCGCGCAAACAGGGGGACTACATTGCCCTGAACGCGATGAAAATCGAGGAACTGACCGGCGGCCAGCGCCCCGACGCGACCCCGGTCTTCACCGGAGCCACCATTACGGGCACAGCCACCGAATCCGGGTCTCCCCTGCCCATGCATGAAGTCACCGCCGACGGCAAGCACTACGGCATCTTCGAGGCGTACACCCTGCTCAGGCCTGGCAGCTTCACCATCGAAGCGCTGACCGACAACGGCACGACCATCAGTTTCGGCACCGACGCCGAAGGGCAACTGACCGCCGGTGCCGGCGAGGCTGCCGTCGAGTCCGAACAGCTTTCCTATCTACGCGCAAATCTCGCTACCGGCGAACTGACTGTAGTCCCCGTCACATCCTGGGGACTGACCGGAAGCGTGGTGCCCGGCGGATGGACCCTGACCGACAACGCCCTTCTCGACTATCAGGGGAACGGCGTCTGGAGCGCCACCCTCAGTCTCAGCCGCGAGTCGACAATCTCCGATCCCGAGCGCTTTGTCTTCGTGATGAATAAATCCTGGAACTACCAGATGAAGCGTATCGCCGGGACCGAGGCATCCGTCGGGATGGCCTCCGACGGTTATTCACTGGAAGACATACGCCTCAAACACGGCACCTACACCATCACCCTCGACCTGCGCGACTTCGTCTACCGTATCGAGTCACCCGCAGGAATCGACCCCTGCCGCATCTCGGTCATGGGCTCCTCGGTCGCTAACGGAGAGGGGGCAGACGACAACCGGGGATATGCCTGGATGTACGGCCAACTGCTCGGCCAGCGCCATGACAACGGGGAATCCGAACATCCTTTCTACACTTCCGGCATCTCCATCAACGGGAACAACACCGTAAATCTCCTGAACCGTTACAGCGAACTGACCCATGAATTCGGCCGCTACGTAATCTTCGGCGTGTCGCTGGGCAATGAGGGAATCCACGGCGCCCAGGACCAGGAAAAAGTCTTCAATCAGTTCCGCGACAATATGCAGACTCTCATTTCCCGTGCCCGCGAGCAGGAAAAAATTCCCGTGGTGATGAACAACTATACCCGCGGCGACTTCAACGCCGACGATTATGCCTGGGTGCGCCGGATGAATCTTCTTATCCATGAGTGGGACGTCCCCTCTATAAATCTCCTCGGCGCAATCGACAACGGCTCGGGCAACTGGGCCGACGGCTACCAGCACGGCGACGACATCTACCATCCCTCCACCGACGGTCACCGGGAATTCTTCTATGCCATGCCCCCTTCGCTCTTCGATGCCCTCCACGCAGGCAAACCGCTCCCTGTCCGGACAACCGGCAACAATTTCACCGTCAACCATGACGGAAAAATCGAGTTCGCCCCCGAAAATGTCGCTCATTCCTTTACCCTCGCACTCGGCCTGACGACGCTCCCCCGGGGTCAGTTCGCCACCATTGCCACCGCCGACGGCGACATAACTCTTACTCTCTCGGGCGAAACCCTCACCTGCACCTTCCCCGACGGAGCCACGATTTCGGGACAGACCGCCGCCGAACCCACAATCCTGACTCTCACCCATTATCATGCACAGGGGCGCACTCTCCTCTATGCCGGGAACACTCTCCTGGGGGAGACTTCCGGAAAACTCCAGCCCGCGAAAGTAACCCTTTCCCCTGCCGCAGGGACACTTGATCTTGCGGAAGTATTCTTCTACCGCTCGGCCCTCAACGCCGAGGAGGTCCAGGCCCTCAACGCCGGTCGGATGCTCCGTTCAAGTCTTGAAATCTACCTCCCCTTCGACAATCAGGACGCTCCCGAGACCAACCGCGCCCAAAGCATGAACACCCCGATCGCCGATCCCGGCACTCCGGCCGCAATCAGTGACGTCAGCATGGACTGCCAGCTCCCCTCTGCGGTAAGTGTCTACAACATCCAGGGGCAGCTCCTCCACGCCTCCCTCCCCGCCGAAGCCCTTGCCGCTCTCCCCTCTGGCCTCTATCTGCTTGTCTCCCCCTTCCTCCAGGGCGTCCGCAAACTCCGCATCCCCTGATACCCCCTCTTTCTTTAACCGCATAAAGGCGATGTGCCGAAAATGGCACATCGCCTTTATGCATTGTTTTCTATATGTTTACCCCGCAAGAGGAACAAGATTACCGGATAATCTGCTTGCGGCCGTTGACGATATAGAGGCCGGCGGGGAGGGTGCTGAGTTCTTCGGGGGAGGCATTGCTGAGGATGCGGATTCCCTGGAGATTGTAGACCGTGACAGTACTGTCTTCAGGAGTAGTCACCACCGTGTCTACGCCAGCCTGCGGGAGGGCGACATAGCGGCGTTCGGTGTAGTCGGAATAGATTGTGCGGGTATCGCCCGAATTACGGCCCACAGCGCGGACAACATAACATACCCTGTCACCGGGGAGAAGTTTAAGTCCTTCGACCTTGATAACGGGCTCGGTGACGGAACGCGAGACGGCGGTTGTCTCCACGACATCACCGGCCTGGAGGTCCTGCGACACGGTTATTTCATCCACAAACATATCGGCATAGCCGTCCGGCTCGAGCATCAGCAGCGAGCGGGAGCCTCCACCCTTGAGGATTTCGTCGATAACGATTCCGTCGGCTCCGACATCCTTGTATTCCTTGCGTTCAACCATGCGGTAGCGCCCGATTGACTCGTCATAGGTGTGCATACCAAGGTAAACGGTGGACTTGTACTTGTTGGAGGTCTTATATGTGCAGTAGACGCGGAGTTTCACATGGACGTCCCCGTTGTTTTTGGAGAAATCATATACGGCCGACTGAATCCAGGCGTCCGTGCCGTACTGACCGTTAGCCGAGTTCACACCTACGGCGCCGGGGACATACTTGGCGCTGGCGATAGTCCATCCCGGCAGCTGGGGAACCGACGTATAGTCGTATTCCGAGGTGGCTGTCTCGGTTATCTCATCGAAATTCTCCTCCAGCAGCGCGTAGGTGCCGGCTTCGGTAGCGGTATGCTCGCGGGTGGCGATGAACTGATAGGACCGGGCGTGTTCCACCGGTTTCCACGAAGCGGTGAAACCGGTCGGTGTCAGGGCAGTCTCCTCTTCCAGGACGGGGAGCAACAGACCCTCCACGGCCATTTCAGCCGATTCCGGGGAGTTGTGGGTTCCATCGGTGGCGCGGACCGTGAAATAATAGTATGAGTCGGCCGTCGGGAGGTCGCGCACCTCACAGGAAGTGCCCTCCACGGGGAGATTCTCCTTATAATACACACGGTTGCCGGAGGCATCCTTCGTGAAGAGGTTGAGCAGATAACCGGTGGCACCCTCCACGGGGCTCCAGGAAGCATCGAAACCGGTAACGGTATAGTTGCTGAACGCCAGATCCTTCGGGGCGGCAACATAGGGTACCAGCACTTCCAGGCGTATGTCATCGATCAGTATCGCGTCAAGCCAGGGAGTGAACAGGACATAGGTGGAGGCGGTGCCGTTCTCGAACATAACCGTATAGTCGGCCCACTGAGGAGTCACCTTCACTTCCTTGCTTACATAGTCGCTGGCAGTGATTTTGCTCGCCACGTAAATCTTGTCATCATAACCTGCTGCGGAGCGGGCGCGGAACCTGACAGTGAAAGCTCCCGCCGCGGCCGAGACATCCACCCGGGGAGTGTTGAGGGCGCCCGATTCGATTTCGGAATCATCCAGTCCGATATAGAGCATTCCACCGGCCTGATGGAGATAGTAGCCCTGCCATCCGGGAAGATGGGTGAGAGAGGCGGGGACAGAGTAATTGTCATCCTCGATTGCAGCAGGATCGGGCGCGTCCTCCGATCCGGCGGTCATCAGCGAGAAGTCCTCCTCGAGAACAACCGTCAGCGTACCTTCGTCGCTGTCGGCCCGGGCATCCAGGGCTGTTAACGCCAACGCGCACATTACACAAGATAAAATTTTCTTCATATAACTATAATTAAAAGAGTGACAGACGAGTGAGCAAGTATGAAGGATATCTACGACGAGAGGGCAGACGAAAAGACAGACAGGGTACTCTCCTCCTTTTTCAGATTCTTCAGAGGGAGAAACCCAGCAGGTCAGGCATCGAACGGAAACCGCGCGGACGGTTGGCAGCCATCCATTCGGCGGCCCGCACGGCTCCGAAGGCGAACCCCTCGCGCGAGAACGCCCGGTGTTCCAGGGTGATACGGTCCACCGCGGAGGTCCAGCTTACGATATGCGTTCCGGGCACTTCCCCCTCGCGTTCATGCCTGATAAGCAGACGGGAAGCGTCGGCGGCTTCATCGGGATTCTCAGTCCAGGCATCCAGGCGCCCGGAGGCGCCGATCATGGCTTCGGCGGTCGATACAGCTGTTCCCGAAGGATGATCGAGTTTATGGATATGATGGATTTCCTTCATCTCGGGGGTGTATTCGGGATAACCGTCCATCAGGCGCGTAGCCTCTACGGCAAGTTTTTGGAACAGCGCCACCCCTATGGAGAAATTCGAGGTCCAGAAGAATCCCGCCGAGGACTCATCGACCATCTTTTCCACCTCCTGACGCCTGGCGAGCCATCCGGTTGTTCCCGATACAAGGGGGATTCCCGTAGCGAGACAGCGACGGTAATTATCGACGGCAGTGGCCGGAGTGGTGAATTCAATGATAACATCGGCCGAACGGAATTCGGTGGAATCAATCAGGGCATCCTCCCCCGCGTCCACGCGGCATACGATTTCATGCCCTCGGTCAAGGGCGATACGCTCTACGGCGCGACCCATCTTGCCGTAACCAACAAGTGCTATTTTCATCTTTGGGAAGTAGTTGTCTGGCGATTTATTTTTTAGACTGGTTTTTTAGGGTCTTGCTGACCGTGCGGGGAATAGCGATGGTAGTGAAAATCAGCAACGCGCCCCCGGCGAGGGTGAAGGCCCATACGTCGCGCATCGTGTTCATGTCAAGGAAAAGGAACAACGCGGCCACACAGAAAAACACAGCACTCCACGCCTCGATGCGATAGAGGCGCTTGATGCGGGGATGAATCCCCGTGTAAGGCGAGAAAAGTTTTCCCAGGAGGAAACAGACAGCTCCGGCGGCATATACATATTTCCACCAGCTGACAGCGTCCGGGCCGATTCTGACGGCGAATATCGGCAACAGGGTGCCGACGGCGATTGTAATCAGTCCCAGCATGGCGATGACAGCCCAGATAGTGCGTGGAGGACGGCCCTGAAGCTCCTCCAGGGTATAGGTTTTCCCTTGCGGGGATTTATCTTTTCGGTTCTTGTCCATTATGGTTTATTTGCTTTTTTCAAATACGTAGACATCCTCGTTGGGGCGCTGCATATGATACTGTTCACGCACGATACGCTCAAGTTCCTCCGAGCTGGCTGTCAGCGACGCGTTCAGTCTGCGGTAATAGTTCATGGAGTCGTTGTTTTCCTTGATTTCCGCTTCCAGACGGTCAATCTCCGCCTGATATTCCACGCTCTTGAAATAGGAGTTTTCGTTGAAGAACAGCACGAACACGATATATGCCACAGCTATTATAAGCGGCAGGGTGATATAGCGGCGGCTCCATATCCAGGCTCCGGAGAGAAAATTCTTCATCATAAATCTTTCTTAAATTCTACCTTGATTACGTAGATCCCTCCGGAAAATACGTCCCGAATGACATCTTTTGCAAATTTACGCAGAATCCCCGAAAAAAGCTCCATTTTCCCCTCTAAAAAATCAGCCGTCGCCCCAACCCTCCGGTGTATTCTCCTCTGGGCGGCGGTGTTCTGTACCCCCCGGCGGAGCTTTTTCTGAATCCGCATTTTTGATACGTTCCTTAGACGATCTTGAAACTGGCTCGATGTGTGCATTATCTTGTAAAATTATAAAATAAAGTTATAAACCACCTATCAATGTTAACAGAGGTTAAATAATTGGGGGGTAATTATTTGTCGTATATTTGCTCAGGAATTCCTTGGACTTTGACAGCCTACCAACCTAATTTGTAGTATAAATCCATCGTTTCCAATCTCTTAAAGCAAATTTCTCTACAACAAATCATATATCTTAATTCGCTTATGAAGAAAATCTTACTCCTAATCGTTGGGGTATTCGCAATCGCGTTCCCCGAAACAGTCTCCGCAAGCCACTCCATCATGGTCGCTGCCGAATCCGACTTCCCGGTAGTTCCGTCGAGTACCTCTGTAACAAGTTCGGCTACGTTTAATTACTACCTGATTCACCCCGAGAATGCAGAAAACAGTTCACCTACTTTTTATAGTATAACCTACGGAAATCCAACAACAGTCGAAGCCGTACAAAAAGCAGTCACAAGACAAGCTAAAGGTGTCTTTCTCGTTGGTAACACCGATTTCGAGAAACTGCGGATCCAAAAAAGCGGGTCCGATTATATCTTAAAATTTAAACAAAGCTCCAACAATTGCTTTTTCAGCGGAATAACCGACGAAGGGGCAATTTTGACAAGAGGTGTAGAAACTGCTGCCGCGAAAGTCCAGGTCAAGTTCGAGTACGGCAAAAACGGCACGATCCATTACGAAGGCAAAGAGCTGCAGCTAATCGACGGGAAAATCCTCTTCGCCGACCCCACAACCGACAGTGAAAAAAAGCTCTACCTTTTCATAGACAAGGATAGTGGCGCCCCGACATACTACGGTGTACAATCAACCACGTTATCGCTTACACCATCCGGCTCAAACGTAATAAACACTGAACAACATTCGTTCACAATTAAAGCGAGTCACACTCAAGCCGGTACGCCGAATATAGTCGCCGACGGCGAGCAGCCCTCTTCGGACTACCGTATTTCCGGAAACATATTGACAATCTTCAAAGGCGCCGCTCCCGGCAAATACAAATTCACAGCCTATGTTTATAATTATACCTACGAAGGCTCGAAGTCTGTAACAATCACCGTCAAGGAGGACTTAGAATATGTCTGGGTATACGGCCAGGCTTATGATCCGGACGCGCCTGCCTTTGACGGGAGCAAAAGCGAAGTAGTAGAGTCTTCGGTCTACGACCGGTTTGAGGTCAACTGGAACCCCGGACTGAAATATTTCAACATTGCAGCCAAAAATAAAACAACGGGGGCCATCACCCTTGTTAATCCACAGGAAATAAAAAGCCTGAAAAATCTCAGTTCTGTATCCTGCCCTAATCCTGCGATTGCCACGACACCCGTCAGCGAAGGCTTTTATTTCTCCGCAGAAAACTCAGGCGACGCATCGACTGAATATCCTCTCCAGCCAAGCCTCGACGCAACTTCGAGACCAGACTACACTTTAAATGTACCCACACTCTATCTGACGATCAACGCCATGCGACCCGACTATAACCTCACCGGCAATACCGCATTTGCCTGGAGCGAGGATGACGGCACATACACCTTGCATCTCTCGGCACCCGGCGTCGAGCTGGGCGATGCATCCCAGGTCTTCTACACCGCCACGCTCGAACCCGCGCAGGAGTTCGTTATAACCGAGGGCACAGACCTCCCCGACGGCAACTATACCGACGGCCAGGCAAACGTGCAGTGTGTCATCTTCCCGGAGGGGACGACTGACTTCTCCACCGCAGAACTGACCCTCTCCAGTCTCCCATGTTCGGGTCTCTACAACCTCGTCGTCAAGTATAACAATTCCTCCCGTCCGTATATCGACGGCTCGTTTGAAGCCCGTCTTCCCATTGAAATATATCCCTCCTCCACGGGCCTTGAACTGGGCCTGGTCAACAATGAGGGGAACGTATTCTATACGGGGCCTGTCCGGGAGGGTACATGGACAGGACCCAAGGACGTGACCAGCAACAGTGTCTACCGCTCCGTACAACTCTCCAGCACCACAACCGCCGGTATCGGCGCATACTACAAGGCCGGGGCCGCACAGACAGATGAGACTGCAAATGCTGTTTCTCTCCGCGTCAGCGTTCCCGAAGGCTACTCCTTCACCAGCGCCGCCGAACACCACTACATGGACCTCTCCAATGCCGATGCCCTCACCCTGTATGTCGCCAAGAACGGCGCCATCGCTCCCTCTCCGGTCAGCATAACTGTCGCCAAGACCGGCCCCATCGTCTCCGGCACAGACGTCATTGACCTCAACACCGGAGCCGACGTTCCAGCCGAGTACTTCACCATCGAGGGAATTCGTGCAGCCGCTCCCATAGAAGGCAATATCTACATCGTGCGCCGCGGTTCCTCCGTCTCCAAACTAATTTACAGCGAAGGTAAATAGAATAGATATATCACAGCCAAAGCAAGTGATTCATTTCTGGTTTAAGCACCCCTGAAACACACAAGTCAGATTTCCCCTGCTAACGGGGATTCCACCAAAGAGGCTGGCGCGGAGCGCCAGCCTTTTCTTTACGTCCCTCTCTTTCGGAAAAAATTTGCAAATCAGCGAGATAATCCATATCCATGCTAATCCACAGTCAGATTGTGGACAATAATTGATGTCAGCCATCGTTATTTAATCATAATAATTCATATTTTTATTACATACACGCCCATGCTACCCCCCCCCACAAAACGCTGTAAATCAAAGAATTAGACCTAAGCGCATAAATTTTATCGATACAGCGAAAGGATTCTGTATCCTGCTTGTAGTTCTTTTCCACACTACGGACCAGATAGATGTGAACACTCCTTGCTTGGGTATGCTGCGGATGCCTTTTTACTTCACACTATCAGGAATCTTCTTTAAGGACTATGGAGGATTTATACCTACAGTTCTAAAAAAAGTCAACCGCCTCATCATTCCGTTCTTATTCTTTTACAGTATAGGCTACATCCTGTATGCGGTCGGACGGTTTATATTGGGCGTGGAAATAGATGTCCCTTTCTACTCGTTCATAACATCCAAAACATTGGTGAATATTGCCTTGTGGTTTCTTCTTGCTCTGTTTTGGGCTAATGTCTGGTTTTTCATCTTGACGAAATTAATTCATAACACGCCAATTCTTGTCATTATTACCCTTGCGCTCGGAATTACAGCCTTATGCCTTTTTGACAACGAATTCTTTCTCCCGCTATACATGGATTCTGGCTTGGCTGCGCTCCCGTTTTTCATGTTTGGATATTTACTTAAACGGACAACTATTCTTTACCCCAACCGGTTTGACCAATACAACATCCCTGTTATCATCCTCCTGTTAGCCATATCATTTGGATTATTTATTCTTGGGAACAAGCCTTATATCGGATTCGGGACAATGTTCAGACAGGGGAATGTCTTGTGTTTTTATATCGGAGCAATTACCATTGTTACAGCTGTTATCTTGCTATGCAAAACTTTAGACGCGGTTCCTGGCATAAGATATATCGGCAGATATTCTATTATCATACTCGGCATCCACGTTACTGTCTGCAGCTGGACCAGCATATTGCTAAATCATTTTGTATCAGGACTCAATTCTATAACCACAGACATAATTTTGTTTACAATAACAATGGCTGTAAGCGTAAGCCTGATTCCCGTTCTTAAAGCCATAGTGCCCAAACTGACCGCTCAGCAAGATTTAATCAATACAGACCGTTTCATCCGTAACAAATCTATGCGTTCACTTGCAGAAGTTACTTCCGCAGACTCCTCAGATTGACCGAAGCGGCCGTTAAAGCAACTTGTTGGCAATATATGGCAAACCGCCGTAGCCGGTTATCGCGGTTGCGGCGGTTTGTAAGGGGGAAAGCGGGAATCGCCTGTTGGTAAACGATCCGAGGCGGGAATGGGGTATTATTCCTCGGTGTCGTCTTCCTTCATGTTGTGGAAGACCTGGGTGACGTCGTCGTCCTCTTCCAGTTTCTCAAGGAGCTTGTCGATGCTTTCGCGCTGCTCGGGGGTAACTTCCTTGAGGTCATTGGGGATGCGGACGAACTCGGTGGAGAGGATTTCGTAGCCGTTGCTCTCCAGGTAGGTCTGCATACCGGAATAATCCTCAAAAGCACCGGTCAGGATAACGTTTCCTTCATCATCGGCTTCAAGTTCTTCCACACCGCAGTCAATAAGTTCCAGTTCGAGGTCCTCGAGGGATACATCGGGTTTGGCCTGGATTTTCAGCACAGCCTTGTGGTCGAAAAGGAAGGTCAGCGAACCCTGTGTGCCGAGGCTGCCGCCATGCTTTGTGAAGTAGGAGCGCACGTTGGCCACGGTGCGGGTGTTGTTATCGGTGGCGGCTTCCACGAAGATAGCGATTCCGTGGGGGCCGTATCCCTCGTAAGTCAGCTCCTTGTAGTCCTTGGCATCCTTGTCGGTGGCCTTCTTGATGGCGCGTTCGACGGTGTCCTTGGGCATATTCTCGGAGCGGGCGGTCTGCATGAGCGCGCGCAGACGGGGGTTGTTGGCAGGATCGGGACCGGAAGCCTTTACGGCGATGGTGATTTCCTTACCTATACGGGTAAATGTTTTCGACATATTGCCCCAGCGTTTGAGCTTACGGGCTTTACGGTATTCAAATGCTCTTCCCATGAGTTGGTATTATACTTATTTTCTTGTTATCGGAGTTCGGCGGAGAGATTTTTGCGCAGGGCCTCGATGATGCGGTTCATGGAGTTGTCAATCTGCTTGTCCTGGAGGGTCTTTTCGAAATCCTGGAGGGTAAGGGAGATGGCGTAGCTCTTCTTGCCGGCGGGGAGATTCTTACCCTCGTAGACGTCGAACAGCTCGACATCGCGGAGGAGCTTGCGTTCGGCCGAGCGGACAGTCTCCTCGATTTTCGCCATAGTGACGGCAGTGTCGACCAGCAGAGCCAGGTCGCGCTTGACGGGCTGCGTCTTGGGGAGCGGCGAGAACTCTACCTTCGTCCTGGCGGCGAGCCTTACAAGCTCATTCCAGTCCAGTTCGGCGTAGAAGACTTCCTGCTTTATGTCGGAGGCGGCAAGCAGCCGGCGTGCGACCGTGCCGAGATGGCCCAGCACTTTCCCTGAACGGGTCTTCACCACCTGGGCGGCGCCGAAGATATCGGGAGTCTCGGCGGCGGGAAGCGTCTCAAGGCGCACCGAACCGTTCCACAGGCCCAGACGCATCAGGAGGTTCTCCACACACGCCTTGAGGTCGAAATAAGTGGCCGGCTGGGCTGCACGCGCCCAGTTGGCATTCCGGAAGTCTCCGGTCAGCCAGAGGGCAAGGCGACCGCTCTCGCTGAAAGGCGCCAGGGGCGCTTCCTGGGTCGACATGGCCTGTGGGTTGCGGAAATATACGTTTCCGAACTCATACATGGCCAGGTCGGCTGCACGGCGGTTGATATTGTGGCAGATGGATTCCAACCCTCCGAACAGAAGGGTCTGGCGCATCACATCGAGGTCTGTACTCAGAGGATTGAGCAGCTTCACGCAATGGTCGGCGGGACAGCTGGCCAGGTCCTTGTAATAATTCTCCGACGTCAGCGAATTATTAAGGATTTCATTGAATCCCAGGGCGGTGAGCTGTTCGGAAATCAGGCGGCGCAGGTCGTCGGCGGTGTCGCAGAGGCTCTTGTACTGGAGCGAGGAGTGGACGGTATCGGAAATCTCCACGTTGTTATATCCGTAGACGCGAAGCACCTCCTCGACCACGTCGCACGGACGACGCACGTCGAAGCGATAGGTAGGCACGCTCAGGCGGGCGCTTGCGGCGAGGGCCTCGTCATCGACGGGAATACCGTCGGCACCGGCCATCGAATCGATTCCGATCTCCAGAGAACGGAGGATAGCGTTTACCTCGGAATTGGGAATATCTTTTCCTACGAGGGAGCGCAGATAGTTGTAATCGAGTTCCACCGGGAAGCAGGCCACAGGGTCGGGATAGATGTCAACCAGTGGGCCGCAGATTTCGCCTCCGGCAAGCTCCTTGACCATCAGGGCGGCCAGCTTGAGGCAATAGACGGTAGCGTTGACGTCGCATCCGCGCTCATAGCGGAAAGAGGCGTCGGTGGAAAGGCCGTGGCGACGGGCCGTCTTGCGGACACGGGTGGGATTAAAGCAGGCACTTTCGAGGAATATGTCGGTGGTCTCCTCAGTAACTCCGGAGTCCAGACCGCCGAAAACGCCGGCGATACACATGGGCTTCCCGGCATCGCATATCATCAGATCGGCCTCGTCGAGTTCGCGCTCCACGCCGTCAAGAGTGGTGAACTTCGTGCCGGTCGGGCAGGTACGCACTACGATTTTGCCTCCGCCGATCTTGTTGAGGTCGAAGCAATGGAGCGGCTGCCCCATGCCGTGGAGGATATAGTTGGTAATGTCGACTACATTATTGATGGGATGGAGACCGATGGCGGTCAGGCGGTCTTTGAGCCACTGGGGCGACTCGGCGACCTTCACACCGCGCACGGTCACTCCCGAATAACGGGGAGCGCCCTGGAGGTCGGCCACCTCCACGCTCACTCCGCCGTCCTGACGGTCAAGGGTGAAATCATCTACCGATGGACGGCGCAGATGGCCGTCCGAGAGATGGCGCAGCAGATAGGCGTTCAGATCGCGGGCCACGCCGTAATGGCTGGCGCCGTCGATACGGTTGGGGGTGAGGTCCACCTCCAGGCAGTAATCGCTCCGGAGATTGTAGAACTCGGCCGCAGGAGTACCAGGAGCGACTTCACGGTCAATGACGATAATGCCGTCATGTGATTCTCCGATTCCGATTTCGTCCTCGGCACATATCATTCCGAGGGATTCCACCCCGCGGATTTTGGATTTCTTAATCTGGAAACCGTTTTCTTCGCCGACGGGATAAAGAGTAGCGCCTACAGTAGCGACTACCACGGTCTGGCCGGCGGCCACATTGGGAGCGCCGCAGACAATCTGGACGGGCGCGTCCAGACCCAGGTCAACGGTGGTGATATGGAGATGGTCGCTGTTGGGATGCTCCACGCAGGTAAGCACCTTGCCGATAACGACCCCGCGGAGGCCTCCGCGGATGGATTCAACTTCCTCTACGGCATCGCATTCCAGCCCCAGGGAGGTCAGCGCCTGGGTCAGCTCGGCCGGCGAGAGGTCGAAGTCGATATATTGTTTTAACCAGTTGTAAGAAATATTCATGGTTGCAGTTGACAAAGTTCATGCAAAGTTACGCAAATCCCTCCAAACCACCAAATATCACTTTATCCGGGAGATTGTTAACATTCCCCTCCCCACCTCCGGATTTCCAGCCAGGGAACCTTCACCCCTGAAACCGCACCGGCAAAGCATAAACCATCCATTAAATTAGATTAATATATATTAAAATATCCAAACCAAGACTGGACTTCTCCGGGAGGAAGATGTTATATTTCTGCTACTGTTATTGTCGCGCTCCGTGCGCGGCAATCTTTGACAGACAGTCAGGATTTATAACCACAGCGTACAGTATATGGATAACAAGCCAGCAAACGCCCCCGAACCGGCCGTCACTTCCTCGGGGCGAAAGAAAATTATCTCGACAGCGAAAGGCTCGCTGACCATGGCCGCGATGGCTATTCTTATCGTAACGTCTATTCTGAGTCTGCGCGGACTGCCGTCAGAGGCCAAATACGGCGTACAGTCGATTTTCTTCTACCTGTTCGCGGCGATAGTGTTCCTGGTGCCGTTCGCGCTTGTCTGCGCCGAACTTGCCTCGACATATACGCGCTCCGGCGGTCTCTACCGCTGGGTGTCGGAGGCATTCGGTCCCCGGTGGGGATGGACGGCGATGTATCTCGAGTGGCAGACAGTCGTTTTCTGGTTCCCTACGGTGCTGATGTTCGGCGCCTCATCGCTGGCCTATATTTTCTGGCCAGAGAGTTTCGACGCAGCCCTTGCCTCGAACAAGATATATACGCTGGCAGTGGCGATGCTGATGTACTGGCTGGCGACGCTCAATGCCTTCCGCGGCCAGAAATCGGCCAATAAACTGAGTACCTACGGCGGTATGATCGGAACGATTATTCCGGGTGCGGTGCTGATTCTGCTGGGAATCATATATGTCCTGATGGGGAAACATGACTATATGGACCATGTAAGCTTCTTCCCCGATTTCTCTCACCTGGGAACCATCGTGCTGGCCGCCTCCATCTTCCTCTTCTACGCCGGAATGGAAATCCAGGCGGTCCATATCAACGATATGCCGAACCCGGCCAGACAGTTCCCCCGCTCGGTATTGCTGGCGGTGATTATCATCGTGGCGGTCTATGCGCTCGGCACCCTGGTAATCGGGCTGGTCGTGCCCTCAGGGCATATCGACCTGCTTCAGTCTCTGCTGGTGGCCTACAAGGGGTTGTGGGCGTCGTTTAACCTGAGCTGGATGGGCAACGTGATGGCGCTCCTGATAATGTTCGGCGTCATAGGCCAAATCAGCGCCCTGGTGACCGGACCGGCCACCGGCCTGATGGCTGTCGCACAGTCGGGCTATCTTCCCCGCTCTCTCCAGGCAGTCAACGCCAAAGGAGTCAACCGCCCGATTCTGATTATCGAGGGAGCCTTCGTATCGCTTCTGAGCCTCGTACTGATAGTTCTCCCGACGGTCGAATCCGCCTATCAGATACTGTCGCAGATGGCTACCATCATCTACCTAATCATGGTGCTGATTATCTACGGCGCCTTTATCCGCCTGCGGCGCACCTCCCCCAACCGCCAGCGGGGCTTCAAGGTTCCCGGCGGGAAAATCGGCATGATCCTCGTCAGCGGCATCGGCATCATCGGCGCCCTGCTGGCGATGATTCTCAGCTACCTTCCCCCATCGCAGATCACTATCGGCTCCCCTGTCGTCTATGTAGGCATAATCGTAGTAGGCGTCGGCCTCTTCCTGGCCCTCCCGCTTGTCATTTACGCCTGCCGCAAACCCTCCTGGCGTAACCCAAACGCCCACTTCTATCCCTTCGACTGGCAGATAGAGGGACGCCGCCCCGACCAGGTTTCCAAGTGGCCTGCCGGCTATGTTCCTACCGAAGAAGAGGTCGAGGCAGCAGAATCCACCGCCATCTGCAACCACGCCACCGGCAAGTGCTGATCTCCCGGTGTTGTTTACGGCAAGTCATACAGGAGTCCGCAGTCTCCTGCCATCTGAAGGCGATATGTCAAAAAATAAAATTTGGCATATCGCCTTATTTTGCGTCCGTATGACACACCCTCTTCCCCCTGATGTGGCCTGAGCATTGGCATAAGGAAGTCTTGTCAGACGGTTTTTTCAAGAAATAACGGAAAGATTTGGCAGGATGGAAAATATGTAGTAATTTTACGCCATATTATAGCCCTGGCCTTAAAGGGCGCATACATATCTTACTTATTCATCTTTTCTACTTTTTTAATCACCATGAAGAAAAAATTCTTCGCGTCGTTGTTGCTGGCGTTTGCCGCCCTCCCCAACGCGTGGTCTGCCGACTACGGTATTCCCGCAGGAATACAGGAGGGTAACATCCTGCATTGCTTCAACTGGACAATGGCACAGGTCAAAGAAGAGCTGCCCAATATCGCGGCAGCCGGTTTCGGTTCCGTACAGCTGTCTCCGCTTCAGCGCGGCGATGTCAACGTAGGTTCCCCCTGGCATGACCTGTACCGCCCTTACGACCTTGCCTTCAAATCCTCGGGTATGGGTTCGGAAGCTGATCTGAAATCCCTCTGTCAGGAAGCTGATAAATACGGCATCAAGGTAATCGTGGATGTCGTTGCAAATCATGTCGACAAGACCGCCGGTTACCATGACACATGGTGGGACGTCAGCGGCCGCATACGCTGGAACGGCGGCATCAACTACGGCGACCGCTATTCAATCACCCACGGTCAGCTCGGCGACTACGGCGACGTCAATTCGGAAGATGCCCAGGTTATCGCCCGCGCCAAAGCCTACGTGCAGACCCTGGCCGGATGCGGAGTGAAAGGTATCCGCTGGGATGCAGCCAAGCATATCGGCCTCCCCTCCGAAAGTTGCAATTTCTGGAGCGAAGTGACTTCCGTACCCGGAGTATGGCACTACGGTGAAATCCTTGACGCCCCCGGTCCCAATCCCGGCATCATCAAGGAATATGCCAACTATATGTCGGTGACCGACAACAAATATTCCAACGGAGCCGCCAAAGACAACGGAGGCATTCCCATGGGCTACGGGGGTGACTGGGTAGTAAACCAGAGTCTCCCCGACACCAAGGTTGTCTACTGGGGCGAAAGCCATGACACTTACTCAAACGACGACTGGTCATCTAACGTGGATCAGTCTGTCATCGACCGCGCCTACTGCGCCTTCGCCTCCCGCAACGGCGCAACAGCCCTCTATCTTGCTCGTCCCAATGCCCGCGGATTCAACAATATCAAGGTTGGAAAAGGCTCCACAGCCTTCAAGGCCAAACATATCGCCGAGGTCAACAAGTTCCGCAACGCGATGACAGGCAAGAAAGACTGGTTCGAGACCAACGGCAACGCCTGCTCCGTAACCCGTCAGAACGGCGGGGCCGTAATCGTGATGAAAGGTAGCGGCAATGTTTCCGTGGCCAACGGCGGCGGCTACTGCCCGGCCGGAACATACACCGACCGCGTCAGCGGCGGAACCTTCACCGTGACCGCTTCCACGATTTCCGGTAATGTCGGTGCCTCCGGCGTGGCCGTCATCTACAACGACGGCGACAACCCCAACCCGAACCCTGATCCTGATCCCGATCCCCAGCCCGGCGACTTCACCATCTACTACGACAACTCCGTGACAAGCTGGAGCAACGTGAACATCCACTACTGGAGCGCCCCCAACACTGAATGGCCCGGCGTAGCCATGACCAAAGTCGAGGGCAACATCTGGAAATATACCTTCCCCTCCGATCCCTCCGGACTGAAAGGCTTCCTCTTCTGCGACGGCTCCGGCTCGGGCGACAACAATCAGACCGCAGACGTCAACGGCGCTCCCGTCAACAAGCACCTCTACAAAGGTGCAGGCGGCAGCAAGGGTGCCGTCACCGACCAGGGTGTTTACCAGGGCAACAATCCCAACCCTGACCCGGATCCCGATCCCGATCCGGACCCCGATCCGGACCCCGATCCTGATCCCACTCCCCAGCCGGGCGGAAGCTACTATCAGGTGAACCCCAACGGACAGTTCGGCTCCAACCGCACCATCAGTACTTCGGGACACCCCGCATCGAACGCCCTCAGCAACTGGAAGTCAACCGACCTTATCGCCCAGGGCGTGGCCCGCGACGTGGCCCAGGCCATGAAGGGCTTCCATGAACGTCCCATCATCGACTCCTATGCCGTATATGCGGCATACGATGCCCAGAATCTCTACCTCGGCGTACAGTATGTCTACACCATCTGGGACCTCTACGGCGAAGGAAAACAGCCCGGAGAGTCCAAGCCCTACAACATGGACGGCCGACTGATGGTTGTATTCGATCTCGACCCCAACAAGAGCGTGGACGGTACTCTCGTGGACGGCAATACCGTCTGGGACAGCGACGGCCAGTACAACCTCTTCAATAACGGTGCCGACGCTTTCTTCCTGGCAAGCACCAAGCCCGGCGTCGGAACTCCCGGTTTCTTCAAACCCAACGCAAACGGCAAGCTCGACTACAAGGATCCCGCCAGCAATATCTCCAACCACGGCATCAAGTACGGCTATGCCGACGGGCTGCTCCCCTCCATCAAGAATATCTGGGGACAGAAAGAATTCGGATTCGACCCCGAACTCCTCAAAGGTGAAACCGGTTTCGTTGACCTCATGAACGAAATCGCCACCTCGGCCCACACCTTCTATGAATATACCTTCCCGCTGTCGACCCTCGGCGTAACCGAAAGCTACATCAAGGACAACGGTATCGGCGTACTCATCGTCGACACCTACGGCCAGGGCGCCATCGGCTCCACCCCATACGATCCCACCTGCTTCGACCACGTAAAGGACAACTACTCCAAAGACCCCTCCTCCTCCGCCGAGAAGGAAGACAAGGATATCTTCACCTGCGGTTTCGCCCGCATCGGCAAAGTAAATTCCTCGGCTGTCAGCACCATCGAGGCAGCCGCCGCTCCTGAAGTCCTCGGTCTTGACGGCGAACTCCGCGTAAACGGTCTCGACGGCCAGTCCGTGATGGTAGCCGGCGCCGACGGTAAACTCTACTACACCGGCACCCCCTCCTCTACCCTTTCCCTCCCCCTGACCGCCGGTGTCTACCTGGTCAACATCTCCGGCCAGACCACCCGCGTCCTCGTCCGCTAATCCCCCTACTCCCTGAATAATCCAGGCCGCCGACAGTCCATGCTGCCGGCGGCCTGTCTGTTTTATTCACCTTTCTTTTTCCAGACCCTTAGAACCATTCTCTCCGATAGTCTGAAAAACAAGACATAAGACGTTATTCCTCTGTAAAACGTCCTATTCGGTTCTTTTTTATAGCGGATTATCATATTCCAGTCTTCCAATTGCAACGCTAACGATTCTCTTTTTCACGCTGCCATTTATTTATATTACAGGAAGTCATAAAATAGGCCTCCTGTGTCAGGGGTAAGCCATGAAGGCTGTCCTGAGGCAGGAGGCCAGGTGTATAGAAGGGAATTAGAGGGTTGTACAGGACGCGGGGACCGCGCAGGGAGTTCAGCGGGCCACCTCGGCGGGAGGTTCGGCCGAGAGGGAACGGTCACCCTGGGCTGAGTCCTTGATGCAGAGGTACCAGGTACCGAGATAACGTACCGGCTTGAAATACCAGTTGGTGGAAATTCGGTCGTTGATGAACACGCGGCACCGGATTTCGTTGCTTTCCGGAGTATCGAAAACACAGTCGGCAATCTCGTAGCCGGTCACAGGCAGGGAAAGCATATCGTCCATTTCGGCGAGCTGCTGCTCGGTCATGGGGTAAGGTTCACCGTTCTCATCGTCGAAATCAACGGTATAGAGGAGCTGCGAGGCCGCTCCCTTGTCACCGGCGACAATACGGTCCATGAACGTAGTGACCAGTCCGCGGGTGATTGTCGTGTCCTGGGCGGTAAGTACCATGCCGTTCTCGGCGGGGAGGGTTTCGGTGGCGTCGGACTGTTTGCCTTTACATGAACTCAGGGAGACCACGATCACCCCCATCAATACAAATGCATACAGAAGTTTTTTCATCTCAGTCTTTAAAAAGAGGGACAGGGACGTAACCACGCCCCTGCCCCCGCTGATTTATTGAATTAACAAGGGGATGTCAGATTACTGGCCGATAGTCGGGTCAATCTTGATTGTCATGTAGCACTCAACATAGCCCCACTTGTACTTAACTACGAAGGGAACCTGGATGTTGAAGGCATAGCCAAGGACGTTGCCGCCGTTGCGGTAAGTCAGGGTACCGATGCTGGTCAGCGACATGGCAGCAGACTGAGTGTAGGTCAGACGGATCTTGGGAAGAACCTGCGAGAGGTTGGTCTTGCCGAGGGTTCCGCCGTTGAGGTCGGTGGTGACATATTCGGTGATGTCGCCGGTAGCCTCTTCAACAGAGCCGGTAGCGGGGTTGACGATACCTACAACCACACCTTCCACGCCGTAGTACTGGAGGTACTTGTTGGCATCGGTGAAGAAGATATTACGCCAGTCCTTGAAGTCGAGGCTCTGGGCAACTTCCAGGGAAGAACCGTTGTCGACTGCGTCCTTCAGGCTGGGAACATCCTTCTGGATAACAGTGATCGGGCGGAGGAAGCGGACGTTGTAAGTAGCGTTGCTCAGGGCGATGGGCTTGTCGCAACCGTTGACTGCGGTAACCTTGATAGTGGCGGAGAGGGTCTCGCCGAAACCAAGCTGCTGAGCGCCGCGGTAGTTGAGGACATCCTTAGCGAAGTCACCTTCCTGGTAAGTTACGGTGTAGTCGGAATTGTCGATGACTGCGATAGTCTCGGTCTTAGCAGTGCCCTTGAGAGTAGCCTTCAGGTTGGTACCGTCGGTGCTGAGGACATAAGTTGCGCCGGACATACCGGTAACTTCCTTGGGAGCGTTGGCAACCTCTGCGAAGGAGAAGCCGTCCTTGGTTGTCTTATAGTCGGTGTAGACATTGGTGTCGAGACCGGTCAGACCAACGTGCTGGTTACCTACGAAGGGATAGAGCAGGTTGTTGACGAAGGTGCAGGCAGCGGCGGTCAGGTTGTTGTTGGGAACAGCCACGTTGAGGTGGGTTTCCTCTTTCTTGCCACCGTTGGAAGCGGAAGTAGCGGAGTTGTAGGAGAACCAGAGTTCGGCAATCTTGCTTGCGTCGTCAACGGAAGCGGCGGGATTGACCTTCAGAGGTTTGGGAGCCCAGGTGAGGGTGATGGTCACGTGGTTGTTGGCGTAAGCGGTATTGGGCTTACCGTCGTAAACTACGGTAACGGCCATCTGGGTGGGCTTGGTGGAACCGGTGAAGTAGTCGTAGACAACATTTGCGGGGATGCTCCACATCACAACTTCAGTACCCTGGGGCAGAGTGGGATCGGGCTTCTTGGTAACGACACCGTACTTGACAGTCGCGTTGGAGATTGTCTTGTTGGCGGCAACGGTTACCTGCTGGGCCTCATTGGTGGTGGCATCAGCCATACGGAGGTCGTAGTTGCGCTCAAAAGTGGCTTTCGACATATTCAGAGCGGCAAGAATCTTCTCCTCAACCTGCGACCAGGTCAGTTTGAATTCCTTAGCAGCGTCGGAGCAGTTTACTGTGTAACCGTCAGCCCACTGGAAGTCAACGGGAGTGATGGCATCATCGGGAGCAACATCGCCGGGAGGAACGATTTCGAGCTTAACGTATGCGACAGCTGCAACGGGGCGGCTTGCTGTAACGGTGTCGACGAGGCTGACACGTACCAGCGGCATACGGCCCAGGGTAGCCTGGTTCTGTGCAGCACCCCAAGGCTGAGCATAACCGTCCTTCGGCATCTGAGCGCGGACGATAGCGTTGTTGGCGGGGTTGAGAGCAGCGTGAGCGGACTGGGAGGTAGCGTTGTTACCGTCGGTGTAACCTACCAGAGCGTACTCATACTTGAAGCCGTACTCGTTAACGGGCTTGGCCCATGCGATATGGTTGCCGTCGGCGTTGGTGTAGTCGGCCTGGATGTACTTGGAGATATCAAGACCTTCGCTGTTGTTCCATGCGATCTGGAGAGCGGCAGGAGCCTCGATAGCTTCCTGGGCGGTTGTCCACCAGTGGTTGGGCTTGGCCGGATTGTTGAGGACAACGCCGGAAGCACCCTTGGGAACGGACAGGTCGATGTCGGTATAGTAGGAAGCCTTGACAGCGGCGTAATCGGAAGTGATTACGGTGTCGGTTGCGGCAGCCTTCTCGTTGAGACGGGCCTGGAGAGCCAGTACGGTAACCATTTCGTCATCGGCGATAGCCTTGATGTCACCCTGGAGGTTAGCCTTCACGGTCAGGATGCCGTTCTTGGCCTCGCGGGCGAAGATGTTGGCGGTAACCGAAGAGGCTGCGCGGGAATATTCGAGGTCCTCGGTGATGAACTTGAGGTCGAAGATATTGTCGATGTTGGCGCTGGAGGGGTTGAGATAGTAGTTGGCAACCAGTGCGGGAGTCATGCTGACTTCACCACCCTTCGTAGGAGCGTCTTTCTCATTCTTGCCGTCTGCGCTGACGGGATTAAGTTTGAGGGCGTTGAACTTGAATGTAGCGGCGTCCATAGCCTCGATACCATGATAGTAGAAATCGGGCTTGAAGACCAGGGAGCGGAGAGCGCCGGTCTTTGCAAGAACGATAACGCCGTTGGCTCCGTCAACACCGTAGAGGAATACGTCGTTAGCTGTAACAACAGCGGAGATGCTGCCGTCGCCGCCGGTGGCGTATTTGATGGCGTTCTTCTTGGAGAGAACATAATCTTTCTTGCTGGCATCCCAGGTGTAGAGGTCGAAGTAACCCTCTGCGTTGGGCTTGTAGTAATCGCCGGGCTTGCCGTCAGCACCGGGTTTGCCGTTTTCGCCTACAGCCTTGTAGGAGGTGCGGACACCGTTCTCGCACCAGTAACCGTCGGCGTCGATGGTCCAGACGGTAGCGTCCTTGCCGTTTTCGCCATTCTTGATAGTAAAGCTTTCAGTCCGGCCGTTGTTCTCTACGGTGATGACAATTCCATTGCCATCAGCAGCAGGTACGACAGACGTAATCACACCACCCTGAGATACCTTCTGCGAAATATTGTCAATCGCAGAACGGTTCTCTGCAACTTCCTTGTTGAGGCGGTCGATATCGTCGTCGTAGTCCTTACAGGAAGTGAAGGCGACAGGCATCGAAGCGCACACAACGGAAAGAAGTGCGATTTTCAATAAACCTTTGTTCATAGAAATTTTTATTAATTATAAATAAGTAGTTTGATGTTGCTGTGGATAATAATCAGGTTTAAGAACACAGACGAATTTATATCGCAACAAAGTTACGGCAAAAGTTTTTCATCAAAGCGCCCGCAATGTCGCATAATTGCGACACCTTTATTGCGAATTACGCCTGTTTCTCATGCTGTCAGACAGCATCATGAAAAAATCCTTATTCAGCAGGAGCGAAATGCGTGTCAGAAGGGATGTGTCGATACTGTTTTTCTGAAATAACCGGTACACGTTAGACCGGTCGATACACAGTTTACGGGCAAACCAGGAGACAGAGCGTTCCTGGGCCGTTAGTTCTTCCTTTATGAGCTGGCCAATCGGTTCCATTACAATACAGGGGGATTATGAAGTTATACTTATGAGGTTAGAATCATGAAGACGAACGCGCCGCCAATACAAAAGGTTGCCGGCATCAATCGTGTTTAGGTTAAAGTTGTATTACGGTGCAAAGTTACGACATAATTATTTGACAGAATGCACTCAACCGATGCGATTACCACAATATAAATGCTGCAAATTTTACACAACACCACGGGGCAACCGCTTCAATTAGCTGGCGTTAAGACAAATAACGAATAAGTCGTTTCAGTCCGAGACAATACGGGAAGCGAGAGAGTTCAATGCGAGGCACCGCTGCCTGGAGATGGGGGCGGTCGTGGAAAACCCGGAGAAAAACCGGGTGGAAATTATAAGCATACGTCCCCGGACGCAAAGGGAGAAATCCTTTCCGGAGGGTTTATTATAATCCGCAAAACGAAACGTGCAACGCTCCCGGAACGAAAGGTGCGAAAATTAAAACGAAACGTGAGGCAAAAATAAAACGAAGCGTACCATCGGTGCGCTTTTTTTGTTGAGCCTGTTTTTATCGGTTTTCAAAATTTTTCGACCCGGCTTCGCCGGGTTCTGAGAATCAGCCCCCGGCTCTCTCCTGTCCCACCCCAGTATATTTGAACGGCCTCCGAAAATCATTCGAAGGCCGTTCTTTTCGTGTTCTCGCTTTTCGCTTTGGGTCGCTGCGCGACCGCTTTATCGTTTTGGCTTCTTCGCTCACGCGACCTCGGTCATCGCCTTGTACGCGGCCACGCTCTGCGCTTTGACGATTTTGCCGCGGAAGGCCAGACGCGAGCCGACATACGCGTACGAGTACGCCGCATCGTAATACGCATTCGCGCACGACACGCCGCCATTCGCATACGCGTAGTTGACGCCGCGATAGACCACACGGCCTACTGCGGTGCTTATCCAGTAGGTGTCACAGTAGTGAGTGCTTGATGAACCGTTGGTGCTTCCTACCGGGATTACAGCCATATATAGACCGTGTGCCACGGCTACATTCCATGCGCCATTGTTTGTATGACCCTTTATCATGAAAGTGCTGCCGTCGGGAAGCCATATACGCCATTTGCCGGCGTTGCCAGTTGTGTTCGGGAGGTCTACGCCGTCCATCATATCGTATTTGTGGCCATAAATGTCCTCATAGCCCAGACAGCAGATGTTGTTCATCTGCTCCACGGTCTGCGACCCGTATTCCTCTTTGATGTACCACGCATACTGGTGTACGAGGTTTTCGATCATCGAGTTTGTCACATTGGGATTGATGGCTTTGGCGGCCTCGTAGCCCACGGTGTCGGTCATGCCGTATTTCATGGTGCCGCCAACGGTGCGGTTGTTGGTATGGGAACCGGCTCCGCACTGCTCCTGGGCATCCCTGCGGCCGTATTTGGCATAGAAGAGGTTGGCGATACGGAAGTGCATCAGCGCGTCTATCTGCTGCATGCCGCGCTGGGCACTGTAATAGTGGAAGTCAGTCCATGACATGCTTGCAAGTGTGTATTTTCCTGCAACTGCGGCCCGGAACTTGCCATTGATCTCCGAGGTACCGACAACGGCGCAGAGATGCTCGTCGTCATAATACCACTCCGGCTCCATATCCTCTATCTTTGTGGAGTTGGAAAGCACTACCTTGTCGAACTCGGCAGTAATGAGGACTGTGAAGTGGAGCGACACAGCTCCCTCCGGCACGTCGGCTATGAGGTACATGCCCGGCTCAAACTTGTTGGCGAGTGTCGGAACGATTACATCGTCGACCTTGTTTCCTTGACCATCACAGAATATGGATCCCATAAGGTTCGTGCCGGGAACGGTCGGGAAGCGTACCCTTCTGTGTTTTGACACGTCAATGGAGCAGACGGCGTAAGCACTGTCGGTGCTGTACGAGGTTGCCAGTGTTCCCTTGCCGGTCATGATTTTGCGGCCCTGCATATACCCGCCTTTGGCTTTTATTTCATCAAGGGTCAGGACGTCGGCTTCCGGGCGCGCCGGGGCTTTGTCCTTTGCGTTGCTGCTGTAGCATGAGTAGTGCTTGGCATTGAGGTAGTCGTTGATCCCTTTCGACCACATGCCCGGCTCGTACATCATAAGATCACCTTCGGTAGCGTCGAGTTTGGCCGGGGTACAGTCTGACGTATCCGCGGCATCGGCATAGTAGTTGGAATCGCCGTCATGCAGGGGATAATATGTCATCTCCCCGTCGAGGTTGTTCATCGTGGTCTCGACATTAGCGATGTTTATCTGCCGGGTTGTGGGCTTGCGAGTAACTTTGGCAAGTGTCTTGTGGCGTTTGCCAAGTATGGCGGTGATATGGCCGCTGGGCCTGTAGGCGTTGCCGAATTTGTAGCCGGTCCTGTTGTCGAGGTTGCTGACGTTGGCGTCGTCGCTGACAGAGTCGTCAAACTCTATCATGGTGTATTCGGGCTGCACGATGTTCAGTTCCGGGAAGTGGGCGCACATCTGCTCGTAACGATCCTGTTCAATATATTTGGTGAGCCTTACGGTGCCGACAAGGGCGCAGGTGTCGGTGAAGTTGCCTTCAGCATCCACTCCGCCCATCGCCATGAACTTGTTGAGCCATGTGCCGTCATCCTCGCGGTCGATGCCGGTGACACGGATGCGGTCTACATTGGCGCAACGGTTCAGCAGTGCCTCCCACCCTATGCCGGGACAGTTGTCGAAAATGAAGGTCCGCACGTTGCCGTAGGTTTCAAGAGTCAGGCCGCCGGAGGTCAGCTTACTCAAGTATTCAAGGCGCAGAGTCGTGAGGGTGCCGGGAAGCCGGGCTATGGTAACGGGGGCACCTTTGGCAAAGTTGACGCTCTGAACCTTAGTACCGCGGGCATCGAGTTCCTCAAGCCGGGTCTGGGCAGTAAGGTCAAGGGCGGTGCTCGTACTGCCGCCGGTCTTTGCCTGTGTCTGGTTGCGGAGGCTCAGTTTGCGCAGTTGGCGGCAGTTGCCTATCGACAGCCACCAACCGGTGGAGCCACCGCCCTGTGGGGCGTCAAGGTTCAGTTCACGTAGCATAGAGCATTTGCCGAGATCGAGGGCGTTCTTGAGGTGACCTGCGGCCCCAGTCATATCAAGCGTTTTCATGCGGCTCGCGCCGTAGACACGCAGGGGGTCGTTGACGGTATAGGCCCCGGTAATGTCGAGCGTTGCGGTGTCGCCGGCGTCGACGATGCCGGTGTTGGCGATGTTGGGGCTGTTGTTGGTGCCGAATCCGAAGGCGTATGGCTCGTTGGCGGTGATGCGCAGGGTGTCCGCTGAATCTCCGGCACCTCGTGCCATGTAGAGGTCGATGTTGTCGGAGGTGAAGTTGCTCGTGCCGTACTTGGCGTCAAGAAGGGCAAAACGGTTTTTGATGAAGTATGTGCGATGGCTCCTGTTGCTGCCCTGCAGGGCGTAGATGAAGGGCCACACCTTGCCGTACATAGTCCTCGTTGCCGGAGCGATGTATTTCAGGTAGCCGGACTTGTTGAAGGCACGGTCGCTCCAGTTTCCGCTCTGCTCGTCATTGAGCATCGCCAGCACGCGCTCGACGGTCATCACGGCGCGGTAGTTTGCAGCGCACCGTTTGAGGTCGTCCTGAAGGTTTGCAAGCACGAGGTTCCACAGCACGCTGTCGAATCCTTCCATCGCGTACTTGCCGGCCTCGGCATCCCATGTGTCGCGCATAGTTGTGTAAAGATACACAAGGAAACAGTCGTTGCGCTTGCCGAGCTGTGTGTCGCCGTCATAGTAGGTGATATACCATATCAGCCCGTCCCATGTGCGCAGTATCATGTTCTTGACTAACTGGTCGACCCCCAGTCCGTATTCGCGGTCTACGTAGTATGTGAGGATGAAGTCCTTGTCGAAATACTGGGCTATTTCGGCCTTGAACTTCGCACTGACATAGGTGGACAGGTCTGTGGATTTCGCACCGGCCGGGACACAGGCTCGGAGCCATGAGTGCAGACGCAGTATCGCCTGTTGCTGCGCCGACGAAAGTCCGGCCCATTTGACATCGCCGTCCGTCTTAACTTTCCCGGTGGAGTCCACACCATAGTTGACTTCTGCCCCGCCATCAAACTTTTCGATGAGTTCCGCGTCGGATTTCGTTGAGAACAGGCATACAGGCGAAGTGTTGTTCAGTGTCTCGAGGGCGATGGGACACGCAGGGGTATAGCCTTCCACTCCTTCCATGCCGAACACCGGGCCGCTCTTGGATTTTTCATTATTGAAGTTGTACTGGCCGTAGTAGACATTCTCGCCGTCTGCGGTTTCGGCACAGAAGATGTCGATGGGCATGCCGTCGATGGCGGTGCGCACGTTTATGGCCGCGAGGCTGTTGCCTCCCTGCTCGTACTGGTGGCGCTGCGGCGGAGTCAGCAGCCCGAGTTCCTTCATGACATCGTTGAACAGTTTGGCCCAGCCGGTGTTGAGCGACATCGACGAGTCGGAGTAGTCGCTCTTACAGCAGACGATGGGGACTGGCACGGCGCCGGGGCGCATCCTGTACTTGTTGCCGGCAAGTACGTTCTTGCCGGTCATGGTGAGTTTCTCGCTGCCTTTGGTGAAGTAGATGCGGATGTTCTTGCTCGGATATTTGGTCGATGATGTACCCTGTATGCGGATATAGCAGTTGGTGAGTATGAAGTCGTAGTCGGGGCCGAGGGGCGAGTAGAAAAAGACATCGGCCAGGAAGTCGGTCTTCTTGTTGTTGGTCTCATATACATCGTCGAGCATGTTCTTACGAACGATACGGAGTACACCTTTGCCCTGGGCGCGCAGCTTGTCAAGATCCACGTCACCGTTGTCACCGAGAATGTCATTCATGGTGAACTCTCCCATCATTTCCTCGGTGGTGTCGCAGTCGACGATGCGGTTCTCAAGTTCCTCGTCGTCGCTCACAGCGCGGCTGTAGACCCTGACGCTCTTGATCTCGACATCCGCCTCGGAACTGTCGATGGTGATTTCCTGCGGAGAGTCATGGCGGAAGCTGAATGACGAGTCATAAATGTCGGCCCCATTGCGGTTGCCGTTTATGTATAGCTGCATGAGCCTGTCCTCTGCCGCCGTGCCTATTGTCAGGGCGACCTTTGTCCATTCTCCCTCGACGATGTTGGTGGCGAGCTTGATCTCGCGGGTCACCTGCTCGTCATCCTCGTTGGTATAGGTCACGGTCTGCCCGGTGCGGAAGCTCGCCTCGGAGGTGGTGAAGAGCAGTCCCTTCCCTTTGTCGAGGCATGAAACCACGGTGGCGGTGCGGTCCATGATGTTGCTCACACGCATGGTTATCTCGATTGTCAGACCGCCGGACTTGACATCGGTGGCGAATGGCCGGTAGCCGATAGTGGCACGCGCGCCATTGGTGAGCTTAAGTGCGCCGTCTATCCATCCGCTGCTGCCCCAGTCCACATTCTCAAATGTCGTTGTAATGCCGTTGGATTCCCACTTGGCGCGGTCCTCGGGGCTTTCGTCGTTGCTGCGCCCGGCTGCGTCGAGCTTGAACTGAAGTCCGTACTGTGCCTCTCCGATGTCGATGCCGCTCTCGGCCACGTCGACATGAATGGTATAGGTTGCCGACCCGAGTTTCATCTGAAGGGTCTGCCGCCCTTTCTCGGTAAACCGGTTGGTATAGGTCTGCGCGGTCCTGGGCACGCTGACAGCGCGCGCCAGTGTCCCGTTGTGCCACAGTTCCACTGTCGCCGGAACTACCGACGGGTCGTAAGCGGCGAAGTCGAATGTGCATTTCTCGTACTGTCCTGCCTCGATGACAGGGAGAGTATGGCCGGTTCCTGTGATTATGCGCCCATCGGGGTGTATAATCTTGGTTCCGATAAAGGGGGAGCTGCTGCCGCGCTTGAGTATGTCGAAGTAGATGCTCTCGCTGCGAAGGGTTAGCCCGTCCTGTTCCATCTCGGCGACCATCTGCACCGTGTGGCGGCCTACCGACAGTCCCGCTATGTCAAGGGTGAAGTTACTGTTGGTGGTGCCGCTGCGGGTTACGGAATGGAGGTTGCGCTGCACCCCGTCGACATATAGTATGACGGACTTAGCACCGGCTCCGGACACAGCATAGGGTATCTCCACTTTGTCGTGGAGGTCGTAGCCTCCCTGCGTTAGTCCCGCTGCCACATTGTAGGAACTTGACAGATTAAGGCTGACGACCTTGATGCTGACGTAGGCCGGCTTGCGCTGCTGCTTGCCGGTGGTCGGGTCGGTGGCTGTGGCTGTGACATAGATGTCGCTTGTGCCGAGCAGAAGGTATTTCGTGAGGTCAAGAGTGTATGTACCCTTGCTGACATCCTGTTTCGTCTCGCTGTAGGTGGTGACGATGCCGCGCTTGACGGTGATTTCCACAGTTGCTTTCTGCCCGGTACTCTGTCCCGCTTCCTCTCCTGTAAACTGGTGGTCATAGCTCCATGTCAGCAGAGCAGAGCCGCCTTCCTTGATGGTTGATGCGCTCAGCGAGGCATTCAGCACGATTTTGGTGCCGGCGGCTTCTCCACTTCCACCTCCACCTGCGGGTATGGTAAAGTCGGTTATAACGGCACTCTTGCTTGAGAGCTGGACAGTGACGGTACCATCTTCGTTTTCGATGACCTCGCTGTTGAACAGTGTGCCGGATTCCACTTCCGAGAACTTGGCGGCCACCACCCCGTTCTGCACAGGATTGGTGCTCTCGGGATTAAGGCTGTCATCTACCTCCACTTTGTCGATGGTGATGCCGACGTTGCCTTCGGCATCCGGGGTCTTTTTCTCGCCGTTTACCGTGACACTCCTGACGGTATTCTTTGAGCCGTATTCCTCCCATGCGCCGGGGGTGGTGAAGGTAGAGAGATTCGTGCCGATGAAACGGTAATCCTCCCATTTGCCGGCGGCGGACTCGAAGGTGATGATCATGCCGCGTTTCTGCTCGTCGTCGATGTCGGCTTCGGCGAGCTTGGCTACTGCGGAGCCTTTGGTATAATAGCCTGTAGTCAGAGGGTGCCGAGTAGTGATGTTGTAGTAGCCACTGCCGCTCCCAGATCCGCTTGTGGCGTATGGAATCCACATATCCGCATTGGATATGTCGTTTTCAGGATCTCCGATGAACTGCCACGACTCCCAGCCTTTGGGACCCCGGAATATCATCACACAGCCGACAGACATGTATATTTCTCCGTCCGAGTCTGAGTGAGCAGCCAGTGCATCCTTTGCCGCGCACCAGTCGGCGAACACCCGCTCTTCATCACCGAGGATGTCATTAACAAGTACCACAGGATGACTGCGAGCCGCATCAATGGCCGCCTGCAGTTGCAAGGCAGCTGCATTTGCCAATTTTGCGGCATCGTTGGCAACTGTCGCCGCATCGCCCGCTTTCTTTGCCTGGTTGTTGGCGTTGGTTGTAGCGGCGTTGGCATTCCCTGCGGCTGTATTGGCTGTTGTTGCCGCAGCGTTGGCCACCCTTGCTGCGTCCTCGGCCGGTTTGCGCAGGAGCGATACCGGGACACTTACAACTTCATTGCCACGTATAGCCGGGAGTGTCGTGATACCGTCGAGACTCGCCACGACGGGGAGCTCGTCTATACTCTGGCTCTCGGCCTTGATGGCGTTGAGCATCTCGTTCTTTTCTGCCTGTGTCATTGCCATAATCAGTCGGTTTTAGTCTGGTTGTTTATCTGTTCGTTAAGGCCGTCGATGAAGGCCGGGGTTGCAAAAGCCTCTGCCACACGTATTATCAGTGAGGCTTCTTCATCAGTATATTCCACATCGCCATCGCTCTCGTATATTTTGAATGCGAGTCGGTGGGCGGCTATGCCGTTTACATTTTTATACAGGAGGTCGGCCATAGCCTCCCTTGCATCGCCTGTACGCCACTCTGACCGGTTGATGCCGGTCGGCATACGGAAATCTTGGAAATTCAGTATCTTCATATTTCAGCTTGTATGGTTTATTATCTGGTATCGGAATCCGTCGGCTTTCGTAATCAGCACTGTCACCGAATCGCCCGGAGCCATCTCGTAGTCGGAAACGCCCTCATTATGGTTGTATATACCTTTCAGGATGATGTTCTTCGAACCGGTCCTGACCCTGAAAGTCACAACCGCCGCGAAATCTTCCGGCAAGGTGGACATGCCGAACTGTTGAGAGACTGAAAATTCATCGGGGAGCGTGACCTCCGTTTTGCTGTAATTGGGTTGGTTATAATACATCAGTATTATGTTATGCTGGGAGAAGTCCACTTTGTATGAGCCGCTTCCGAATGTCAAAAGATTGGCACGCGTGTTGATGAATGCCGGTGCCATGAGTGCCGCGTTGCTGCTTATACCGTAATTCTTGGTTCCACCCCTGACATCGATGAACAGTCCATAGTTGGCCTGATCGAATCCGTAGCTTCCCATCGTATTCTGATGCTCATTAACTATGCGACCGGTTGCTGTAAAAGCACCGCCCATAGATCCCGGAATGACATCATCACCAAACATGGCAAATCCGTTACCTCCGCCTACCCTAAAAAAGTCCTTGTATATAGAGAGGTTTCCGAACGAGGAATTTTGCGGATCCGTAACGGCTGCACCTATATGACCCTCACCTATCTCGAACCCGCCAATGGTTCCTTTGGTAGCGTTGATCTCGCCGGTAAACTTGCCGTTAATGGTTTCAATACTGCCGTCTTCGAGAATCTTGAAATTACCGTTGGCAGTCACAAGTCCTTCGAGTTGTATGTTGGAGGCCTTGATTTTCACTCCTTCTTGCCCGGCTCCGACAAAGGCTCGGAGATTGCCGTCCTCGCCTATGGCGTAAAGGCCGGCCATTTGGGCAGTGGTGATTATCCCGGATTCGGCGAGCACCTTGCCGTCGACATTGAAGTTCTGAGCCGCTATCTTTATGAGTTTCTCGCTCTGCTCGAAAAGAGTGCGGTATCTGTACGTGAGTGCCTCGACCTTGTCTGTCGACAGCACGAGCATATACAGGTATATCTCGCCGGTAAAACTCAGCTTGAAGTCGCCGGTGCCATTCCAAAGGCCATCGCAGGTAAACTGTCGGTAACCGTCGGTGGGATTCAGCTCTGCGGAGTATTCAAAGGAGTTGAAATTCTCGAAACCTGTCTTGTCGACATTTTCAAATCCAATATTCAACACTCCCCCCGTCTTGACTTTGTAGAAGAAGCTCAGATATACCGGCAGCGGCTCTTTCTTGCCGTCGGAGTTGGAACGGAATGTCGGCTTGCTGCGCAGATCGGCATTCTTCTGGAGTATGTACTTGTTGACTATGCGAACCACAGTGCGGTCGGAATCCCGTGTAACACTCGCACAGTTACCTTTTTTCGTCAGGACGTTGTTGTTGACCCAAAGCCACTTGTTGCCTACAAGGAAGAACACAGCCTCGTTGGATGTGTCCCACTTTTCCATGCCCAGGGAGAATGCCGGATTGCTCAGATAACCCTTGTCGGCCACGAAGTCCTGGCGCACCGCTTCGATGGAACTTGTTATACGTCCCTCGACTATCTCGAACTTGGTCTTTATGTCCTCGCCGGTCACCAACAGGAAGGTACCGCGAAGATAGGCATTATCGCTATACACACCGTTGCCGTGGGGCTGGTTGTCTGCCGGAAACCAATTGTCGCTAATTCCGTCGAGATTGCCGAATCTGGCGCGCAGACAGCCGGAGAAGTTCCTTTCATGCACACCGTCGAGGACATCAATACGGGGCTGCCCGTCCTCGGTGGCCGATATGAGAATGAGGTTCTGACGCTTGGGATTGACGGTGTTTCCCATCAGCACACACTCGTCGCCGGGCATCGGAATCGCCCCGGCAAATTCTGTAACCGGAATAACGACCGTATCTCCGTTTACATTAGCTATCTCCACCCAGTAGTCCTGACTGCCACCGGTGAATGTCTTGCAGCGCATGAGGTCGTGGGTGACGAAAGTATTTTCCTGCTCGAAGGTTATTATATAATGGCCGTTGACAGTCTGCACCTCCTTGATCTTGCCGTTGGCAGCCGACACGCATATCTGACCGCCGACGCTCCGGATCTTCTCGATGAGCATCTCGAACACGGTCATGATCTGACGAACTGTCAGCTTGTCGACAGTGAGGTGCGACAGTCCATTCTCGAGCCATATCCTCCACCCTTCTCCGGCGAATCCGTCAACGAATTTCGGTGAGCTTAACAGGGCGCGCACAAGAAGCGTGAGCAGCTCGGCGTTGCCGTCCCCGTCTATGGTACCGCCTTTAGCGCCGGGAATAAAATCTCCGGCATCTATACCTTCATCGAATATGATCTTCTTTTTTGCCCGGTCCGGGAAGTTCTTGCTTATAAACTCTCGTTGGCTGCGCCGGGCGGAGAAAAGGTTGTTGTCGGTCGGAACCGTCCTGTCCCATGTACGTATGATGTCCGGCATTGAGATGGAGCCGGCGATGTCACGGATATATGTCCTGGTCTCACCGATACTGTCCGACACTTTCTGCATGGTGCTCCGGCTTAATGCGTCGCTGATCTCGAGGTCCATGCGTGACGGAAGGTTGACCTTGCGCGTTATCTTGGTGATTCTGCTGTCACGGTAGCCGATACCGGGGAAGTATTTGTCGCTCTCAAGGCGCACTCGTTGCCCGATGCTGAGTCTGAGTCCGTTCTCCTCTATCCATACATGGTCGGTCGGAGCCTTGAAAACCGCTATATCAAGGGTGTGTTCCTTGTTGAAAGCATTGACTGCGGTCAGCAGTTCCTCTTCAGCCAGGGAATAATATTCGTCCGGCATCCGAAGATTCCACAGGATATATTTGTCGCCTGACTTGGGTATGAGTTTATTGCCCGGTAGCTGCATGCCGTTGTCATACGGCCATATCGTGATTATCTCGAACTCGCGGGTCTTGCTGTCGAAATTTACCTCGAAATAGTATGTCCCGTTATCTTCGTCGCCCTGGCCGGCAAGTTCACTCCCCTCCTGAAACGACACGCGGATTACACGGCCCATCTGATAATCGTTGGGGTCGAAGGGCAGGCTGTTGTCGGTGAAAT
>CAJUAF010000010.1 GCA_910584365.1 uncultured Muribaculaceae bacterium | reverse complement strand
AGCTCATTATGCATAGCCGCGAGAATGCACTAAAAATAGTTCAAACATATCATTCTCTTATTTCCAATGAAGGATTTAAGGAAGCATTAATTACATTAGCTCCTCAATTGAGAGATAAACTGATTTCAAAGAAAGAGGATGAAGATGATGATGTTTCATCAATCTCAAGACCTGAGTTCACCACCACAAGCACACCATCGCAAAGCGTTAGTAATCATTCAGATTCAGAAGAAGACAACGGCGTTTCATCAAGTGATGATAGGGGTAATGAGGAAGATGCTACTTCTTCAGTTAACGTAACGCAAAATGAGAATATTGGGACTGGCACATCAGAAGCATCTGATAATCCAATTTCAAATGTTCCTATATCTGTTCCGACCGTCCCGGATGTATCCGGAAATATTCCAGAAGACAGAGAAGAAAAAGGGAATACCCCTAAAAATACCAGCTCATCAAATCCTATCGGTACTCACTCGCAAGAAGGAGTTGATGTCCCTTCAATTTTTGAAACGCCGGCAGATTATGTTTACGCCGGAGAAGATGATGAACCTATTGGCAGTGTCGACAATGACTCTGATTATGATAATCTTGATGCCGCGCCTACTAAACCGCGCGGCTCCAAGACTACACGTCGACATCCGAAACCTTACACAAACGCCGAAGTTAATCGTTTGAGAAGCAATCCATCTCCGCTTGCACTTGAATCTCTTCCACCCACAAAAGAAGAGCTTGAGATCCTTGGTCAAATGAATATAACTCCTGAACAAATTGCTGATACAAATTATTTGGCTCAGCTGCGATTATATCAGAATCTCATTGAAAGAGGCGATATGCCTGAAGAAACACGCGAAGACTTCGTGCGTAATGCAGCAGACGTCACAACCCATAAGCTAACAAACGGCAAATATATACACACATGTAGTGCTGCTCGTGGTGTTATGTATATCTCTCCCACTGTATGGGATAAAATGCTTGATGACCGATGGGAGATATGTGTTTACTTGGATGGTAAAGGAAGTAAATTCCATTATATCAAAAATCGAAATGAGTTCTTGCAACTTGTAGAGAAAGATGATGTCGTAATAAAAATTACAGGTAAGGAAAAGGTTAATGTGGTCAACCAACTATACTCTGATATACTTAATGGTGTCAAGGGCACAGCTTACACATTAATAAGAGTTGCTTCCACAACAAATATGGATGCCGTTTTCGCTCATTATGTTGGGAGCATGGCTGAGAGAAATGACGGCAATGAAATTCAAGATGAAAATTTAGATGACTATTGATAAAGATAAAAAGCTCGACAACTATAAAAGCTTCTTTGCTGACCAAGTAAAGGAAGCAATAGTTGAACAGCAAAAAGTAAACAAAAGTGCTATGAGATCGCTATTCAAGACTGGCGACCTCGCACTTGCTTACATAGATTCTGTTCAGAACGAAACTGGATACGTCATTATAAAATGCCCTCGTGGCATGGCTCCTCGACTTAAAGTTCAAAAATGTATAACTGTCATCAAAAAAGGAGCTTTTGAAAAATTAGGTGTACGTCCAATTGAATGGGATTGCAAATGGGAGACCTTTTGTTCCGATCCAAATCTTCATTCCGCCGGGTCCGACTTTACACCAATGTTTTATCTGAACAAAGGTGAATCCTCCTACGATTATATAGCTTGCATAGGCATTAGTTCCTCGCTTTACGACCTTTTTCGTAAATCAAGTGAAGCAAGGAAGTCGTTGTCGCTAATTATTTATAATCCTTTCCCTCCAACAGATTATTATAAAAATCTTTCTTCTTTCATAGATGAAAATCGAGATAATGGAGAATTATTAATCGAACCAACCATCAGTTATGAAGATTGGCAACCTGAAGAGTTGGCCTTTGATGAAGTAAATCCAGATGCAATCGCTGACGCTATTCTTACTACATTAGATGAAACCCACAACTGTATTGTGCAGGGACCTCCCGGGACAGGGAAAAGCTATACCATCGCATCAATTATAGCAAAATATCTTTCCGATGGTAAACGCGTATGCGTAACTACGATGGCAAATAAAGGGCTGATTGAGTTAATCAAACAAGATCCTCTTAAAGAGTTCCTGTCGTTAGGTAGAATCTCTAAAACTAATCTTTCGGCTGATGAGCGCAAACAGGTTTTAGGATTAAAACCTTCATCACCCAATTTACAAGTTTCAGATGGAGAATTGTTATGCGCAACAAACTATGTACTCTCAAGTGCATTTAATCCGGAGAAGATTAAACTAAATGGTATTCCACAATACGACCTTGTTGTAGTTGAAGAGGCATCACAAGTTTTTCTTACTGCAATTGTCGCGTTTAAAAGTTTAGGCAAACATTGTTTAATAGTTGGTGACCCAATGCAGTTGCCACCTATTGTAAAGCTGAATAATCCGTATTACAATTCCTGGAATGTGAACTCTCAAATTGAGGGTCTCAAGACAATCGCATTAGGGTCAAACATAAAGTCTTATAGAATTGTCACAACTTTCCGTTTGACAAATAAAACCGCCAACCTTACCAAATATTTTTATGGTAACCGTTTCGTTTCTGTAAAGTCAGAGTATCTTGACTTTACAAAAATCAATGACCCAATATTCCCAAATGAAGGTGGAGTTATTTATTATTGCACAAATGATCTATGCAATGGCTTCTACTCAGATTCGTGTAATGCACTGTTGCATAGGGTCATCTGTAATTTAGAAAAATATTATCCAAACTATAAGATCGCGCTCATTTCCCCTTATCGAGACTCTGTTCGAGAAATGCAGAAATATTTCTCTTTACCGGATATCAATCTTGATATTACAATTGAAACAATTGATAGGATTCAGGGTATGACAGTCGATTATGCCGTCCTATATCTCCCTGGAAGAAATCCTGGGTTTGCTCTTGAAGAACGACGTTTTAATGTAGCAACTAGTCGTTCTCGTAGTACAACATTGATAATATCTGATATGCCTATCGAGGACATTCATTCTGTTTCTCCTTTGGTTAAGCGATTTATCAGTCATTGCGACATATTGAATCATAATGGTTCTGTATGTAGTCCTATGATAGGTAAATCAGGAATTCAATCAGCGGAAGTTAGTTCTACCACTATTGAAACAATTTCACAAATTCCCGGCGTCAAGGTTGTGGGGAAAATTGATCTGTCTCGGTTTGAAAAGAAAAAAGTTGAAATACAACCTACTAAGAAGAATTACTACATCATAGATACCAATGTATTCATCAACTATCCGGAAATATTGAGCAAGATTGATGCTCAATACCCTATCATTCTTTCAGCTAAGGTAATTGATGAGCTTGATAAGATGAAGATTAGATCGGAGCAGGAGAAAAAGAATGCAGAGACGGCTCTACGACTACTTAATAGAGAAAATAGCCGAAAGATAATTTTTGAAACCGCCGATGCGTCCCTTCTGCCGGCCGACTACGACAGGCGCTCACCTGACAATCTGATTCTATCGGTCGCATTAAAATATAAGGATGAAAATCCAATTATGATGACTTCTGACAATGGCCTCCAACTGAAATGCAAGGCATTGGGAATTACGACCATAACATTGAAAGCTTTCCTTAAACAATTAAAGCACTAAACATGGACTATAGCGAGTACAAAGATAAATCAAAGAACTCTATTCGCATCATTGAGCTTTCTGGGAAAGATGCTCTTGATGCATTGATGAGCAATGATTTCTATTGCACCACAGAGCTACCTGAATACTTTGATTTTTCCAGAGTGTTGAAATATGCGACCGAAAGCGTTGGCGACAAGTCGCTTAACGAGTGTATCAATGGAGATTGTCAGCCGGAGTCATTGCATGGTGTCAATCTTGATGTAATAACAAATAAGGACGGTCGGTATGCAGTTCGTCCTTTGACTTTGGCGAATCCATTTCTCTATTACATGCTCGCTCGCGACATATGTAGCGAACAGGCATGGATTGCAATAAAGGAATGTTTCAAATTGTTCGGTAGCGATCATATCACGGCTTGCGCTATTCCAATGGTCAAGATTGATGATAAGCCCGAATCATTCAAGGGAGCTACGTCCATACTGAACTGGTGGAACTCTATGGAACAACGGTCCATTGAGCTGTCGCTGAAATACAGTTATATGTTCATGACGGACATAACAAACTGTTTTGGTCAAATCAATCCTGAATCTATCGCGTGGGCTCTTGCACGAAAGAATACTCCGTACCAGACCGATGATAATGCCTCGCTCGCGACCGATATTCAGCGCTACCTCAGGGCTATGCAGGAAGGCAGGAATATAGGCATACCGCAGGGCAACGCTTTGTTCTCCCTGATTGCCGAGATCATACTCGGCTATACCGACATGCTTCTCGAGCAGGAGATAGCAGAGGCTAAGAAGTGTGGCGCTTTGCCAAAAGATCTTGAATATGAGATATTGAGGTATGTCGATGACTACCGCATCTTCTGTAATGACCGCGACGCGCTGGAGAAGGTCTCATATATTCTCCAGCACATCCTCGAGAAGTTCAATTTCCGCATGAATCCTTCCAAGACGCGCACATCAAGTGAGTTGATCACGGATACAATCAAGCCTGATAAGGCGTTCTATATCTTCAATACCCCTATTGAAAGCAAGCAGACCTATAAGGACGAGCATGGACATGAGCGCAAGGAACGTGGATATGATTTTGATGGTTTCCAAAAACATCTTCTGTTTATTTATGAGTTCTCGAAACGGTTTCCCAACTCAGGACAACTTGTTACTCAGCTGGAAGCATTTAGCAAACGAGTGGAAGAACAACTGTCAACAAAGACTATTTCTTATGAGGAAGTTTCTATCAATTTAGAGACAGGTGAAACGATAAAAGAAAATAAGGTCAAAGAACAGAAAGGACATCTTTGGGAAAACATTTCAGCGATGGTTGCAATCTCTGTAGAAATAGCCGCAAACAATCTTCGTGCGGTAAATAATGCTCTGAAGATTGCGAGCCAACTCTTATCCGATATACGACCGGAAGATCAGCAAAAGAAAAAAGAGATTATCGGACTTATCTATAAAAAGCTTATTCGTATTCCTAATTCAGCTTTCCTTCAGGTATGGCTTCAGAACATTACTCACACAACCGATGACTGGTCAAATGCCGACGTTTACGATATGCCACTCTGTAAAGTTGTGGCAGAGCAACCTGTGACACTTTGGAACAATAGCTGGCTTATCCCGGAAATAGCTTCGACATTCCCTCAGGACTGCATTGTTGATAGAGAATCCCTCGCTAAGACCGGACAAGTCATTACATTTAAGGCTAAACGTCAATATGACGAAATGGAGTATTAAATCAGGCAGTATATGGCAAAAGCGACAGATAAAATACAAATAACATTGGATTCGGGTGCCAGCGCTGAGGCACAGGCCCCGGTTATTGTATCGGCAAGCAGAAGCACGGATATTCCTGCGTTTTATGCCGACTGGTTCTTTGAACGATTGAAGCGCGGCTACTCGGCCTGGACAAATCCATTTAATGGCGTAACGTATTATGTTTCATATAGACGCACCCGATTCATTGTATTCTGGTCTAAGAATCCAAGGCCTCTATTACGGCATCTTGATTACTTGAAAGAGAAAAACATCCAATGCTATATCCAATATACTCTGAATGATTATGAACGAGAAGGGCTCGAAAAGGGCGTTCCTCCTTTGGCGCAACGAATTGAGACCTTCAAGTTGCTGGTTGATAAATTAGGCAAAGGTCGCGTTATCTGGAGATTCGATCCAATGATTCTCACAGATAAAATCAGTGTCAGGGACTTGCTTGATAAGGTCAGAAATATTGGCGACCAACTTAAAGACTATACAGAGAAACTGGTTTTCAGTTTTGCCGATATCGCATCATATCGCAAGGTAAAAGCCAATCTCGAGAAGAATGGCATCAACTATATCGAATGGGACGAAGCCACAATGAATGAATTTGCCGGGAAACTGTCGGCAATGAACAGTGAACGTGGATGGAACTTCCAGCTTGCAACCTGTGGTGAAAAGATTGATATTGAGCAATATGGAATTGTTCACAATCGTTGTGTCGATGACGATTTGATGATTCGGTTTGCCTATCAAGACAAGGAGCTAATGGATTTCTTAAAAGTGGATGTTAAACGCGTTCAACCGATTGTGCCATCTATGTTCGAAGAATATGACGATCAACCAACGGCCCCATCTGATGCGATAATGCTTACACCTGAATTATATGCAGTCAAGAAAAAGAACAACAAAGATACTGGACAGCGTCAATTCTGCGGTTGTATTGTAAGCAAAGACATAGGGCAATACAACACATGCCCACACCTTTGCGAATATTGCTATGCCAACACAAGCAAAGAAGCAGCCGTTGCAAACTGGAATCGTCACAAAAACAACCCTGCGGGGGATAAAATTATCGGATAGCTATGGGATATAAAGAACGCATATCGTGCATCCCGAATCTTACGATGGATGCGATTATTGATAACTGCCGGAATAATATTCCCGAGCAATATCGATATCGCCCATATTCTCACCAGGAACTTAATCATGGGTTGGATTTGCTGAAAAGTGATGAAGGACTGGACTGCTATATAGGCGCTTATGGCGAAATGCATCAGGCGAAATGCAAGGCGGCAATGCAGAATATGCCTTTTCCCCAAAAAGATAGTGATATACAATCTTTATCTTTAGAGATTGTAGATTGGGGATGCGGACAAGGTATTGGAACAATGTGCCTTATAGATTACCTTAAAGAGCGTGAACTTACACAATGGTTAAAGAAAGTAACTCTTATAGAACCGTCTCAAGCCTCACTTGAGAGAGCAATTATTAATGTTTCAAAAGCAACATATAATCGTGTTGTAGTACGGCCGTTCAATGAATATCTACCTTCTATATCAGATTCCTCCGATGTAAATTATATTCATTTTGAGCAAAATTATGTATTCCACATTTTTTCAAATATTCTTGATGTTACTGAGATCGATTTAGCAAAATTGGCTCAAAGCATGGCTATCCCCGGCCATACACATTATATACTGTGTATGGGACCATTAAATGCCAATGCATTTAGAATCGATAGGTTTTGTGATATATTTACTCCTTCCGAAATTTTCTCAAATATTACGAGCGGTAATTATGGACGCACTTCCGACACAAATTATCGCTATACTTGTAAGACTAAGGCCTTTGTATATGATGGAGGTACTTTGGATTTAAGTCAATACAATCCTCAAGAAAGAGCTGCTGAGCCGGTTTATAATGAGTACAATCTGAATCTTCAGATATCGAACGGACTGATATCAAGAGAAAAAGGACAAATATATTCAATTTTGCGTAGTATATTGTCTCCGAATGATTTAATCTACCTTGACCCAGACCTTAATGGAGCTTCTCCGGATTTTATAATTGTGAGGCCCAATGTAGGGATTATTGTAATATCTGTATTTGAAGAAAATCTATCCAAATGTTATTTAGATAACGAAGATCAGACCCATAAAACGATTTTTATAGACATTGATTCGGAACAATCAGAAACTAAGCAGATCCTGTCTCCTTTTGTCGCACTTGAAAATTACCAGAATCTAATAATTGAGAGCCTGAAGGAGTTTACAAATGCTGTTATTGAGGATAACCGAAACCTTGGTTTGGTTAAAAAAATTCTAATTTGCACTAAGGGCAGCCTAGACCAGGCTAAATCTATTTTTGGGAATCCAAAATACACATACCTTTATGGAAATGAATTTATCAATAACAGGTCTATATTATGCCATATATTTGATGATTTACGATTCCATTATACTAATCGAGCATTTGATAATGTGGCTTTAAATCAACTGATTCAGGATCTATCACCTAAATGGCATTCTTACAGGGAAGGGATTCCATTGCGTTTAACCAAACAGCAAGTTTCTCTATCTACGAGTATAGAAGGTGCTCAACGAAAGATAAGTGGAGTCGCAGGTTCCGGTAAAACGCAAGTGCTTGCAACGAGGGCTGTGAATGCGCAAATCCGTAGTGGAGGTAACGTACTCCTTTTAACATTCAACATCACGTTGGCAAATTATATGCGTATGCGATTGTCACAGGTGCGGGCAGATTTCCCCTGGGATAAAATCGACATCGATTATTACCATCGATTCTTTCGAAAATATGCGAATGCGAATAATCTCCACGTTCATTTTGGGTCTTATGATGACCCTGATTTCTTTAAGGGAGCCGCAGAACTTAAACAATATGATGCCATATTAATTGATGAAGTTCAGGATTACCTCACCCCGTGGTTGCAGTTACTTCGTAAATACTTTCTTAGAGTGAATGGTGAGTTTGTGGTATTTGGCGATCCCAAGCAGAACATATATCACCGTAAATTAGATGCAAACGGCGATATTCGATTAGGATTTATCCGTGGCGAATGGAATCACGAACTGGACAAGAGTATGAGATTTTCGAATCCCGCTCTTGCCAATCTTGCGATGGCATTTCAGAAGTGTTATTATGGAAGCTCGGAGAAAATCAATCTTTCCGACAGGGATTCAATAGACGCCGGTTTCCAATTTAACTTGATGAAGTATCATTATATTGAGGCTTCAGACTCGAATTATGATTTATCCTCGCAAATTTATAGCATTTGCAAATGTTTTATTGATACATGTAATATCAATATAGAAGATGTAGTTATCCTTGCTCCTCAAACCGAAATTCTACGACAGATAGATTATCTGTATCGTCAGGAAACAGGGAAGGGAACAACAGTGACATTTGTCAAAAAGGAAGGCGTTGAACGAATTTCAAGACAAAGCACACTTGCATCATACGAATATAAGCGTGATTATGACCGGCTGGAGAAAGTAGAAAAGAACCGTTTTACCATGGTCACGCGCTATCTTAAACTGTCTACTATCCAAAGTTTCAAGGGATGGGAGGCACAAACTGTCATCTGCATAATTCAAAACGATGCATATAGCGATGAAAATATTATAACGTCACCTGAATTGATTTATACCGGTATAACCAGGGCTAAAGAAAATCTATTTGTCATTAATATCGGGAACAACGATTATGATGACTTCTTCAAAACAAATATGCTCTAATATGGACCCCACAAAATATTCCCAAATTCAGAAATTTGCCATAGTTTCGATTCTGATTATGATTATGGAAGCTGATGGCGTAATAGACCCCAATGAGATAAAGTACTTAAACGGCATCTTATCTTCATTTAATATATCGGAATCCGAATTAGAAATCATTAGTTCCTATGATTTCAATCAATGTCAGAAGATACTTTCCGGTATGGCAGCACATGAGTTAGCACATATCAAATCTATTTTTACTGAAATGGCTGAATGTGATGGCTACGCTCATCCCAAAGAACTGGAAATTATAAATCAATTGGGACGCTGAGAAGGATGTCAATAGGACACTAACAATAGGCTTACTCTCTAATGCCGTCTATGCGTATTGAAAGGCGAAAGTTATGCGGAATATTTGAATTTTGCCTGTAATTTGCCTGTGGAAAATAAATAAAGCGACTTAACTTAGTGATATTCACTTTGTTAAGTCGCTTTTGCTGTGCCCAGAACAGGACTCGAACCTGCACGCCTCTCGGCACGCGCACCTGAAACGCGCGCGTCTACCATTCCGCCACCTGGGCCTCGCGTTTTGGTAGTGCAAAGGTACGCAAGTTTTTTGAACTGACAAAGTTTTTGGGAATTTTTTTTCAAAAAAGTGCATTTTTTTCATTTTTTCATTGTCATACACTCACTCTTCATCCAATTGGTTGCTGATAAAAGTTCTGAATTCTTCCGAGCTTATAATCGCGCGGAGTACTTCTTTTTCAATGAAATCCCCATCTTTTTCCAAATATCTGTTTATTTCCTTTATAGACGCAGAAAAGAACTCTTCAATGTTTTCATACTTTTCTCTGTTTTCCACGAAGCGGGCTATAAAACGTTTTGCCTCGCGATTGAGAACATTATTGGCTTCATATTCAAATTTGTCCATAAGCCTTAAGGTCCCGATTGTCTCTTTTATTCTTCTGTGTTCTGGAATCCGATTGTCTAAATGCTCTGAAAAAGATACTTTTGCTCTGATAAGATTGTCAGCCTCTGAGATTTCAAAATCACATTTGATTATGGATTCGGGGATATTCCGGTCGTAAAAAGCATTGAAAAAAATCTGTTCTCCGGAATTGTTGAGCCAATCGTCTCCTTTGTTATTATTGCAATTATGGCAAAGGGGAATTAAATTAGAAAGATGGCAAGAGTGTTCCGGAAATTTTGATCTGGGTGCGAAATGGTCCATTTCGGTACAATCCGCGAGTCCACAGATAGGACATTTCAACACCCGGTCTCCGTTCTGCTTCTTTAATGCCGCCCAATGTTCTGCCACGTAGCGCACCTTGCTGCCATATAAATCATACGCAGTCCAATAATCGGAGTCGCTATTAGCATCCCTTTCTCCGGGATTCATATATGCTGAAGTGAGGCGGTTCAATTGTTGTAGCCGAAAATCTTGTTATAAAGAACGGCGATATCTTCCCCAAAAGTATCAAAGTCAATCCGTGATACCATAGGGATATCTTCCTTGGTCCGGATAATCTTATAGACGTTTGTATTTAGCATCTCTCTTATGATAAGAGGAGAATGTGTCGCGATAATCGCATAGCTGTCGAATATCTGTAACAGCGTATATAGAAAATACATGAACTCTATTATCGAAGATGGATGGAGGTGTACTTCCGGTTCATCAATTATTACTAACGAAGAAAGATGCATATCCGCGATAAGGAACGTGGCCATTGTGAAGATATGGAGTTGACCTGAACTCAGCAATTCAAGGAATGATTTCAGTATATCTTCATTCAGGATATATCTTTTTTCAGAATATGGTTCGGTCTGCACATTTTCCTGGTTCTGATCAAGGTGATAATAAATATAAGGCACGACATTATTCGGTTGCGATGCAAGATATTTATCGGAAGCCACGGAGCCGATTACAGTCAGACTGTTAAAAAGAGGTTTTGTGTGAAATCCTTTGTTTTCTTTGGCCATAAAATCCTTTGTAAATCTCCTCAACATGGAAGTCTTGCCAACTCCATTCTCCCCGATTAATCCGAAAATACGTTTGAATGGTTTTGGATTATAGTCAATGTCTATATGCCATTGGGCCTTGATTTGCTGATTGTAAGGCATAGTAAACCTATAATCGAAAGAAAAAGCGTCCCGTAATACTCGCTCTTCCAAAATCAGTCTTGCTTCTTTCAACGTCTTTTCACTGGAATAATCTCGAAGCAGAGACACCTTGTATGCATCTAAATTTTCAAATTTTTCTCTGATGTTGACATCAACGGCCACATCACGCAGATACCGAAGCACTTCATAGGTTAGCGCTTTATCCTGAAGTACGGTCAGCAATCGTTGATAATAATTTGAGGATATACCTAATGAGCAGAATTCATCTGATAAAGGAGCATCGAATGATTTGGGCAGCTCCTCTTTTCTGCAGGAGTGCTTATTGCATCATATAAAAATGCGACATGGCTTGCTCTTGTTTCTATTCCCGAGGCAGGGGGATCGAGGGTAGGGGGATGTCGTTAAGGGGGAGTTATCGGGAGGGTAGGGGAGCAAGCTGGGAGGCCCTGATGAAATATTTGGGGATGAAATGGGGGTAATTTGAGAAAAAAGCAGTAATTTTGCGGAAAAATTCGGGATTCGCGGATTTGCCGGAGTAAAAGCCGGTAAATTTTCAATCTCCGGTTTATGTATTATAATATGTCGGAAAGAAGAGTGAGAGTACGTTTCGCCCCGTCCCCCACGGGGCCGCTCCATATCGGCGGAGTGCGTACCGCATTATATAACTACCTGTTTGCGCGCCAGAATGGCGGCGATATGATTCTGCGTATCGAAGATACTGACTCCCAGCGTTTCGTTCCGGGGGCCGAAAACTATATCAACGATTCCCTGAAATGGCTTGGCATAGGTATTGACGAAGGTGTCCGCGAAGGGGGCGCCTACGGGCCTTACAAGCAAAGCGAGCGCCGCGATATCTATCGCGAACATATCAAAATGCTGCTCGACGCCGGAAAAGCCTATATCGCTTTCGACACTCCCGCCGAACTGGAGAAAGCCCGTGCAGAGAAAGCCAATTTCCAGTACGACGCCTCCACCCGTATGGGGATGCGCAACTCCCTGGCTCTGCCGGCCGAAGAGGTGGAGCGGCTTATAGCCGAGGGAACGCCTTACGTGGTGCGCTTCCTGATTCAGCCCGGCCGCGATGTCAAGGTCAACGATCTCATCCGCGGCGAGGTGACCATCAGCTCCGACATCCTTGACGACAAAGTCCTCTACAAGAGTGCCGACGACCTGCCCACCTACCACCTGGCCAACATCGTCGACGACCACCTCATGGAGGTCAGCCACGTCATCCGCGGCGAGGAGTGGCTCCCCTCCGCGCCTCTGCACGTCCTTCTCTACGAAGCCTTCGGCTGGACCGACACTATGCCTCAGTTCGTCCATCTTCCTCTGTTGCTCAAACCCGACGGCAAAGGAAAGCTCTCCAAGCGCGACGGCGACCGCCTCGGTTTCCCCGTCTTCCCCCTGGAGTGGCATGACCCGAAAAGCGGCGATGTCTCCTCGGGATTCCGCGAGAAAGGCTACCTTCCCCAGGCGCTGGTCAATTTCCTGGCCCTTCTGGGCTGGAACCCCGGCGACGACACGGAAGTGATGTCGATGGACGACCTTATCCGTAAATTCTCCTTCGCCCACTGCTCCAAGTCCGGTGCCCGTTTTGCATTTGAAAAAGGGAAATGGTTCAATCACGAATACCTGATGAACACCCCCGGCGAAGAACTTGCCGTGATGTTCCGTCCCGTCCTGGAGGCCAACGGAGTCAACCCCGACGACTTCACTCCCGAATATACCGCCGCAGCCCTTGACCTGGTCAAGAGCCGAGCCGACCTGCTCCCCGACCTCTGGGAACAGGCATCCTTCTTCTTCAAAGCTCCCGAAACCTACGCCGAGAAAGATATCCGCAAACGCTGGAAGCCCGAGACCCCCGCGCTGATGAAGGAACTCGTGGAAATCCTCCGCGGATTGCCCGATTATTCCTCCGCTGCCGCCGAACCCATTGTCCTGAAATGGATTACCGATAACGGCTACCACATGGGGAACGTCATGAACGCCTTCCGCCTGGCCGTGGTAGGGCAGTGTAAAGGCCCCCATATGTTCGACATCACCGAACTGATTGGTCGCGAGGAGACCGAAAAGCGCATCCTCCGCGCCGTCGACAACATCATAGTTCCCCAGGCCTGAGAATTCCCCCGGTCTGTCTATCCCTCTTATCGGGAGTGCCGGACCCCCGGATGCCCGACGTCAAAACGCAAAGGAGTGAATCTGCTGTATAATACCGCCATATCGCTTTACGGCGCCGCCGCCCAGTTGGTGTCGCTCCGTAGCAGGAAAGTGCGCAAAATGCTGCAAGGGCAGCACCGTACCCCCGAGATGCTTCGCCGCAAACTTGCCGGCAAGCCCGGGGCCGTATGGTTTCATGCCTCATCCCTGGGCGAATTCGAGCAGGGACGCCCCATGATCGAACGCCTCCGCCGCGAACATCCCGAAGTCCCCATCCTCCTGAGCTTTTTCTCCCCGTCCGGATTCGAAGTCCGAAAAAACTACCCCTACGTCGACGCTGTCGTCTACCTCCCCTTCGACACCCCCCGCCGCGTCCGCAAATTCCTTGACCTTGTCCGCCCCTCGATGGCCATCTTCATCAAATATGAATTCTGGGGCAACTATCTCGAGGAACTCCACAAACGCGGCATCCCCACTTACCTCATATCCTCCATCTTCCGTCCCGGCCAGCGCTTCTTCCGCAAGGGGGGCGGCCTCTTCCGGCGGATGCTCGGATGCTTCACCCATCTTTATGTCCAGGATGAGCGCTCACGCCGTCTGCTGCGCGTCATCGACGTCAAGAACGTCACCGTGGCCGGCGACACCCGCTTCGACCGCGTCACCGACGTAATGCGTTCCTCCGTCGAAATTCCCGGTTTTCCGGGCTTCGCTCCCCGGACCCGGCTGAAATTCATCGCCGGGAGTTCCTGGGAGGCAGACGAGGAAATCTACGTCCCCTGGCTCAACGCCCATTCTGAAATCGGATTCATCATCGCTCCCCACGAATTCAACGAGACGCGTCTTGAAGCCCTCCGCAACCGCTTTGCCAGCAAGACCGTCCTGCTTCTGTCGGAGTGGATACATATTCTTAAGGAAAGCGAGCGCGGCAATACCCCACCTCCCGCATGGCTCTCCGGCATCCGGGGAATCATCGTGGATTCCTTCGGCAAGCTTTCCTCCCTCTACCGCTTCGCCGACATCGCATATATCGGCGGAGGATTCGGCGCCGGCATCCATAACCTCAACGAAGCCGCCGTCTACGGCATACCGGTCGTTTTCGGTCCCAATCATGAGAAATTCAAGGAAGCCTCCGACCTTATAACCTGCGGGGGAGGATTCTCTGTCGCCAACTCTTCCGAGTTCGGCGCCACAATCGATACCCTTGTCAACTCTCCGGAAGAAATCCGGCGCGCCGGAGACGCCGCCGGCAAATATATCCGCGACAATCTCGGCGCCACCGACCGCATATATTCCGAAATATTCAGCTGTCCCCGGGCGCATTGATGCCGCAAATCCCTCATTGCCATTTCGAAGATTCCACTTCGCTGTTACATTTGCGTGACGATTATTCATTATACATTTCTTAAGTAACGAAACATAAGGAAAAATCAAGTGAATTAATATTTTTTAACCATATTCTTGCACCTATATGGTGAGGTTTTCTATAAATTTGGCCTCGAGAAAGTTCCTGATGTACTTAAAGCAGAGGGAATTAGACCTTATTTTTCTGACTGCTGCAGACCGGATTATTCACGCTCGTGGGATATTCTGTCATCAACCGTTGGTTTTTATTAAATATTATCAGAAAATACGTTAAATATAAACATCATTATCATTCTAACCCGTATGAAAAAATTGTTACTCGTAACGTTGTCGGCAGGCGCACTGTTCGCTTCCGCCTCGGCCGCAACACTGGAGATGTCGCAATCGGTCGTGGGTCTTTTTGACGACCAGGGCTATGACGTCCCCAACTATTATGTAATCCTGTCCGACCAGTCTTCCGCCACCTATAACCAGAAGACCGGAACCGTAGCACTCGAGCAAGGTTATGTCCTCTCGCTTGACCTCTACAACGTAGTCACCGACCCCCTGGCACTCCAGGCCGGTATCTACCACTCCTCGTCCGACATGACGGCCTTCACCGTCAATCCCGACGCTTCCGAACTGAGTTATTATGCCGGAGGCAAAGTGAAGTCCTCTGTCAGCGTCACTTCCGACATCGATGTCTCCGTCAGCGCTGACGGCATATATACTCTTACTGCCAACGTCACCGATCCCGAAACCAATCAGCCTTGCGAGCTGAAGTATGTGGGCCGTATGCCGATCATCAGTGTAGGCTCCACCCCGACGTCATTCCCCATGCTGAAGCATGACGTCGAAAACGCCAGTCTTAAGTCCGGCGGTATCGCCTACTATTACGGTGTGACCGACTATTCCAACAACGGAGTGACGTATCTCAATTTTTACGGCGGAGCTTTCAATCAGAGTACCGGTGCCCTCAGCGGCCCCGACGGCATAGAGCTTGCCATGATGATCGCCCACAAACGGATGAACAGCCGCGACAAATACACCATTATCCCCGGCGAGTACACCGCTGCCACCACTTTTGCCCGCGACACCTGGTATCCCTGCCGTGAGATACAGTATCCCGATGTGACCGGAGGTGTGCCTTTCGGATCATTTATCAGGATAAAGGAAAACGGTTCTTTCGTTGCCTACGGTTATCTCAAGTCAGGAACATTCACCATTGATTTCGACCCTGAGTCAAAGCATCTTACCGGAACTCTCGACGCCTACACGGATCTGGGCTATCATGTGACGGCCACCCTTGAAGGCGATGTTGCCTACGACTTCTCGCTGGCTACCTTCAATCCAGCCATATCCAACCTGGAGGATGACGTGGATCTTGATCTTGACTATCTCGAACAGGGCCGTATCTTCCATCTGGGCGAAAAAGGAGGCTGCCGTTCCTTTATCGTTGACCTCGGTTCTCCCGCCGGAACCGATTCTCCCCGCGGTGTCGCCGCCGATCTGATGCGTATCGAATTCCTTATGCCGCAGAATGAGGCCGTAGTGAAGCCCGGTCTTTATACCGTTGTACCCCGGCGCTGGAATGAGAACGAACTCAAGGCCGGAGGGACATATGAGCCCATGAGCATCGGCAAAGGCTCCGCCGACCACGGCACATCCTCCAGACCTGCTACCATCGGTTCCTGCTATGCGCATTTCCAGGAGGGACTGACCTACGTCTTCGATTATTTCGCACCTGTTGACGAAGGAACCGTGCGCGTGTCTACCCAGGACTACATCAACTATACCTTTGATATCCATCTTTTAGACGACGCCGGTTTCGAAATCCGCGGCCTCTGGGAAAACAAGCCCCTCGAATACCGCTATGACCGCGAGGCTCTTGCCGAGCAGCTCGGCGTTGAAAGCGTAGCCTCGGACGATGACAGCCTCAGTGCCGTAGTGGAAGGCCGGAACATCATCGTCCTCAACGCCGGAGACGCTCCGGTGGCTCTCTTTGACCTCAACGGACGTCAGGTGCTTGCCGGGAATGCCGCTACCGTAATCGACGCATCATCCCTGGCCGGCGGTGTCTACCTGCTGAATGTCAGCGGGAAGGCTCTTAAGGTCGTTCTCAAATAAAGACTCCTGCAAGTTCTATCAATAAACCAAATCCGGGCTGCAGACCCGTTTCCCCTCATGACGGAAACTGCAGCCCGGAACTGAACCAATCAGTATCGATTCCAAATGAAAGCAAAAACTCTGTTTATGGCCATAGGGGCAGCCGCAGTCGGCACCCTGGCCTATGCCTACACCGAAACGGTGGAGACAATGACCGTCGAACTCAATGACGGTACGAATGTCCAGTACAAAATCGAGAATGTCGCCCGCGTGTCCTTTGAAGCCCACGAGGAAACTGTCGGATGCCTTATCTCCGACGGCACCGGTGCCGAGCTGTACAAGACCCAGGAAATCGAGCCGGTGTTCCGCCTCGTTCCCGAAGATGACGCTCTTCCGACCCATTTCCTGTTCGGCTCCGCCGACAACGTGGAGGAACTTGCCGACCTCAAGAACGGCAAATATATGGCGCATCTTGAAATCAGCAATGCCGCGCTCTTCCAGCCCGATATCGACCTTGCCGGAGAAAATTCGGGTGTCATCCTGAAACTCTATGAATGGACCGACGGCGAGATCTCAGCTCCTCATGAGACGTTAGCCGAAGGAACCATCACCACCGCCCGCAATGCCCGCGGAATCTTCACTCTGGAACTCGACGCCAAGTTCGCTGACGGACTGGCTGTCCGCGCATCCTATCGTGGCCTTCCCACCGATGTTTCCGATCTGGAAGTCCTTTTCCCGACTCCCGGTCCGAAGAACGAAGCCAATTATTACAACGCTGACGGCGCATTGTCCCAGTCCGCCAAAATCGTAGGTTTCAAGAAGTCCGAAGCCACTTCCGGCCCGATGAAGGGTGCGGCAGTGTACACCGCCATATTTGATGAAGACCACAGCGATATCAAGTGTGAAATCCAGCTTGATCCTACCTATATTGGCCAGACAATCGATTTCGCTACAATCGAGAAGTCATCCAAACCCGTATGCTATTTCCGTTACGGCTACATACAGATTTATTCCAATAACGATTACGCCGGAATTAGTGGCATTAATGGAACCGTGGAGGTAATCGAGAATGAAGACGGCACACTCACTGTCAATGCCGATGTCACCAACCAGTATCTGAACTGGGGAATGTCCGGCGGCACTCCCGAGCGCGCCACTGTCGAGTACACCGGAGAATGTGAAGGCCTGGCACCCGCTCCGGCCAATGAAGCCAATTATTATAACGCTGACGGCGCATTGTTCCAGACCGCAACAATCGTAGGTTTCAAGAAGTCCGAAGCCACTTCCGGCCCGATGAAGGGTGCGGCAGTGTACACCGCCATATTTGATGAAGACCACAGCGATATCAAGTGTGAAATCCAGCTTGATCCTACCTATATTGGCCAGACAATCGATTTCGCTACAATCGAGAAGTCATCCAAACCCGTATGCTATTTCCGTTACGGCTACATACAGATTTATTCCAATAACGATTACGCCGGAATTAGTGGCATTAATGGAACCGTGGAGGTAATCGAGAATGAAGACGGCACACTCACTGTCAATGCCGATGTCACCAACCAGTATCTGAACTGGGGAATGTCCGGGGGCACTCCCGAGCGCGCCACTGTCGAATATAAAGGCGCATGCGAGGGCCTTTAAGCATCGTTTATAGCCATGTTAAATCAGATGAAGAAAAATCATAACTGATGAATAAGTTAATCATAGGTCTGTTGGCTGTGGCCCTGGGTGGCGGTTATGTCGCCCAGGGGCGCACCCTCTCGCCGGGGGCACGTCTGTATCTCGAGCAGAGTGCTGCCGGAGACTCCATTGTGAAGTTCGATTCCAAAAGCCGCCGTGCGGTGGCTGTATCGCCCCGTAATCTCGGAGCCTATATTATCCTTGACGACGACTCCGCCATAACGGCGCTTGAAGCGCTGGGGGTAAAGTTCCGTCATAATCATGGCGATTATTATACTGCCTCCATCCCGGCCGATGTCCTTGCTCAGGCCGGGGACGTTCCGGGTGTGAAGTATATATCTCTGGGCAATCATGTCTCGCTGCTCAATGATTATACCCGCGCTGTCGCCGGCGTCGATGCTGTCCATGCCAATGAGGGGGGGCAGCTTCCCCGTCCTTTCACCGGAAAAGGTATTGTGGTCGGAATGGTCGATATCGGCATCGAATACGGTCATCCCGCCTACCGCGACCAGGATGGAAATTCCCGTGTGAAAGCAGTATGGAATCAGAATTCCATGTTAGGCACCCCGCCCGCCGGATACGATTATGGTGCGGAGTATGCCACCCCGGAGGCTATCCGGGAGGCAACGTATGATACCAGCGCCGAGTTCCACGGCGGTCATACCACAGGCACAGCCGCCGGCGGCGACCGCTCCGAACTGACTGCCGGTAAGAGAAAACTCGCTCCCTGTTACGGTGTGGCGCCCGATGCCGACATCGTTTTCGTAAGTCTTGACCAGGAAAACACTGCCGCAATTCCGGACGCTATCCAGTATATCTTCGATTATGCGGACAAGGTCGGTAAACCATGCGTGATTAACCTGAGCCTGGGCGAGCATATCGGCCCTCATAACGGAACTTCATTACTTGACAGGAAGATAGACGCTATGGTAGGTCCCGGCCGTATCATCGTCGGAGCCTGCGGCAATGAAGGTGCTGTCCGTCTTCACTCAGGTAAGACCTTTACCGCTTCCGACAAGACCCTGAAGTCCATGCTCACAAAGTCGGCGACTGCCAACCATAATATGCATTATCTCGACGTATGGGGTCAGGAAGCCACCGATATAAAGGTGAAAATCTGCGTTGTGAATTCCCTCAAAGGCAATATCGTCACCTCGTCGCCCGCGGCTGATACTTCCTCGGAAGACGGGATGGTGATACATGACTTCTATACGGATGAATGTGGGGCGTCTGCCACGGTGCTTATGTTCGCTGAACGGAATCCCGTCAACGGGCAGCCCCATGTAGAGGTCCGTTGCACCGTGGATGAGATCAGCACCGGACGTCTCATGGGTGTCATTGTCGAAGGAGAGGACGGCCAGACCGTAAATATGTGGAATTATGGTCAGAACGAATTCTCATCCAACGGCAAGAACGGCTGGACCGACGGAGATACGGAGTACACCGTAGGTGAAATCGGAGGCACCGCAAAACGGATTATCGCCGTAGGCGCTTTCGATTCCCGTAACCGCGTGGATTTCTCCAACGGCCAGTACGCCTTCCCCGGCGAGAATCAGAATTACGAGGAAGGACATCATTCCTATTTCTCGAGTTACGGTCCCACGGCCGACGGACGCACTGTTCCCCATGTGCTTGCGGGTGGAAATCCGGTGATATCCGCTTTCAACAAGTACTACCTGATATCTATGGGTGCCACCACGGAGCAGCTCTTGTACAGTACCTGCGGGTATGTGAAAGACAACGACATCAGTTATTATTATATCTACAACACCGGAACATCAATGGCCGCTCCTTTCGTGACCGGTACGGTCGCCCTGATGCTCGAGGCTAACCCCGGGCTCACCCCCGAACAGGCCCGCGACATCATAATGTCGTCAGCCGACCGGCAGGACTTCATGGGAGAACTTCCGAACAACACCTACGGTGCCGGAACTGTCAACTCTCTTGGAGCTGTCAAAGGGGCTGTCGCTCTTGCCGGCGTGGAATCTCCCGTGGCCGATGCGGATTCCGGAGAGACCCGTGTATGGGTGGAAGGCTCTACGGTCTATGTCGTTCTCCAGGGCGCCCCCGAGGGAACCGTGGCGAATGTCTACAATACTGCAGGAGTACTCGTCGCCACTTCTCCCGTCTCCAACGGCCTGTCGGCGATTGATGCCTCCGCATGGGGCCACGGTATTTTCATCGTCAATGTCGACGGAGAAAGTCAGAAAGTGGCTCTGTGATAGTTATTAATTTTTAGAAATCTCTTTCAATGAAAAAGATATTATTCACAATGTGTGTTGCTCTGCTGGCGATGCTCTGCGGCCTGGAAGTCTCGGCCCAGGAGCCTGTCGTCCCCGTGACGGTCGTCAATATCAACACAAAGGATGGCGGAGTGACCCACTATCGCCTCCCCTCCAAACCGGTCATCACAATGGTGGATGACAAGATGGTCGTCAGCGCCGCCGAGCTGGAGGACCTCGAACTGCTTCGTGCCGAAGTCTCCCATATCGACTTCGCTCTTGACTGGAGCGGTTCGGTGGATGCCGCAGGCCTTGCGGATAATGAGTTCGTCTTCAGTTTTGTCGACAACACCACCGTTCAGATGGCTTCCCCGCGCCTGACCCGCGCCGACCTTTTCGACGTGGCCGGCCATAAGCTCGCTTCTGTGGTCACGGCCGACGGCAATCTCACCATCTCTCTGGCTGATCTTCCCGCCGGAGTGTATGTGGTCGCTCCCGACTGTCATCCCGCCGTCAAGATTGTGAGGAAATAATTCCCCGCGTCCTCTCCGGGCGGATCCGCTGATCTGCCGGCAACGCGATGCAGTGTATAAAATATGTATAAAAACGCGCATAAATCTCCGTTTATGCGCGTTTTTATATTTTTGAAAAATAATTTTTGAAAATGATTTGGAAATTTTAATTTAAGTCGCTAAATTTGCTTATGAGAATAATCGAGTCGAAATCTTCATTCCTGATGCATGAGGTTTGATGTTTTACATCCATTAAAGATAACTGAGATATGAACGCCGAGACACGCAAGCGCAGGCAGAAAGAAATCTGCAACATAATCAATTCAGTGCCAGTGAAATCCCAGCTTGAACTGGCCAAGATTCTTCAGACAAGAGGTTTTGAAGTCACCCAGGCTTCCCTGTCGCGCGACCTGAAGATGGTCAACGCCCGCAAATATCCCCGCGGGAGTGCCAACGCCCGCTATATCATCTTCGAGGAGCCTGATCTGGAACGGATGGGGGAACTGACCGGCGCCAGCGCTTCGGTGATTTCTTTCTCGCTGTCGGGCAACATGGCTGTAATCAAGACCCGCAACGGTTATGCCGGCGGTCTGGCATACGATATCGATATGCTCGACTCGCCGATGATTCTGGGGACTATCGCCGGCGCCGATACAATCTTCGCTGTCCTCAACGCCGACGCCAGCCGCAACGAAATCCTCGATCTCTTTTCGGAGATTCTCCCGGACAGAGTCCTGGCGGACCTGTTCTGATGTTTTACTTCCTCCGGCGGAGAAATATTCAGGGGCAGGGATTTGCTGGAGTGAAGATTTTTTCGTAATTTTGTAACGTAAAATCCTGTGTGGCGCAGTGCGTCACGGAAAAGGATTTTACGTTGATTTTCAATAGACTATAAGATTTTATGTCAGACAATCTTTTCGATTTGGACAATATCTCGGATTCCGGGGAACTCAGAAACGAACAGGAATACAGCGCCAGTAATATCCAGGTCCTCGAGGGACTGGAAGCCGTGCGCAAACGCCCGGCAATGTATATCGGCGACATCAGCGCCAAAGGACTTCATCATCTTGTCTATGAAGTTGTTGACAACTCCATCGACGAGGCTCTTGCGGGCTTCTGCACGCATATCGAAGTGACAATCAACGAGGACAACTCGATAAGCGTGGTCGACAACGGACGCGGTATCCCCGTGGATATGCACGAGAAAGAACACAAAAGCGCCCTGGAAGTAGTGCTGACCGTCCTTCATGCCGGAGGTAAGTTCGACAAAGGATCCTATAAGGTGTCCGGAGGTCTTCATGGTGTCGGCGTAAGCTGCGTGAACGCCCTTTCGACATATCTGTGTGCCGAAGTGCGCCGCGGGGGCAAAATCTATCGCCAGGAGTATTCCATCGGCAAGCCTACCACCGAACTTCAGGTCGTAGGGGAGACCGACGAGCATGGAACATCGGTGACCTTCCTTCCTGACCCCTCGATTTTCACTGTCACTGTCTACGACTACGATACCCTTGCCAAGCGTCTGCGCGACCTGGCGTTCCTTAACGCCGGAATTACCCTTACGCTGACCGATATGCGCACCCTTGACGAGGAGGGTAATCCCCGCAGCGAGGTGTTCTATTCGGCCGACGGTCTGAGCGAGTTCGTCCGGTATATCGACTCCTCGAAGGAAGAACTGATCCCCGACGTGATTCATCTCGACACGGAACGCCAGGGAATTCCCGTGGAAGTGGCTCTGACCTATAACACCACCTTTAACGAAAACGTCTATTCCTACGTCAACAACATCAACACCATCGAGGGGGGTACCCACCTGACCGGCTTCCGCCGCGGACTGACCCAGACCCTCAAGAAATATGCCGAGGACAACAAACTCCTGGAGAAAGCCAAAGTGGAAATCTCCAGCGACGACTTCCGCGAAGGTCTTACGGCCGTTGTCTCCGTCAAGGTGATGGAGCCGCAGTTCGAGGGGCAGACGAAGACGAAGCTCGGCAACAGCGAGGTGATCGGTGCCGTTCAGACCGCTGTCTCCGAAGCGCTCCGCAATTACCTCGAGGAACATCCCACCGAGGCCAAAGCCATCGTCAGCAAGGTTGTCCTGGCCGCTCAGGCCCGTAAGGCCGCCTACGATGCCCGCGTCAAAATCCAGCGCAAGACCCCTCTCTGCGGAGGTGGCCTTCCCGGCAAGCTCGCCGACTGCTCCAGCCGCACAGCCGAGGAATGTGAGATCTTCCTTGTCGAGGGAGACTCCGCCGGCGGTACCGCCAAGAGCGGACGCGACCGCCGCTACCAGGCCATACTCCCCCTGCGAGGCAAGGTGCTGAACGTCGAGAAGGCGATGGAACACAAGGTCTTCGACTCCGAACAGATTACCAACATCTTCCGCGCCCTGCGCGTCACCATCGGCACCGAAAACGACCCCAAAGAGGCCAACCTGTCGAAGCTCGCCTATCACAAGGTCATCATCATGACCGATGCCGATGTCGACGGCTCGCATATCGCCACGTTGCTGATGACCCTTTTCTTCCGCCGGATGCGCCCCATCATCGAGCAGGGTTATCTCTACCTGGCCACTCCTCCTCTTTACAAATGCTCCAAAGGCAAGATCGAGGAATATTGCTGGACCGACCAGCAGCGGCAGGCTTTCGTGGACCAGCACGGCCCCCAGACGAAGGTCCAGCGCTACAAAGGTCTCGGCGAGATGAGCGACAAGGAGTTGCGCGACACGACTATGTCCCCCGAACACCGCCTTCTCAAGCAGGTCCAGATTTCCGATGCCGCCGAAGCAGACCGCATCTTCTCGATGCTCATGGGCGAGGATGTCGGACCGCGCCGCGAGTTTATCGAAGCTAACGCAAGCTACGCCAATATCGACGCCTGACGCCATCCCCCTCTGCAACGCTTAACATTTTGCCGATGTTAGGCGTTGTAAGTTGTAGACGGAGGGATCCCATGACGCTCTTCCGTTGAGTATCAATATTCAGACAATCTCTTAAAAAGGGAATTATGCCCCGGAAAGATTCAAAAGCATCTGCCGCCCGTCTCCGCCAGCAAGTGGAGGACTTCGTTTGGAAGCAGCAGAACAACACGTTCAACTATAAGCAGGTTTCAGCCGCCATCGGCGCGAAGACCCCGGTCAACCAGCGGGCTGTGGCCCTGGCCCTGGCCGAAATGGCTTTCGACGGCGAGGTCATCGAGGTCGAACCTGGAAAATACAAGGCTCCGGAACGCACCAACGTCGCCACGGGCGTTTTCGTGCGCCGCTCCAACGGCAAGAACTCCGTCATTACCGACGAGGATTCGGAAGCTATTTTCGTGGCCGAGCGCAATTCGCTCCATGCCCTCAACGGCGATCGCGTCCGCATCCATGTCGCCGCCCGCCGCCGCGGTCAGGAGCCTGAGGCCGAAGTCCTGGAAATCATCGAGAAGAAGGAGCAGACATTTATCGGCACGCTGCAGGTGGACCGCAACATGGCGTTCCTGAAAACCGATTCCAAGTTCCTGGCCTGCGACATATTCATCCCCAAGGGAAAACTCAAAGGGGGAAAGACCGGCGATAAGGCCATCGTAAAGATTACCGACTGGCCCGAGGACGCCAAGAATCCCCGCGGCGAGGTTATCGACATTTTAGGTGTGGCCGGAGAGAATCAGGCCGAGATGCACGCCATCCTCGCCGAATTCGGTCTTCCCTACAAATATCCCGTCAACGTGGAGAAAGCCGCCGACAAGATTCCCGACGACATTACTCCCGAGGAAATCGCCCTGCGCGAGGATTTCCGCGGAGTGACGACTTTCACCATAGACCCCAAGGACGCGAAGGACTTCGATGACGCCCTCTCCATCCGTAAGCTCCCCGACGGGAACTGGGAGGTAGGGGTACATATCGCCGACGTCACCCACTACGTGACCCCCAACTCCATCATCGACCGGGAGGCAAAGCAGAGGGCGACATCCATATATCTTGTCGACCGCACTATACCGATGCTCCCCGAACGGCTCTGCAACGGCATCTGCTCGCTGCGCCCCAACGAGGAGAAGTTGTCGTTCTCCTGCGTGTTCGAACTTGACGATGAGGCAAAAGTGCTTCGCAGTCGTATCTGCCGCACGGTCATCGAAAGCGACCGCCGCTTCACCTATGAGGAAGCCCAGGAACGCATCGAGACCGGTCAGGGAGATTTCGCCGAGGAAATCCGGACGCTCGACCGCCTGGCCAAGAACCTGCGTATGCGCCGTTTCGAGAACGGCTCGGTCGATTTCGACCGCGAGGAAGTCCGCTTCGACATCGACGAGAAGGGACATCCCGTCGGAGTGTATTTCAAGGAATCAAAAGACTCCAATAAACTTGTCGAGGAGTTCATGCTCCTGGCCAACCGCACTGTGGCCGAGGCTATCGGCAAACCTGTCGGGCGCCGCAAGGCCAAGCCGTTCGTCTACCGAATCCACGATGTTCCCGACCAGACACGTCTGGCCGACCTTGCCACCGTAGCCGCCGCTTTCGGTTATAAAATCAAGACTTCCGGCAGTTCGGGCGAAATCAACCGTTCGCTCAACAGGATGCTCCGCGATGTCAAGGGGAAAGGGGAGGAGAATTTCCTTTCCGTGCTGGCCATCCGCACTATGGCAAAAGCCGTCTATACCACCGAGAACGTAGGCCATTACGGCCTCGGATTTGACTACTATACCCACTTCACATCTCCCATACGTCGTTATCCCGACATGATGGTCCATCGTCTGCTGGAGCGTTACCTCAAGGGGGGACGCAGCGTCGATGTGGTCCGGCTGGAGGATGACTGCAAACATTCCTCCGACATGGAGCAGCTGGCCGCCAACGCCGAGCGTGCTTCCATCAAGTACAAGCAGGTGGAATATATGCAGGACCATATCAGCGAGGAGTTCGACGGCATGATTTCCGGAGTGACCGAATGGGGTATCTATGTGGAACTGAACGAGAACCATTGTGAGGGTCTTGTGCCGATGCGCGATCTCGCCGACGACTATTACGATTACGACGAGAAAAACTATTGCATACGCGGCCGTCGGCGCGGAACGGTCTACCGTCTCGGCGACCAGGTCCGCGTCCGTGTGGCCAACGCCAACCTCGAGAAAAAGCAGCTCGACTTCCTGATTGTCGACCCCAGACTTCAGCGCCCCGGCGAGGACGACATGGGGGCCACCGTTACCGTAAGACAGGCCCTGGCCAACAGTGCCGCCAAGAAAGCGGCCCGGGCAATCCCCCACAAGCTGGAGAAACCCGGGAAAAAATCTTCCGGGAAGTCTTCCCGGAAATCTTCGGCAGAGTCTTCCGCATCACCGAAAGCGGCTTCCGGGCGGTCCGGCTCAACGAAGTCTGCCAAGTCTTCCAAATCAGCGAAGTCATCTTCGAAATCCTCCCGTCAGCGGGGAAAGGAAGCGCCCAAGTCGCGCTACCGTTCCCGCAAATCCTGACGAAACCGTAATTGCGACCGATGGATAAAGGGCTGAAACTTACTAATGAGCAGAAACAGCAGCTGCGTCTTACGCCGCTGCAGGTCCGTTATGTAAGGATGCTCGAAATGACAGGCCCCGAATTCGAGGACGAGGTACGCAAGGCCGTCGACGAGATGCCGGCTCTGGAAGCCTCTGCCCCCGAGGAGGAGACGGGGCGCGGGGATGCGCTTCCGCTGACTGAGGACGGCGGACAATTCACCGAATCCGACCGCGACCTCCAGGCCGCCGACTACCGTTCGGAGGATGACATCCCGGAATATCTCTCGCGTCAGTTCCGGCGTACTTCCCAGGCTTCCCCGGAAGATTATTTCGAGCCGGTAGTCGCCGCCTCGGGCGCGTCGCTGATAGAAAATCTTATCGGACAGCTCGAACAGCAGGACATTACTGACGACGAGCGCCTCATAGCCCTCCATATCGTAGGGAATCTCGACGATAACGGCTACCTTACCCGCGACCTCCAGGCGATTGCCGATGACCTTGCCTTTACCGAAGGGAAAGATTTTCCGGTGTATGAAATCCGAAGGGTCTGGGAGAGAGTCAGGGAGCTGGAGCCCGCCGGAATCGGCGCCGTCGACCTCCGCGACTGCCTGTTGCTGCAGCTGAGAAGGCTTCCCCGCTCTGTTGAGTCGGTGGCAGCCCTGGAGATTGTCCGTGATTATTTCGACCTGTTCGCCAAGAAGCATTTCAGCCGCATAGGGGGCGCCATGGGAATCAGCGAGGAACTGCTTAAAGATGCCCTCGCGGTAATTTCCCGGCTCAATCCGAAACCGGCCGCCCAGCTTGATTCGTCGGTGGGGGAGGGGCCCCAGACGGTAATCCCCGATTTCCATGTCGATGTCGATGCAGCCGACAATTTTACCCTGACACTGCTCAACCGTATTCCCGAACTGAACATCGAGCGCACTTTCGCCGCCGACGCCCCGCTCCCGGAGGCGTCACCCCGCGCTACCGCCGCGGCGAAACTTTTTCTCAAGCAGAAACGCGATGAGGCGACCGATTTCATCAAAATCGTGGGACTGCGCCAGCAGACCCTTTTCCGGGTGATGCAGACCATCCTGAATTTCCAGCGTCAGTTTTTCCTGACCGAGGACGAGGCCACTATCCGGCCTATGGTCCTCCGGGAAGTGGCCGATGCCTCGGGGCTGGATCTGTCGGTGGTATCCCGTGCCACGCAGGGGAAATATGTTTCCACGCGCCGCGGTGTCTATCCGCTGAAAATGTTTTTCAACGAGCGCCGCAATAAGGAACTTCCGGCTGAGACCGAGGATGACAATACCGTTCACCGCATAATCGCCTCCCTGCGCGACATTATCGGCGGGGAGGACAAGCGCCGTCCGCTCAGCGACGAGCAGATTACCGCCCGTCTCCGACAGCAGGGTTTCGACATAGCCCGGCGCACGGTGGCGAAGTACCGCGAGAAGCTCGGTTTTCCCGTGGGGCGCCTCCGCAAGACGCTGTGACTCTGCCAGGCCGTTCCGACGATATTCAACATTAAACACGTCAACCATTTCACAGAGATATGAAATTCATCATATACGCCTCCAGGATACTTTCAGCGGTTTTCTCCCCGCTGATGATGGCTACTTACGGCATGATAGTCGCCATGACGCTGTCATTCCTCTGTTTCATCCCCGCTTCTACAAAACTGGCGGTGATATTCGCCACTTTCATCGCCACTGTGGTGATTCCGGTCATCGGAATCTTCATCCTTTCCCGTTTCAAAGTGATAAAGGACCCGAGGCTCAATGACCGCGAGGATCGCACGTGGCCTTATATTCTGGAAATCATCTGTTTTCTCGGTACAGCCGTGTATCTCTACTACATCAATGCCCCGACGTGGCTGCCGATGTTCATGATCGGCGGGGCGGTGGCCCTGATAGTGCTGACAGTGGTTAACCGCTGGTGGAAGATTTCCGGTCATGCTACCGGGATGGGAGGACTCTGCGCCCTGGTGTATTACCTCATGATGAGCGGCAACAGTGTCTATTCCCTGCAATGGGGATTCATGGCCGTTCTGTTTCTGGCGGGTGCCGTATGCTCGGCGCGCCTGGTTCTTGAACGCCATACGCTCGCGCAGGTCGCTGCCGGATTTCTCAACGGTTTCGTCTGTGTGATAGTGTTTCCGCTGATTTTCCAGGCCACTCAGCTTCCGCAGGTTCCCGTGTGATGTACCCCTGCACTCTTTCTTCAGTGCCGTAATTTTGCAAACCATTTATTATCATATAAATATGACTCCTGTTGTCAGTATAATCATGGGAAGCACATCAGATCTTCCCGTAATGAAAAAAGCCGCCGATTTCCTCAACTCCATGGAGGTTCCGTTTGAAATGCTGGCCCTCTCGGCCCACCGTACGCCGGAGGAAGTGGCCGATTTCGCCCGCAATGCCGCCGGCCGCGGTGTCAAGGTCATCATCGCCGGAGCCGGCATGGCCGCCGCTCTTCCAGGAGTGATTGCCGCCATTACCCCTCTCCCCGTCATCGGTGTGCCTCTTTCGGCTACCCTCCAGGGTACCGATGCCCTCTATTCCATCGTACAGATGCCCCCGGCCATCCCCGTGGCAACCGTCGGCATTGACGGCGCCATGAACGCCGCCGTGCTTGCCGTGCGTATCCTTTCGCTGGCTGACAGCGCCCTGGCTGACCGTTACGGTGCCTGGACCTCCGAACTCAACGGCAAGATTGTCAAGGCCAACAGGGACCTCGCTGAAATCAAGTATGATTTCAAGACCAACTGATTCCGCGGGAATCGCGTTTTTGTAATATTCTTTTCTGTAACCGACAGCAATGAGCGTTTTTGATTACCGCCGCCGTCCCACGTCGACAACCCGCGTCGGGTCTGTCGAAATCGGCAGCGGATTCCCAATAAGACTCCAGTCGATGAACAATACATCGACAATGGACACCGCCGCTTCCGCCGACCAGGCCGAAAGAATCGCCCGGGCCGGGGCCGACATCGACCGCCTTACGGCCCAGGGAGTGCGCGAAGCCGCAAACCTGGCCGAAATCAGCCGGGAACTGCGTGCGCGAGGCTGCGGGATTCCCCTGGTGGCCGACATCCATTTCAATCCTAAAGCGGCCGAGGAAGCCGCCCTCCATGTCGAGAAAGTGCGCATCAATCCCGGCAACTTTGTCGACCCGGGGCGCACGTTCCGTCAGCTGGAGTACACCGACGAGGAATACGCCCTGGAATTAAAGAAAATCGAAGAGCGTTTCGTGCCGTTCCTGAATCTGTGTCGTCAGCACAACACCGCTATCCGAATAGGGGTCAACCACGGCTCCCTGTCGGACCGTATCATGAGCCGTTACGGCGACACTCCCGCCGGGATGGTGGAGAGCGCCATGGAGTTCCTGCGCGTGGCCGTCGCCCATGATTTCAGGGACATCGTGATTTCAATCAAGGCGTCCAATACGGTGATTATGGTCGAGACGGTGCGCCGTCTTGTCCGGGCTATGGAAGCCGAGGATATGCACTTTCCCCTCCATCTCGGGGTTACCGAGGCCGGAGACGGCGAGGACGGACGCGTAAAGTCTGCCGTCGGAATCGGGACACTGCTGGCCGAAGGTATCGGGGATACTATCCGCGTCTCCCTCAGCGAACCGCCCGAGGATGAGGTGCCGGTGGCCCGGGAACTGGCCGATTACATAACGGCCCGGCAAGGAGCGCCGTCGGTCGAGGGGGAATACGCGCCTGACTACAATCCCGTCGCTCCCTCCCGTCGCCCCACTTTCGCCGTCGGGAATATCGGCGGAGGGAATGTGCCTTTTGTCATGGGATATGACAGGCTTCCCGACGCCGTCTATATCCGTACAACTCCCGACAGACTCCGTAAGCAGCTTGACAGCGGCGAGACCGGGGAGCTGGAGGGTAGCGTTGTCGTCCTCCGCACCACGCATCCCAATCCCGTGGCCGATATCTCCTCGGCGATTCACCGGCTATGGAGCGAAGGATTCAGAAATCCGGTGATAGTGTCGCTGGACTACGGAGACACTCCGGCCGGCAAAACCGTCATCCGCGCTTCCGCAGATTTCGGGGCGCTTCTGCTCAACGGACTGATTGACGGCCTGGAAATCCGGTCGGCGACAATGCCGGAGGAGGATATAAACCGTCTGAGTCTCGGGATTCTCCAGGGAGCGCGGCGCCGCGTGACGCGTACCGAGTTCGTATCCTGTCCCGGATGCGGACGCACGATGTTCGACCTCCAGGAGACGGTGGCCCGCGTCAAGGAGGCCACGGATATGTATCCCGGCCTGAAAATCGCCGTCATGGGTTGCATCGTCAACGGACCCGGCGAGATGGCCGACGCCGATTACGGTTATGTCGGCGCCGGCGTCGGAAATGTCAGCCTCTACCGCGGCAAGGTGCTGGTGGAGAAGAATATCCCGTCTTCCGAGGCTGTGGGTCGTCTGATAGCGCTGATGCGTGCCGATGGCCGGATTGACTAAACCGTACTTGCGGATGAAAGAAAAAGCAGTAGAGATATTTTCCCTGCCCGGCGGTATGCGGCTGGTATGCCGCCGGGCGCCCCTTGTCCTGGAGTATTTCGGCGTGGCTGTGAACGCCGGAAGCCGGGATGAGGCGCCGGACCGTTTCGGTCTGGCTCATTTTGTAGAGCATACGATTTTCAAGGGGACTTTCCGGCGCCGGGCCTGCCATATCATCAACCGCATGGAAGCTGTCGGCGGGGATCTCAATGCGTTCACCTCTAAGGAGGAGACCAATGTCTATTCCGTCTTTCCCCGGGGAAATCTTTCCCGTGCGATAGACCTGATAGCTGATCTTATTGTCAATTCCCGTTTCCCGGAGACGGAACTCGACAAGGAGAGGGAAGTGGTCCGGGACGAGATAGACAGCTATCTCGATACACCGGCTGAGGCCGTTTATGATGATTTCGAGGATATGTTTTACCGCGGCAGCCAGCTCGGCCACAATATCCTGGGGACGGACAAGGCGCTCGACAGTTTCACTCCGGCGGTGTGTCGCGGCTACCTGACGGAGAATTTCACCGCTCCCCGCATGGTGGCGTATTACCTCGGGCCGGAACCGCCCGAAAAGGTCTTGCAGCGGGTTCAAACCGGATTTGCCGGAGTGCCTGTCGCCGGGGACGCCCTTCACCGTGTGCGTCCCGTCGCGAATCCGCGCTTTGATGAGCGGCGCCATATCGAGACCCACCAGAGTCATACCGTTGTCGGGGCTTCCATTCCCGGCCTGGACGCCGGTAACCGCGAGACAATGGCCCTGATTACCAATATCCTGGGCGGTCCCGGTATGAACTCGCGTCTTAATGTCTCACTGCGCGAGCGGCGCGGTCTGGTATATACCGTTGAGGCATCGACCACAATGTTCAGCGACTGCGGACTGTTCAACGTATATTTCGGATGCGATCCCGCCGACAGGGACCGGTGTCTGGAATTGGTTTTCAGGGAGTTGCATCGGATGGCGTCCGAGCCGCTGACCCCGCGCGCGCTTGCCGCGGCCAGGAAGCAGTATCTTGGTCAGTTGCTTGTCTCCTCGGAGAATCTCGAGCAGATTATTCTTTCCACAGGCCGCTCGTTGTTGCTGACCGGAGAGGTCCTTTCGCGCCGCGAGGTTGAAGAAGCCGTCATGCGTATCAGTGCGGAAGATGTCCTGGAGGCCGCCGCCATGCTTGAGCCGGAACTGTGTTCCGTTCTGTCTCTGGGATAGAATCCGGCGGTTGTAAGCTGGAGACTGACTGTCATGCAGCGTCTGCGGATTGGGTGATTGGTAATATTTTTTGTCCTTAAAGAACATGATTTCCGGGGGAAATGCGGTTATATAGTGGAAATTTTGTAATTTTGTAGAAACGGTTATGAAAATAGGAAATGTCGACTTGGGAGAGCGTCCGGTGATGCTGGCTCCGATGGAGGACGTCACCGACCAGTCTTTTCGCCTGATATGTAAAGAATTGGGCGCGGATATGACTTACTCCGAGTTTGTCTCCGCCGACGCGCTTATCCGCAATATCGCCGCTACCACGCGAAAACTTACCATTCTGCCTCAGGAACGCCCTACGGCCATCCAGATTTACGGCCGCGAGGTGGAGCCGATGGTCGAAGCCGCCCGGATTGTGGAGGCTGCCCGTCCCGATATCCTTGATATCAATTTCGGTTGCCCCGTCAAGAAAGTGGCCGGGAAGGGGGCCGGAGCCGGTATGCTGCGCGACATTCCAAAGATGCTTGAAATCACCCGCGCCGTTGTCGACGCGGTGAAAATCCCCGTGACGGTGAAGACGCGGCTGGGATGGGACCATGAGTCGAAGATTATCGTCGACCTGGCCGAACAGCTCCAGGACTGCGGCATACAGGCCATTACGGTGCATGGACGCACCCGTTCGCAGATGTATAACGGGGAAGCCGACTGGGAGATGATCGGTAAAGTAAAGGCAAATCCGCGCCTGAAGATTCCCGTCATCGGCAACGGAGACATTACGACTCCGGAACGCCTTGTTGAGGCCTATGACCGCTACGGGGTCGACGGGGTGATGGTCGGACGGGCCGCTATCGGCAATCCCTGGATTTTCAACGATATGAAGCAGACGCTTCTGTACGGCGAAATCCGGCGCAGACTTACCCTTGAAGAGAAATTCGGGATTCTGCGTCGCCAGATTGACGAAAGCATCGGTCGTATAGACGAATACCGCGGCATCCTCCATATCCGTCGTCACCTGGCGGTCTGCTCCCTGTTCAAGGGGATCCCGTTTTTCCGGGAAACGCGCATAAGGATGCTCCGGGCCGACACCAAAGCCGAACTGTTCGACATCATAGAACAGGTGGAGGCAGACCTGGGAAAAGCGGAAAACGCTGTCCCGGAATTAGACTGAAGTTCAAAATACTCTAAAAACACAGTGATACTGACGTGAAAAATAAACTTTACTTTCTCTTCTCAATCCTGATGCTGACGGTTTCCGGTTCCCTCCGGGCCGACAGCCGTTCCCTGCAGCGGTATGAACTGAAGGTAGGCGATTTCAGCCAGCTTTCGGTCGTGGACGGAATCAACGTGGAATACCGTTGCAGCGAGGATTCCGCCGGACTGGCCGTGTTCGAGACCACGAAGGCGATTGCCGACCAGCTGATTTTCGACACCTCGAAGGAGGGACGTCTCTCGATTGAAAAACAGTTCCACAACGAAGGACAGCTTGTTTTCGGGCTCCCCGTGGTGAAGGTTTACTCGAGATTTCTCACTCAGGCCAAGAACAGCGGCGACTCCACGCTGTATGTTGCCTCGGTGGCTCCCTGTCCCGAATTCAAGGCCGTGACCATCGGCAACGGCCGAGTAGTGATACATAATATCTCGTGTGCGAAATTCGACGGGGCCATCAAGACCGGCAACGGCCAGCTGGTTGTCAACGGTAAATGCGACTCCGCCGTACTGAGCAATACGGGTGTAGGGTCGATCCAGGCCGACGGACTCGAGGCCGGAACGGTCTCGTGCCGCTTTTTCGGCACCGGCACAACCGGCATATGGGTGACCGACACGCTGATTATCAAGGGTATGTTCCCCGGCAAGCTCTATTATCATGGCAAGCCTAAGAAAATAAAGAATTACAGCATGGGGGTAAAGATTTATCCTATGGATGACTGGATGAAAGAAAAGCAGACCGAAAAACCTGCGGCGGAAGCCCCTGCCGAAGTGACGGAGCATCCCGAAGCGGATTCCGCCGACCGGGAGACTGTCTCCCACGGGGCTGAGGACCCTGCCCAGGATAATGTAGAACCCTGAGATATTGAAGACTAACGGCGCGGAAGCTGGCCTCAAGACCAAGACGGCAAGGTCGATAAAATGGAACGTTATCGACAAGGTGTCGCAGCAGTTCCTTTATGCTGTGACCGGGATTGTGCTGGCCCGTATTCTGAGCCAGGAGGATTTCGGTCTGATCGGCGCGATACTTGTTTTTCAGGCCTTTGCGTCGCTGTTTGTCGACAGCGGTTTTTCTTACGCCCTTATTCAGCGCAAAGCCCCCACGCGGCTGGATTATTCGACCGTCCTGTGGTTCAATCTTGCCGTGGCCGTGGGCCTTTACGCCATACTTTATTTCTGTGCCCCCCTGATAGCCGACTGTTTCCAGGGAGACAGGCGCCTGATTCCTCTAAGCCGGGTAATGTTCCTGGGTTTTATCCTCAACGCCTCGGCTATTGTGCAGACCAACCGCCTGATGAAGCGTATGGAGGTCAGGATGGTGGCCGTCTCCAATTCCGTGGGATTATTTGTGGGGGCTGTCGTCGGGATAACGCTGGCCTTCGGGGGATACGGCGCGTGGGCGATAGTGTGGCAGACCCTTTCGCTGAATTTCACCAAGAGCCTGGTCCTCTGGCTCACCTCCGGATGGTACCCACTGATGCGCTTTTCCGGGGCTTCGCTCCGCTCGTTCTTCGGGGTAGGGAGCGGGATGATGGTGTCCTCGTTCCTTAACGTGCTGTTCCAGAATATCTATTCCTTTTTTATCGGCAACCGTGTGGGCCTCGCCCCCCTGGGTTATTACACCCAGGCCGACAAGTGGAGCAAAATGGGAATCAGTTCCCTGTCGCAGGTGCTGACCTCCTCTTTCCTGCCTGTCCTCTCCGAGGTTCAGGATGACCCGGAGCGCTTCGCCCGCGTCACATCCAAGATGAACCGCTTCACATCCTATCTGCTGTTCCCGGCGATGGGATTCCTCATAGCGATGGCGACTCCGGTGTTCCACTGTCTTTTCGGTACGAAGTGGGATGCGTCCATCGTCCTGTTCCAGCTGCTCCTTGTCAGGGGAATCTTTACGGTGCTGACTTCGCTCTATAATAACTATGTCATCGCTCTGGCGCGCACGAAGCTCGTTGTCGCTATGGAGATTCTACGCGATGGAGCGGCTCTGCTGTTCCTTGTCGCCACTCTGCCGTTTATCGCCATGACCCGCGGGGGGGATATCGTCTACGGTATCAAGTTGCTTCTGATAGGGCAGATAGTTGCTTCGGCGATCAGCTGGGGTGTCATGGTGATAAAGACCGCACCCGTCAGCGGCCGTTCCACCGGCTCGTTCCTGCGCGACAGTCTGCCGTATCTGCTGCAGACGTGCGTCATTATGGGGGCGATGTGGATGGAGTCGTGGTTGGTGGAGGACTGCTGGGCGTTGCTGTTCGTCCAGGGCGTTACCGGCCTGACGCTCTACCTGGGCATCAATTCGCTGTTCGATTCCGTTATACAGAGGGATGTCCTCGGTTTCCTTCGCGGAAAGAAGATAGACTGACCCTCCTTGCGATACAATAACTTCGATATAGAAAAAGAAACAATAATTCCAGATGAAACTGAAAAGAATACTGATTTTCCCGGCCGTGGCGATGCTGACCGTGCTGGCCCTGGCGGCAAGCGATTATCTCAAATATATCGAACTGGCCGACGGCGCGGTCGCCAAGAAGGACTGGGATCATGCCGAGCGATTGCTGCGGGCAGCCATGGAGGCCGAGCCCTCCAATCCCCAGAACGTAATGCTGCTGTCGAATATCGGGATGTTCCAGTTTTACCGCGGCGAGGATTCGCTTGCGCTGCATACGCTGTCCGAAGCCCGTGCCATCGCCCCCGCGGCTACGGTTATTCTGGCTAACCGCGCCAAGGTGCTTCAGCACATGGGGCGCGTCGATGATGCCCTGAAAGATTATGACCGGCTGATCGAAATGGATACGGTGAACTACAACGGGTATTTCGAGCGCGGATATATCCTGCTTCAGCGCGGTGACTCGATTGGCGCCCGCAGGGATTTCTCCCGCCTGGAACAACTCAGGCCAGATGATCCCAACACTCTGCTGGTGCTGGCGGTAATGTATAGTAATCTCGGCCATCATGCGGAGGCTATCAGCTATTATAACCGGCTGATTGATAAAGTGCAAAAGCCGGAATTCTATACCGGACGCGCCATGTCGCGCCTTATCAAGGGGGACTTGCTTGAAGCTGCCGACGATATTGCCCGTGGCCTGGAACTCGCTCCCGAAGACGGAGAACTGTATTTCTGCCGGGCATATCTGCATCTGCTCCAGTACCGCAAGGATGAAGCCGAGGCGGACGCAAAGCAGGCTGTGCGCTTCGGTGTGTCGCAGCAACGCATCGATGAACTCTTCCAGTAGTTTGAAAAACTGACATCATTATGGAAAATATCAGAATTGCGATAATAGGGGCCGGAGCGATGGGTGGAGCCGTTGCCCGCGGCCTGGTAAAAGCCGGTTATGACCCCGGACTGATAACTGTGGCCAACCCACATGAAGATAAGCTGGCGCCTCTCGCGGAGGCCGGAGTGAGAGTGACCACCGACAACGCCGAGGCTCTCCGCGATGCCTCGCTGGTCATTTTTGCCGTGAAACCCTGGATTCTCCCCTCGGTAGCTGCTACGCTGCGGGAACATATCAATCCGGAGAAGCAGGAAATCTGCGCCATCGTGGCCGGGGTCCCCGCTACGGACCTGGCGGCGATGTTCGGAAATCCCCCGGCGTTGTCGATTGCGATGCCCAACACGGCGGTAGCGCTCCGCGAGTCGATGACTTTTATTGTGGAAGTCAACGGACAGGCGCCGCTGGCGACTGAACTTTTCGGCCTGCTCGGAAAGGCGATGGTAATCGGAGAGAAATTGCTGCCGGCGGCAACGGCCCTGGCTTCATGCGGCATCGCCTACGCCATGCGCTATGTGCGCGCGGCCTCGGAAGGGGGTGTGCAGCTCGGTTTCCGTGCCTCCGAAGCCCAGACGATAGTGGCGGAAACGCTCCGCGGAGCCGCCGCCCTTCTGTCGCAGCCGGGGGCCCACGCCGAAGCGGAAATCGATAAGGTAACCACTCCAGGCGGCCTGACCATCCGGGGCCTGAACGCGATGGAAAAAGCCGGATTTACCCCCGCGGTAATCGCCGGTCTTACCGAATGTGTGAAATGAGCGCCATGAGAATTGTAGTCAAGGTAGGAAGCAACGTACTTACGCGCCCCGACGGTATGCCGAATGTCACGAATATGTCGGCGCTGGTGGACCAGATTGCGGCGCTCCACAGCGCCGGCCATGAGATTGTGCTGGTATCGAGCGGTGCCGTCGCCTGCGGGCGGGGAGCTATCGTTCCCCAGCGCCAGCTTGACGCCGTGGCCTCCCGCCAGCTTTATTCCTCGATAGGGCAGATTCGGCTGATAAATCTCTATAACCAGCTTTTCGGGGCATACGGTATTGCTGTGGGGCAGGTGCTGACCCAGAAGGAGAATTTTTCCTCCCGCACGGCCTACCTGAACCAGCGGGCCTGTATGCTGACAATGCTGGAAAACAAGGTCATACCCATCGTCAACGAGAACGACACCGTATCGCTGACCGAACTGATGTTCACCGACAACGACGAGCTTTCCGGCCTGATCGCCACGATGGCGGGGGCCGATATGCTGGTAATCCTCTCGAATGTGGACGGAATCTATACCGGCGCTCCCTCCGATCCGGAATCGCGTCTTATCGAAAAGGTGCGTCCCGGCGAAGACCCCGGAGAGTTTGTAGTGGCTTCCAAGAGTGGTTTCGGCCGCGGAGGGATGGGAACCAAATGCGGCATCGCCCGCAAGGTGGCCGACGAGGGTGTGGCGGTGGTCATCGCCCGAGGCGACCGCCCAAATGTGCTGGTGGATATCATCCGGAACCCCGGAAGTGTCCCCCATACGCTGTTCGAACCCTCTACCGAACCGCTGAGCAACATAAAACGCTGGATAGCCCACAGCGATTCCTTCGCAAAGGGGGTGATAAGGGTCAACGCCGAGGCCGCCTCCATCCTCCGGAGCGACAGGGCGGTAAGCCTGCTGCCGGTCGGGGTCACTGCCATTGAAGGAGAATGGGAAGAGGGTGATATCGTCAATGTATATGACCCGGAAGGGAGGCGGATAGCCGCCGGACGGTCCGCCATGTCGAGCCGCGATGCTGCGGTCGCCCTGGGCAAACATGGCCACAGACCGCTGATTCACTATGATTTTCTGTATCTTGAGTAATGAAAGATTTTACTGAAATATTCCGCGGCGTCAGGGACGCATCGCGCGTTCTGCTGACGGTCCCGGACTCTACGCGTTCCGCCGCGATTCTCACTCTTGCCTCCCTTGTCGAGGACAATATAGGCTTCCTGCTGGAAGCAAACCGGAAGGACCTGGCGCTGATGGTGCCCGAGAATCCTCTGTATGACCGTCTGCAGCTTACCGAAGACCGTCTGCGGGCGATTGCCGCGGATCTGCGCCATGTGGCTTCGCTTCCCTGTCCGGTAGGGGAGGAGGTGGAACACCGCACGCTCCCCAACGGTATCGACCTGCGGAAAGTGAGGGTTCCTTTCGGAGTGATAGGCGTCATATATGAGGCGCGTCCGAACGTGACGTTCGATGTGTTCTCGCTCTGCCTGAAAAGCGGTAACGCCTCGATTCTCAAAGGAGGACACGATGCTTTGAATTCCAATGAGGCGGCGATGACGCTGATTCACAGGGCTCTGTCGGACAACGGCCTCCCCGCTGAGGCGTGTGCGTTGCTTCCGTCCACTCATGAGGCTACGGCGCAGCTGCTCGGAGCCGTGGGGTACGTGGATGTCTGCATCCCCCGCGGGGGCAGACGGCTGATAGACTTCGTGCGCGACAACGCGAAGGTGCCGGTCATCGAGACCGGTGCGGGAGTGGTCCACGCCTATTTCGATATCGACGGAGACCTTGACATGGGCCGCGGGATAATCGCCAACGCCAAGATTCGGCGCGTAAGTGTCTGCAACGCTCTCGATACTCTGTTGATTCACCGCGGACGGCTGGCCGATCTTCCGGCTCTCTGCGCTCCGCTGGCGCTGAAAAATGTGGAGATCCATGCCGATGAGGCAGCCCTGGAAGCACTGACCGGGCATTATCCCGATAATCTGCTTGTACCCGCGGATGAAGGATGCTGGGACCGGGAGTGGATGGATTACAAGATGGGACTCCGCACGGTTGATTCCCCGCTGGAGGCGATAGAGCATATCGCCCGGCATGGTTCGGGACACAGCGAGAGCATCATCACAGCAAATAAGGAGACCGCCGATCTGTTCCGGCAACGGGTGGACGCCTCCTGTGTGTATGTCAATCTGCCTACCAGTTTTACCGACGGAGGGCAGTTCGGACTCGGAGCCGAAATCGGCATATCTACCCAGAAACTCGGTCCGCGCGGCCCGATGGGGTTCCGCGAGATAACCACCACACGCTATCTCCTCTCGGGCAACGGTCAGCTGCGCCCCTGAGAGGGGAGCCGGAAAAGCATGGTCTGGAGGAGTCCACGCAGGAACAGGTAGGTGATGAACGCCAGCCACAGCGCGTGGTTCCCCCAGACCGGAAAGAGAAAGACATAGACGAGGAAGAACGCCAGGGTGGCTCCCGCCATAGCCGCCAGCATCCGGCGTGTCATCGTGGCTCCGATATAGACCCCGTCCCATATGAAAGCGGCGAATCCTGCCAGGGGGATGGTAACGGCCCACAGGGAATATTCCCGGGCGGCCTCGATAACTCCCGCGTCATCGCTCAGAAGGCCCAGGAAACTTTCTCCACCGAGAAAATAGAGAGCGGTAAAAAGCAGAGCGCATCCCGCGCCCCACTGGAATAGGCGGCGCACACACAGCTTGAGTTCCCGTTGCTGCCCCGCCCCGATAAAACGCCCTGCAAGCGCTTCGCCGGCAAAGGCGAAGCCGTCCATCATGTAGGAAAATAGGAGGAACAGCTGCATCAGCAATGTATTGACAGCCAGTATGACGGTACTCTGGCTCGCTCCGGCGCGGGTGAACCAGAGGGTTACGGCTATGAGGCATACGGTCCGCAGCAGTACATCGAGGTTTACCTGGAAGAAACGCCGGAGTTCTTTCCAGCATACAATGTCGCGGAGACTGACGCGCACACGGGGATAACGGTGCAGGAACAGGAACCCGGCGGCAAAGCCTGCCCACTGGGCAATCAGTGTGCCGGTGGCTACGCCCGGTATTCCAAGATGAAAGACATACACAAGAATCAGGCTGGCCGCGATATTGACGATATTGACCGTCAACGACACCCACAGCAGCATCCGCGAGTTCTGCATCCCCAGCATCCATCCCGACAGGGCGTAGGTTCCCAGCACGGCGGGAGCCCCGAAGATCAGGATATGGAAATAGAGCGAGGCCAGGCTGTCAGCGCCCTTTCCGGCATCGAGGAAACGGGACAGGAGGCTGAAAAGCGGATCCCGGACAAGAATCATCAGTACACCGGCCGAAAGGGCGACAAGCAGCGAGCGGCGCAGGACAAGGGTATAGGCCCTGCGGTCTCCTGCGCCGCAGGCCTGGGCTGAAAGCCCCGATGTCCCGGCGCGGAGAAAGGAGAAGAGCCAGTATAGCATATTGAACATTACCCCGCCTACGGCGATGGCGGCGATATAAAGCTCACTCCCCATGTGGCCCACGATAGCGGTGTCTATCAGAGCCAGCAGGGGAGTGGTTATATTGGCAGCGACCGAAGGGAGGGCCAGCCGGAGAATCTTACGGTTCATCAGAGTTTTTTGGCGCGGAGAGAGTCGGCCCACAGATAGGCGATAAGGGCTACATAAGCCACGATGCCGAGAATCTGGAGAGTTCCTGCGTCAAGAGGACATACATATTCGAAGCCGCAGAAGCGGGTAAGGGCGGCGAAGACACCGAAGAGGGCTCCTCCGGCGATAAGTCCGGAAGCGATGAGGGTACCGCGGTCGCGGCGGGCGTCATTGACGGCTTTATCTTTGGAGCTGTTGGCCACAAACCAGGAAATCGCGCCTCCGACAAGGAGCGGAGTGTTCAGAGACAGGGGGATGAACATCCCGAGGCAGAAGGCCAGAACGGGGACTTCAAGCCAGTTGAGCAGCAGGGCCAGGATGACTCCGACCATATAGAGAATCCAGGGGGTGTCGCCTCCCATCATCAGGGGTTCGATTACCTTTGCCATAGCGTTGGCCTGAGGAGCCACAAGGGCGTTGGAATCGGCGGGATCGAAGCCGTAGACCTGGTTAAGAACGAGAATCACACCTCCGACGGTAGCGGCGGAGACGAGAGTGCCGAGGAACTTCCATTGCTCCTGCTTGCGGGGAGTGGTCCCGAGCCAGTAGCCTACCTTCAGGTCGGTGACGAAACCGCCGGCCATCGAGAGGGCCGTGCAGACCACTCCGCCGATTACCATCGAGGCAACGATGCCGGAGGTACCGCTCAGGCCGATGCCGACGAAAATAGCCGATGCGATGATGAGGGTCATCAGGGTCATCCCCGAAACGGGGTTGGAGCCGACGATGGCGATCGCATTGGCCGCCACGGTGGTGAAAAGGAAAGCGATGAAGGTAACTACCACCCAGGCGATAAGTGCCTGCCACCAGTTATGGATCACTCCGAACCAGAAGAACAGCAGCGTGGCCACAAGGGCGATGGCGATAAAGAACACCACGTGTTTCATCGAGATGTCGAGTTGCCAGCGGACAGTTTTTTCGCCGGTGGCGGCGCCACCCTTGAATTCGCGTCCGGCAAGTCCTACGGCCTGACGGATGATGGGCCAGGACTTGATGATGCCGATTACGCCGGCCATGGCGATACCGCCGATGCCGATCATACGGACGTAGTTGCTGAAGATAGCTCCGGGATCCATGGCGGCGATTTCGGCATTGCCGTAGGTACCCATAAGCGGAACGATCACCCACCAGGCGAACAGTGAGCCGGCAGTGATGATGAAGGCGTATTTAAGGCCGATTATGTATCCCAGACCGAGGACGGCGGCGCCGGTGTTGCAGCTGAGAACCAGCTTTGTCTTGGCGGCTACTGCCTGGCCCCACTGGCTGACGGTGGTTGACAGGGTTCCGGCCCAGAATCCGAAGGTCTCCACGACATAGTCGTAGATACCCCCTATAAGGGAGGCGATGACAAGGGTCTTGGCCTGGGAGCCTCCGGCAGCTCCGGCGGTCTGGCCGCTGGCGAGTACCTGAGTGGTGGCGGTGGCTTCCGGGAAAGGATATTTGCCGTGCATATCCTTTACGAAATATTTACGGAAAGGAATAAAGAAGAGGATTCCCAGCACACCGCCCAGCAGGGAGCTGAGGAAAATCTGGAAGAAATTGACAGTGATTTCGGGGTACTTGGCCTGGAGGATATAGAGGGCCGGAAGGGTAAAGATGGCCCCAGCCACGATTACTCCGGAGCAGGCTCCGATGGACTGGATTATTACGTTCTGCCCCAGGGCGTTCCGTTTGCCCAGGGCGCCTGACAGCCCTACGGCGATGATTGCGATGGGGATGGCGGCCTCGAATACCTGGCCGACTTTCAGGCCCAGGTAGGCGGCTGCGGCGCTGAAGATGACACACAGCACCAGGCCGAGGGTGACCGAATAGGCGGTGACTTCGGGATAGTTGCGCGCCGGGTTCATCAGGGGCCGGTATTGCTCGTCGGCCGCGAGTTCTCGGAACGCGTTTTCCGGAAGTTCCAGGGGATCGGCTTCAGCCGACATCTCGAGGTTGCGGGCCTCGATTTCCGCCGGAGTCTCTGTTGGGAAGTTCTTTACTTTTTTCATTTATCGGATGATGATTGATTTCTTACCGGGAATGTGAACTTATGTCGGCAGCCCCTGACGGCTGTCGGAGGGCGGCGCCGGGGGAGTCTGCTGGGTCGGACGGGAAAGGATGTCGAAGGAATCCACCACGATTTCCGTGATTTTGCGTTTGATGGCGTTGAAATCCTGCCAGTCGCGGGTGCGCAGTTTCCCTTCGATATATAGCTTTGTCCCTTTGGTGATATATCGCTCGGCGGTCTCGGCGGCGCGGTCCCACATCACTATGTTGTGCCATTCCGTGCGTTCCGGCACCTCCACGCCGTTGGCCGAGCGGTAACCGCGCTCGGTGGTCGCCAGGGAGAACGTGGCGACCGGTCGGTTGTCGACATACCGTATCTCAGGGTTCTTGCCGACATTCCCCACTAATATTACCTTGTTCACAGACATACCGACAAAATTAACCAACTTTTGGCAAAATTCCAAATAAAACTGAATTCTTGCGTCGGAAACGTTGCCCGGACCATTATGACAGTCCATTCGCCATACGGGCGCAAAATAAGGCGCTGTGTCAAAATGCAGGATTCTGACACAGCGCCCGATGGGGACCGATATGTCTCTTTTTTATGAGGAGACCTTAGGGATTGGGGGAGATCACTCCCAGTTGTCGGTGTCCTGCATATCGGGATAGAGAACGCCGTTTACGAAAGCTCCGCGGTTCATGGAGAAAGAGGGGTAGACAACAATGGGAGATTCGAGATGATCCTCCACTTTGCCCTCTTCATCGGTTGTGTCGGTAAGGAGGATATACCATCCTTTGCGCACTCCTTTGTAGAAGGTCTGGTTGGTCCGCATACGGCCATCGTTATAGGTGAGCTGCTCGATGTTGCACGCCGATACCGGGCCGGATTCGCCATCGGTGGCTCCGTAGAAAATCCAGGAAGAGTTGCTTTCCCCTCCCGACAATGACTGATTGATAAGATATGCGCCTTCGTAGCTGGCCTCGGACGCCTCAGCCGGCGTAACCATCAGGTCTTTGGCTTTGTAGACCTTAACTTCATCAGGAGTCAGGGAGTCGATAAATCTGCTGCTGATATAGGCGCTTTTACCGTCGGGGGAGATGATTTCGGTCCAGCCGTTTCCGTCGGTTCCTTTCTCGAAAACCATGCCGGTGCGGGCTTTCCCTACGATCTGGGCCGTGGTGCCGGCCGAAGCCCGCATATTGATATTGTCTTTAGTGACGGACACCAGGATCTGGGCCTGCATTCCGATGGTTGCCGCGGCAGCAACAGCCATCATTAGAAATTTTTTCATAAGGGAATCTTTTGAAGGAGTTATATCCCGTTTCATTGAGGTTATAGTCAGTGGATGGAGATATTCTGTATGGACCAGTAGTCATAGTCGAAATCGACCGCTTCGATGCCCTGGGCACGGATTGACGGGAAGGATACATAGAAGCCGACTGTTTCCCCCCGCCCCACAATCATCGTTTCAGGATATTCCGGCAGTCCTCCGCACCCGATCGGAGCCAATGTCTTGCCCGTGGCTTTATCCCTGAGCGCCATGTGAGAGGGGTTGTAAAAAGCCTTATAATCGTAGCCGTTGGATGTGACGCCAAATACCAGCATGGTATATGTACCGTCGTCATAGACTGCCAGAAGTTCCGCGCATCCGTCCTTGTTTTTCCTGTCATGGAAAAAGCGGGTGATACCCTCCTGTTTTACCGGGACGTTCCCGAGTTCGATATCATAGAGCGGACCCCATTTCACCGTTTTTACGCTTTCAGGCAGAGGAGGATAGTAGAGCGAGACGGTCATCCGGATGTCATTGGTTATTTCCTGCCAGGTGTAGCGGTGCGGATAGCGGGGTATCCCGCTGGAAAGCATCAGGGGATATTTTTTCCCCGTCGCCTGGTCGATGAGCATATCGTCCAGGGCCATCTGGGTCCAGCTCCCCGCATTGCGGAAGGGGTCTGTGTATTCCAGGACCACTTCGGTATAGCTTCCTGTCCGGCTGATGCTTTTGAGGTGCCAGAAATCGTTGTCGTATGAGCTTTTGTGGGGAACGGGCTTGTCAAACACCTTGTCGTCAAAAAAGCCCTGGGCGGAGGTCCCTGCAACGGATGCAAGGACCGTCAGTGCTGCGATAATCAGTTTTTTCATCATGGAACAGCGCTAAAATCAGTATCCGAACTTCTCAAAGTACCATTTGCCGTCCACTTTCTCAAGCACCACGGAGCCGGGATATTTCGGGGACTCGAATTTTACTTTTGCGGAGACGCTGTTCTCGGACAAAGGATAGCCCGACAGTCCGTCCTTGATTTCCTTGAACGAGCGTTCGATTTTCTCAGGCTCACTGTCGGATTTTGCCGCATACTCTATCATGCGGTCCATCTCCTTGAGCAGGCTCTCATTGGCTGGATTGACAAGTGCTTTGAGGGAGGCGTAGTCCCGGCTGTCGTAACAGGCGAGAGCGGCCTCGGCCACGCTCTGAGGGTTGGAGTGGTCTGCCCCGCCGTTGCAGGAGGTCATCAGGATTGAGAAAGCCAATGCGAGGCAGAGGCCAAGTGCAGCGGTAAGTTTTTTCATGTGGAAAAAGTTTTTTCGGACGGTTCACGCCCGAGGTTAGAAATGATGGTCTATGTCTTACTTTCAATACTATTGAGGACAGATGCGCATCTGTCATGTTGCAAAGATAGCGATTTTTTTCTTCTCACCCTAATCCGCAATAAAAAAACTCCGCTAAGCCTGTTGAAACAGGTATAGCGGAGTTTTTTCTAAAAGTCAGGCAGAAATAGGAAAATTGCCGAAAGATGAGGCGATTATCTGCGTTTGCGGGGGAAACCGGTCTCGTCGACTTCGTAAGCACTGTCGTATGCGGCGGCATCGGCAGGGGAAACGGGGTCATCATCCTCATCGGCCGAGGTACTGTCAGGGAGGGTGGCGTCCGAGGCGTCATCGTCATCGGGATAAGCGCCATCAGGATATTCCGCTTCGGGGTCGAGATCGTCGAAGTCATCGTCCCAGTCGCCGCCATCGTCATATTCGATATCGTCGAGCATACGGCCTCCGGCGTCGGGAGCTTCTTCCTCAGCGACAGGCGAGGGAGAGAAAATGAATTCGTCTTCCTGCGGCACACGGTGATGACCGTCGAGCGGACGGTGGGTGATGGGGGTCTCTTCGATGCGGTTGGCGTCATCGGTTATCGCACGCCAGAGGGCATCTTTCAGTTCGGTCAGACCCTCGCCGGTCACAGCGGAGATAAAGACATGGGGAACATCGTCCGGAAGTGTCGGTTCAATGGCGTCTTTCAGTTCCTGGTCGAGCATATCGCTCTTCGAAATGGCCAGGACACGCTCCTTGTCCATCAGCTGAGGATTGAACTTGCGCAGTTCTTCCAGGAGAATCTCATATTCCCGGGCGATATCGTCGGCATCGGCCGGAACCATGAAAAGCAGTACGGCATTACGCTCTATATGACGCAGGAATCTGAGCCCGAGGCCCTTCCCTTCGCTTGCTCCTTCGATAATCCCCGGGATGTCGGCCATGACGAACGAACGGTTGCCGCGGTATTCCACGATACCCAGTTGCGGTTCCATCGTAGTGAAAGGATAGTCGGCAATCTTGGGGCGGGCGGCCGACAGGGAGGAGAGCAATGTCGACTTGCCGGCGTTGGGGAAGCCCACGAGGCCGACGTCGGCGAGCAGTTTCAGCTCCAGGATAACGCTCCGCTCCACGGCCGGCTCTCCCGGCTGCGCATAGCGGGGAGTACGGTTCGTGGCCGATTTGAAATGCCAGTTGCCCAGGCCCCCTTTCCCCCCCTTGAGGAGCTTGATTTCCTGGCCGTCATAGGTGATTTCGCAGAGGAACTGCCCCGTCTCGGCATCGAAAACAACCGTTCCGCAGGGGACTTCGATAATCTGGTCTTCGCCGTCCTTGCCGAAACTGCGTCCCCCCGAGCCGCTCTGGCCGTTGCCGGCGAAGACATGGCGGCGGTATTTGAGCGGAAGCAGCGTCCACATATTTTTGTTTCCGCGGAGAATCACGTGGCCTCCGCGGCCTCCGTCCCCTCCGTCGGGTCCACCTTTGGGAACATATTTCGCCCGGTAGAAATGACGGGAGCCTGCTCCCCCTTTTCCGCTGCGGCATAAAATCTTGACGTAATCTATGAAGTTTGAATCTGCCATTGTTCAGTTCATTACAGTTTTCGTTTATCGGGTTGCCTCAGATGCGGCCCATCGCCCGGTGATGGCGCATGAGTTCCTCGGCGTGGCGGAAGTCGGACGGCGAGCCGATGTCAATCCAGGTGCCGTCAATGGGGAAATATACTACTTTCTTCCCTCCGGCTATGGCGCGCTCTATAAGGTCGGGTGCGTCAGTCGGGACCCCGGGCTGAATAGTGTTCAGCAGCCGGTTTGAGAAGATGTAGATTCCGGCATTGGCGAAATAGGAATAGGCCGGTTTTTCTTCCAGTGAAAGAATCCGCCTCCCTTCGGTAGCGAGGATGGCGTATGGTACCGAGACCGTGTAGGGGATGGCCGCCACGGTGACGTCTGCTTCTTCCGCCTTATGAAATAAAAACATCTCTTCAAGGGAAAGAGTTGTCAGCAAATCGGAATTCATCACCAGTGTGTCCCCCTCATCAGGCCGGCTGACGAGCGAGGCCGCCCCGATAGTGCCCAGGGGTTCCTCCTCGACCACACACTTCACGTCGATACCGAAGACCGGCCGCGAGAAGTGGTCTATGATCTGCTGGGCAAGATAGCGGGCAGTGACCGTCACATCGGTGATTCCGGCCCGCGACAGGTTCCTGACATTGTAGTCGATGATCGGCATCCCGCCGATTTCCAGCAGAGGCTTGGGGGTCTTCAGCGTCATAGGGCGCAGGCGTTCCCCTTTTCCTCCGGCCATAAGGATAGCCGAAAGCGGCAGCATTGTATCGACGCGGGTAAGATCGAGCATCCTGAGCAGACGCCCTTCCCCGTCCAGGACGGGTAACAGCCGGATACCTTTTCGGCGTGCCTCTTTTATTTTCCATACCGGCCCGTCGGGTCCTATGGAACAGAAGTTCCTGTTGGCGGCCCGTGCGATTGTGCTTTCAAGCGTGGCGCCTTTGAGGAAAGCGCGGCGGATGTCACCGTCGGTGACGGTGCCGTCCACGATTCCGTTTTCTTTCGTCACGATGAGCGTCATCACCCCGTCGGTGATGGCGTTCATCATGTTGAGCGCGTCGAGGATGGAGGCGCGCTTGTCGATGATGTGGAGTTCCTGGTTGAATTCCTTGCTGTTCATGGAAATCTGTATGGCTGTTAATGACTGGTCTCCGGGTTTTGCCGCTGCATCAGGACCCGGGCCACGACAAGGTCCAGCGGCGCGTCGATGTCCACGGAATCCTCGCGGGTCATCGGGTAAGGAATCCTGCGGGGAAATGCTCCCAGGGGCATACGGCGCAGAGCGTCGGGGTCGATTACGTAGATGGCGCCGTTGTATTCCCAGGCCGGGGGAGCGTCCTGGCGGCGTGTGAGCATTCCCTCTCCTTTGGAAATATGCAGAAACCCGTCGGCGTCTGTCTCGAAGCAGTTGTAATAAGGATTGGCTGAAGTCTCGCAGACGGATACCACCATGTCTGTCTCGCCGGGACGGAACAGAGACAGAGCTTCCCCCACATGGCAAGCACGGCGGAACGGCGATGTCGGCTGGAGAAGTACCACGCAGTCATATTCGATTCCGGCGTCCGCGGCATAATCCATCGCGTGGAGAATCACCTCGCGCGAACCGGCTCTGTCGGTGGAGAGTTCAGCCGGACGCAGGAACGGCACCGGAGTCCCTTCCGATTCAGCTACGGATGCGATTTCCGGGGAATCGGTCGAGACGATGATTCTTTGCTTTTCCGCGCTTACGTCAGAAGGAAAATACTTTTCAAGCGTTTCCCGGGCCGCGTCGAGGGTATATGCGATAAGGGGGCGCCCCCCGAGGTCAGCGATATTTTTCCGCGGAATCCCTTTGCTGCCACCCCGGGCAGGAATGACAAACAACGGCCTGATGCCGCGGATATAATCTGTCATATTCCTATGATGAATTGTGTTGGACGACAAAATATGGATTAATTACAGATAATGGGGATCCTCCTGTTCCTGTATCATATTGGCGGGAACGTTCAGGATGGGATAGGGATCCACGAACCGTTTGGCGGTAAGTTTCTCCGGACGGATTGTTACCAGGGTATCTACTATGCGTCTGACTGTATCGCGCCGGGCGTATGGATTGTCTGTCTCCAGGGCAAGCCGTTTGCCGGCGGGGGAAAGTGCGAAAGAAATGGCCTGATGTATCTCCTCGGCTTCTCCTCCGCAGTGGATTACCGAAGATGCGGCAATCCGGCCCTGCTGGCGGATTCCGATGTCGACGGTAGGTATTCTCATTGTAGGTACTTCCACGATACCGCTGGAGGAGTTCCCGACCACAGCGCTGACATAATGCAGTGCCGAGATATAACGGTGGCGCCCCAGGGAGGGGACTATAACTGTGCGTTTGGGATTTCTGGCGGCGTAGTCGTTGATCATCCGGATGATTACCTCCCCTTCCGGATCGTTGTTGGGATAAGTGAAGATGATTCGGGAAAGGACAAAACTATCGAGAGCGTCCAGAAGAGCCTGACACCGTTCAGCCACGGGGACGATATCCATCGTGGCCGGATGGAGGGTGACAAGCAGGGTGGATGCGTTGATTTCCATCCCGATGGAGGCTTCCAGTTCGGTCTTTGACAGCACCGGCTCGTTGAGGATGTTATAGACACCGAGTGAGCCTACGTTGAACACCCGCGCCGGATCCTCTCCCATGGAAATCACCCGGTTGCGGTAGGCGTCCGTGGCTGTGAAGTGGATGGTGGAGAGTTTTGTCAGGGCGTGGCGGATGTTGTCGTCGAAAGCTCCTTCCGAAATCTCGCCCCCCGCGATATGGGCGATAGGAATCCTCATGATGGTGGCTGCCGTCGCCACGGCGAGCATCTCGTAGCGGTCTCCGAGAATCACCAGCAGGTCGGGCTTGAGTTTGTGAAAAGCCCGGGCCATCCCTTCCAGGCATTTGCCGGTAGCAATGGCCGTATGATGGGGGGAGTCGGACTTGGAGTTCATCTCCACACACTCGTTGACAGTCATGCCGTCTTCGATTATTTCGTTGACGGTCATGCCGTAATTCGGATTCAGGTGCATATTGGTAGCGACAATCTGCAGTTCCACGGCCTCATTGTCCCGGAGTTCGCGGGCGACGCCGCTCAAAAGTCCCCAGTCGGCGCGGGTACTTGTCACAATACAGATTTTACGCTTACCAGTATTCGTCATCATCATTGTTCGCTTGGAGTTGGGTGAGAGAATTTCGGAAAGAGGGAGGTTGGAGAGAGAGGAGGATTATCCGGCTTGGAATCAATAGGCCGTGCCTTCCACGGTAACGCGGCGGTTGAAATGTTCACACTCGAAAGTAAGGTCGAAGTCATCCCCGGTTTCCACAGTAGCATGGAGATTGGTAATCTTGAAGTTGGGATAGGGGGTGCCCTTGATTTCCGGAATTATCTCGCTGGCGTTGAGGCTGAAGCCTTCGCGGGTGATGGTGAGAGGGATGCCGGGGAAATCCATGACCTGGATGGATGTAGGCATTGTGGCCACGAACTGGGGATAGGCGATTCTGAGGGTAGCGGTTTTCCCTGTCTTGTCAATTTGGACAAAATACTGGGGATTCTTGGTGGAGAACGGTTTGTCGGTGGGGTCGGTCATATCCACCGAAGAGGTTGTCCCGACAAATACATTCTGGACCAGGACGGTGTTGATGTCGTAGCGATGGTCGATTGTGAACGACAGGGCCACAAGAGTCTGGTCGCCGGTGGCGCGGAGATTGAAGACCACTTTCAGGTCGGAGATAGTGCTGACTCCGTTGGAGGCATCGACTTTGATGTCCCCCTCATGTTCCATTTCCCATCCGTCGTTTGTGACTGCGTAATGCAGTTCGGGAAGTACAAAGGAGGTTGCTACCTGACCGGGAGCATACTGCAGGTCGCTGACCGAGACCTGATAAGTGGAGGCCGAATAGTTTACGGTAATATTGAAAGAGGCTCCGGGAAGGGAGTTCAGAGTGCCGGTTGTGTTATCGTAGGAAGCGATAAAGTTGGTTGTTGTGGGCAGGGTGAGCGTTGCCGTGTTGTCGCGCTCGTTATCATCATCCGAGCAGGAGGGGAGAACGACAGCGGGGAGCAACAGAAGCGGAATAAGTTTCAGGAATTTCATATTTTGAGTTTTTTTATTGATTATTAATGGTAGGTAAGTGGACCGCAATATGAGGTCAAAGGCTTTTATGTTTATTAATAAAGGTTAGAAATCGAGTTTGCAACTTAACGTGGCGCCCGCCGAGAAGCCGTTGCCCCGCTGCAGGAATGCGTTCCCTATTGAAACGAAATAAAAGGTCGCATATTGCGTTCCCGTCAGGTTGTCGGCCCAGAGTTCCAGGGAAAACTGCCGGTGGGAGAGTTCCAGGGAGGCGTTAAGCAGCATATAGAAGGGCTGGCTTATGGAGTTGGCCTCATCCCAGTAGATTTTTCCTGTGCCGCGGGTATTGACCTGTGCTGAAACCCGGTCAATGAAGCCGGTCAGAGGTCTGGACACGCCTGCTCCGAGGAAAAGGGTGTTGGAGGGGGCGTATGGGATATGCTTCCCCGAATAGTCGGCCCGACCGTTGTCGAAACGGACGAACCTGGCATCGGTAAAACCGTAGGAACATTGGGCGAACCATCCCCAGGGAGCGCGGTAGCGGGCCGCTAGCTCGACGCCCCGCGAACGCGAGCGCCCTGCGTTGGCCATTACGCGGCCGGTTATGCTTCCGGGAGGGAACATAGTGACCTGCTGGTTATCGACGTCAATCCAGAATGCCGACAGGTCGAGACTCAGCCGATGCTCCAGCAGGGAAAGATGGGCGCCGATTTCGTAGTTCCAGTCAGTCTCAGGTCTGTACGCCACGGTTTCCTCCACATTGTATTGCTGGGCGATACCCATCTCGCGCATCATCCTCTGCTGAAGGAAATCGGAGAACATCTGGGTATTATAGCCGCCGGTCTTGTAGCCTTTGGTGGCGGAGGCGAAGACGTTGCCGATATTGTCGGGCAGGATATAGGAGACCGAGAATTTCGGCAGCAGCTGGTTATAATTCTTGGAGATTTTTCCGCACTCGTCGATGTCCAGGGTCTCTTTCCTGAAGACGGGGAGCGGCAGTGGAGGGGGCAGAACGCCCCCAGAAGCGGTATTGTCGTAGATGGTGTAAGCCGTGTTGCAGAAGCTCCGGTAGTTGAGCTTTGTGGTCTCCATGTCGAATCTCAGGCCGCCGGTCAGGGTGAAGTCCCCGAGTTTCAGGCGGCTTTCATGGTAGAGGGAGAATCCGCCTGCGGGCATCCTGAAGTCGCTTCCGAGGGTGAAGGAGGGCGTGTCCCATCCGACAGGATACTGGGGATTGATTTTGTTTCGGTTGGCGGTGACCAGGCGGTCAATCCCCGTCTGCATGAATGTCACCGGAGCCTGCATATCGGTGTGGCGATAGAATCCGAATACCCCTGACAGCCAGGAATATGCTCCGGTCTCCGGACCGCGGGCCACGAAGTCCCCGGTTACCGCCCACTCCTTGCGCTTCTGGCGCAGAGTGAAATAATCCTCCACGGTAAAATCCTGATCGAGAGTCATGTCGTCGTCAAGATACTGAAAACTCATGATGGATGAAAATGTTATGCCGCGGAAGGAATGTTTGACCGTCAGACCGTCGACAAATGAAAAACGTTTGTAATAGCAGGTGTCGTTATAGGCGATTTCCCGGGCGTCGGCTTTCTGGTAGGGGTAGCCGTTCTGTCGGGCTCGGGTCATGATGGCCGTATTTTCCACGATGACTTTTCCCGTGGGTCGGAAAGAGGTCTTCCAGCGCAGACTGCCGAGCCGTTCGCGCCCTACGGGAGTGTCGTTGAAGGAGTTGCGGTAGAATCCGTTCGTGCCCGAGATTTCCCCGGTGAGCGACATCCCCAGGCGGGGCGACAGTTTGCCGTACACTCCGGCGGAAGTGCGGAAAATCCCGTGGCTTCCCCCCGTCACTCTGACCCGCACTCCTTCGTAACTCAGCGGGGAGAGGGTATAGAGATTGATGAGGCCCCCCATCGTGTTGCGTCCGTAAAGGATATTCTGGGGACCGCGGAGAATCTCGATGCGCTCTATGTCGGGCAGATCGAAATCGAAATTATCTTTATTGATGATGGGAATATTGTCGATGTTGAGACCCACGGCCGGCTGGTCTATGCGTGTTCCGAGTCCACGGACATAAACCGATGAGGTCATCCGGGATCCATATGCCGGGATATAGAAATTAGGGGCTATGGCGGCCGCCTGTTTCAGGTTGACTATATTCAGCGATTCAATCATTGAGTTGCCGATATATGTTACGGTTTCGTCGGCGTTGGGATGGTCACCCCCCTTGATGGCTGTCACCGATACTTCGCCCAGCAGATGTTCCCTGGTGGGGAGCGCCGTCGAGTCGGCCCGGAAACTTTCGGTGGCTCCCGCAGTTCCCGCGCAAAACAGAAGAAGCGCAAGCATCCACAGAAGGCGCCCCGCGCCCTCCCGGAGGGGACTGGCCGCAGGGGTGGAAGTGCCGCTGACAAAGGGTGAATCTTTCATAAGGTACAAAGTTACGAAATTTTTTCCGAATCCTGCGCCGTAAGGATAGCGAAGTTGAAAAATGAGTGAATAAACCGTAAAAAATCCCGCTGCGTTTGGCAAAAACCGAAATAAAGTGTTAAATTTGGGGCAGAAAAAATTCCCCGGGAATAACTCCTTTCGATTATAATGGCAAAAGAACTACCACGCGAAGACACCGAACTGATTGAGCGCCTGCGGCAACCTGCTACCTGCCGCCAGGCATTCAACGAAGTGATGCGTCTCTATTCGGAGCCGCTTTACTGGCAGGTGCGCCGTATGGTGGAGAACCACGATGACGCCAACGATATCCTTCAGAACACGTTCCTGAAAGCATGGCAGTCGGTCGAAGGCTTCCGGGGGGATGCCAAGCTGTCGACATGGCTTTACAAGATTGCCCTCAACGAGGCCATCACCTTCCTGGCCAGGGAACGCAAGCGTCTCAGCCTAAGCCTCGATGACGAGGAGAGTCATCTTGTCAATCTTATCGAGAGCGACGAATATGTCGACGGCGACGAGCTGGCTCTGAAACTCCGAAAGGTCGTCGCCTCCCTCCCCGAGAAACAGCGTCTTGTCTTCAACATGAAGTATTATGATGAAATGAAGTACGAACAGATGTCGGAGATTCTCGGCACGTCCGTGGGCGCGCTGAAAGCTTCCTATCATCTGGCTGTAAAAAAAATCGAACAGTATATCACCGCCCATGACTGAAAGTTACCGCATATGACTGAATCCATCCGGAAATTTTAGGGACGGTCTTAAACCTTTCCTTACGGAATCAGTCATAATTCTGCAGGTGAAGAGAACGGCTTGCTCCCCTCTCCCCGCCAAAGGCTTCAAAAACAACTGCAATGAAAACGGGAAAAGAAAACATACTTGACAAGATCGGCCGGAAGGACGGCATGACCGTTCCTGACGGTTATTTCGATGATTTCCAGTTGCGTATGGAGGCGATGCTCCCCCCCAACGAGGCTGCGGAGTCAACGGCTGCAATCCAGCCCCCGCGCTCTTTCTGGGAGCGTGTGCGTCCGTTCGTCTATATGGCGGCCATGTTTGCGGGAGTATGGTGCATGATTAAAATGTTCGCTCTCATGAGCGGAGGGGCCGTAGACCTTTCCATCGATAATAACGAGGTCCTCACCCGCGCTCTTTCCGACGACAACTTTGTATATGAATATCTGCGCGACGATGTCAGCGACCGGGAGATGTTCGAGGAGATGTATCTCGACAGTATATCGGTCGAAGACATGATTCCGGCCGACTCCCTCGACGAGGCCGTCCATTGATTGCCTGAGAATCCGCCGCAATGTAAAATATTACCACGATGAGAAAGTTTACTCTGTTTGCCCTGTTGTGGATTTCCATCCTGATTCCCCTTTCGGGACTTGCCGCGCCGCAGGAAGAGGGCGGACGCGAGAAATGGATGACCGAATTGCGCCAGTACAAACGCGTGTATTTCAACAAGGAACTCGACCTGTCGCGCGAGCAGCAGACCAAATTCTACCCCCTTTACGAGGAGATGGAAGACAAGGTCTTCAAAATCAACGATGACGCCCGGGCGATGGAGAAGCGTGTGGCCGAAATGACCAATCCCTCTGACCTCGAATATGAGAAGGCGACCGAAGCCATGTATGACGCCAAAGTCCGCGAGGCGGAAATCGAGAAAGAATACATGGAGAAATTCAGTGCGATTCTCTCGCCGCGCCAGCTCTTCCGGCTGAAAGCCGTCGAGCGCCAGTTCAGCCGTGAACTCATGAAACAGCATCACCGGTTGCGTGCCAAGTTCCGCGGCGACAAGGACAAATAGCAGACACGTCAGGCCGTACACAAAAAAGATCATTGACGCAGAACATTTGTTCTTTTCGGATGTTAAGACTTTGAGGACGCACGGCAAGTGCGTCCTTTTTATTTACCGGAATAAATTCCATCAGGATAAATTCTGAGCCCAAGTATATTGGTTATGAAGATACTGAACTTTAACCTCGCATTACTGCTGACTGCAATGTTGCTTATCCCATTCACAGGCCGCGGAGAAAATCCCGCCGCCCCGGATTTTGCTTTTCCGGACAAAGTAGAGAAAACCGCTTCAGCCGACCTGAAGGCCGCACTCAGGGACGGGGACGGGAAGGCTGTCGTAAACGCTGTCATCCGGCTCGGACTGGCCAAATCCATAGTTAACCAGGATTCCCTCCCTGACGTTCTGGCGCGGATCTCGGCTCTGTCGGCCTCGGAAAAAGATCCCGCTACCGCGGCATTGCTCAACTCGCTGTCGGCTACCATTTACACTCAGGTCTATTCCGCCGACTCATGGCAATACAATAACCGCGAGACTGTCGGTCTCGTCCCTGCCGCGGACTATACGCTATGGAGCCGCCGTCAGTTTATGGAGCGCGTCGACTCCCTGGTTACTGCGTCGCTGAAAGACGCCGATGCCCTCAAGCAGCTTCCGCTTTCCGGCTACAAAGGAGTGGTGGACTGCGACGATGCCGGTTACCGTTTTTATCCGACCCTCTACGACTTCATCGCTGTCAACGGTATCAACAGTCTCAACACATTCGCCCAGAGTTACGGCGGCCTGGATGTCCTGAACGTCAAGCTCCTGGGCAATCCCGAGAACGCTACCCTCTATCCCGGAGCGACCTGCGCGCCCCTGGCATCCATACTGAGGGTCTACGACGGGCTTCTCGAATTTCATCGTCAGGACACGGCTCCCCGTTTCCTGCAGATGATCAGTGTCCGCTCGTTTATCAACAGTCATCTTTACAACTCTGACAGTCACGCTTATTATGCGCGCCGCCAGCCGGCGACGACAGTCCTGACGCCTTATATTCTCGAAATGCGGCGTCTCTATGAGAGCAATGAAGGCAATGAATTCTCCGGTATGTTCCTGACGGAAGTCTCCCAGGCATATCAGCCCGGCAGTTCCGCCATCGAGATTTGTGCCCTTCTGTCGGATTTCAAAAGCAAATATCCCGCATATTTCGATATCGGGAAGATTGACAACGAAATTGCTCGCCTTACCCAGCCTTCGGCATCAATATCGGCTCCTTCGGCAGCCTCACCCGGCAAACCTTTCAAGGTGAAGGTCAATTCCGTCAACGCCAAGAAGGTAAAGATTGATTTCTACAATCTGTCAGGTCTGAAAGGCGTGGATTTAAGCGGCGGGTATGTCGGCCGTATAAATCTTCCGGCGCCAGTTAAGACTCTCGAAGTGGATTTCCAGGAGCAGATGCCGTTCAGCGCCGAACGGGAGATAGAGATGACGTTTCCGGAGTATGGCGTATATACGTGGCGCCTTTCTGTCGACGGTACCCCTCAGACGGACGGATACCGCCTGATGCGATGCACCGACATTTCTTCGGCGGTGACATCCTCGGCAAATGAATCTTCGGCCTGGGTGGTGGACGCTACTACCGGCGCTCCCGTCGAAGGGGCATCGCTGTATTTCAAACCATGGTCGGGTAAGCAAGGTTTTACGCGTCTGCCCGGCACTACCGGAAAAATCGGCTCCATGCAGGTCGACGTTACGGAGTACGGCCAGCTTTCGGCCCGCAAGGGAAAAGATATCTATTCTGTGCCCGAAGGGTTCTGGCGCTGGCGCAATTCCGGCCGCGAGGAGGAACTGCGGATTGATTTTCAGACGGCCCTGAAACTTTACCGGCCCGGCGACGAACTGCAGTTCTCGCTTGTTGCGTTCGTGAATCAGCCACGGACGCGGGTGATTGCCGCCGAGCGCCGTATCGCCGTAGAACTCCGCGACGCCAATTATCAGCCCGTAGATACGCTTGTCCTGACCACTGATCTCTGGGGACGTGCGGAAGGGTCGTTCACTCTTCCCTCGTCCGGACTCACCGGCAATTATCAGCTTCGTGCCGGAGAGGCGCAGGGCGTCCGCACCTCTTTCAGCAACGGTCAGACTTCGGTCCAGGTCAGTGACTACAAACTCCCGACTTTTGTCGTGGAGAAGACTGCTGTCGGCCGTCCCGCATCGGTCACTCAGCCGGCCACTGTCGACGGGGTAGCGACCACATATTCCGGGTTCCCCGTAGCCGAAGCCAAAGTAAAGGCGTCGCTGTCGGTAATGTCCGGTTTCTGGTGGTGGGCAACTACATCGCCGGTATTCTATACCTGCGAGACCGTCACCGATGCCGCCGGAAACTTCCGTGTGGAGATTCCGGCTTCGGCGATCGCTTCCTCCCCCAATCCCGCAGGCTTGTTCAAATGTCAGGTCGAGGTGACTTCTCCCGACGGAGAGACCCGCACGATGGAGGCTACTTTCAATATGGGCAAGCCCTATATGCTGTCTGTGTCGCTTCCTCAGCTGATAAACCTTGACGCTCCCTTCAAGGCCATGGTGGAGGCCCGCGACATGAACGACCAGACCCTGCAGACCGATGTTTCCTATAAAATCTCCGACGATTCCGTCCCGGTGGCTTCCGGAACCGTTCCGACCGGTTCTTTCGCTGATGCGGTAAAAGCTCTTTCTCCGGGCCGTTACCAGATTGAATTCGCTCCCGTCGATACAGCGCTGGCCGAAGCGGCCGCTCCGCAGGAATTCATAGTATATTCTCCTAAATCGAAGATTTGTCCCGTAAAGGCGCCGCTGTGGGTTCCCGTCAGGAGTGTCACCGCCGACAAAGACGGAATGGCTGAAATTCTGTTTGGTTCCGACACTGAGGGCGCATACGTAAGGATGCTTGTTTCGGAATATCCCGGAAAGATTGTGGAAAAGAAATGGCTCCGTACCGAGGGAGGAATGCAGACCGTCAGGGTGAAACTTCCGGCAGGCGCCGAATCGGTGTGCGTGGATTTTTCCTGCGTGAAGGATTTCCGGTCCTATTCCGAGGATGTGACCGTCATGTCCGCCGCCTCCGAGAAGAAAATCAAGGTGGAGGTCGTTACCTTCCGCGACAAAGTGACTCCGCTGCAGACCGAGAAAGTGACCCTCCGGGTAATTCCCGAAGGGGGAACTTCAGCCCGGAGTGCGGTGATGCTCGATATGTCGAACAAGGCGATAGACGCCCTGGCGGCCAATCCGCTTTCGATGTCGGTGTTCGCTCCCGCCGGATGGAATATAAACACTAACGGATGGAGTTTCGGGGATGCTTCGGCCTCGATGTCCGTCGATTTCAAGTATAAGAAGACAGCCAGAATCGAGAATCCCGAATTTGAGCTTTACGGCCTTTCGTTCAACGGTCGCAGTACACTGTTCTCTTATTCCCGTAAATATGCCAAGAGCCTTAGAATCAGGGGGACCCATCCGGTCGCTAAGGAGGAATGCGCGGATGAGGCGGAAATGGTTAACAACCTCAGCGTCGCAGCTCCAGCCTTTGCCGCCGGGGCGACTGCCGATGCCGGTGCAGACAATCTCGGCGTTGTCCGGGAAGATTCCGAAGAAGTAATCGCCGAGGAGAAAGGGGCCGGTTCGGAAGATACCGCCGGCAAGGAAGAAAACTACCGTCCTTCGGAAATTCCCCTGGCTTTCTTCCGGCCGATGCTGACAACAGCCGAGGACGGCACTCTGGAAATCACTTATGAGGTGCCTGATGCCAATACGACCTGGCTTCTGCGGGCCCTGGCCTATAACCGGGAGCTTCTGACGGGTTCAACGTCGGTGGAAATCGTGGCTTCGAAGCCTGTGATGGTCTCCCCCAACGCTCCCCGCTTCCTCCGCACGGGAGATAACGTCAGGCTGGCCGCTTCCGTGATGAACAATACCGACTCCGTGCTTACTGTCAGCGTGGTTTCCGAAATACTTTCTTCGGCCGACGGCAAGGTGATGTCCTCTTCGGCCAAAGAATATACTCTCGGACCGAAAAGTTCGGAAATCGCTACGGTGGACGTTACGGCCCCCGCTGAAGCTCCCGTGCTGATTTACCGGGTGCGCGCAACGGCCGGCGATTTCACCGACGGAGAGCAGTCTCTCCTGCCTGTGCTTCCTTCGGAGCAGGATGTCGTGGAATCCAGGATTTTCTATATCGCTCCCGATGAATCCCGCTTCACTCTCGACCTTCCGGCGATGAAGGAGGGGGACCGCGCATATCTTAACTTTACCGAGAATCCGGCATGGCAGGTGGTTTCGGCTCTGCCGGGGCTGCGTGAGAACAAAATCAACGCTTCCACGGAGGCTACCTCCGCACTGTTCTCGGCCTGTGTGGCCGAAGGGCTCATGAAGGAAAATCCGGAGATCGCCCGCGTGCTTCGCCGCTGGCTTGACAATCCCGGGGATTCGGCTCTTGTCTCCTCGCTGGAGAAGAATCAGGAACTGAAATCCATGCTTCTCAGCGCTACTCCATGGGTCTCCGAGGCACTGAGCGACACAGAGCGGATGCAACGCCTGGCATTGCTGTTCGACCGTCGCCAGACCCGCAGGGTAATCGAGTCTTCGATTGACCTGCTGGCCCAGACCCGTGCCGAAGGGGGATGGTGCTGGACGGCCAGCTATCCCTATCCTTCTCAGTGGTGTACGGAGATCATCATGGAGCAGCTCGGCGACCTCAACCGCATGGGCTGGCTCCCCTCCGACAGTCGTCTGAAAAATATGATCGAGGAGACTTGCCGGTATCTCGACAGCCAGGCTGTCAAGGCGTTCAAGGAAAATCCCCGTGGCGACTACTGGCTGTATGTCAGTCTGCGCGACGCCTTCCCCAAGGTGAAGCTCTCTTCGGCTGCCGCCCGCGTGACGGAAGCCCAGATTCAGAAATGCGTCGCCGGATGGAAAGAGCAGGATGTGCCGATGAAAGCCGTCTACGCCCTGATACTCAATGCACACGGTTATCATGCCACCGCCGGACAGATACTCGAATCGCTCCGTCAGTACGCCACTTCGACTCCGGAGAAAGGGATGTGGTGGCAGCAGCTTGACCGTTATAATTTCCGCGGACTCGGCCGCATAGGGATGACTTCGATAATCCTTGATGCTTTCCAGGCCGTGGAGCCGGGTTGCGCCGATGTTGACAGAATCCGTCAGTGGCTTATTCTCAACAAGACCAACAATGACTGGGGAAGCGCCGTGATCACATCCCAGGTAATCACTTCAATCCTGACTTCCGGCAAACCCCTTCAGGTCAACACGCGCGGAACGGCCATCCGTATCGGCGACACTCTGCTCGAACCATCGTCGCAGGAATACGCCACCGGCGCGTTCACCGAGCAGATAACCTCGCTGCTGAAGAGTCCGGAGACGATGACCATTGACCGCCAGGCTGATTATCCGTCAGTCGGAGGGGTGGTCACCATGCGGCGTCTGCCGATGGATGATGTCAGGGCCGTCAGCTGTGCGGAGATTTCTGTGGAGAAATCGCTGAACGTTTTCGACGGCGCCCGGTGGATTCCTGCGAAAGAATTCAAGGTGGGGGACCGCGTGATGGTCGAACTGGTCCTGAAAGTAGAGGATGACCTCTCATATCTGGTTATCGAGGACCTTCGTGCGGCCGGACTCGAACCCGCCGCGCAGCTTCCCGCACCTATCATCGCCGAAGGGCTGTATTTCTACCGCGAGAACCGCGACTCTCAGACGAACATATTCATAGACAGGCTTCCCCGCGGCACATATCGTCTGTCTTACGAACTGTTCGCTTCCCAGGCCGGGGAGTTCGCTTCCGGAGCGGCCCGCGCCCAGAGCCAGTATAACCCGATTGTAGCAGCCCATTCCGGAGGCATGATTATTACGATTAGGTAATGGAACGATTAAATAAGTAATGGAACGATTGTTTTTGAATTCAGTCAGGATACGGTGTGCGTGTCTGCTGACTTTCCTCCTGGCGGGGTGGGGCGCGGCGGCTTATGCGTCGCCCAAGCAGGAGATGAGGGGCCTGTGGGTGGCTACCGTTTACGGGATTGACTGGCCCTCCAAGGCCGGCAATACCCCAGCGGTGGCCGAATCCCAGAAGCGGGAAATGATAGCGTTGCTTGATATGGCCCGCTCGGCAGGTCTGAACGCCGTCTTCCTCCAGGTGCGCCCTATGGCCGACGCGCTTTACAAGTCGTCGCTCGAGCCATGGAGCGCATACCTGACCGGATGTCGCGGAGAGGCTCCCGCCGAAGGGTGGGACCCCCTGGAATTCGCGGTCAGAGAGGCCCACAACCGGGGGATAGAACTCCATGCGTGGGTCAATCCGTTCCGGTTCTCGACTTCGGCGACTCTACCCTCCACGCCGGCCGACCGGAAAGTGATTGAAAAGAACTGGGTCCTGACCCAGAACAAGACTGTAACCACCCGCCAGGCAGCTCCTGCCCGGAAGGGAAAGAAGAGGGGTAAACGCAGCAGTGCGCCCCGGAAGAAGACCGTTGTCAAAGGCGTCTCGATTCTTGACCCCGGAAATGCGGGAGCGAGGAAACATATCGTTGCCGTCTGCAAGGAAATCATAACGAACTATGATGTGGACGGCCTTGTCTTCGACGATTATTTCTATCCGGCGAAGTTCCCGATTCCGGCGGGTGTGGATCAGCAGGAAGAGGCCGACCGCCGCCGCGGATATGTCAATATGGCGATTGCCGAAGTGTATGAAATGATTCAGCGCGAGAAACCCTGGGTAAGGTTCGGAGTGGCTCCTGCGGGAGTAGCCGGCGGAAACGGCCGCTCTGCGGCCGAACACGGCCTGACGGCTCCTTGTGTGGGGAACGACTGGATGTATGACGATATTTTCTGTGATCCGCTCCGGTGGCTTGCCGACGGCACTGTGGATTATGTCTCTCCGCAGATTTACTGGCCGATGGAACATACCACCAACCCGTTCCGTCCGCTGGTGGACTGGTGGGCGGATGTGTCGCACCATTTCGGGCGTCATATTTTTGTCAGTCAGAATGTGCCGAGTCTGCCGGCCGGAGCGGCCGCCTGGAAAGAACAGCGGGCTGAGGTGGTTGCCTCTCGCGAGGCGGCCCGCAATTCGGAGGTGGCTCCGGGCCAGGTGTTTTACTCTGCGGCCCACCTTTCGGGACGGAAAGCCCGGGGACTGGCCGAGGAACTGGCACTTAACGAATATTCCGTCCCGGCCCTGATGCCTCCGATGAAATGGAAAAAAGCTCCGAAGGCGGAGAAGGTCAGGAATCTTGTGCGCCACGACAATGCCCTCAGCTGGTATGCCCGTGGCAATGGCCGTTATGTATGTTATGCCGTGCCGATGGATGTCGGCCCTATCGAGGCCCTGGCCCGCAACGGCTCCAATTTCGACGGACGCTATATAATAGGTATAAGTTACGACAGACATTTCGAGCTTCCCCTGGACCGGTTGAAAGGCTACTGGTATGCAGTCGCTCCCTATGATCGCTACGGCAACGAGGGGGAGGCGTCGACGCTTGACGCTCCTTCTTTCTGAGGAGTTTTGTCCGGTGACGCAATTCATGGAAATGTTTTCTCAAAAAGGATACAAGCGCGATGGAATATAACGAGCAATATATGCGCCGGGCGCTCCGGCTGGCGGCCAACGGGCGCGGGATGACGGCTCCGAATCCTATGGTGGGAGCAGTGATTGTCGCCCGCGACGGCAGAATAATAGGGGAGGGGTGGCATCGCCGGTGCGGCGAGGGGCACGCCGAAGTGAATGCCGTTGCTTCGGTGAGTGCTTGTGACCGGGCGCTGCTGACGGATTCCACGATGTATGTCACCCTGGAACCCTGTTCCCATTACGGAAAGACACCACCCTGTGCGCGTCTGATAGTGGAGACGGGGATTCCCCGCGTGGTTACGGGCGCCGGAGACCCGAACCCGAAAGTCAACGGACGTGGCATCGCGATTCTGCGGGAAGCGGGAATCGAGGTTGTCACCGGGGTGCTGGCCAAAGATTCGATTGCCCTTAACCGCGTGTTTTTTACTTCCCAGATTCTGCATCGTCCCTTCATAACGCTGAAATGGGCGCAGTCGCAGGACGGTTTCATGGATGTCAGAAGAAGCCATGATATGCCGGCCTATGCGTTTTCCACCCCTCTGACGCGTCTTTCGACCATGAAATTGCGGGCTGAGAATGAGGCGATTCTGACAACGGCTGCCACCGTAAACGCCGATAATCCGGCTCTTACGCTCCGCAACTGGGCCGGACGTCAGCCGCGCCGGTTCGTTCTTGACCGGAGCGGCAGCCTTGACCGCGGACGGCGCCTGATTGAGGATGGCGCCGTGGTGCTGGACGGCCGGGCATATCCGGAACTGGCTGTATCCGGAGGGGAAGAGGTACAGGGCCCCAATGTAGCAGTACCCTTTGAAATTCTTTACCGGGATTTTGGGATTACATCTGTGCTTGTCGAAGCCGGACCCCGGTATCTCGGGGCGCTCCTGGATGCAGGGATATGGGATTGTCTGCGGGTGGAGACTGCTCTTGTCAGTCTGGGGACGTCGGGAGCCTGTCGGGCTCCCGGGATGCCGCGCACGGCGGAGGAGGTGATCCGGCGCGACTGGAACCTTGGGGGCCACAGCTTTGTAACATTTTGCAAGCATTCTGTCTGAATCTTATGCGTTTTTCGGGTGGCGCCCCCCCTGAATTTGGAGAGTGTTGAAAAATTCCGCGTCAGTTTTATCTTCGGATTACAAAAAAATTGTTATCTTTGTACCCGTAAAATCGGGCCGGACGGGCCTGTTTTATGCCCATTGGGTCGTACCCTTTTGTCTGTCAGAAGATTAAGTCCCGAAGTCGTTAAACTGATCACCAGGAATCACAACAACTAAGTTCATGATATCTTTAGGAATCTTTGGCATCGATGCCGCCGTGTTCGCCATTGTGGCCCTCCTGACCGGAGCCGGCCTTGTATGGCTGGCCATGTGGCTCGCCGGCCTTATTTCTCCTCGCTCCTTCAATCCTCAGAAGGGAGAGGCTTATGAATGTGGTATTCCTACGCGCGGCGAATCCATGGCCCGCTTCCATGTAGGCTACTACCTGTTTGCCATCCTCTTTCTTATGTTCGACGTGGAAACCGTCCTGCTGTTCCCCTGGGCCGTCAAGATGCGGGCCCTCGGAGGCGAAGGCGTTCTCTGCGTCGCTGTTTTTTTCGCAATTTTGGTGCTGGGTCTTGTGTACGCCTGGCGGAAAGGAGCGCTTGAATGGAAATGAAACAAGTAACCGCCCAGGGACTTCCTTACGAAGCCTGGAAGGACAACGAATATATCGAGAAGCTCGTCTCGGAGCTTCAGGCTTCGGGCACCAACGTGCTGGTTGGCTCGCTCGACAAACTTATCAACTGGGGGCGGTCTAACTCGCTCTGGCCCCTCACCTTCGCCACCAGTTGCTGCGGCATTGAATTCGTGTCGCTGGGTGCCGCCCGTTTCGACATGGCGCGGTTCGGCTGGGAAGTCGCCCGCGCCTCGCCCCGTCAGGCCGACTTCATGATGGTGGCCGGTACGATCGTACACCGTATGGTACCCGTCTTCCGCCGCCTTTATGACCAGCTTGCCGAGCCCAAGTATGTTATCGCCTGCGGATCCTGCGCGATTTCGGGCGGTCCGTTCCGCAAGAGCTATCATGTCGCAAAGGGAATCGAGGATATTGTCCCCGTGGATGTGTTCTGCCCCGGCTGTCCTCCCCGTCCGGAAGCCATGATTTACTCGATCATGCAGCTCTCGCGTAAAGTCAAGGTGGAGCGCTTCTTCGGCGGAGTGAACCGTCAGGAGAGTCAGAATGAGTTCCTTGCAGCCCATCCCGTGACAGAGAATCCGGCCGACAATATCGACTGATTACTATTGAGTTAAAAACCATCATATTACATACATGGCTAACTTGCAGGAAAAAATCTCCCGACTCTTCCCCGAAGCTACTTTCGAGGAGGGTGAGATTTTGCTGGTAAATATCCCCGATGCCAGACTTCATGACCTGGTGAAGACGCTCCGCGACGACAAGGATATGAATTTCGACTATCTTGTCACTATCGTCGGCATGGACTGGGTCTCCTCTCTGGGATGTGTATATTACCTGACTTCCACCGTTTCCAAAGAATTCATCTCGGTAAAGACTTCGACCACTGACCGGGACAATCCGATGCTTCACTCTATCGCGGACCTTTACCGCATCGCGGTGTTCTACGAACGTGAGGTGTTCGATTTCTTCGGGATCAAGTTTATCAACAATCCCGATATGCGCCGCCTTTTCCTGAATATCGACTGGGTGGGCTATCCTTTCCGCAAGGATTACGACGCGAATCCCGAAATCAATCCCGTATCAATCGAAAACGAACGTCAGACCGACCATACCGACGTATGGATGGAGCAGCCCGACGGTTCGATAAAGCATGAACGTCCCCGGGTATTCAACGAGGACGATTTCGTCGTTAATATCGGACCTCAGCACCCGGCCACACACGGCGTTTTGCGTTTCCGCACGGCTGTCGACGGAGAGACTATCCAGAAAATCGACGTCTACATGGGATATATCCATCGCGGAGTGGAAAAACTCTGTGAGGACCTGACTTATATGCAGACTCTCCATTACATGGATCGTCTGGACTATTTCTCGGCCCATAATTATCACCACGGCCTCTGCCTGTGTATCGAGAAAGCCGCCGGAATCGAAGTTCCGCGCCGCGCCCAGGTTATCCGCACGCTGATGGACGAGCTGTCGAGAATCGCTTCCCACTGCCTGTTCATCGGTACTTTCTGTATGGACCTGGGAGCCACGACGATGCTGTTCTACACCCTGCGTGTCCGCGAGCAGATTCTCGACATCATGGAGAAGACCTGCGGAGCCCGCATGACGTTCAACTATGACTGTATCGGAGGCGTTATGGCAGATCTCGATCCGAATTTCGTCGAGGACGTCAAGGCCCTCCTGGCTGTGCTTGACAAGAATGTCGCCGAGTACAACAAGCTGTTTACCGGCAATGTCATCGCTCAGAACCGTCTGACCGGAGTAGGACATCTTTCCAGAGAGGATGCTATCTCATATGCCATCACCGGCCCCTCGGGGCGCGCTTCGGGCTGGGCCTGCGATGTCCGCAAGACCCATCCTTACAGCGTATATCCCGAACTGAAGTTCGAGCAGGTGGTGCGTACCGAAGGCGATTCGATGGCCCGTTTCAAGAACCGCGTGGACGAAATCCTTCAGTCAAAGGGAATTATCGAGCAGTTGCTTGAGATCCTTCCCGCCGAGGGGGAATACTGCGCAAAGGTGCCTAAAGTCCTAAAGCTCCCTGTCGGCCACTGGTTTCAGGTTGTCGAGGGTTGCCGCGGTCTGTTCGGCATCTATCTCGAAAGCGACGGCTCAACGAAGCCCTACCGCCTGAAAATCGTGCCTCCGGGTCTCCCCGCAGCCGCTGTCGTGGACCATATCACCCGCAACCAGAAGATTGCCGACCTTATCACCATCGGCGGCTCCATGGACTACATCGTCCCCGATATGGACCGCTGATTCCGCAACATCCCCCGACGGATTCTTTTACGAACGAAAATTCTGATATTCAACTCCGTTACTTGTTATGAGTAATTACACTATCGATAATTTCAGTTCCCTGTCGACCTGGTTCGACACAATGCTGAACTCCTATATGCCCTCCTGGCTTGCGACAACGCTGGAGTGTGTGCTTGTCGGAGTAGGACTGTTGCTGGTATATTCCGTGCTGGCTCTTTTCTATATTCTGTATGAGCGCAAGATATGCGCCTATTTCCAGTGTCGTCTGGGTCCGAATCGTGTCGGTCCGTGGGGATTGCTGCAGAGTATCGCCGATATGTTCAAGATTCTTATCAAGGAGCTTATCTCCCTGAACCATATCGACAAGTTCCTTTTCGCGCTGGCCCCCTACCTGGTGATTATCGCCTCGATGCTCTGCTTCGCCGTGCTGCCCTGGGGCAACGGTCTGCAGATTATCGACTTCAATATCGGCATCTTCTTCCTGCTTGCCTGTTCTTCGATCGGCGTGCTGGGAATTCTGCTGGCCGGTTGGTCGTCCAACAATAAGTTCACCCTTATCGGCGCTCTCCGTTCCGGCGCCCAGATGGTCAGCTACGAGCTTTCCGTGGGACTGTCCATCCTGACGATGGTTGTCTTCGCCGGTACCATGGACGTAGGCAAGATCGTCACCGCCCAGGCCGACCACTGGTTTATTTTCTCGGCCCATATTCCCGCCATCATAGCTTTCATCATCTACATGATCGCCGGAACCGCCGAGACCAACCGCGGCCCGTTCGACCTCCCCGAGGCCGAGAGCGAGCTTACCGCCGGCTACCATACGGAGTATTCCGGTATCCATTTCGGCTTCTTCTACCTGGCCGAGTACCTGAACCTTTTCATTGTCTCGGGTGTTGCTACTCTGTTGTTCTTCGGCGGCTGGATGCCTTTTCGTGTGGCCGGATGGGACGGATTCAACGAGATAATGGGCTACATACCCTCCGTTGTATGGTTCCTGGGGAAAGCATTTGTGATTTCGTTCATAATCATCTGGTTCAAATGGACCTATCCCCGTCTCCGCATCGACCAGCTCCTCTCTCTGGAGTGGAAATATCTTCTCCCCGTCAACCTTGTCAACCTCGCCCTGATGGTATGGATTGTGGTTGAAGGCTGGTACTTTGGATAACAAAATAAAAACACGTATAAACTCACAATAAGATGAGCGATAATTTCGGAAAAATAGCCCAGGTAATCGGTCCTGTAGTCGACGTTATCTTCGAGGGCGACCAGAACATCCTGCCGCCGATTTTCACGGCTCTCAAGGTCGACCGTCCCGACGGTTCCTCTTTGATTCTGGAAGTTGAGCAGCATATCGGAGAAGACACTGTCCGCTGTGTTGCCATGGAGAGTACCGACGGTCTGCAACGCGGAATGCGCGTGGATTCCCTGGGACGTCCCATTTCGGTTCCCACCGGCGACCAGGTGAAGGGACGTCTGCTCAACGTTATCGGCGAACCCATTGACAAGCTGCCCGACCTCAACCGCGACAACCTGCGCCCGATTCATCAGCCCGCTCCCGAGTTCGAGGACCTGACGATCGGTACCGAAATCCTCTACACCGGTATCAAGGTGATTGACCTTCTGGAACCTTACAGCAAGGGCGGAAAGATCGGTCTGTTCGGCGGTGCCGGCGTAGGAAAGACCGTCCTCATCATGGAGCTTATCAACAATATCGCCAAGGGCCACAACGGCTTCTCGGTGTTCACCGGAGTAGGAGAGCGTACCCGCGAGGGTAACGACCTTCTCCACGAAATGATCGAGAGCGGCGTTATCAAATATGGCAAGAAATTCGAGGAGAGTATGGCCAAAGGTGGCTGGAACCTGGAGGATGTTGATATGGACCAGGTCCGCGAGTCCCAGGCCGCTCTTGTGTTCGGCCAGATGAACGAACCCCCGGGCGCACGTCTGCGTGTGGCTCTGACGGGTCTTACGGTGGCCGAGCAGTTCCGCGACCAGGATGGCGGCGGAAAGGACATCCTGCTTTTCATCGACAACATTTTCCGTTTCACCCAGGCTGGTTCCGAGGTGTCGGCTCTTCTGGGCCGTATGCCTTCGGCCGTAGGTTACCAGCCGACGCTGGCTTCCGAAATGGGTGCCCTTCAGGAACGAATCACTTCCACCAAGAACGGTTCGATTACATCCGTACAGGCTATCTACGTGCCTGCCGACGACCTTACCGACCCTGCCCCGGCAACCACGTTCAACTTCCTTGACGCAACCACGGTGCTTTCCCGTAAGATCACCGAGCTTGGTATCTATCCGGCCGTGGATCCCCTGGAATCAACTTCGCGTATTCTCGACCCCAATATCATCGGCGAGGACCACTACAACACAGCCCAGGCTGTCAAGCAGCTCCTCCAGAAATACAATGAACTTCAGGATATCATCGCCATCCTCGGTGTGGACGAGCTTTCCGACGAGGACAAGCTGGTCGTATCGCGTGCCCGCCGCGCCCAGCGCTTCCTTTCCCAGCCGTTCCACGTGGCCGAGCAGTTCACCGGCGTTCCCGGTGTGATGGTGCCTCTGAGCGAGACTATCCGCGGTTTCAAGATGATTCTTTCCGGCGAAATGGACCAGTACCCCGAGCAGGCGTTCCTGAACGTAGGTACCATCGACGACGCCATCGAGAAAGGGAAGAAACTCCTGGCCGAGGTCAAGTAATTTCTCATCCGGATTTCATATTCCCCACTATCTGAATCTCATATCAAATGGTCCTCAAAATAATTTCAGCGGAAAAAATATTGTTCGAGGGGGAGGCCGCGTCGGTCACCCTTCCCGGCGAGATGGGACAGTTCACCGTCCTGCCGCGCCATGCTTCCCTGGTGTCAACCCTTGTCAAGGGAAAAATCAAGTATTCCGAAGCTACGGAGCGCCATGAGATTGAGGTTGACGGCGGCATAGTCGATATCGACAACGATGTTGTTTCCGTCTGCATTTACTGATCGTTCACAACGCATCCTTATGAAGAAGTTATTCATATTAATGGTTCTTATGGCCGGCTGCATCTCGGCTGCCGTCGCCCGGCAGAGCGACGCCTCCGACAGTGCATCCCCGGATGCCGCTGTGGCGGTCGACACTGCCGCCGCGGCTGCGGATAACGCCGCGGGCCTGGGCGCGAAAATCGAGGAGGGCTTCGAGGCCAAGGTCGAAGATGCCCTCGACGAGACCCGCAAGGAGACCGAGGAAGAGAAACTCGACATCAAGGAGACAATCTTCGAGCATCTCGGCGACGGCTACGGCTGGGAAGTGCCTTTCAACCATCACAAGAGAATCCCCCTTCCGATTATCGTGTGGGGCAAGGACGGCCTGCACGTGTTTTCTTCCTCAAGGGTAACCCACGGAGAGGTATATCAGGACGGCGACGCCGTTTTCAAGATTGCCACCGAAGGGGACTACAAGGGAAAACTGGTCGAGATTGTCGACGGCAAGGAATACAAGCCCTGGGATCTTTCGATAACCAAGAACGTCTGTGCCATCTTCATAACCTGTATCATAGTGATACTGCTTGTGATGCAGCTTGCCCGCTGGCATAAGAAAAATCCCTTCAAGGCTCCGCGAAAAGTCACCGGCGCTATCGAGGCCCTGGTCGAGTTCATTTATGCCGGGGTCATCAAGCCCACTCTGAAGGACAAGGCCGCCAAGTTCGCGCCCTATCTGCTGACGGTCTTCTTCTTTATCTTCTTCATGAATCTCATGGGACTGATTGTCGTGTTCCCCGGAGGCGCCAATGTGACGGGCAACATCGCCGTCACGATGGTCCTGGCCATAATGACATTCATTCTCACCAACGTATTCGGAACAAAGGTCTACTGGAAAGAAATCTTCTGGCCCGACGTTCCCATCTGGCTCAAGTTTCCTCTGCCCATCATGCAGATTATCGAGGTATTCGGAATCTTCACGAAGCCGGCCGCGCTGACGGTCCGTCTGTTCGCCAACATGATGGGGGGCCACATGATCGTGCTTATCCTGACGCTGCTGATTTTCATCTTCGCCAGCATGGGCGCCGCCGTGGCTTCCGGAACCGCCGTTATCTCGATAGCGTTCTCGGTATTCATGCTCCTGATAGACGTGCTTGTAAGTTTCATCCAGGCTTACGTGTTCACGATGCTGTCCACCATCTTCATTTCCCTGGCCCAGGCCAAGCATGAGGATCACGGTCATAGATCCAAAGAACCCGCAACAGAAAAATAAATAATAAAAGTTATAAACCCCCAACCTAAAAACTCTTCGCTATGTTAGCAATGATTTTAGCAGCAGTAGAGGCTCTTCTCGGCCTGGGCGCATCTGTAGGCGCCGGTATTGCAGCCATCGCCGCCGGTATCGGTATCGGTAAGATTGGTGCCTCCGCAATGGAAGCTATCGCCCGTCAGCCCGAGGCAGCCGGCGATATCCGTTCGAACATGATTGTGATCGCCGCCCTTATCGAAGGTGTGGCCCTCTTCGCAGTTATCGTCTGCATCCTCGCCCTGTTCGTCTAATGCCTTGCTGACCGACGGAGACAGCCCCGGAAGGTTGTCTCCGCGGCCCGGCTCAAACAAATTCACTCTAACCCTTAACCACTGAGGTAATTACTTAACTATGGAACTTTTCAAAGTTGACTTCGGCCTGACCATCTGGATGTTCGTGGCGTTCGCCATATTGTTTTTCATCCTGTGGAAATTCGCCTGGCCCGCAATCATGAAGGGCATCGACGGTCGCGCCGACCTTATAGATAAGGGGGTTGAGTACGCTCAGAATGCCAAGCAGCAGCTTGACAACGCCCAGCAGGAAGCTGACCGCCGCATCCAGGAAGCCCGTCACCGGGAGGCCGACATCATCGCGGAAGCCAACAAAATGAAGGCCCGCATCATTGAGGACGCCCGCGACGAGGCCAAGAAGGAGGCCCAGAAAGAGAAAGACGCCGCCAAGCTCTCGATTGAGCAGAGCCGCCGGGAGGCAGAGCAGAATCTGCGCGACGAAGTAAGCCGCGTGGCCCTGCAGATTGCCGGTAAAGTTACCCGCAACCAGCTGTCCGACGCAGCCGCGCAGCGTAAACTTGTCAACAGCTACCTTGACGAAATCGAAAGCAAAAACTGACAAACAAAGGACCCCATTGTAATTCACCGTCGCAATGAATGAAGGTTTAATTCCCAACCGTTACGCAAAGGCTCTCTATAAATTCGCCTGCGAGAAAGGAGCCGACCAGGGACTTTACCGTCTCACGGGCAACCTTGTCAAAAGTTTTGCCGACAATTCAGCCCTGAAAGATGCCGTCACCAACCCCTTTGTGGCAGACGACAAGAAGATTCAGCTGCTTATGACAGCCGCCGCAGGCGCCCCCGCGGGGAGCGCTTCCCCGAAAGGGACGGCTGATGATGCCTCCGTCCGGGAGGTGTACGCCGACTTCCTGAAGTTGCTCAAGCAGAACAAACGCCTGGCTATGGCCCGCGAAATCGCCCTGGCGTATCGCGAAATCTATCGCCGGCAGAATCGCATCTATCGGGTCACTGTCGTCTCGGCCCAGCCGCTCGACCCCTCGGAAGAGGGGCGCCTGAAGAATCTGGTGGCTTCCCATCTGGACGGAGGAAAGATGGAGTACACTTTCCGGGTGGATCCCGATCTTATCGGCGGTTTCACGGTCGACATCGACAACGAGCGTCTCGACGCCTCGGTAAAGAACGAACTTAAACAATTGCGATTGAGGCTCCTCGGCCAGGCATGACGCCTGGGGGGAGTTTTGAATTGACTCAAAAACAACTAATTGGACAAATGATTAATCCAAGCGAGATATCTGAAGTTTTAAAGCAGCAGCTTGAAGACGTTAACAAGTCGGTTGCTTTCGAGGAAGTAGGCACGGTGCTTGACGTCGGCGACGGCGTGGCCCATGTGTATGGCCTTGACAAGGTCTGCGCCAATGAGCTGGTAGAGTTTGAAAACGGCGTCAAGGGGGTTGCCCTTAACCTTGAGGAAAGCAATGTCGGCGTCATCCTGCTCAACGACGTCAATAAAGTTACTGAGAACATGACCGTGCGCCGTACAGGCGAAATCGCCTCCATCCCCGTGGGTGAAGGACTGTTCGGCCGCGTCATCAATATCCTGGGTGAACCTATCGACGGCAAAGGTCCCATCGAAGGGAAGCTCTACCAGATGCCCCTGGAGCGCAAGGCTCCCGGCGTCATCTACCGCCAGTCTGTGAAGCAGCCTCTGCAGACCGGCATCAAGGCTGTCGATTCCATGGTTCCCATCGGCCGCGGACAGCGCGAGCTGATTATCGGCGACCGCCAGATCGGTAAGACCGCCATCGCCATCGACACCATCATCAACCAGAAAAAGAATTACGAGGACGGCAAGCCTGTCTATTGTATCTACGTGGCTATCGGCCAGAAGGCTTCTTCGGTAGCCGCTATCGTGGAGACTCTCCGTCAGCACGGTGCCCTCGACTATACCTGCGTCGTAGCCGCTACGGCCGCCGATTCCGCGGCCATGCGTTACTATTCGCCTTTCGCCGGCGTGGCCATCGGCGAGTTCATCCGCGACACGGGCCGCGACGCCCTCATCATCTATGACGACCTGTCGAAGCAGGCCGTCGCATACCGCGAAATCTCGCTGGTGCTGAAGCGCCCCTCGGGCCGCGAGGCATATCCCGGCGATATTTTCTATCTCCACTCCCGTCTGCTGGAGCGTGCCGCCAAGATTATTGACAATCAGGCCGTGGCCGAGAAGATGAACGACCTTCCCGAGGTCCTCAAACCTATGGTGAAGGGTGGAGGGTCGCTGACTGCCCTTCCTATCATCGAGACCCAGGCCGGCGACGTTTCGGCTTATATCCCGACGAACGTAATTTCCATCACCGACGGACAGATTTACCTGGAGACGGCCCTGTTCAACCGCGGTATCCGCCCGGCCATCAACGTGGGTATCTCCGTGTCGCGTGTGGGCGGTAACGCTCAGATCAAGTCGATGAAGAAGGTGGCCGGTACGCTGAAAATCGACCAGGCCCAGTTCCGCGAGCTTGAGTCGTTCACCAAGTTCGGCGGCGATATCGATCCGGTGACCGCCCGTGTCATCGACCGTGGCCGCAAGAACGAACAGCTCCTTATCCAGCCCCAGTACAAACCGTGGGCCGTGGAGGAGGAGGTCGCCGTAATCTACTGCGGTGTGAACGGACTGCTCTCCGACGTTCCCGTCGACAAGGTAGCCGATTTCCAGAACGCCCTTATCCAGATGCTTCACGCCAAGCATCAGGCCGACGTGCTGGATGTCATCAAGTCAGGCCAGCTGACGGACGACTGTACGGCCAAGCTGACCGCGGCGGCTTCCGAAGTAGCCCAGCGCTACGCTTAATCCGAACTGATTCCGCGTCCGGTCCCCATCCGGGACCGGAACGCGAACTTCATATATACATAAAACTTACAGACCGGACTCCGGCAATCAATCATTAATGGCAACATTAAGAGAACTTAAAGGCAGAATCGGCTCGGTGGCCTCCTCGGAGAAAATCACCGGCGCCATGAAGATGATTTCTTCAGCGAAGATGCACAAGGCGGAAACCGCCCTGAGGCAGCTCCGCCCCTTCCGCGACCAGATTGAGACGATTATCGCCAATCTGCTGGCCTCGGACGCCACGTTTGAGTCTCCGCTGATGACTCCTCATGCGTCTGTCGACAATCTTGCCGTGGTTGTGTGGGGGTCCGACGACGGTCTCTGCGGTGCCTACAATACGAATATCTTCAAGCAGCTTGTCCTCCAGATTGACGGCTACCGCAAGTCGCTCGGCGACAAGACGAGAATTACCGTGGTTCCTGTCGGCGCTAAAATCGCCAAGGCGGTGCTGAAGCTGCATCTCCCCGGAGTGGAAGTGGAGCTTCCTCAGGATGTGGACTCCAAGACCACCGAGGTAAGGGATTTCACCTGGCGCCTGCGCGACGGTTTCCTCTCGGGAAAATATGACCGGGTGGATGTCCTCTATATGTCGTTCAAATCTGTCAGCCGCCAGCGGCTCGAGACTATGGAACTGCTTCCCGTCACCCTGGAATCCTTCAGCAAGGAGGAGGCCGGCACTGCCGAAAGCAAGCCTTACCTGTTCGAGCCATCGGCTACGGTGATTTTCGAGAGGGTTCTCCCGATGTATCTCCTGGCAGTGGTTCAGGACATCTTCACCGAGAACCGCGCCAGCGAACAGGCGGCCCGTGTGATGGCCATGCAGAGCGCCAACGATAACGCCAAAAAACTTCATGACCAGCTGCAGCTGGAGTTCAACAAGCTCCGCCAGCAGGCTATCACCACCGAGCTGCTCGACATTATCGGCGGTCAGGTCAAATAGCGGTCAGAAAAGTAACCTTAGAATTGTAAACCGACATTATTATATCGCTTAATAAAAAGTATGGGTAGTATTAAAGATTATTTTTCAGGATTTGGAAAAGGTGTCGCAAGCCTTGTCAAAGGTCTTCAGGTGACCGGCAAGGAGTTTGTGACCCCGAAGATTACTGAGAAATATCCCGACAACCGCGATAATATGAATGTGGCCCAGCGCTTCCGCGCCACCCTTCAGTTCATCTACGACAAGGAAGGGAACCACAGATGTATCGCCTGCGGAACTTGCGAACGCAACTGTCCCAACGGGACCATCTCGATTGCCACGAAGATGGTCGACACCTGGGACGGGAAAAAGAAGAAAAAACTTGACCGTTATATCTATGACCTGGGGAGCTGTACGTTCTGCCAGCTGTGTGTGACTACCTGTCCCACCAACGCCATAGAGTTCAGCAATGACTTCGAGCAGGCTGTCTTCACCCGCTCCAAGCTGGTCAAGCAGCTCAATTATCTACCCGAAAAGCCCGAGCCCAAGCCCACTCCCGAGCAGATCGCCAAACTTGAGGCTGAGAAAAAAGCGAAAATCGAGGCCGCCAAAGCCGCAGCCGCAGCCAAGAAAGCCGCAGCCGCCGGAGGTGACGTTCCCGCCGCGGCAGCTCCTGCCGCCAAAGCCGCCGAGGCTCCCGTGGAACTCGACGAGAAGGCTAAAAAAGCCCTCGCGGCAGCCGAGGCCACCGGTGATCCCGAGAAAATCGCCAAGGTAAAGGCCGCTCTCGAGAAAGCCGCCCGTCTGAAAGCCCAGAAAGGGGCCTGACAGCCGACGGAGTCATCACCACTGCTAATGTCATAACTGGTCCGCGGGAGGTCTTTTCCCGATGTCCGGCGGTCCGAAACCAATCAGAAAAAAAGTAAAATTATATATGGAATCAGTAGGAAGTATCATCGTTTATGTGATAATCGCCCTGACGATTGTCATCTGCTCGGTGCTTGCTGTCACCACGCGCAAAATCCTGCGCGCCGCCACCTACCTGCTTTTCACCCTTTTCGCTACCGCCGCCCTGTATTTCCAGCTTGACTATGAATTCCTGGGTGCGGTTCAGATTGCGGTCTACGCGGGTGGTATCGTGGTGTTGTTCGTCTTTTCCATTCTCCTGACGACCCACCCCGGCGACAACAGTGCCCAGCTTGCCTCCCGTAAACGGATTCTCGGACTTTCCGGAGCGTTGCTGCTGCTGCTTGTGGCCGGTTACTCTCTGGTAAGCCGCTGCGAGTTGCTCACCGCCCTTCCCCAGGGAGAGAATCCTGAAATGAGTTTAATCGGCGAGACCCTCCTGGGGTCAGGCCACGGTCAGTATCTGCTTCCCTTCGAGGCGATTTCCGTGCTGTTGCTCGCCTGTATCATCGGCGGCGTGGTCGTAGCCCGCAAAAACAAAAATTAATCTGTCCGCAAAATTATGGAACTTACAATCCTCTGGTATCTGATTCCGAGCCTGTTGATGTTCTGCTGCGGCGTTTACGGCTTCATCACCCGCAAGAACATGATCGCGATGCTCATCTCCCTGGAGCTGATGCTCAATGCGGTCGACATCAACTTCGTTGTCTTCAACCGCTTCCTGTTCCCGGGAGAGCTTGAAGGAATGTTTTTCACCTTGTTCGCCATCGCGCTGGCCGCAGCCGAGACCGCGCTGGCAATCGCCATCATCATCAACGTGTTCCGCGTGTCGGAGAAGATTGATGTTGACGATGTCACCAAAATGAAATTCTAAGCACCGCCATGGACCCTATTATCCCTATAATTATCTTAGCGCTTCCGCTGACGATGTTCCTGGTGCTGGGGCTCTTCGGCCATAAGATGAGCCACCCCACTGCGGGCATCCTCGGGACGCTCGGCATGGGCACCACGATGGTGCTTGCCTATATCACCGCTTTTACCTATTTCTTCTCGGGTGACGCCGCCTTCATCACTGAAGAGGGTGTGCGCCTGCAGAACATTGTTTTCAACTGGGAATGGTTGGCATTTACCAAAAACCTGGTAATCAGCCTTGGCTTCATGCTCGACCCGATTTCCGCCCTGCTGCTGGTCGTAATCACCACCATCTCCTTCATGGTGCATCTTTACAGCAACGGCTATATGCGCGACCATCACGGCGTATGGGAAACCGGTTTCCAGCGTTTCTACGCCTTCCTGTCGCTGTTCAGCTTCTCGATGCTCGGCCTGGTGGTGGCCACCAACATCTTCCAGATGTATATCTTCTGGGAGCTTGTGGGCGCCTCCTCCTACCTGCTCATCGGTTTCTACTACACGAAGCCGTCGGCAGTGTCCGCTTCCAAGAAAGCTTTCATCGTCACCCGTTTCGCCGATTTGGGCTTCCTTATCGGTATCCTGATTCTGAGCTATTACACCGGAACGTTCAATTTCACTGACTTCACCTCCTCGATGGTGGCCGCCGACGTTTATCAGATCAATCCCGAGACACCCGCAGCCATCCTTGCCAAGTTCGTCAGCTCTCCCGCTCCCGTCTTCATGGGTGCTTCCGTTCTGACATGGGCGCTTGTCCTCATCTTCATGGGCGGTATGGGTAAGTCGGCGATGATGCCTTTGCACATCTGGCTCCCCGACGCTATGGAAGGCCCGACCCCCGTGTCGGCCCTGATCCATGCCGCCACGATGGTTGTCGCCGGCGTGTTCCTGGTGGCCCGTCTCTTCCCGCTCTACCTGATGGAGGAGGCCGCGCTGAATATCATCGTGGTTGTCGGCGCCCTGACGGCTTTCTATGCCGCGATGGTGGCCTGCACGCAGATCGACATCAAGCGCGTACTCGCTTTCTCGACAATTTCGCAGATAGCCTTCATGATGGTGTCCCTCGGTGTCGCCCGCCCCGAATTCCACCATGGTATCGGTTATATGGCCGGTATGTTCCATCTGTTCACCCACGCCATGTTCAAGGCCCTGCTCTTCCTTTGCGCCGGCGCCCTGATCCATGCAATCGGTTCTAACGACTATACGGCGATGCACGGTCTGCGCAAGCATATGCCTATCACGCATATCACTTTCCTGATCGGCTGTCTGGCAATCGCCGGTATCATCCCCTTCGCCGGCTTCTTCTCCAAAGATGAAATCCTCACGGCTGTCTTCGGCCAGTCCATTTTCTGGTATATCTGGATGTCGGCCGTGGCCGGTCTGACGGCGTTCTATATGTTCCGCCTCTACTACCTGATTTTCTGGTGGAAGGAACACAAAGTACCCGAAGGCCACCATGCTCCCCATGACCAGCCCTGGACGATGACAGTGCCCCTGGTAATTCTTGCCGCCATCTCCTGCGTGGCCGGATTCGTGCCGATGGGCAACCTCGTTACCTGGAACGGCCACCCGATGTTCGAGTCGGCCGGGTTCTTCACCAACCTTGAGAATCTCGACTGGAGTGTGGCCGCCATCAGCCTCGCGGTCGCCATCATCGCCATCCTTATCGCCACGGTGATGTATAAGAAAGAGAATCCTCTCCCCGCGAAGATGAAGCAGGCTCTGCCCGCTCTCTGGGACTGGTGCTACCACCGCTTCTACTGGGACGAACTCTATATGTTCATCACCCACAAGATTATCTTCGGCTGTATCTCCAAGCCTATCGCCTGGTTCGACCGTCATGTCATCGACGGTTCGATGGACGGTCTGGCCTGGGTCACCAACCGTATCTCCTTCGCCATCCGCGGGCTGCAGTCCGGTAACATCCAGTTCTACGTCTGGGTTTACCTCATCGGCGTTCTCCTCCTGGGAGGCATCACCGCAATCTGCCTGATATGATGGCTTATCAACAGTGCTTATAGTATTTATTTCTGAAATATAGAAACAGCGATGTTTTCAAATATTCTCATTTACTTCGTGGTGATACCCCTGCTGATGCTCGCGGGGTTCGCCATCTGCAAGAATGAAAAGCAGGTGAGGACGGTTGCAGTGACCGGCTCGATACTGCTGCTGGCGCTCAGTGCCAAACTGCTGTGCGACTATATCGGCTGGCGCAACGACGGCCACATGGAGGAGATGTACCTTGTGGATCACTGGTCATGGTTCGCTCCGCTTCATATCAACCTGGCCGTCGGCGTGGACGGCATCTCGATCGCGATGCTGATTCTCTCCTCCATAATCGTCTTCGCCGGTTCTTTCGCCTCCTGGAAGATTGACGACGCCCGTCATTTCTTCATGTGGCTGATCCTGCTGTCGACGGGTGTGTTCGGCTTCTTTATCTCCATCGACCTGTTCACGATGTTCATGTTCTACGAGGTGGCCCTGATTCCGATGTACCTTCTCATCGGCGTGTGGGGTACCGGCCGCAAGGAATATTCCGCGATGAAACTTACCCTGATGCTGATGGGCGGTTCCGCTTTCATCATGCTCAGTCTTATCGGAATCTATTTCCACTCGGCTCCCGAAGGTTCGGAACTGACCTGGAACATCCTGGAGATTTCCAAAAACGCCAGCATTTCGACCGGCTGGCAGTACTTCCTCTTCCCGATGTGTTTCGTCGGCTTCGGAGTGCTGGGCGCCATGTTCCCCTTCCATACATGGAGCCCCGACGGTCACGCCTGCGCGCCGACCGCCGTGTCGATGCTCCACGCCGGTGTGCTTATGAAGCTGGGAGGCTACGGATGCTTCCGCGTGGCGATGTATCTTATGCCTGAAGCCGCCCAGGACCTGGCCTGGATATTCCTTATCCTGACCGGTATCTCGGTTGTCTACGGAGCGTTCTCGGCCTGTGTGCAGACCGACCTCAAATATATCAACGCTTATTCCTCGGTAAGCCACTGCGGTATGGTGCTTTTCGCCATCCTGATGATCAACACCACGGCTTTGACCGGCGCGATCATGCAGATGCTTTCCCACGGTCTGATGACGGCCCTCTTCTTCGCCCTAATCGGTATGATCTACGGACGTACCCACACCCGTGACATCCGCCTCATGGGAGGTCTGATGAAGATTATGCCTTTCCTGGGTGTCAGCTATGTTATAGCCGGTATGGCTTCGCTGGGTCTGCCGGGTCTGTCGGGCTTCGTGGCCGAGATGACGATTTTCGTCGGCTCCTTCGAACATCCCGATATGTTCCACCGTGTGTTCACCATTGTGGCGTGCTGCTCGATTGTGATTACCGCGGTCTATATCCTCCGCGTTGTCGGCAAGCTGCTCTTCGGCCCTGTACAGGATCCGCACCACAGCGAGCTGACCGACGCCACCTGGTGGGAACGTCTGTCGGCGATCACCCTGATTGTCAGCGTGGCTGCCATCGGCTGCTTCCCCAACTTCTTCGAGAGCCTTATTCGTTTCACCTTCAGCCCTGAAATCTTCCGCGCAATCGGCCTTAACTGAGCCTTTGAACGGACGTAATAATTCTGCCTCATGGATTACTCACAATTTTTGGTAATGAAACAGGAAATCGCCCTGCTTGTGGTGTTCCTGCTGGTATTCCTCTACGATACGTTCATGCCCCGGAAAGCGCTCGGCGCGATTTCGGGATTCGCGACGGTGCTTTTCGCGCTGTTCACTGCCGGATGCTTCATCTGGGGTGAGCCTGCATCGGTAGACGCCTTCGCCGGGATGTATGTCACTTCGCCGATAAGCGCGATGATCAAGAATATTCTGAACATCGGTGTGCTGATCGTGCTGGTGCAGTCCTGCAAGTGGGTCAATTCCGACAATCAGCTTGTGCGCCGCGGAGAGTTCTATGAACTGCTGCTGGTGACTCTGTTCGGAATGTACCTTATGATTTCCGCACGTCATTTCCTCCTGTTCCTCATCGGACTGGAATCGGCCTCGCTCCCGCTGGCCGCTATGGTTGCCTTCGACAAGCACCGCTATGAAAGCCATGAAGCCGCCGTCAAGTATATGCTGACGGCCGTGTTCTCCTCGGCTATCTTCATGATGGGTCTGTCGTTTGTCTACGGACTCTCCGGCTCGCTTTACTTCGAGGATATCGCCAATCAGCTCGGCTCGCAGAGCAATGCCATGCTGGTCGTGGCCCTGGCTTTCGTTATTTCCGGTATCGGTTTCAAGCTCTCGCTGGTGCCCTTCCATCTCTGGACCGCCGACGTATATCAGGGCGCGCCCACTCCGGTGACCTCCTATCTGTCGGTTATCTCGAAAGGCGCCGCCGCGTTTGCTTTCCTGGTGATAATGGTGCAGGCTTTCGGCCAGTTCTATTCCGGTGTATGGGAATGGATGCTCTACGCGCTGATTATCGCCACCATCACGGTCGGTAACCTTTTCGCCATCCGTCAGAAGAACCTCAAGCGCTTCCTGGCGTTCTCTTCCATCTCCCAGGCCGGCTACATCATGCTCGGCATCGTGGGATGCAACGAGATGGGTCTGGGCGCGATGATGTATTATATCCTTGTCTATATCTTCTCCAACCTTGCCGCTTTCGGCGTAATCGGTGCGGTGGAGAACAATACGGGCAAGGTGGAGATGACCGACTACAACGGTCTGTCGAAGACCAACCCCTGGCTGGCTTTCTCGATGACCCTGGCTATGTTCTCGCTGGCCGGTATTCCCCCGTTCGCAGGTTTCTTCAGCAAGTTCTTCATCTTCACCTCGGCGATCAATCAGGGTTCGGTAGCCATTTATATCCTTGTGCTTATCGCCCTTATCAACACTATCGTCTCCCTGTACTACTACCTGTTGGTTGTCAAGGCGATGTATATTTCCCCCGAGGAACCTGTCATCGCCCGCTTCCGGAGCGCCTGCACTGAGCGTGTCGGCCTTTGGGTGACCGTGCTGGGCATTATGCTGATCGGTATCGCAAGCTGTATCTACAATGATATTCTTACCACGGCCAGCCTCTCCGACCTCTTCGCTTTCGTAAAATAATTCCGTCTTCTGCGGAACGCAGCGATATTCACGACCGTCAGTGGTTTCCTGTCAAGGGAGTCTCTGGCGGTCTTGAAGTTTGGATTATCGCAGACCTTTGTGTTTTATTCCATGATGAAATAACTTTGAATCGATTATATAGCCATGAATTCCGATATGAAAACTGTTACTGGAAAAATGATGTTGGCCGGCGCATTGCTTCTGGCCGGAGTGACTGGAATCCGAGCCGCGGAGCATCCGGTGTTGCAGCGGGCTACCGTAGGGAGCATAGAACGCCATTATGTATATTCTCCACAGATGGGGGACACGATTACGGTCGATGTCTGGTTGCCCGAAGGGTATGTGGCGGATGGCCCCCGGCGATACCCTGTGATATATATGCACGACGGTCAGAATCTTTTCGACGCCTCAACCTCCTGGAACCGTCAGTCCTGGGAGATGGATTCCGTAGCCGGAACTCTGTCGGCCGCCGGGGAAATAGAGACTCCGGTAATCGTAGGAGTGCATAGCGTCGCCGCTACCCGCGTTGCTGACCTCATGCCCGAAAAAGCGGTCGGACGCATTGACCCCGGAGAGGTGACATCCATGAAAAATCTGCTTCACGGGAATGAAATAAGAGGGGACCGCTATGTGGCCTTCATTGTGGAGACGCTCAAGCCGATGGTCGATTCTGTCTATACTGTCGCAACCGACAGAGACCACACGGCCGTCATGGGGTCGAGCATGGGAGGACTTATGTCGGTCTATGCCCTGTGTGAGTACCCCGGCGTGTTCGGGAGCGCGGCCTGCCTGTCTACCCATTGGATCGGTTCGCTGGATGGAAATCCGGCGTTTCCCGTGGCGATGCGAAGTTATCTGGCCGACAAACTTCCCGCAGACGGACATCACCGGCTGTATTTCGACCACGGCACCGTGTCGCTTGACAGTCTCTACGGAGTCTGGGAAGAGCGGATGATCGAGCTTGCGGAATCGCGGGGTTACCGGCGCGGCGAGACGCTTGACACGTTTGTCGCCGCGGGAGCGGGACATGAGGAACGGTTCTGGCGAGACCGCGTGGAGCGTCCCCTTAGGTTTCTGCTGGCCCCGCGGCGGTCATCGGAACGTGAGCCCGGGGAGTCCTCAGTGAAACCGTAACGGAGAGCCGTAATATGGCGGCGGAGGCTATCGGGGAGTATGCCGGAACTCCGCCGCGTCATAACCTGTCATGTCGTCTGTCAGTTTTTCTGACAGACGATTTTTAATTTTTGCCTGTATATCAATTAATACGGATTGCAACAACCTTTTTGGCACAATATTTGTTTCCTTATTGAGACGACAGGGCATAACGGCCGTCTCCCGGCTACTTCCCCGTCATGAAAACGAATCGAAAAATAAAAACAAAAATAAAACTCAACTATTATGGGAAAAATTATAGGTATTGACTTAGGTACGACCAATTCCTGCGTGGCTGTCCTTGAAGGCAAGGACCCCGTTGTCATTCCTAATTCCGAGGGGCGCAACACTACGCCCTCCGTTGTTGCATTCGACAAAAACGGCGAACGCAAGGTAGGTGACCCCGCCAAACGTCAGGCCATCACCAATCCTCAGGGTACGATCTACTCTATCAAGCGTTTCATGGGCGAGACCTATGACAATGTTCTTAAAGAAATCGAGCGTGTGCCTTACAAGGTGGTACGCTCCGCCAACAATACTCCCCGCGTGGAAGTGGACGGCCGCGAATATACTCCTCAGGAGATTTCCGCAATGATTCTTCAGAAGATGAAGAAGACCGCCGAAGATTATCTCGGCCAGGAAATCACCGAGGCAGTCATCACTGTGCCCGCCTATTTCAACGACTCCCAGCGTCAGGCCACAAAGGAAGCCGGCGAAATCGCCGGTCTGACCGTTAAGCGTATCGTCAACGAACCGACCGCTGCCGCCCTTGCCTACGGCCTCGACAAGAGCGACAAGGACCAGAAAATCGCCGTGTTCGACCTCGGCGGCGGCACGTTCGATATCTCCATCCTCGAACTCGGCGACGGTGTCTTCGAGGTTAAATCCACCAATGGCGACACCCACCTGGGCGGTGATGACTTCGACCACGTGATCATCGACTGGCTCGCCGACGAGTTCCTCAAGGACGAAGGCGTAGACCTCCGTCAGGACCCGATGGCCCTCCAGCGTCTGAAAGAGGCTGCCGAAAAGGCCAAAATCGAGCTTTCCTCGACTACTTCCACCGAAATCAACCTTCCCTACATCATGCCCGTCAACGGTATTCCCAAGCACCTTGTGAAGACCCTGACCCGCGCCAAATTCGAACAGCTCGCCGACAAACTCATCAACGCCACCATCGCTCCCTGCGAACAGGCGCTCAAGGATGCAGGTCTGAAGGCCAGCGACATCGACGAGGTAATCCTTGTCGGCGGTTCCACCCGTATCCCCGCAATCCAGCAGATTGTGGAGAAATTCTTCGGTAAGGCTCCCTCGAAGGGTGTCAACCCCGATGAAGTGGTTGCCGTAGGTGCCGCAATCCAGGGCGGTGTTCTTTCGGGCGATGTGAAGGACGTGCTGCTGCTCGACGTAGTGCCTCTGTCGGTAGGTATCGAGACCCTCGGCGGTGTGATGACCAAACTGATCGAAGCCAACACCACGATTCCTACCCGCAAGAGCGAGACATTCTCCACCGCAGCCGACAACCAGCCTTCGGTTGAAATCCATGTTCTCCAGGGCGAACGCCCCATGGCGAAGGATGACAAGACCCTCGGCAAGTTCCACCTCGACGGCATCGCGCCCGCTCCCCGCGGAATTCCGCAGATCGAGGTAACTTTCGAAATCGACGCCAACGGTATCCTCAATGTCTCCGCCAAAGATAAGGCCACCGGCAAGGAACAGAGCATCCGCATCGAGGCCTCCAGCGGTCTTACCGACGCTGAAATCAAGCGTATGAAGGATGAAGCTGCCGCCAACGCAGCCGCCGACGCCAAGGAAAAAGAGCGTATCGACACACTCAACAAGGCCGACGCCATCATCTTCCAGACCGAGAAACAGCTCGGCGAACTCGGCGACAAGATTCCCGCCGACAAGAAAGCCGCCATCGAGGCTGCCGTAAACAAACTCAAGGACGCCCACAAGGCTCAGGATGTAGCCGCCTGTGAAGCCGCCATCAAGGAAATCGAAACCACCTTCGGCGCAGCTCAGCAGGACATCCTCAACGCCCAGGCCCAGGCTCAGGCCAACGCCCAGGGCGGTGCCCCCAACCCCGGCGCCAACCCCGGAGCAGGTTCCGCAGCCCCCGGTCCCGATGACCACGTCACCGACGTTGACTTCGAGGAAGTGAAGTAAACTTTCATGAAGTGAAGTAAATACAGACTATTCAGAAGACGCGCGTTCCCCGGGATGCGTGTCTTCTCTTTTATTACACTTAAAATATTCGCTATGATTAGACTTAATTGTGGCCTTATCGCAGAGACCGAAGAAAACCGCAGGAAGGCCATCGCCCTGGCTACCGAACTTGTCGAACTCTCGCTCCACGACAAAGGATGCGTTGAATACGACCTTGTCGGCTCCCTTACCAACAGTGACCGCCTTATGATTTATGAGACATGGCAGGATGAGGCATCCCTGAAAGCTCACATGGCTTCCCCTCATTTCCAGCGCCTGGTCCCCGAAATCGAGAAAGTCGCTACTCTCACCCTTGAGCAATTCAACTTCTGATCGGGAGGAGAATCTACTATCTCTACAAGATTAGAATAAACCGCACTCCAAAGTCGTGTCCTGCGCTTTCGGGGTGCGGTTTACCGCTAAAGAGCTTACTCCCGAATATTTGGGTTTATAGTCCAGGTTCTCCCGCAATAAAAATATATGCAATAAAAAATATACTTTCAATGAATACCCAGATGCAGCCGGACAGGATTTTCAGTAATATATTCGAGGCTATGCAATGTATTTCCGCGCTGGAAGACAATGCCTGGCGGCTTCCGATGATAATGCCACCCGTCCTGGCGGCCGGAGACCCTTTCGTGGCAGCGGGGGCTAATCTTGACAAGGATGATTTTCTGGTAACGCGCCTTATGTGTAATAGGGATGACGTTGCCTATTACAGGATGTTGGCGATAGAGGACAGGATTCCGTACCTGACGGATTTCAGACGCTTTTCGCTTAAACCTAATCTATATCACTCGTCATTCCTGTTTCGAGGGCAGCAACAGGACTATAAGAGTATTAAGGCCAGCCTGTTCCGGGATAAGAACAAACATTATTTTCTGGACGATATGATTAAGGTCAATGAACTGACAGCCTTCCTGGCAATGCATCCTCTCGTCCAGCTATTGGGAATAAAGGGATTTGAAGTGCGGAGAAAGTCAATGAAACTTCAGGCCAATCTATACGGGCTGGCACAGCATTATTACAACCGGACCACGGAGGTGGATTTCAGTTCATCGCTGGAAGTGGCCACGTTTTTTGCCGTGACACGCTATAACAAGCCCGAGGACAGATATGAACCCATAGAAAATGATGCAGACTCAACCGGGGTGCTGTATGTACTGCCTGTCAGCAGATCACTGACTGTAAATCAGATTTATAATTACAGGATAACATCCATCGGGAAGCAATTCTGCTTTGAGAGACCGGCACGCCAGCTCGGATTTCTGATAGATTGTTCGGGAGGTAAGGATGTGATTGATCATCCGCTGTTACTTCGTTTTGAATTCCGTCATAACCGGGAAATCACTCAGAAAATTTATGAAGCCTGGGGTTGCGGACAAGCCATCGCCCCGTCTGATCCCCTGCAACGTTATTGGAGAAAAGACCGGGACAATGTCCCGTCTCCTTTCCCTGTCTCCGATAAAGCCATAGAACTGAATCTCTATCGTAATTCCGGAGAGACCCGGGAAAGTCTGACGGCCAAGCTGTTGTCCTATAAAGATGACAAAGGGAATCCTGTATTCACTCTCTCGGGACAGGTATGGCCCGAATTTCCGAGAGAAATTCTGGAAGACTATTGGGCCGACATAAGGAATGGCTGGTGGGAAGACGAGTTTTGCGATAATATATATTTCCCCGCAGGGGGCCAGAAGATGAAGGAGGCGTTTATGGCATTGCCTGCGGATCCGCGTTATCGGTCTGCGTTTTACGGAAATTAGAGATCGATAACGGAGAGAGATAAGAGAGAGGAGGAAGCAGAGGCAACAGCGGAAAGCGCCTTTTCAAGCATGGCGGCGTTCGGAATGGTGGAGGATAAAGAGGGCGGCGGCGCCGATGACCGCGAATGGGATTCCGGCCAGGGCCGGAGAGGCCAGGCCGAATCCGTGGCGGATTACGGCGCCCCCGATGGCAGCGGCCATGGCGTTGGAGACATTGAAAGCTATCTGGATGCCGGCTCCTCCGAGCATTTCTCCCCCTTTGGCGTACTGTACTATCAGATATTGGAGCGGACCGCCAAGCCCGAAGAGCAAAGCCGGAGCGATGAAAGCGAAAATCAGGGAGGGAATCTTCCAGGGAGCCGAGAAGTAGATCAGAGGCATCACCAGGATGATAAGAGTGGCGATGACGGCGGTAACCAGCGACGGCGAATGGCGGTCGGAGAGCCGTCCGGCATAGAAGTTGCCGAAAACCATGCCTCCCCCGACGAGGACCATTATCAGGGTCATGGATGCTTCCGGGAAGCCGGTGACCCGGGTCATGATCGGAGCTATATAGCTCAGCCAGCAGTACACACTGGCCTGTCCGAAGAATACTCCGGCGTAGATGAGCCATGGTGCCGGGCGCGACAGGAAATGGAACTGACCTTTGAGTCCCGTGTCAGGCAGAGGCGCCAGCACCGGTACCCAGCATTTTATCGCCATAAAGCAGAGGGCGCCGGTGAGCGCCACTATGCCGAAGGGCAAACGCCAGGAGAGCAGGTTGCAGACAAAAGTGAAGAGTGGTACCCCCACAAGGTTGGCTATCGTCATGCCGCCGACGAGGACCGCTACCGCTGATGCGCCTTTCCCGGCCGCAGCCAGACGCGAGCAAACGATGGCGCCGGCTCCGAAAAAGGCTCCGTGTGGGAGCCCGGCTATGAATCTTGCCGCCAGCAGACAGCCGTAGTTGGGCGACAGAGCCACCAAGGCGTTCCCGATGGCGATGACGGCTGCCAGCAGGAGCATTACCTGACGCAAGGGAAGTTTCCGCAACAGCAACAGCGACGGTGCGCCGACAGCCACTCCGGCCGAATAGGCGGAAATAAGATGGCCGGCCTTGACGACGCTGATGCCCAGGGAGGCGGCTATGTCGTTGAGAATCCCCATCATGCCAAACTCGACGATGCCTAAGGCGAAGGTGCCGATTGCGAGTGAAATCAACGATTTTTTCATAAAAATGTCCGGTAAAAATCCGTATGAACCTGAAACGCGGGAAACCGGTCGCGTTTTGAGGCGCAAAAATAGCAACTTTTTTCGTAACTTTGGCGTCAGGAGAGGAAAAAACTGACGGACGGTAGACACATGGACCACACCGGCGACAATAAACTTCCAATCTACAGCAAAACAGACAAGAAGACGATGAAGACTAAAAAGATAATTCTGACGCGGACATACGTGTCACCCTGCGGGAGGCTGCGGCTCGGCGCCTTGGACGGGCGGCTCTGCCTGTGTGACTGGGAGGCGGGGCGTCATAGCGACCGAGTGGACAACCGTCTGCGACGCCTTCTCTGCGCCGAATTCCGCGAGGGGAATGCTCCGGTGCTGGAGGAGGCCGCGGGGTGGCTTGACGGATATTTCGGCGGAAAGCGCACTGAGGCTCCCGCTGTTCCCCTGCTGCCGGCGGGTACGGAGTTCCAGAAAACGGTGTGGAACGCATTGCGCGTAATCCCCTGGGGTCAAGTGACCACTTATGGTGACCTGGCCCGGCGCATCGGGATGCCGTCGGCGGTGCGCGCGGTGGCGAACGCCTGCGGAGCCAACGGGCTGTCGATTTTCATCCCGTGTCATCGAGTCATAGGCCGCGACCGCTCCCTGACGGGGTACGCCGGGGGCCTCCCAGCCAAGAAGTATTTGCTGAGACTGGAAAAAGCGGATTCCGACGCAGGAACCACACTGGAGACCGGTCGTCTTCTACTGCGCCACTGGTACCCGGAGGATGCCGAAGCCCTTTACAGGTATGCTTCCGACAGCCGGGTAAGCGAACTTGCCCTGTGGCCCTGTCATACCTCCCCGGAGATGAGTCGCAGGGTCATCGAAGAGTTCTTTATGCCGAATCCGTTTACGTTTGCTGTTACTCTGAAAGAGACCGGCGAGCCGGTCGGCTGTATCGGCCTTGTGCCGCAAGGCGAGGAACACTATACCCTCCTGAGCGGCGAACGGGAAGTCGGCTACTGGATCGGCCGCCCCTTCTGGGGAAAAGGACTGATTCCCGAAGCCCTGGAGGCCCTCGGCGTCTTTTGCCGTGACCGTCTCGGACTGACCTCCCTGCTGATTACTGCCGATGCGCGTAACCGCGCTTCAATCCGCGTGGCCGAGAAATGCGGATTCCTCTTCCTCGAGGAATACCTGTTCGACGGCATCCCCTCCCGAGCCTACCGCAAAACCCTCTCCTGACCGCCTGACTATGAGTTGAAAAGTAGTCTTCCGGACTGTGTCAGCCTATAACCTTGTTTCGAGCTTCTTGGTTTGTCCGGATCGGACATTTCAATATAGCCGGCGGAGATTGCCGGTTCAAGGATGTATCTTTTGAATTTGTACAGACTTTCTGTATGTGACTCTTTCAGCAAATCGCTGGCGGCAGTATCTTTTATGGAAAGGAGCAGGAAAGTCCGTATAACATCGGAGATCAGGAAGGACCATGGACGCCTTATCTTTTCCCATACTTGTAAATAAACTTGTGAAATTAGCTTTGCAAGTCTTGAAGACAGTAAGTCAATATCTTCTGTATCAATTGAATAAACTTGTAAACTTAAATTTGCAAGTTCCTTTTTTATTAGTAGAATTATCTCTTGTATGGAAGTTGTAGAATCTTGGTCGCCATCATCTGTTTTACTGAGGTTAACCATATCTTTTCTGCATGGTATAGTCATCAGGAAATAAGTACGGTCATCATCCGTTTCAATTACAGCCAGATTATTGCCGTTTAATCCAAGATGTTTCTGTATAGTCGGGACGCCTGTGGCACGTCCTTCGGTCAGACCAAGCTCTTTCAGAAAATCGCCCAAGCGTCGGTTACGGTATCTGCGTGCTTTTAGTTTTTTAGCAGCTTTTATAGCTTCGGCACTAATTGAACGGTCAGGCCCTGCATAACTTAATATATCAATATGAGTAGGTTCGATGGTTATTTCCACTGGTTCTCTTTCCTGATAGTCCCGATGATAAAGAGCATTTACAACCGCTTCTTCCAAAGCCTGGTAGGGATAATTGAAAACTTTAATAGACTGTTCGGAATCAGAAAGTTTGGTAATCTTTCGTTTTATAACATTGGTGCGCAGGTATGATAGTGTCTCACTAATCATTTTGGGTATCGGTCCGATAATTTTCGGAGCCTCAATCATCATGTCGGGATTCTCGATGCTGCCTTCCGGAAAATGGACTATATCGACCTGAGTCACAGGAAAGAATTTCTCCGGATGGTCGGAGAACATCATCGCCGCAACGTTTTTGATCAATCTGTTTTCAACCGGACCGACAAGGAGATCCATTTCATCGAGTATTTCAATGAGTGACTTATGACCGAATTCTTCTGTCAGTTTACTGTTGACTGTTTTAAGGTATTCATACACTCGCACTGCAGAGATATCATCAATAGAGATATCTGCATTACCTCTTTCATCGAAAGGTACCCTGTTGGCAAGTTCACGGACTTCATCAAGAATCTCTCCTTTTGCTTCGATGGTAGATGATTTGCTGCGGACGTAGAATTTTGGTATGGATTTCTTCGCCACGACACTTTCCATTACCGAATATGGGCGGTTCATGCCTGTTGGAACCCAAATGACCAATATGGTCTTGTCATCAATGTTCTCAGGCGATACCTTACACAGATATGTAGGAGAAATTTTGGCATCGTAACCTACCATATCCTTTAGGATTCTGTCGATTTCCGTATCGTCAATGCCTTTGACAGGACGCCTGGCAATTCCATTTTCTTCTTCGACACCAATGAGGATGTAACCGCCTCCGGTATTCTCCAGGTCGGTAGCGAAAGCGCAGATCGTATGGTAAATTTTGTCTGGGTTCCAGTTCGCTTTGAATTCAATGCGGTTCGACTCAACCTTACGTTTGTTGAGCAAATCTTCTATGTTTATCGGTAAAGCCATATTATTAAATCGGGGAAGTTTGCGGGAGGGGGGATCAGGGGAGGTCGATGAAACGGGAGGGGTTGGGGCAGAGGGAGAGGAAGCGGCGGAGGCCGGCGTTGGTGATAATAAGGGAAGCGGTGTTTTCGTTGGGATGGAAGCTGATGCGGTCGGCTGTCTCGAGTTCTTTGTCGAGCAGGAGGATGACTGAATGGGCGGAGTCGTTGAGCAGTCCGAAGAGGGAGACCGAACCGGGTGTGACGCCGAGGTATTTCATCATGCGCTCGGGTGAGGCGAAACTGAGGCGCGTACTGCCGATTTTTTCCCAGAGGGCATGGATGTCGAGGGGCTTGTCCCAGGGAAGAATCACCAGGTAATGGACGTTCCCCTTGTGGTTGCGCAGGAAGAGATTCTTGCAGTGGGTCACTCCCGGGATGTCTTTCCAGTAGCGCATGGCTATTTCCACGGTAGGAGCTTCGGGATGCTCGTGGAGTTCATATTCGATTCCGGCTTCCCGGAGAAAGCGGAACACTTTTTCTCTTGCTTCTTTTCTTGTCTCGTCTGTCATTTTCCAGTCGTTTTCACTCTTCAAAATTACTAAATCCCCGGCACACGGCCAAATTATCCGGCCGGCGGCACCCGGTGCAGATTTGTTTGGCGGTTTGAAATAGAATTGTTATCTTTGCGGGAGAAACAAAGAACAGAAAGGGGTGCCTTGCCTGAGGGGGACAACGTTTCCCCGGCGAGGCTGAGATCAAACCCTAAGAACTTGATGCGGGTAATGCCGCCGAAAGGAGACTCACTATGACCGTTTATTTAAATCAGAAAGAATTTTCCACCGATGCCGCTCGACTGACCGTGGCCGAAGTGATTTCCCTCAACCAGCTGCCGACGGTAGGACTGGCTGTCGCCGTCAACAATAAAGTCGTCCGCAAAGCTGAATGGCAGACCACGGAACTTGCCGAAGGGGACAAAATCACAGTTATCACCGCCGTATGCGGAGGGTAAGCGGGGAACAATGAGACTTATCGCGATAACCACCCCCGGGTTCCGGGAAAACGAAGCCGGGGAAATCCGCCGTCTGCTGGACGGGGGATGGTGGCGTGTGCATATCCGTAAACCAGGCTCCGACCCTGAATCCGTGGTCCGGCTCCTCAGAGAAATTCCCCGCGGATATTACCCCCGCCTGTCGCTCCACGACCATTTCCCCCTCGCCGGAGAATTCGGCCTGGGGGGCGTGCATCTGAATTCCCGCAACCCCCGTGCCCCCCGGGGATGGAACGGCCTTGTCAGCCGCAGTTGTCACACCCTGGAGGAAATCCAGCAAGGGGATGAATATGATTACCAGTTTCTCAGCCCGGTCTTCGACAGTATTTCCAAGCCGGGCTACCTCAGCCGGTTCACTTCGGAGGACCTTCGCCGGGCCGCGGCTCTCTCCGATCGCGTTTTCCCCCTGGGGGGCATCACGCGAGGCCGTGCGCCGCAACTGCGGGCGATGGGATTCACCGGATGCGCCATGCTGGGAGCCGCCTGGAACAATAACGAACCTATGTTACAGTTCATAACGCATACATCCCGCGGACTCGAGGAAGTGCTTCGCGGGGGATGCCGCTGGGTACAGCTGCGCATCAAAGGAGCCTCCGACGCGGAATTCGCCGGCGTGGCCCGGGAGATCCTTCCCCTCTGCCGCCGCTACGGCGCCACGCTGATTTTCGACGACCGCGTGGAGCTGACCGCCTCGCTGGGGGCCGACGGCGTCCATCTGGGCAAGAACGATATGCCCCTTCCCGAAGCCCGGCGGATTCTCGGCTCCGGGAAAATCATAGGAGCCACGGCCAACACCGCCGAAGACATCATGGACGCCTTCCGGGCCGGAGCCGACTATATCGGCCTGGGGCCTTTCCGCTTCACAACCACAAAGCAGGGTCTCGCCCCTCTGCTGGGCCTTGAAGGCTACCGGAAAATAATGGCCGACTGCCGCGCCCGGGGCATGAACCTCCCCACGGTGGCCATCGGCGGCATCCTGACCGAAGATCTTCCGCAGTTGCGGCTGACGGGAGTCGACGGAATCGCCGTCTCCGGACTTATCCTGAATTCATCCAATCCAGAACAGACAACAAAAGACATACTCGAAACATGGAAAAACTGATTATCGGTGGACGCGAGTTTTCCAGCCGCCTTTTCGTAGGCACCGGAAAGTTCAGTTCCAACCAGCTCATGAGCGAGGCGATCGCCGCCTCCGGCTCACAGATGGTGACGGTGGCTCTGAAACGCATCGACACCGCCAACCGTGAGGACGATATGCTGCGCCATATACTGCGCCCCGACGTGCAGCTGCTACCCAACACATCGGGAGTACGCAATGCCGCCGAGGCGGTCCTGGCCGCCCAGCTGGCCCGCGAGGCTTTCGAGACCGATTTCATCAAACTGGAAATCCATCCCGATCCCAAATATCTTCTTCCCGACCCCATCGAGACCCTGAAAGCCACCGAGGAACTTGCCCGCCTGGGCTTCATCGTGCTTCCCTACATCCAGGCCGACCCCGTCCTGTGCAAGCGCCTCGAGGAGGCCGGCACGGCCGCCGTGATGCCCCTGGGCGCACCCATCGGCACAAACAAAGGTATCGTGGTCCGCGACCTCCTGGAGATCATCATCGGGGAGAGCAACGTCCCCGTGGTTGTCGACGCCGGCCTCGGCGCTCCCTCCCATGCCGCCGAGGCGATGGAACTGGGAGCCGACGCCGTGCTGGTCAACACCGCCATCGCCGTGGCCGGCGACCCCGTGGCCATGGCCCGTGCTTTCGCCAAAGGGGTGGAGGCAGGCCGGGAGGCTTACGAGGCCGGGCTCGGCTCCCGCTCGAAAATCGCCCGGGCAAGCAGTCCGTTAACTTCATTCCTTGACTGATGTTTTCCGATGTACTTCTGAATTATGACTGGGAGGAGACAACTTCCAGAATAGCGGGAAAGACCGCCGCCGACGTGGAGCGCGCACTCGGAAAGCGCCATCCCGACCTCGACGACTTCATGGCGCTGGTCTCCCCGGCCGCCGCTCCATACCTGGAGCAGATGGCCGCCCTGAGCCGCCTTTACACGCAGGAACGTTTCGGGAAGACAATCTCGATGTACATCCCCATGTATATCACCAACTCCTGCACCAATTCCTGCGTCTACTGCGGATTCAACCGCCACAATCTTTTCGACCGCGTTGTCCTGACGATGCCCCAGATCGAAGACGAGTGCAAGGCTATCCGCCGCCTGGCTCCCTTCGAGAACCTGCTGCTGGTGACGGGTGAGAACCCCAAGGTTGCCGGAACGGATTATCTGGAGGAGGCCCTGCGTACCTGCCGCCCTTATTTCAACAACCTGACGATGGAGGTAATGCCCCTTCCGGCCGAAGATTACGAGCGCCTTACCCATTCGGGCCTTAACGGCGTGGTCTGCTTCCAGGAAACCTACCACCGCGAGAAATACAAAGTCTATCATCCCGCCGGGATGAAGTCTAAGTTCGAGTGGCGCGTCAACGGTTTCGACCGCATGGGACAGGCCGGAGTCCACAAAATCGGTATGGGAGTCCTTATCGGCCTGGAGGACTGGCGCACGGACGTGACGATGATGGCCCTGCATCTGCGCTATCTCCGGAAACACTACTGGCGCACACGTTACAGCGTCAACTTCCCGCGTATGCGTCCCGCCGCCGGAGGCTTCCAGCCCAACGTATTGATGTCGGACCGCGAGCTGGCTCAGCTGACGTTCGCTTTCCGCATCTTCGACCATGACGTCGACATTTCCTATTCCACCCGCGAGCGGCCCGACTTCCGCGACAATATGCTGACGCTGGGAGCCACCTCCCTCAGCGCCGGGTCGAAAACCGATCCGGGAGGCTATTATACATATCCCCAGTCGCTCGAGCAGTTCGCCGTCAGCGACGAGCGTACCCCCCATGAGGTAGCCGACGCCATCCGGCGGGCCGGTTACGAGGTTGTCTGGAAAGACTGGGATAAAGTTTTCGACTGATCCATGGACCGTTACAGTCGTCAGACAATGCTCCCCGAGATAGGGGAGGAGGGCCAGAGGCGCCTGTTGGCGTCCTCGGCCCTGATCGTGGGCCTTGGGGGGCTGGGATGTCCCGTGGGCCTGTATCTGACAGGGGCCGGCGTGGGACGTATCGGTCTGTGTGATCCCGATACGGTCTCCATGAGCAATCTCCAGCGCCAGACGCTTTACAGCGAGGCGACGGTAGGGATGCCCAAACCCCTGGCCGCATACGAGCGCCTGGCCTCCCTCTCCTCGGCTACGGAGTTCGACCTATGGCCCGACGGACTGACCCGTGACAACGCCTGCGAAATCATCGCGGGATATGACATAGTCGTGGATTGCTGCGACAACCATTCCACCCGCTATCTCATCGACGATGTCTGCCGCCGGCTGCGCAAGCCCTGGGTCTACGGTTCGATCGGAGCTTTCGAGGGGCGCGTCAGCACGTTCCTTCCCGGCGCCTCAGGCTATACCGGTATTTTTCCCGAACGGGAGGTGCTGGAGGCGCTTCCTCCCTCTTCGGGAGGAGTAGTGGGGGCGGTTCCCGGGGTGGTCGGCTCGATGGAGGCGGCCGAAGCCCTGAAAGTGCTTGCCGGCTTCGGGACAACCCTTTCGGGCAAATTATTTGTAATGAATATCAAAACATTAGATTTCAATATTATAGAATTATGAAGCAGAGTTTCGACGAATATGCGTCGCTCTATGACGCATGGTTTCTTGAGAATCGGAACGTACTTCTATCCGAAGCCCGCCTGGTGGCGCGTACTCTCAGCGGTTCCCGCAACATATTGTCGGTAGGTTGCGGAAGCGGTCTTTTCGAGAAAATCCTCCGCGAGGATTTCGGCATCAACATCACCGAAGGGATCGAACCCGCCGCAGGGATGGCCGAGATTGCCCGCAAGCGCGGCATGAACGTAGTGGCAGCTACGGCCGAGGAGGCCGATTTCGGCGACGGAGTGTTCGACACAATCCTTTTCAACGGCACTCCGAGTTATATCGCCGGCCTTAAGGAGGTCGTCGAAAAGGCTTACCGCAGTCTTCCCGAGGGTGGGCGTGTGGTGCTGATTGACGTGCCGAAAGAGAGCGGCTACGGAATCATGTACAACCTGGCTAAGGCCCTGGGAACATGGGACCATCCGCTGCTCGAAGGGGTCTATCCCCCCAATCCCTATCCCATCGAGCTTGTCGACGCCGCCAACTGGCGCACGACCGCCGAGAAGGTGCGTCTCATCCATGAGGCCGGTTTCCGCGACCTCGAGTCGTGGCAGACGCTTACCACTCATCCGCTGGTGTCGAACGACAAGGCCGAAGAGCCTCTCCCCGGAAGCGACAAGGGGGATTATGTCGCCGTAATCGGTTATAAATGACGTCTTTTATGAAATGGAGTGAAGAAGCCTGGAGGAGTGCCGAATCCGTCTATCGGGAAATCCTCCGCCTCCCCTTCGTGCAGGAACTGGCTGCGGGAACCCTCTCCCGGGAGCGGTTCATGTTCTATATCCGTCAGGATTCCCTGTATGTCGACAATTACAGCCGCGTACTGGCCCATGTCGCCTCCCGCTTGCCGGGCAAATCCATGATGGAGGACTTCCTGAAATTCGCCTCCGACGGAATCCTGGTGGAGAAAGCGCTTCATGAATCTTTCCTGGGGGGCGAGGACCTTTCGGGACTGCGTCCTACCCCGACCTGCCTTCTGTATAATTCATACGAATCTTCCAAGGCTCTTGAGCCCGTCGAGATTGAGGCCGCCTCTATTCTCCCCTGTTTCTGGGTTTACCAGCGCGTGGGGGTGGAAATACTGGCCGGTTGCCGTCCCGATAATCCTTACCGCCGGTGGATCGAGACATACGGCGACGAGGCTTTCGCCCGGTCCAATCTCCGCGCGATTGAAATCTGCGATGAACTCGCCGCGGCCACGACCGATGCCGTCCGCGCCCGCATGACTGACGCTTTCCTGACGAGTACCCGCATGGAGTGGATGTTCTGGGACAGCGCCTACCGGATGGAACAGTGGCCCGTATGACCCTCCCTGCCGGATTCTTCCGATCTTTTTAACTCCGATAAACCCGTTGACAATGGAACCTGTTAGAAACAAGACATACAAGCGAGTGATGACTATCGCCGGAAGCGACCCCAGCGGGGGCGCCGGCGTCCAGGCCGACATAAAGACCATCTCGGCCTGCGGCTGCTTCGCCACATCGGCGATTGTGGCCGTCGTGGATGAAAACACTGTGGGAGTCACTGGCGTTTTCCCCATCCCCGCCGATTTCGTGGTAGGTCAGATTCATTCGATTCTCGACGATATCGGCACGGACGCCGTGAAAATCGGTATGCTTCATTCCTCCGAACTCATCCATGCCGTCCGCAATGTCCTTGACGAATATCCCGCTGTCCGCGATATCGTTCTCGATCCGGTGATGGTCGCCACTTCGGGCGACCCCCTGCTCCAGGCCGACGCCGTAGCCACGCTCCGCGATGTCCTGATTCCCCGCGCCCGGGTCATCACCCCCAACATCCCCGAGGCTGAGCTTCTGCTGGGGCGGAAAATTTCCTCCCAGGAAGAATTGCCCCTGGCGGCCCGGGAGCTTGCCTCGCTCGGCGCCTCGGTATTGCTCAAAGCCGGCCACCTGACCGACGACGAACTGACGGATATTTTCTGTAACGCCGAGACCGGCGAAATTCTCGAGCTGCGTTCCCGGCGCGTCGCCACCCCCAATACCCACGGAACCGGCTGCACCCTGTCCTCGGCGTTCGCCTCATACCTGGCGCTGGGACACTCGCTCGACGACTCCGCCCGCCTGGCAAAGGATTATATCGCCTCCGCTATCGCCGCCGGGGCTTCCTACGCCATCGGCCACGGCCACGGACCCGTCCATCACTTCCATCCCTTCTGGTCCTGAATCGCCTTATTTTTCCTCGGATTTTACAGCATCCACCGGCGATGTGTCAGAATTCAAAATTCCGGCACATCGCCTTGTTTTTCGCCCCCGGTGCCGTAAAATCCGCGGGAATTCTCAAAAAAAGCCAAAAAACACCTGGAAAAATACCTTACACAATAAAAAATTTTTCTACAAAACCAAAAAACGCCCCTTGATTATCAGGGAGTTAATTTTTCAAAACCTTACATTCCCCCTACGGAGCCATCGGGGCGTCTTTTGCAACTCCGTGTAGATTAGCATTTTAACCCCATGTAAGGTGTTTCCCATTTTTGTATAATAAAAATTTTTAATATTTTTTGGTTTTATAAATATTCTTATCTATATTTGCCACAGAAATATTGCGCAATATCAGACAACCAACCAAAACCAATTAACCAAAAAAGACGTGCAAATATGGGGGTAAAAACGAAGCGAGCACAATCTTTGTGACATAACGTGCTGATGTGATGGGGATTGGTGTTAAGTCGCTGATATGGAAAAGTTTAATTTGCTTGAATTTAGGTTTAATTTCGGGGCTGGGGTGGTTGTGTTTTAGTTGAATTTGGCTTTAATCAAGTTGAATTTTACTTTAATTTTAACGGCTGATTTAACGGCTTCTTTGTGGCTAATGGGCTGATATTGTGCAATTAAATATAAACGCCGTTTAATCGTTGGAATGATGATTAAACGGCGTTTTAACGGCTGGAGCAAACCAGCGGCCTAAATCGGCGATGTTGCATTTTGAACAACGCCTAAATCTGCGATGTTGCAGATAGTTGGATATATATTAAATTATTTAATCCGTTGACTTTCAAAGAGAATGATTTTCAAATAATGCACATTTCGTTCTGTTTAGAGTTGGATAGTCTAACGATGTTGCATTTTGAACTAAAACGGCATCGAATTTTAACAATTCAATTCTTTAAGTGCCGCCGCAATCTTGTTGTATAGTTCCGTGTGAAATGATGTTAGATTTTTGTGCTTCTCTAACTTGTTAAGCATTTGCCGCAATTCGTGTGTTACCTTTGGCAGTGTGGGAAGCTGAAGGAGTTCTGCTGTTTCCTCGTTGGTTAACGCTTGTGCTTTTTTCGCTTCGTCTATATCGCCGTTCAGGATATAGAGAATTTGACCGACTGTTTCTTTCGCCATGTGCTTTTGTTCAAATCTAAAAATTGTAGTTCGCGCGACTCCGAATAGAGCCGCTAAATCTTCTTTGTTGGTTATTCCTTGTTGCAGGGCGTTAAGGTAATTTGTTAGGGTTAATGTTTTGGGATTATGTTCGCGCAATACCCTATAAACGTAGCCAGCCGAAACGTTGCATATTTCGGCCACTTCAATAGGATCTAAACATTTTGATAACTCAATTATGCGCTCTTTGTTTGTCATTCAGCATTTTAGTTGTTTGGGGCTTCATAGGGTAATAAGCGGCGGCAATCGCCCGAAAGCAATCGCCGCCGCGTGGTGAGTTTATTTCAGATGTTCAGGGATTGTTCCGCCTGCCTGCTCTAACAGGTAGCGCAAACCGCCGATTGTGCGGTGTGCGGCTATTTGCCCCTCAAAGTATTCGTTAGCTTGTTTTTTCCAAAACTCGCTCACTCTCTCCGCTTGGCTCTTTTCGAGGTTCAGTTCTACCACTTGACGGGCGCGGACTGCCAGCCGTGCGCGGAGTTCGTCCTGCTCGCGTAGGGCGTTGCGCAACTTACGGCGCAAGCAAGCCACAACCCATGCGGGCGCGTTGGCTTCGTTAGAATTGTTCATACATGTAATTTTTAGGAAGTTGTAAAAAAATAGCGACCCTTAGGTGTCCTACGCTATTACATGAAAAGCGCCGGGGCGTTTCCGCACTCCGCACCATAGGTCGCAAATATCTTTGGGGAAATTGTTTAACTTGGTTCATACATGTAATTTTTAGGATAGTGCAAAGGTAAACAAATAATCCGACCCTGCAAAATATCACGGCGCAAAATTGGCTAATTCAAAAGATTTGCACAAAAAAGAGTGTAAAAGATTTACACTCTTTTTGGAGCGCGCCACGGCGCGAGCGTACCTTTGCACCAACAAGTTAAGACAAACAACAATGGATAAAAACGAGAAACAAGACACTAACAAGCCTATAACCTTTGTGTTGAGCGATGAGTCCGTAAATAGTTACGGCAATGTGGTTCTGACCGAGGGTATAGACACAACCGCGTTTGAGCGTAACCCCGTTATGCTCTATATGCACAACCGAGACGGCAACGTCATAGGCCGTTGGGAGAATATTCGCAAGGAGGACAAACGCCTGCTTGGTGATGCCGTTTTCGATGATAGCACCGAATTGGCCGCAACAGTCAAGAAGCAAGTTGAAAAAGGCTTTTTGCGCTCTGTATCTATCGGCATTGAAGTAATAACTATCGAGGATTTAAACGGCGTTCAGACAATCGTTAAAAGCCGTTTAATTGAGGTTTCAATAGTTGATATTCCCAGCAATAAGAACGCGGTCAAATTGTGCCGCCGCTCTGGTGGTTATGCTTACAACCTCAAAGAGCTGGAGAACGACAACACGCCCGAAGATTTGAAAGCGGCTTTAATTGCGCTTTTAGGGCTTGAAAGTGGCGCGGATGATAAAGATATTATCGAAGCCGTCAAAATGGCTTTAGAGGGCAAAGGAACGCCCGAGGAAGCCGTTGACGAAGCAATTACAAACGGATATATTGACGGGGCG
>CAJUAF010000009.1 GCA_910584365.1 uncultured Muribaculaceae bacterium | reverse complement strand
AGATGTTGAGGTTGTTGTCCTTGCATCTCTTCACATTGGCAAGCACCTCATCCACATTCCTGCCCAGTCGGCTCAACTCGCTTATGAGGAGGGTGCTTATATTGTTGCTGATGCAGTAGTCGAGGCATCGGCAAAGTTCGGGGCGGTTCTCGTTCTTTGTCGCTCCACTGATATGTTCGGTGTAAACCTCCGCCACCTCCATGCCGTTGCGGACGGCGTAGGCGGTCAGGTCTATCACCTGTCGGTCGGTTGACTGACGGTCGGAGGTGCTGGAAACGCGGGCATATATGACGGCTGTGTTCATGTTTCTTTAACTTCTTGATTCACAGGCAAAGATACCAGGATTATCCCGTTCCCGCAAATGCCTGCGCAAGAAAATCAAAGAAATTTTCGAGTGCATAATCAAATGATGTTCAGGATGATATGATGAAATTTTTGAACATACCACGGGATTGAACACAGTCAAACACGCCAAACGCATTGTCTTTTCTGACCCTCAACGGTTTATGCGAAAACCATCCTCAATCATCAATACGACCCTTGTATATCGCGCTACGCCACGCGCAGAAGTTCACTCGCTCTATACCTCTGTCCTCCCTTGTTGAACTCAAAGAAGCGGTCGAGATAGGCGATGAAGAGGTTCCTGACGGTCTCCTCCTTGTCAATGTCATAAAACAATGTCCTGACATCCAAACCGTTCCGTTGCATCTCATAACCACACGTCCGTATCTCCAGACGGTGTGCCACATCATCGCCGAACGGGAGGGAACGGAGGATGTAATGTTTGTGGGATGACTTCTCCACCTCCACACTCTTGTTGTAACCGACCATACGGACTGGACATTTGCGGCAACCGCTTGTCACAACCGGAGTGAAATTATAGGTGGGGTATCTTCTCGCCCTTTCCCCCTCTACCGTAACTATGTTGGGGAGTATCTTCACGCCTATGTCGATGTTCCCCTTGTAGTTCAGCATCTTCACTCCCCTGCGCGTTATCTCGTATGCCCGAGAGTGCAGAAGCCGATTCAACTTGCCTGGCAAATCCACGTTGGCATCGCAGCATATATCTATCTTGGAGAACGTCTCCATCGTAAGACTGAACCGATGGGCGAACAGATACACCTTGTAGAGGCTTCCCGAATACAACTGTCTGTTATCTACTTCAAGAATGACACCGTGGGATTCCCTGAATGACAACACTCCCAAGACCTCATCATCATACCTCAACTCATACATCCTGTAATTGAGGTGGGGATGAATGGGGATGAATCTGAACCCATCGAATGAATCACTGATGACATCATTGATAGCATCTCTTAACAAATCATAGTTTGAAAACTTGATATGCAACTTATCAATATTGAATTTGATTGATAATCGTTTATTTATAAACATATTCTTTTTATAATATATTATTTTAAAATATTTATACAACCATTAATAATTAAAATTAAACAATCATTGAATAATTCTTATAATATCAATATGAATTAAGAATATTATTTTAATAACTAATTGAATATATTTTTAAATTATAAGAAATTAAAATATTATTGATAACAAATTGATAATTAAATATATTATCTCTTTATATAGTAGACCTTATTATTCTACGGAAAAGGCTTTTTCAGTCATCATGAATTTTTCCTGCTGGAATTTTTCAGAACCGTTCCCTCATCTCATACTCGTAAAAAGTACCTGCCTCCCGTAGGGGTTACCCATGTCAATGTACTCTCTGACAGCGGAGGGAACCTGAACCTGCCAGTAGTTCAAAGATACACAAAATAATTGAGAAAACCAAGTCCTATGTAAAATATTGCAAATAAATAGGTTGAATAACAATGACTACCTCGCCTTGATTTGGAAAGGTAGCACATTGCTCATTTGAGAACAGTCTAAACGGTGTCACTTGAATTAATCGCAGTCATTTTGCCATTGTTTCACATACAACCTTTAGAAGTTCTTTGCGTTTTGCCATTGAGGTCTGAACGTTAAAGAGAGGTTTCATTATTTCGTAGGTCACTCCATATTCGTCATACAACTCTCCCTGATGTTGCCCTACCTCATTTATAAGGTCGGCGAAAGGTTTGTCTTCCATACCTGTTGTGTCTACGCCCAGGTACCTCAACACTCTCAACGCCTCTTTCTCATCCTCGATGCCGTAATCATCAGACTTGCCTTTTAATGCGGACTTGGCTGCTTTTGATTTGTTGACACCTATGCCTTTGGATTCGAGAGATTTGTTTAAGAGTTTCGCGTCCTCACCACTTTTAAGGTTCAGGTATCTGGATGTTATCTGCTCGGTGTCATGGTGACCTGTAATCCTTATGACATCATTTAAGCCCATCCCGAACTCCCTGACGGCATTGGTGATGAATGAATGTCGGCCACAGTGGCTCGTCAGTTCCTTGTAAAGTTCTGTCCTGAACACCCTCTTTTTGCCTCCTTTGGTTTCCACGGATATGACCTCATCGTGCCATCCGCACATCAGCCCCAAGCGTTTAATCGCCTCATTGTAACTCTTATCGCTCCTTTCATCATCAGTGGTGGGGAGGAACTTGAATGTTTTCCCCTTGTACTTATTATATAATGTAAGGAGTTGGGGATATAGGGTGTTGAGGGGGATGTTGGCTTCCTTGAATTTCCGCTTGTTGGTCTTCTTGGGGACGAACACAACGAATGGCACACCATCACAGACCCTGTATTTATCAGGATTAAGTAATTGCTGCATATCACTCACACGGATGCCGCTGTAACATTGCATGAGGAAAAGGTCGCGACAAGTGGATAGGAAGTCATCATTGACAATCTCCAATCCCGCAAGTTTCTCTATCTGTTGATGTGTCAACGCGATATAGTTGCCGTGTATCTCCTCTGTCGTCCGAGTGTCTTTCGGAGGCTTTATGCCGTCGATGCCCGAGTTGTAGTAATTGAACTTATATATCGGCTGGTTACCGAATCGTTTCAGATACTTCTTGATGGCCCTGAGTGTCTGTGATGCCGTCTCCAGTGTCAGATTGTTTTTGGGTGAGTTTAGCCATGTGTTGAACTTCACCATATTGTCATAGGTCATACTCTCAAATGAATCTGACAATCTGCTCGCTTTAAGAAATTTCAAGAATCTGTTTATCTTGGAGATTTCAGTCTCGTAACTTCTGCCTTGAACAAATTCCCTCGCACTGTTTCGCATCAACTGGGTCACAGTCGCCGCCTGAACGGATTTTTTAGAATATCTATTATTTGCCATGATATTAGGATTTATTAGTTTCTCGTTCTGTTTTTCTTCCACTATTTCAATGTCCGCATTGCAAAGATACGAATTTTTATCGAGAAAACCAAATTCTATGCGTTTTAATTTCGCATTGGCGATACGGTTGTTGAGGTTGTCGGCTTCTGAATAAGTCTTACTGACCCGTGCCTGATGGTTCTGTCTGTCCCATTGGGAGGGTTTGACTTTGATTCCGAGAGAGACATGACGCTTCACACCTCTTATATAATAGGTGGCGTAGATGGTCGTGGGGTAGTCCGTCTTGGTCTGCCTGATGTAGAAGCATAGTCCTCCTCTTGACGGAAACTGCTGGTTCATCTCCGAAAGGGAAATTGAGTGGGAATCGGTGATTTGGTTGTGGGAAAGGGGATAATCCATTGTAAGACAAAGATTTTGGCGCAAATATAGGCTACACCTGCAAACCACACCTGCAAACTACACCTGTGAATCACACCTGTTAGGGGTTCATACGGATTTTCGCCCTAAGACAATAATGTGACTTTCAATTACTTGCCGAATCGTCCTAAGAGGCTTTTGGGGTAGGCGCAAAAAAAATTGATTGTCTCCCGACAACCAATCTTAGTTAACCTTAAATCTAATACCATGAAAAACACGTTGCAAAGTTACGGCTTTTTTCTGATGTGTCAAGGGATTTTGAGAAAATTACGTGTTGGTTTAACATATTTTTGCGCTAATTGGGGGTGAAAGGTAAAATCTGATGCCTTTATGTCGGTGAAATTTTAAAAGGGATGGCAAAATGACAAGGTGGAGGGAGCCTCGGAGATGTTTGTAAAAACGGCTCCATTGACATTCGTTAACAATGGTGCGGACGTCGCAATTTTCTGTTAGAGAGGGTGAAAGTTTTTGAAAAATTATTTAAAAAGAGGGGAGGGGATTGGGGGTTTAATCGGTAAAGATTAAATTTGTGGTGCGAAATTCCAAAAATGTTGCTAACTTTGCAGCTTGTAATGGAGGTGAGCCGGCCGCATTACTGTCGCCGGCACACTTGCCGATATTGATTAAACTAATGAAAAAAGGTTTTCAACTATATTTTCTGCCTGCCCTTGTGGCTGGACTGGGCGTGGCCTCCACGGCCTGTAACTCCAGTGAGGGGTGGGAAACTGAACCGCAGAATCTTGCCGGAACCGAGGTCTCAGCTTTCTCTCTGAAAGCCAATTCCAACGTTCTTAACAATCTTGATTCCGTATTTTTTTCAATAGACCTTATCGGGGGGCGGATTTTCAACGCCTCTCCGTTGCCTTACGGTACGAAAACGGATTCTCTTGCCGTGGCTATTTCCGCGGACGCGTGTTCCGTGGCGGAAATATATGTGACCCGTACCGGCGAAAAGCAGGATACGGTAATCAATTACCTGACTTCTCCCGATGAGTTTGTCGATTTCAGCTACGGTCCCGTGCGTCTTCATCTCGTGTCGGCTGACGGAAGTTCGGAGCGCGATTACCAGATTACGGTCAACGTGGCTCCGGAAGTCAGCGACTCCCTGTACTGGGACAAGTTGCAGAGGGGGCAGATGTACGGAGTGGATAATATGCTCCGGGCCAAGACTGTAAAATTGCAGGACCGGGCTGTCACCCTGAGTACCGATCACCGCAGGGAAATAGGTATATCCGTGTTTGTACCGGCCTCAACCACCGGTGGAGGCACATGGGACACAGAACTGATTCTCCCGCTTTTTACCAAGGGTACTCCCGATGTCAACACTCCCGTCAGAGTGTCTGCCCGCGATATCGATGTCGAATCTTTCACCGCTACCGATGAGGGATTCCTTTACATACGCGACAACAACGGGAACCTTTATATGAGTACTGACCGAGGCGCCACATTCGTGCTTGTCGATACCGGATGGCTGACTATAACGGCTCCTTACCGCGACTCGGTGCTGGGAGTGAAAGACTTCGGCGGCAATCTGAAATTCACAGGTTATTCCCCCCATTCAGGTGGCTGGGAAATCAGTGACTACAATTATACATTCCCCATGCGTGGTACTTCCGCGGCAGCCGCCTTCTCGACAAAATGGACCGACAGGCCGCAGATTGTCATCCTCGGGGGCAACACGTCCACCAACAATCCTACCGGAGCCGCATGGGCTTTCGACGGCACAAAGTGGGCCATGATCAGCGATCAGCTGCCGGCCGGCGATGGTTACGCCATGTCGAAATACGTAATTGCCGAGACCGACACTATGACCTGGACCGTCAAGAGCCGTGAGGTACTGATCGCTTTCGGGGGCATGAGGAACAGCGTTCCCTCGAAGGAAGTATGGATTTCCCGCGATATGGGTGTCAACTGGCAGAAAGGCTCCTCCCTGCTGCAGTTGCCCGATTATATGCCGGCCGTTTCCGGCGCGTCGCTGCTTGTCTTTGACAAGACCCTGGAGGTCGGCCGCGTCGCCCCGCGGGCTGTAAAGCCGATTACACAGTGGGATTGTCCTTACCTGTATCTCTTCGGCGGATATGACGTCAATGAAAGCTATTCCGCCGAATATTGGAGCGGAGTTGTCAATCACTGGACTGTCAAACCTGTCCAGTAACCGTCCTCCCCTGCAGGTCCAAGAATATAATTCCCCGAATCCGCAATGAAAACCCGACTGCTCGCCATATTGCTGCTGATTCTGACAGCCTCGCAGCTGAGAGTCAGCGCCCAGGAAGAAACCTACAAACTCGATTTTGGAGGTCAGATCGGTGTGTCGGGCTACCTGGGGGATGCTTCCTCGAGCATATTTTCCCATCCCGGTTTCTCCGGCGGTCTGTCGTTCCGCTATCTCACCGATGTGCGGTGGTCTCTCCGGAGCCTTGTCAACGTGCTGTCGATAAGCGGCGACACCGACGGGATGGACGATGTCTTTCCCGGATTCGCCCGGTATGACTTCAAGGCCACGGTCATCGAAGTTCAGGAGCGCGTGGAATTCAATTTCTTCCCTTACGGAATAGGGGAGACCTATAAGAGACTGCGGAGGTGGACGCCCTATCTGGCCGCCGGCATCGGACTGTCGGTATCAACCTGTTCCGGACAGACCAACGCCGGATTCAACGTGCCGATGGCCTTCGGATTCAAATACAAGGCCAGGCCGCGCCTGAACCTTGCCCTGGAGTTCTCGATGACGAAAGTCTTCTCCGACCATATGGACGGCCCTCTCAGCGACCTCCATCAGATAAAAAGCTCATTCGCCAGAAATACCGACTGGTATTCCAATATTTCATTTTCAGTAACTTATGAGTTCGGAGAGAGGTGTGCGACCTGCCACTACGTCGACTGACGCGCCCCAGCTTATCCCCCTCCGGCCTGCATAATAACGACAGACAATGGAACAACTGCTTGAAAGCATAGACCCCGGAAAAGTCCCCGCCCATGTCGCCATAATCATGGACGGCAACGGACGATGGGCCAAAGCCCGCGGCCTTGACCGCTCGGAAGGGCACGTCGAGGGAGTCAACACTGTGCGCCGCATTACGGAAATCGCTTCCGAAATCGGCGTGAAGTGCCTTACGCTCTATGCTTTCTCGACCGAAAACTGGAACCGTCCGCAAACGGAGGTCGACGCGCTGATGCATCTGATAGGGATCGCCATCGAGCGCGAGACCCCTGACCTGATAAAGAACAACGTGCGCCTGACAATGATAGGCGACTTCGGGCGTATGCCCGAGGACGCTCGCCGCCGTCTCCAGGGATGCTTCGACGCCACAGCCCACTGCACCGGCCTGGTGCTGAATCTGGCGCTGAGCTATTCCGGACGCTGGGATATCGTAGAGGCCGCCCGGCGCCTGGCCTCCGAGGCCGCCTCAGGCTCCCTCTCTCCCGCCGATATCGACCAGGTGGCTTTCGCCGCCCGGCTCTCGACGGCACATCTTCCGGCTCAGGACCCGGACCTGCTCATCCGCACCGGGGGGGACTTCCGCGTAAGCAATTTCCTGCTGTGGGAGATAGCCTACTCGGAGATAGAGGTCTTCGACAAATTCTGGCCCGATTTCTCCAAAGAGGATTTCGTCAGGGCAGTAGCCGCCTTCCAGAAACGGGAGCGGCGCTACGGCATGACATCCGAACAGGTCGGCTCCTCTCCCTCCCGCGACATCCAGCTATAAACTAAGACATTCATATCGACAGTTCATCATATATGAGATACAGGTTAATTCCTCTTCTGCTCCTTTTGTTCGCCACAGTGATACCCGGTGTGTCCGCCCAGGAACATACCGACACAATCTACAATCCCCCGATTGTCTACACCGGAATGCCCTCGAAATACGAGATTGCCGGACTCCGCGTACAGGGAGCCGACAATTACGAGGACTATATCGTCATCGGTTACTCCGGCCTGAAAGTGGGCGATGAAGTCGAAATCCCCGGAAGCGATATCACTACGGCCGTCAAGCGTCTTATGCGCCAGGGACTGTTCGCCCAGGCCCAGATTCTCGCCGAGAAAATCGCCGGGGACAAAATATGGCTGGTGATTAACCTGCGTACCCAGCCCCGCATCTCCGAAGTGCAGTATGCCGGAATGAAGAAAGGGGAGAGGGAAGAACTCCAGAAGCGCCTCCAGCTGATGAAGGGGAATCAGATTACCCAGAACATCGTCAACCGCGCCACGGAGATTACCAAAAAATATTTCGCTGATAAGGGCTTCGGCAACGCCAAAGTGAAAATCTGGCTCCAGGAGGATCTCAGCCATAAGAACGAGATGATTGTCCACATCGACGTCGACAAGCAGTCCAAAGTCAAAGTCCACAAGATTTACATCACCGGCAACGAAGTGCTGTCCGACGGCAAGCTCAAGCGCGTCATCAAGAAGACCAACGAAGGGGGCAATATCTGGAAACTCTTCAGCCAGAAGAAGTTCGTCGAGTCAGATTACGAGGATGACCTCAACCGCATCATCGAGAAGTACAACGAGATGGGTTATCGCGACGCCAAGATTGTCAGCGATTCCGTAGTACCCTACGACGAGAAGAAAGTCGATGTCTACATCGACCTCGAGGAAGGAAAGAAATACTATATCAGCGATATATCCTGGGTGGGCAATACCCTCTATTCCACCGAGCAGCTCGATTATCTGCTTGGCATGAAGCCGGGGGATGTCTACAACCAGAAGCTCCTGAACAAACGTCTTACGATGGACGACGACGCCGTCTCCAACGCTTACATGGACAAGGGCTACCTCTTCTATCAGCTCATCCCCATCGAGAAAAATATCAACGGCGATTCCATCGACCTGGAACTCCGTATGTTCGAGGGTCCCCAGGCCCGCGTCAACAAGGTTGTCATAACCGGTAACGACCGCCTGTATGAAAAGGTGGTGCGCCGCGACCTGCGTGTGAAACCCGGCGAGCTTTTCAGCAAGTCCGACGTTATGCGTTCTCTGCGTGAAATCGCCCAGACGGGTCATTTCAACCCCGAGAACATGAACCCCGACATCCAGCCCAACGAAGAGAACGGTACGGTCGACGTGGTCTTCAACCTCGAGTCGAAAGCCAACGACCAGATAGAGCTTTCCCTGGGATGGGGTCAGACCGGTATCATCGGAAAAGTGGCCCTGAAGTTCACCAACTTCTCAATCAAGAACCTTTTCAATCCGAGCGCCTACAAGGGCCTGATTCCCCAGGGTGAGGGACAGACATTCACCATCAGCGCCCAGACCAACGCCCGCTACTATCAGATGTATTCCGTGTCGTTCCTCGACCCGTGGTTCGGCGGCAAGCGTCCCAACTCGCTCCAGATTTCGGCCTATTACAGCCGTCAGACCGGTGTGAACTCCTCCTACTACAACAGCAACTGGTCCAATCCCTACCTCTACGGAGGCTACGGTTACGGCTACGGCTACGGTTCCAACTACTATAACGACTACTATCAGAACTCCATCGAGAACGCATACGACCCTAACAAGGTGCTTCAGATGGTCGGAGTTACCGTTGGATTCGGAAAGCGCCTGAACTGGCCCGACGATTACTTCACCTTCACCACCGAGCTGACCTACAACTGGTATTATCTCAAGAACTGGGAGTACCTTTACTACATGAACAACGGTACGTCCAACGCCCTTGTTCTCGGTCTTACCCTGGCCCGTAACTCGATTGACAATCCTCTCTATACCCGCCGCGGCTCTTCCTTCTCGCTCAACCTCCAGTTGACTCCTCCGGCATCTCTCTTCGGCAAGAAGAACTGGGAGAAGCTCGCCGCCGAGAACACCACCGCCTCCAAGAAAGAGCTTTACCGCTGGATCGAATACTGGAAGCTCCGCTTCAAGTCCCGCACTTACACTCCTCTGACCGATCCGGACGGCAAATGGACCCTCGTGCTGATGACCCGCGCCGATTTCGGTCTGCTGGGCAGCTATAACAAGTGGCTCCGTTCACCCTTCGAGACCTTCTATGTCGGCGGCGACGGCATGAGCGGTTCCTACACTTACGCCACGGAGACCATCGCCCTGCGCGGATATGAGAACGGCCAGCTGACCCCCTGGGGTCGTGAAGGGTATGCCTACACTCGCCTTGGCCTGGAACTCCATTTCCCCTTCATGCTCCAGCCCTCGACTACAATCTACGGCCTGGTGTTCGCCGAAGGGGGTAACGCCTGGACGAAAGTCGGAGACTTCTCTCCTTTCAACCTCAAGCGGTCGGCCGGCGCCGGTGTCCGTATCTTCCTGCCTATGGTCGGCATGATGGGTATCGACTGGGCCTACGGTTTCGACACCGTTTTCGGACAGAAGGGCGGCAGTCACTTCCACTTCATCCTCGGCCAGGAATTCTGATTCTCCCGCTGCGGCCAATTCCCTGCAATGGGTTGACTTAAACCTTTTCGTCCGCTGATTGTCTATACTTATATACAGACATAGACACGGCGGCGACTCCTTCCCCCACCGAGGTTTCACCCCGATACAGAATAACGACTAAACAAAGATATGTCCATGAAAAAGATATTACTGACCCTTGCGGTTGTCATGGCGGCCTGTTTCGCTGCTTCCGCCCAGAAATTCGCGCTTGTCGACATGGAATACATCCTCAAGCAAGTGCCCTCCTACGAAATGGCCAACGAACAGTTGCGTCAGCTGTCACAGCGCTGGCAGAAAGAGGTAGAGGCCGTCACCCGCGACGCCGACGCCATGTATAAGAAATATCTTTCCGACAAGGTTTTCCTTACCGAGGACCAGGTAAAGAAGCGCGAGGAGGAAATCGTGGCCAAAGAGAAGCAGGCTTCAGAACTGCGCTATAAATATTTCGGTCCGGAAGGCGAACTTTACAAGAAGCGCCAGACCCTTATGAAGCCCATTCAGGACGATGTCTACAACGCTATCAAAAAACTCTCCGAAGAACGCGGCTATCAGTGTATCTTCGACCGTGCGTCGTCGGCCAACATCGTCTACGCCTCCCCGCGTATCGATGTCAGCAACGAAGTCCTCGCCAAGCTGGGCTATTCCAACTGAGCCGCGTCCGGGGCTCTTTCTCCCTCCCTCTGCCCGGACCTCCGGCGCCGGGCGCCTTTCTTCCTCCAGTCTGAAAAATAAATAACAATAAAAATAATAGACCATTAAAAAACGATGATTAAGAAAATTCTTCTGGCCCTCGTAGTGGCCCTTCCTCTCTGCGCCTGGGCGCAGGCTCCTAAGTTCGGTGTCGTATCTCCCGATGCCATCATCTCCGGTATGGCGGAATTCGCTGACGCCCAGAAACAGGTCGAGGAAGCCGCCAAGACTTTTGAAGGTGAATACGCCAAAATCCAGGATGAACTCAAAGCGAAATATGCCGAATTCCAGAAAGTAATGGATGACGCCGCTACTCCCCAGACCATCAAGGACCGCCGTATGCAGGAAATTCAGGAACTCCAGCAGAAAGCAGAGCAGTTCGCTCAGAGCGCACAGCAGGAACTTGCCCGCAAACAGCAGACCCTCATGGCTCCCGTTCAGGAAAAGCTCATCAATGCCATCAAGGCCGTAGGTACCGAAGGCAAGTTCACCATGATTTTCCCTGACGGCGCTCCCGCTTATGTATCCTCTGAGGTTATTGACGTTACTCCTCTTGTAAAAGCCAAACTCGGCGTCAAGGATACTCCCGCCGCAGCTCCTGCGAAATAACGTCATCGGCCTGACAAACGGAATACCTTTCTCCGGAAGCTGCCTCCAGGCGTCCACCGAAGACTCAGGTATCTGAAATAACAATGCGATTCGGCCTGTTTCTGCCGCTGTCCGGTAAGAACAGGCCGAATCGCATTTTATGGTAGAATAATGGATACGAATTTTCGGGAATTGTCGCGGGAAGGATTTGCAGGGTCGGGAAAAAAGTTGTACCTTTGCGGCTGATTTCGTAATCTCTGGCGGGACAAGGCTGCCCGCGTATATTGCGAGTATTGTTCAACATTTTTAAATATTTAAAAAATGGATCTGATTAAAGTAGCTGAAGAGGCATTTGCTACCAACAAGCAGCACCCCGAATTCGGCCCCGGCGACACCATTACCGTTGCATACCGCATCAAGGAAGGTAATAAGGAACGTATCCAGCAGTACCGCGGCGTTGTAATCCGCATCAACGGCGAAGGCACCAAGAAGCGTTTCACTGTCCGCAAGATGTCCGACAACATCGGTGTAGAGCGTATTTTCCCCCTGGAATCTCCGTTCATCGACTCCATCGTTGTCAACAAATACGGTAAAGTACGCCGTGCGAAACTTTACTATCTCCGCGGCCTGACCGGCAAGAAGGCCCGCATCAAGGAGCGCCGCGTCGTTAAAAAGAACTGATTTTTTCAGCGGCATCTCCGGCTTCGGAGCCGGAGAGATTCCCGACCGGAAACACAACTCCCGGAAGTGTCTGTAAAACCAGATGCTTCCGGGAGTCGGCGTATGTTAGATTAAGATATGTGCCTCTGAAAGGGAGAGGACTGTCCGGCAGGGTCAGTCATTCACAAACTTTACGTTGGCGGAGGCGAAGATGGAGACATCGAGCCTCTGCATGAGTTCGACGATGGCGCGGGCGGCCTTGACGCTTACTCCGACGGGGTTGAGTTCGGCCCCGTAGGCGGCTACGGCCATTGTCCCCGGGATGATACCCAGGATAGTTCCGCCGAACGATGACTTGGCGGGCAGACCGGTGGCTACCAGCCAGGGTGCGCGCATCTTGTGGGGACCTTTGGCGGCCATGAGGGCCACTACGTTCTGGGTGATGGCTCCGTCGAATACCTGTTTGCCGGTGGCGGGATTCACGCCGTCGGCTGCCACAGTGGCGCCCATTGCGGCCAGCTGCTCGGTCGAGGCCGTCATCGACAGGGCTTTCAGATAGAGATCGATGGCCAGCGATGCGTCGTCGTAAAGATAATAACCGTCGGCGGCCAGGGTATCGGCCAGTCTGGTGTCGGCGGCTTCCTTGCGGAGAGTCTCGAGGACGGTATCGTTCAGTTCCGGAGCGGAGCCCATAAGGTCAATCATCCGGTTCTCATACAGATTCCATTTTGATTCGGGGTCGCCGACAGGTTCAACGGCCGAGAAGGCGCGGACTCCGTGGGCGCTGAAGCTCAGGCCGCAGGGCTTCTTGACGGCTTTGTGGCAGGGACATTGGCCTGATTTCTTGATCAGTTCCATCGGGTTGTTCTGGGTGAACAGTATCGTCGAGAGAGGTACTTTGGCTATCGAACCCATCGGCACTTTTACGGCCGTGTCCCCTTTGTTGATAACAGTCCCGTCGGGAAGAGCCACCGAGATGCCGAACTGACGGCTGTCGGCTCCTGCGTTGCGTGGATCGACTGCGCCTTCTTTCAATGATTTGACGGCCTCATAGGCTTCGTCTACTGCTTTTCTGAGTTCTGAAACAGATATTTTACGTTCCATATTCCGGTTATGAGTTTTTGAGTTGGAATGACATCATCATCATCTGCAATAAGAACACCCCCGGGCCCCTTTTGGTTTATTACCGACGCACCCCTTCACACTTGAAAAAGGTTAAAAACAGGCATATGCTTGTCATTTGCGCGTAAAGTATATAACTTTGCATATTCCAATAGCTATGTCAACAGATATCACCATCTTTCAGGCCGACACTACGGTCCATCTGCCGCTCCCTTACGCCGACGAAGGGATTCAGGCCGGTTTTCCTTCCCCGGCCCAGGATTATATCACAGAGACCATCGACCTGAATTATGAGCTTGTGCCTCATCCGGCCTCGACGTTTTATGGCCGCGTGTCGGGCGATTCGATGATAGAGGAGGGAATCGATGCCGGGGACATCCTGGTCATCGACCGCTCGCTTGAGCCTGAGAACGGGGATCTGTGTGTCTGCTGCCTGGACGGGGATTTCACCCTCAAGCGTATCCGGATGGAGAAAAACCGCGTATGGCTGATCCCCTCCAACGAGACTTTCGACCCTATACTTGTGACGCCCGAGAACCGGTTTTCCGTTTGGGGAGTGGTGACCCATACCATAAAGTCCAACCGGCGGCGCCGGCGTTTCGGATAATCACCGGGAACCTTTTCTTTAGTCATTCCTGACATTTTGTTTGCGGAATAACGATTTTTTTGTACCTTTGCAGTCGGTTTGTGAGGAAAATCCCGACGATTTTCATGACATACCGTCGGACGACTGACTGGTATCACGCCTCTTATATTCTGATTTTTAGTATAGAAGAAATAATAACCTCTTATCGTAATTTTATATATGTGTGGAATAGTAGGGTATATTGGTGATAATCCCGCATACGAGATTCTTATCAAAGGACTCCACCGCCTGGAATACCGCGGTTATGACAGCGCCGGTGTCGCTATGGTCAACGGCAAAGGAGACCTCAATGTCTATAAAACCCGCGGAAAGGTCGACGACCTCGAACGCTTCTGCCAGTCGAAAGACATCGAGGGATGCGTCGGCATCGCCCATACCCGCTGGGCAACCCACGGAGAGCCCAACGACGTAAACGCCCATCCCCATATCAGCCGCTCGGGCCGTATCGCCCTGGTCCACAACGGTACGATAGAGAATTACGGCGTCCTTAAGGAAGCGCTTGAACTCCAGGGATGCACCTTCCAGAGCGAGACCGACACCGAGGTGCTTGTAAAGCTCATCGAATATATCAAGGAGACCAACGACTGCTCTCTGGTCGAGGCCGTCCGCGAGGCCCTCAAGGAGGTTGTCGGCGCCTATGCCATTGCCGTAATCGACACCGAAGATCCCGACACGATTATCGGCGCCCGCAAGAGTTCCCCCCTTGTGATCGGTATCGGCAACGGGGAGACCTTCCTGGCCTCCGACGCCACCCCCATTATCGAGTACACTGACAAAGTAGTCTATCTCAACGATGACGAAATTGCCATCATCCGCCGGGGCGAACCCCTGAAAATCATCACCACCGACAACGAATCGGCGAAAATCGACATCCAGACGCTCAAACTGTCCGTTTCCCAGCTTGAAAAAGGGGGATTCCCCCATTTCATGCTCAAGGAGATTTTCGAGCAGCCCCGCACGATTCGCGACTGTGTACGCGGCCGCATCGGCAACACAGGTTCAGCCGTAACCCTTTCCGGCGTCATCGAACACGCCGACAAATTCCTCGCCGCCAGGCGCATCATCATCGTGGCCTGCGGTACCTCCTGGCACGCCGGTCTCATCGGCAAGCGCCTGATCGAAGAGGCTGCCCGCATCCCAGTAGAGGTGGCATACGCCAGCGAGTTCCGTTACAGTAACCCGATTGTAACGCCCGAGGACATCGTCATCGCCATCTCCCAGTCAGGAGAAACGGCCGACACTCTCGCCGCCATCCAGATTGCCCGAAAAAGGGGCGCGTTTGTCTACGGCGTCTGCAACGTTGTCGGCTCCTCGATAGCCCGCGCCACCGACTCGGGGACATATATCCATGTCGGTCCCGAAATCGGTGTGGCTTCCACGAAGGCTTTCACCGGCCAGGTGACCGTGCTGACCATGCTCGCCCTCGCTATCGGCCAGCTCCGCCATACAATCCGCGAGGAAGATGTGGCCAAAACCGTGGAGGCGCTCCGCAATCTCCCCGAACTCATCAAGAAAACCCTGAAACTCAACGATAAAATCGAGCATCTTTCCGGGATTTTCACCTACGCCCACAATTTCCTCTACCTGGGACGCGGCTATAACTTCCCCTCGGCTCTCGAAGGCGCCCTCAAGCTCAAGGAAATCAGTTATATCCATGCCGAAGGCTACCCCGCCGCCGAGATGAAGCACGGACCCATCGCGCTCATAGACCGGGAACTCCCCACGGTCTTCATCGCCCCCAACGATGATCTCCATGAGAAAATCATCTCCAACATCCAGCAGGTCAAGGCCCGCGGAGGTGCCGTCATCGCCGTTGTAACCAAAGGGGACACCACCATCGCGGAAATCGCCGACCACATCATCGAGATACCCGAAGTCCCGGAGGCAGTCTCCCCGATTATCGTCTCCATCCCCCTCCAGCTTCTCGCATACCATATCGCTGTCAAGAAGGGGTGCAACGTCGATATGCCCCGTAACCTCGCCAAGTCCGTGACCGTAGAGTAATAATATCCCCCATACGAGCTTGCCGCCGGAGCCTCTCCGGCGGAACCCTTACTCCGCAGCGCCTCCGGAATCTCAGGCCTTTCCCGTCTGATGTTCCGGAGGCGCGCCGTGTATAAGAGCGTCATAATGGCCACACGGGTTGTCGTCCTCTGCGGCTGAATATGTGCGTTTTCCTGAGGGAAAACTGGGCTATGTCGCGAAAAATGCGTAACTTTGTGGGGTAAAATTCTAATTTTTGGAGGAAATGAAAAAATACCTCGTTACCGGTGGCGCCGGCTTTATCGGCTCCAACTTTGTCAAATACTTGTTGAAAAAACATGGCAAGGAGGTTGAAATCCTTGTCCTTGACGCACTTACATACGCCGGCAATCTGCTGACAATCAAAGAAGAAATTGAACTCCCCAATGTGACCTTCGTCAAAGGGGATATAGGCGACCGTGACCTTGTACGGAAGCTCATGAAAGAGTTCGACCCTGATTTCGTGGTGAATTTTGCCGCCGAAAGCCATGTCGACCGCTCTATTTCCAATCCCCGCCTGTTCCTGGAGACCAATATCCTCGGTACGCAGAATATGCTCGACGCCGCCCGGGAGGCCTGGCAGCTTCCTTCCGGCCCGGGTGAGGCTCCCCGCTACCGCGAAGGGAAAAAATACCTCCAGATTTCAACGGATGAAGTTTACGGCTCACTGCCCCGCGACCCCGGGGACGCAAAGCCGCTTCATCTGACTGACGCTGTGGCCCGCGTGGTTGTAGGCCGCGACAATCTCCAGACTTTCGGCGAAGGATTCTTCACCGAGCAGACCCCCTTGTCGCCCCGCTCCCCCTATTCCGTCTCCAAGACATCGGCTGATATGCTTGTCATGGCCTATCATGAGACCTACGGGATGCCCGTCACCATCACCCGCTGCAGCAACAATTACGGTCCCTATCATTTCCCCGAAAAGCTCATACCCCTGGTTATCAAGAATATCCTTGAAGGAAAGAAACTTCCCGTCTACGGCAAAGGAGACAACGTGCGCGACTGGCTTTATGTCGAAGACCACTGCAAGGCAATCGACCTTGTCCTGCGCAACGGCCGCATCGGCGAGGTCTACAACATCGGCGGATTCAACGAGGAGCAGAACATCTCCATCGTCAAACAGATAATCTCCATTGTCCGCGAACTCATGGAGGAGAACCCCCAGTACCGTTCCCAGCTTTCCATCCCTGTTGAAGAAATAGGCGAGAATCTTATCAGCTATGTCTCCGACCGTCCCGGCCACGATATGCGCTACGCCATCGATCCCGAGAAGATCGCCACCGAACTGGGCTGGTTCCCCGAGACTTCCTTCAGGGAGGGAATCCGCAAGACGGTGAAATGGAATCTCGACAACCATGACTGGATCGAGTCCGTATCCTCCGGAGAATATCAGAAATTTTACGAACAGCTTTACGGTAACCGCTGATTATGAAAGGTATAGTATTGGCCGGAGGATCCGGTACCCGTCTCCATCCCATTACTCGCGCGATTTCCAAGCAGCTTATCCCGGTCTGCGACAAGCCGATGATCTATTATCCGATCTCGGTGCTGATGCTGGCCGGAATCCGCGAAATCCTAATCATCTCCACCCCGGCCGACCTTCCTGCCTTCCGGCGTCTGCTGGGAACCGGCGAGGAACTCGGAGTGAAGTTCTCCTACGCCGAGCAGCCGAGTCCCGACGGACTGGCGCAGGCTTTTATCATAGGCCGGGAATTCCTTGCCGGCGACAGCGCCTGTCTTGTCCTGGGGGACAATATCTTCTATGGCCAGGGATTCACGGCCATGCTGCGCGATGCCCTGAAGACTGCCGAGGAGCGCGGAGAAGCTACGGTATTCGCCTATCCCGTAAGCGATCCGCAGCGTTACGGCGTTGTGACCATCGGACCTGACGGACGCGCCACCAAGATTGTGGAGAAGCCCCGTCAGCCCGAGAGCGACAAAGCCGTCGTAGGCCTTTATTTCTATCCTTCCAATGTCGTAGACGTGGCTGCCGCCGTCAAGCCCTCCCCCCGCGGAGAGCTGGAGATTACTTCCGTCAACGAAGAATACCTCACCCGCGGAAAGCTCAACGTCAAATGTTTCGGACGCGGATTCGCATGGCTCGACACCGGCACGGTCGACTCCCTGATGGAAGCCTCCAACTTCATCCAGGCTATCCAGAAACGCCAGGGCTTCTACGTGGCCGCTCTCGAGGAGGTGGCCTACCGCCAGGGCTTCATCGATGCCCCGGCCCTGCGCCGGCTCGCCAACCGTATGCTCAACACCGACTACGGTCAGTATCTCATGAAACTGGCCAACGCCACAGACTGATTACGTTCCACCCCCCTATGACCTTCCCTTTCCTTGAACTTGCCACCGTCAACGCCCCCTTCATGGAGGAAATCCAGAAGAGGGTGGCGGGGGTCATTGCCTCGGGCCGTTACGTCGGAGGACCTGAAATCGACGAGTTCGAGGAAAATCTTGCCCGGCTAACCGGCGCCCGCTTCGCTGTCGGCGTCAGCAATGGTCTTGACGCCCTTCGGCTGATTCTGCGGGCATACGTCGCCATGGGTGTCTTCCCTCCGGGAGGAGAGGTAATTGTTCCCGCCAATACCTACATCGCCTCGGTGCTGGCGATTTCCGACGCCGGACTCGTACCCGTACTTGCCGAGCCCTCGGCCGCCACCTCAAATCTCGATCTTGACCGCCTGGAAGAATACCTTTCTCCAAAAACCTGTGCGGTCATGCCGGTGCATCTCTACGGGCGCGTATGTTTCAGCGGGGCGCTCGAGGAGTTTGCCCGCCGCAACTCCCTCAGGATTATCGAGGACAACGCCCAGGCCATCGGCGCTTCGACAATGACCCCGGACCGGGGGCGCGTAATGACCGGCAATCTCGGCGACGCGGCCGGCTTCAGTTTTTATCCCACAAAGAATATTGGCGCCCTGGGGGATGCCGGGGCCGTCACTACAAATGACGCCGACCTGGCCCGGATGGTCCGCGCTCTGGCCAATTACGGTTCCGACCGACGTTACCATAATATCGCCGAAGGGTTCAACTGTCGTCTCGACCCGGTTCAGGCGGCGGTCCTCAATGTCAAACTTCCCTGGATCGACCGCGAGAACAGCTATCGCCGGGCAATTGCCGAGACCTATATCCGGGAAATTTCCAACCCAGCTGTGATGCTTCCCTTGCTGCCTGGGGATGCCGGCGAAATGGTGTGGCATCAGTTTGTGGTTCATACCGCCGACCGGGCCGCTTTTACGGCGTGGCTCGAAAAGAACGGAGTAGGGTGGGACAGCCATTACGCCGTTCCTCCCCATCTCCAGCCCTGCTACCTCGGCTCCGGAAGAATCGTCTCCCCGCGTCCTCTGACGGTTACAGAGCGCCTGGCCGACACCTGCGTAAGTCTTCCGGTCACCCGCTGCACCTCTGTGGAGGACGCCCGCACAATTTCCGGCATAATAAACCGTTATACTACCGGATAAGTTTCTCCCCTGACAATCTTATCCGGGGAGAGCAGTATAATGAATTTACATTACGTGTGAATATATTTGTGATTCTACCATTAAAAACATTCAGTTACCAATGAAAAAACTTTTACTGCCGTTCATCTCCGTGTTGATGACGGCTGCCTCCGCCGCCGCGGAAGACCCCGCGATTTACCTGCGCGGAGATGTGTCAGGCGGATGGTCCGTCAACGAAACTTTCAGATTCAATCTTGAAAACGGGGTATATACCCTCCATGTGGATCATATCCAAGGTGAATTTAAAATTGCCACCGAGGACTGGGTGACTGTGGATTACGGCGCAGCTTCCCCCGCGGAGCAGACAATCAGTTCTTCCACTTCCCTTACCCTTCAACGCGAGGGTCTGAACTTCAACTGTCCGCAGCCTCTCGAAGATGTCACCTTCAGTTTCACCAACAATCCCGATGGTAATTCCCGTATGACGGTTACCGTAGGCGGACAACCCCCTGTCACAGGAATCTCGGGCACTCTCCCCGTTCTCTATATCAATGTCTATACCGACGAGACGAAAACCGTTCTCGACAACGAGATAATCAGCAAGGACCTCGACCATAAAAACTATTTCAGCAACGCCGAATATTGGCTTGACCTCAACGGATGCCAGTGGATGGAGGCCGAGGGCGCCAAGTCTATCGGTTCCGCCGAGGCTCCTCTGCCCCTTGAAATCAAAGCCCGCGGCAACTGGACCCGCATCGGCTTCTCCAAGAAACCTTTCAAACTCAAACTCGGCTCCAAAGAGAAGATGCTGGGTCTGACCAAGAGCAAACACTTCGCCATTCTGGCCCATGCCGATGACAATTACGGCTATCTGCGCAACTTCACCGGTTTCAACCTCGGACGCCGTATCGGGCTTCCCTGGACTCCCGGTCAGCAGCCTGTCGAAGTCGTTATCAACGGGGATTACCGCGGACTCTATTTCCTGACTGAGTCGATACGCATCGAGAAGGACCGCATCAACATCGCCGAACTTGACGACAACGCCACCGATCCGGCGCTCGCGTCGGGCGGTTACCTTGTCGAACTCGACAATTACGACGGTGACAACCAGATCCGTATGGCAGAGAAAGTGGCCCCCGGGGTGAATCCTCCCGTGGTTGATATGCTCCGTGTGACCTGGGACACTCCTGAGGAATATTCCGATATTCAGAAACGATTCGTCACCGATCAGTTCACAGCCATGAACAATGCTGTCGGAGCGAATTCCGACGATACCTGGAGTTACCTCGACCTCGACGATGCCGTCCGCTATTACATCGTTGAGGAAATCATCTCCCACGTAGAGGCATACCACGGTTCCACCTACCTTTTCCGTGACCGCGGAGAAGGGCAGAAGTGGCATTTCTCTCCCCTCTGGGATTGCGGTAACGCCTTTAACGGCCCCACAGACGGATTCTTCTACAACAACACTTCCTTCGGAGCGACATGGATTCCCTCCATGCGCGTCAATGCCCGTTTCAACGATAAGCTGGCCGAGACCTGGATGTGGTTCATGACCAACGGTTACGACGGGCTGACCGCCGACATAGAGACTTATGTAGACCATATCGCCGAGGCCGCCAAGGCCGACCGTCGCCGCTGGCAAGGCCAGCCCACGCCCGCAGGCGGCCAGCCCGTGGCCGACAATTCCGACATCCAGCCCCGCAAGGAAGCCGTCCTGAACCATCTCGAGCGTAAGCTCGCTTTCCTCCGGAGCCAGTTCGGCGACTATACCGCCCTGACCGCTCCCGCTGACGAGCCTGTACGCGACGCCACTCCGGCCGCTCCGCTTCCCGACTATATAGAGTCTGGAGTTGAAGATGTCTCCGCCGACTGCGCCGACACCGATGCCCCCGCCGAATACTTCGACATTACCGGACGTCGGGTGACGAAGCCTGCTCCCGGTTCCGTCATAATCGAACGCCGCGGCAGCTCGGTGTGCAAGGTCCGTTTCTGATTGTATATGTCCTTTCATATCCCCGGGCGGTGTGTCGGAATTCTGGCACATCGCCTTTTTTTGCCCTCTGTTTACGTCTTTTCCCGCAGTGGAAAAATATTTTTTCGTGCGGACTTTGAAATATAAAGTTTTTGGTTTATCTTTGCGAGTGTTCTCCAATGGAATTTCGCAAAGGCGCTTTCCATTGGATGTTTTGAGAATGTCCTACGTTTCGTTTGTAAACATTCTCTGAAAGTCTAACCACGAAAAACAGTTTTTTATTCGTCATGGCTAAAGTAAAACCTTTCAGGGGGATCCGCCCTCCCAGAGAACTGATTGAGAAAGTGGCATCCCGTCCTTACGACGTGCTGAATTCCGAAGAAGCCCGCCGGGAAGCCGACGGCAACGAAATGTCGCTTTACCATATCATCAAACCCGAGATAGATTTTCCCGCCGGCACCGACGAACATTCCGAACCGGTGTATGCCAAAGCCGTAGAGAACTTCAACGCTTTCCTGCGGAACGGATGGCTCCGCCCCGACGAGCGCGAGCATTACTATATCTATGCCCAGACCATGGACGGTCGCACGCAATACGGTATTGTGGTGGCTGCCAATGTCTATGATTATGTAAACGGGGTTATAAAGAAGCACGAGCTGACGCGCCGCGACAAGGAAGATGACCGTATGCGCCATGTCAAGGTCAACAATGCCAATATCGAGCCTGTATTCCTTGCGTTCCCCGATAATCCCCGCCTCCAGGAAATCATAGACCGCGTCTCTGCAGGCACTCCGGAATATGACTTCGTAGCTCCCGACGGTTTCGGACATCACTTCTGGGTGGTGGATGATGAAGCTATGGAGAGCGCCATCACTGAAGAATTCGCCCGTATGCCCCACCTGTATATCGCCGACGGTCATCACCGTTCGGCGGCCGCAGCCCGTGTGGGCCTCGAGAAAGCCGCCGCGGATCCGGCCCATACCGGGGAAGAGGAATACAACTATTTCATGGCCGTGGCTTTCCCCGCCTCCCATCTGCGCATCATCGACTATAACCGCGTTGTACGCGACCTCAACGGGCTCTCTCCCGAAGAATTCCTGGGGCGCCTTGAAAAGGATTTCACCGTGGAGGAGAAAGGGACGGAAATCTATGCTCCGGCCCGGCTGCACAACTTCTCCATGTATCTCGGCGGAAAATGGTACTCGCTGACTCCGCGCGAAGGGCGCTACGATGACAATGATCCCATCGGAGTTCTCGACGTGACCATATCTTCCGACCTTATCCTGCGGGACATACTCGGCATCACCGACCTGCGCAGCGACAAGCGCATAGACTTCGTCGGCGGAATCCGCGGGCTGGGAGAACTCAGCCGCCGGGTGGATTCCGGAGAGATGGCCGTGGCGCTGGCCCTGTATCCCGTCTCGATGAAGCAGCTGATGGATATCGCCGATACGGGCAATATCATGCCTCCCAAGACCACATGGTTCGAGCCTAAACTCCGCTCCGGGCTGGTGATCCATGCTCTTGACTGACAGCTTCGCGTCATCTGTTACTGATTCCGCATCGCAAACAATATCTTTTTGTCCTCCGGCCCCGTCCGCCGACAGCCGCGCGGCTTGAACCCGGACGGGGTTGTAATTGTTTAAGAGAAGTAATGACAACTTAACTTATCCAATTATGAGAGCTTTAAAGATAATTCCGATTGCGGCGGTCTCCCTGGGACTTACGCTTTTGGCTGACAGCCACGCTCAGGCCTGTACGCGCGTGACATACGTGGGAGACAGTTGCGTCGCAACGGGGCGTACTCTTGACTGGCGTACCCCGATTCCGACCAATCTCTATGTCTATCCCCGTGGGGTGGAGAAAAAATCATACGATACCGACCAGTCCATCTCCTGGACTTCAAAATACGGAAGTGTGGTCTCGGTAGGTTTTGATGTCGGCGTCAACGAAGGGATGAATGAAGCCGGCCTGGTAGTCAATCTGCTTTATCTGCCCGGAACTTTCTATGCCGAGAAGGGAGATCCGCGTCCGTATATGTCCACCGCCCTGTGGGCTTCGTATGTTCTTGACAACTTCGCCACCACGTCAGAGGCCGTGCAGGACCTGTCCAAAGACGTATTCCAGATAAACGCGCCGAATATGCCCGGAGGATCTGCCACAACGCTCCATATGGCTATCGCCGACGCTACGGGCAACAGCGCCATAGTAGAGTATGTCGACGGAAAGCTCCAGATACGCGAGGGACACGAGTACCAGGTGATGACGAACGCTCCCCCCTACGACCAGCAGCTCGCCATATGGGAATACTGGAAAAGCGTCGGAGGAATGCATATGCTTCCCGGAACCAACCGGAGCCAGGACCGTTTCGCCCGCGCGTCCTATTATGTCTGCGTAATTCCGACTGACGCATCCCATGAGGTTGCTCTTGCGGGAGTGTTCGGAATTATAGGCAACTGCGCCGTGCCGACCGGAATCACCGTACCTGACCAGCCGGAGATTTCCACGACCCAGTGGCGTTCGGTAAGCGACCAGACCGAGAAGGTCTATTATTTCAAACAGACCGTAAGTCCCGCGATCCTTTGGATAGACCTTAAAAATTTCGATCTTTATCCGGGTGCGCCCATCATGAAACTTGATGTCATCAACGCTAAAAAGATTCTTGTCGGGAATGTCATCAGGGATATGAAGCCTTCCGGAGGGTTCACCCCAATGTATCACCTGACCGATGAGATTATCAAACAGTTTACCTGAAATAAAAACTACCCGTTTCCGTCCCGGAGCAGCGGTCCACGCGCGCCAGGCCCTTGCCCGATGGGCAGGGCGCTTCTGGCTGGCGGTGGCGGTTCCGGTGGCGGTGCTGGTAATCCTCGGTTTCTTCTATGACAGCAGGATGCTGTTCATAGCGGGAACCATAATCTTCATTCTTTTTCCGACACTTCTTTTTATCGGATGGCACAGGGTGCTGACGCGCCCTTCGGCTGTGGCCTCCATGTTTCCCCAGACAGTGACGCTTCGGGGCGACAATGAAATCGAGGTGGAATATTTCCCGCTTGATGATTCGCGGCGCGAGCCTCCTCTGCCGGAGGCGGTCATCCGCCCCGACGATATCCGGAGTTGTCGGGTCCTCGGAAGCAATATCGTCATAACTTACGGGGATAATCATGACCTGGTGATTCCGTTCACGGCGTTCCGTTCCACATCCGATTCCACGGATTTCCTGAACCGCGTCGTGCCTCTTACGGCCGAATACCGCCCCTGAGGGGGCTGAAAAACCTTTTGTGGCGCTCCTGAAGCATATATGCCGCGAATTTTGGGGTAGAAAATCTTGGCAGTTTTAAATTAAATGCGTACCTTTGTAGTGTTCTAACCGGGAGGCCGTTTTTTCTATGGACTCCGTTGAATTGACTGGAAGATTCTTTCAGGAGGGATGCGCCGGGACTATCTCCCGTCTGGCTTTGCCTGAACAGGCAAAGGCTTGCCGACGTCCGGTGGCTGTCCGCCCTGAAGCGAAATATCTTAAAGATGAAGCCCCGAGGCTGCCGCCCGGGAAGCCGGGGTGATTTCCAAGAAAAAACATTTTTTGACAGAGCCATCAGCGGAACTTTCATTATTGACGGCGCTGTATTTCCCCTCCTCCAATTCATAAAAATTCTTACGACGTTTACAATTGTTTTATTTACCGGCAAGGCTGATTGTGTGTCAAGGCGCGACGGCCCGAGAGGTAATGATACCCGATAAAATCTGAAGACATATAGAAGACAGATATATGTATAATATCTCCGACCTTCAAGAGATGGCCGACGATCAGTTAAAGGCCATTGCCGACAACATGGGGCTGAAAAAGACCGGTGGTGTCGACAAAGAAACTCTCATTTATAAAATTCTTGACCAGCAGGCAATAGATTTGTCGGCCAATGCGCCCGCTCCTGTCGAAAGGAAAAGAGGCCGCAAGCCCAAATCCCAGGGCACAGACGGACAGCCCCGCCAGCAGGAAAAGACAGAGGATGCCCCCGAATCCTCCGCTGCCGGCGAGAACGTTTCCGCTGAGGCTCCGCGCAAACGCGGCCGCAAGCCTAAGGCTCAGCAGGATAATGCCGTGGCCGCCGACGATGCCGCCCAGGACACGGCGCCCCAGGCTCCCTCTGAGGAGAACCAGCCCCGCAAGCGCGGCCGCAAACCGAAAAACCAGTCCTCTTCACCCGAAGAGACCTCTCCTGAAACCCCTGCCGTGACCGAAGAGGTCCAGAAGATTCCGGCTAAGGAGGAAGAGACAGCCCCCGCGGTATCCGGGATGCCGCTGTTGCCCGCTCCCGCCGAACCTGCTGCGATAGCCGCCCCCCAGGAAGAGGCCGGTGAAGGGAGACCTACTCCCGAAGTTCCCGCAGAGGGAGAGTCCCAGGCTCCCCGCCAGTTCCATCCCCGCCAGCAGCTGCAGCAGCGCGGACCTAAGGTGTTTACTCCCCGTCAGAAGCAACAGCCCGCTCAGACGGAAGGGGAGGGGGGCGCTTCCGAACAGCAGCCCCGCAAGAATCCTCCCGGAGTCTTCGGTCGCAATGTGGATGAATCCTTCGGTTCTTTCTTCCCCCGCATGGGTGGACGCAGCTTCACTCCCCGCTCACAGAAAGAGCGCGAGGAAGCCGCCGTCGCCGCCGCTTCCGCTCCGATCGTAATCCGGGAACCCCAGGCGATGCCCCAGCAGGATTTCAAGAACAATAAGAAAAATAAGAAAAACAAGGGGGGCGTAAAGCAGATGCAGCCTCAGTTCCCCCAGTATAATTTCGAAGGCTTCCTCCAGGCTTCCGGAGTCCTGGAAGTAATGCCTGAGGGATTCGGCTTCCTTCGCTCGAGCGATTTCAATTACCTGGCCTCCCCCGACGATGTGCTTGTCTCCCATCAGCAGATCAAGCAGTACAGCCTCAAGAGCGGCGATGTCGTCGAGTGTGAAATCGGCGCTCCCGCCGAAGGGGACAAATATTTCCCGATGACCAGGGCGCTCCGAATCAACGGCCGCACTCCCGAATTCGTGCGCGACCGCGTTCCTTTCGAGCATCTGACCCCTCTCTTCCCCGACGAGAAGTTCAATCTCACCGGCGGGAGGACCACCAACAATATCTCCACCCGCGTGGTCGATATGTTCTCCCCCATCGGCAAGGGACAGCGCGCCCTGATCGTGGCTCCCCCCAAGACTGGTAAGACTATTCTGCTCAAGGATATAGCCAACGCCATCGCTGAGAACCATCCGGAGGTCTACATCATGATTCTCCTCATTGACGAACGCCCCGAGGAGGTGACCGACATGAGCCGTTCGGTAAACGCCGAGGTAATTGCCTCTACGTTCGACGAACCGGCCGACCGCCATGTGAAGATCGCCGGTATCGTCCTGGAAAAGGCCAAGAGGATGGTCGAATGCGGCCACGACGTTGTGATTCTTCTGGATTCAATCACCCGCCTGGCCCGCGCCTACAATACCGCCCAGCCCGCTTCGGGCAAGATTCTGTCGGGCGGTGTGGACGCCAACGCCCTCCAGAAACCCAAACGCTTCTTCGGCGCGGCCCGAAACATTGAAGGGGGCGGTTCGCTGACCATTATCGCCACGGCCCTGACCGAGACCTCCTCGAAGATGGACGAAGTGATCTTCGAGGAATTCAAGGGTACCGGCAACATGGAACTGCAGCTTGACCGCAAGCTCTCCAACAAGCGTATCTTCCCCGCCGTCGACATCATGGCCTCCTCCACGCGCCGCGATGATCTTCTCCTGCGCGAAGAGACGCTCAACCGGATGTGGATTCTGCGCCGTTTTCTCTCCGACCGCAATTCCATCGAGGCGATGGAGTTCATCAAGGAACGCATGGAGCGTACATCCGACAACGACGAACTGCTGCGCACGATGGGCGATTGATTTCCCGGTCCGGTTTTTCCGGTTCTCCGGATGCCGCAGTTAAAAAATCGCGGATAATATATCGGCGATTGGGAAATATCGGCGAAAATTCGTATTTTTGTATTCAACTAACAGAGACAGCCGGGCGGTCCGTCGCCGGCGGGTTCGAGAACGCCGCCTGAGGAAAGTCCGGGCAACACAGAGCGCCATACTCCCTAACGGAGAGCTGTGGGTGACCGCAGGGACAACGTGACAGAAAACAACCGCCCGGGGCCTTTATGGCCCGGGTAAGGGTGAAAAGGCGGGGTAAGAGCCCACCGGGCGCCACCGCGAGATGGCGTGCCGCACGTCCTATGGGTTGCAAGGTCAAGTAAACCGGCATTCAAGGGTTGCTCGCCCGTTGCCGGAGGGTAGACTGCTACGGAAAGCGTCCGCGCGATGCTTTCGATTAGCCGAGGTGGCAACACCCGGTACAGATAAATGACGGACCGGATCCGTCAGGTCGGCAGACCCCCGTGTCTGCCGAAACCCACGGTCCGACATAACCCGGCTTACAGCCCGACTGTCTCTCCCCATAAAAAGGAGGTTGCGTCCCCGACAGACGCAACCTCCTTTTCTCGTAACCGGCCCCGGATGAGGGGGGTATGACACACTATCTGTCTTTCCCGAGCCGGGCTATTTTCTTTGGGTTTGTCAGACCTCTTTCTGCGACGGATGATCGATATGGATATCCATTTGCGGGAATGGAAAGCGGATGCCGTGCTTGGGAAGCTCGTTGTAGAACTTCTCATTGTAATAATAGAAGACGTTCCAGTACTGGGGAGTGCGGGTCCATGCACGTACCTGAAGGTCGACGCTGGACTCGTTCAGATTGTTTAGCAACACTTTCGGGGAGTGATCGGCCTTGGGCATGAGATTGTTCAGTTCGGCTTCGCGTTTCTTTTCCCACTTGGAAAGGTGGTCCTTTACTTCATGATGGCGATGGAGCAGACGGTCTAACCAGGAGCGGCGGGGCGCTTCTGCGGGAGCCTCTTCCTCCTCTTCCTCCTCGGATCCCACACCGACCGTATCACCCGAATCCGTAGGTGCGGAAGCCGTGGCCTTGTCCCCCTCTGCCTCCACAATCTCGATATTGCCGTCGGCTGCGGACTCCGGTGCGGGTTCGATGCGTTCATCGGCCGCGAACATATCGAGGATGACCTTGCGGGCCACGTCGATATCGTCTCCGTAGGAGATGGACACCGACCACGTGACGCGGCGGTAAGCCTCGCGCGACCAGTTGTTGACGCTACCGGTCGATAGGCCGCCGTTGGGGATGGATATGGATTTGTTATCGTAGGTGGTTATTACGGTGAAGAATATCTGAATCTCCTTTACCGTTCCGGCATATCCCTGCACTTCGATGTAATCTCCGATTTTATAGGGCTTGAGCAGCAGGATAAGGACACCTCCGGCAAAGTTCTGAAGCGTTCCGCTCAGCGCCATACCGATGGCGACACCGGCCGAGGCGAAGATTGCCAGGAAGGAGGTGGTCTCGATGCCGAGGATGCCTATGACCGTTACTATCAGGATAAAGTACAGGACGATGTTGACCAGCGACAGCACGAATGTGGTCAGCGACTTGTCGACCCTGCGGCGCAGGAAGATGGTGGCGAGGATCTTGTAGATTTTCCTGATTACGAACCGGCCTACATAAAAGACTACAATCGCGATTGCAAGATTTATGGCGAAATCCACGGCCGACTGAGCCAGCCGTTCCATCAGGTCGTTGAACGAAAGGGATTTAAGTTCAGCTATATCCTGGGCGGCTTTCGCTATGCCGGTGGTGTCGGCGGGGGCTTTGGGGGTAAGACCCGGAATCAAATCTGTCTGCAACGGAATCATAGGCGGTTGAATAAGTTCGGTTCAGAAAAGGGCTGACGCCACGTCGCGGTACCACGCCAGAGTGCGGTAGCCCTGTATGTCCGCATCCGAGGGGTCCCGGAGTATGAAGGTCGTCAGGCCGCAGTGGGCGTCAATGTCTATCGTGTTGAAGACTGAGGGCGTGGAGGCCTGGTACACCACACAGTCGTCCATCACGTCAAGGATGGCGGCGTAAGCCTGACGGACCTCCGGGGAGGTACGGGTCTCGAAGTAAAGGGCGTCGATATAATCCTGATAGTCGAACAGGTAACACGGCTCGCCGTTTAATCTCGGTCTCTCGAAAGGCTGACCGGTGTAGTCCTCTGGGAGCGTGGGATGAGTGGCGTAGAAAACCCGGGTGGCTTCCGCGAGGCGCTCAAGCTGACGGGCGTCGATGACCGACATCGTGCAGGTGCGATCGCGGCCTGTAAGGACGTCGTATTTCCCGAAAGTGGCTTTCGCGGCTCCCGTCAGGTCAGCGTCCTTTTTCATCAGGTAGGGGAGTGCAGTGCGGTAGGGCATCCCTTCCGACGGCAGTTCCGCGCAGCTTCCGGCAAAGATGTCGGCGGCATCGCGCAGCTCATACAGCGACTCGAGCGAGGCCATGTGGCAGCAGTCGAAGTAAATATAGTCGAAGCCTTTTCCTTCAAGAACGCCGGCAAGAACGGGAATGTTCATGTAGTTGCGGCGGTCTTCTCCGAACCACAGTGGGGCCGTCCCCGAAGTGTTTGCGGAATTTTCTCCGTTGATCAGCCAACCCGTGGCGTGGCTCCAGAGAATAAGCCCGTAGCGATCGGCGGGGGCTATCCGTTTGAAGTCGCCGATAACCTCTTCCATGCGTTCGGGCGCCACAGACAATGGCGCCGCATCATATTCCTTGAGGATTTTCAGTCCCAGGGGGGTGACCTCTTTCAGCATAGGCTTCTCTGCCTTGCTGTCGTCATGATAGATAATCAGGCGGTTGCCGCCGAAAGCTCCGTCGCGGCAGGCCTGAATCATATCGGCGAGATTCTGTCGGTCGAAACCGCCCCGGCCGAGACTGTTGTCGGCCAGCAGATAGAGCAGAACGGCCCTGTCGACCGGTTCGTTTTTCCCGGCGGGTTCCGGGGCGGGCACTGGAGCGGGTTCATCGGAGCCGCTACAAGCCGTAACGGCCGTCATCAGTATGGCGGCCGTCACAATTGTCAGGAGATATTTGAATTTCAGCTTCATAGGTATATCGGATGCAACGGATTACAGGGTAGGGTGCATCCCCTTGTTACAGTTCGCGTTCATCAGCGCTCGGCGCGCATGGGATTGGAAAGGAAGTCATCGTAGGCCAGACGCAGACCGTCTTCCAGCTCGGTAGAGTACTTCCATCCGAGAGCGGCGCTCTTGGATACATCCAGGAGTTTGCGGGGAGTGCCGTTGGGGCGGGTGGTGTCCCAGAGGATTTTCCCCTCGTAGCCGACCACTTTCGCAACCAGTTCGGTCAGTTCCTTGATGGTCAGCTCCTTGCCGGAACCGGCGTTGACGGTCTCGTTCCCCGAATAGTTGTTCATAAGGAAGACACAGAGGTTGGCGAGGTCGTCGACATAGAGGAACTCGCGCAGCGGACTGCCGTCTCCCCAGCAGGTTACTTCCGTCAGACCCTGCTCCTTGGCTTCGTGGAAGCGGCGGATAAGGGCGGGAACGACATGGGAGTGGGTGGGGTGGTAGTTGTCGTTGGGACCGTAGAGGTTGGTGGGCATTACCGAGATATAGTCCGTGCCGTACTGGCGGTTGAGGTATTCGCAGTATTTCAGACCGGAAATCTTGGCCAGGGCGTATGCCTCGTTGGTCTTCTCCAGTTCGGAAGTGAGCAGGCAGCTTTCCTTCATGGGCTGGGGAGCCAGACGGGGATAGATACAGGAGGAACCGAGGAATTCCAGCTTTTTGCAGCCGTTTTTCCATGCGGAGTGGATGACATTCATCTCCAGGATCATGTTGTCATACATGAAATCGGCCAGGGCGCTCTCGTTGGCAATGATGCCGCCCACTTTGGCGGCGGCCAGGAAGACATATTCGGGTTTTTCCGTAGCGAAGAATTCCTCCACCTGGTCCTGGCGGCAGAGGTCGAGTTCCCGGTGGGTGCGGGTGATGATATTCGTGTAGCCCTGGCGCTGGAGTTCGCGCACGATGGCGGAACCAACCATGCCGCGGTGACCGGCTACATATATCTTTGCATCTTTCTGCATCATTTTACAATTCCTTTCTCGAGATATTCGGCGAGGTTGGTGCGGACTTTTTCTCCGGCTTCCTCGACGGCGACTTTCGCCATGTCGGCGTCGGTCATAATCTTGACAAGCTGTTCGAATGAGGTTTTTGAGGGGTTCCAGCCCAGCAGGCCTTTCGCTTTTGTGGGGTCTCCCCAGAGGTTGACAACGTCGGTGGGGCGGTAGAAGTCAGGCGACACTTCGACAAGGACGCGCCCTGTGGCGATGTCGATACCCTTTTCATCCAGCCCCTCGCCTTCCCAGCGGAGTTCGATGCCGACGTTATGGAACGCCAGGGTGGCGAACTCGCGTACGGAGTGCTGTTCGCCGGTGGCGATTACGAAGTCTTCGGGCTTATTGTTCTGGAGTATGAGCCACATACATTCCACATAGTCCTTTGCGTAACCCCAGTCGCGCAACGATGACAGGTTTCCGAGATAGAGCTTGTCCTGTTTGCCCTGGGCGATACGGGCGGCCGCCAGGGTGATTTTGCGGGTTACGAAAGTCTCACCGCGGCGTTCAGATTCGTGGTTGAAGAGGATTCCCGAGCAGCAGAACATATTGTAGGCCTCGCGGTATTCCTTGATAATCCAGAAACCGTAGAGCTTTGCAACGGCGTAAGGGCTGTAAGGGTGGAAGGGGGTGTTCTCGTTCTGGGGAACTTCCTCCACCTTGCCGTACAGCTCGGATGTGGATGCCTGATAGATGCGGCAAGTCTTTTCGAGACCGCACATTCTTACGGCTTCGAGTACGCGGAGGACTCCTACGGCATCCACGTCGGCGGTGAATTCGGGAGAATCGAAAGAAACCTGCACATGGCTCTGGGCGGCCAGGTTATAGATTTCCGTGGGCTGTACTTTCTTGACGACCTGGACCACGCTCATGGAGTCTCCCAGGTCGGCATAGTGGAGATGGAAGCGTTCGTGTCCTTCCAGGTGGGCGATGCGCTCGCGGTAATCTACGGATGAACGACGGATTACGCCGTGGACATCATATCCTTTTTCCAACAGGAACTCTGACAGGAAAGAACCGTCTTGTCCGGTAACACCGGTAATCAAGGCTACATTCTTCATAAAGTGTATGTTTTAGTTTTGAGTAAGTAGTTAAATTAAGGGGGAAAATTTCAGCCCCGGGAAAAGCCCCGGGACCGGAAATATATTTTGAAACGGGTATTTGCGGGTCAGGAGACGCGGAAAGCGGATCAGAAATGGGATTTCAGCGATTGGAACGCTTCGCCGAGTCCGTTGCTGTCCTTGCCGCCGGCCTGGGCGAATCCTGGCTGGCCTCCGCCTCCGCCTTTGATGGCTCTGGCGGCTTCGCGGACCATTTGGGATGCGTTCATCCCCTCGTTCACAAGATCATTGGTGAGCATTACAGTCAGCAGGGGCTTGCCGGCCACGTCGACCGTGGCTGCTACGAAGGCTGTCTTCTCCGGACTCTCCTCTCGGACGCGGAAGGCGATGGACTTGACAACTTCGGGAATACGGATGCCGGTCAGACTTACAAGACGCAGTCCGTTGATGTTTTCGGCCTGGTCAAGAAGCTGCTTCGTCAGCATATTGACGCGCTCCTTCATGTATTCCTCGGCCTGCTGGCGCAGTTCGGTGTTCTCTTCGATGGATTTTTTCAGCGCGGCCACGGTGTCGGGAGCGTTGTGGAGTAACTGTCCGATCTGGCGCAACGTGTTCTGTACCTCCTCCATCGCGTCTTCGACTTTGGCCCCGGTAATGGCCTCGATACGGCGGATACCGGCGGCAATGCTGCTTTCGGAGACAATCTTGATCATACCGATATTGCCGGTGTTGGCCACGTGGGTGCCTCCGCAGAGTTCCACGGAGTCGCCGTAGCGGATTACGCGGACCTCATCGCCGTATTTCTCTCCGAAGAGGGCCATGGCCCCCATCGCGCGTGCTTCCCCGATGGGGACGTTGCGGCGCTCGTCGCGGGGAGTAGCCCGGCGCACATAGCTGTTGGCGAGGCGTTCCACTTTGGCGAGTTCCTCGGGGGTGACTTTCTGGAAGTGGGAGAAGTCGAAGCGGAGAATATCCGGGGATACGAATGATCCTTTCTGTTCCACATGGGTGCCGAGAACTTCGCGCAGGGCATGGTGGAGCAGGTGGGTTGCGGAGTGGTTGGCTGACGTGGCCTCGCGAGCGGCTTCGTCCACACGGGCTTCGAAAGTGGCCCCGGGGTCGGAGGGGAGTTTGTGGGTCAGATGTACTCCTATACCGTTCTCGCGTTTGGTGTCGAAGATTTCAACGGTCTCGTCGCCGCAGGTGAGGGTGCCCCGGTCTCCGACCTGGCCTCCCATCTCGGCATAGAAAGGTGTGCGCGAGAGGATGATCTGATAAAATTCCTTGTTCTTCTGCTTTACCTTGCGGTAACGGAGAATCTGCGCGGTGGCGCAGGTCGAGTCGTAGCCTACGAACTCCTGTTCGCCGTCGCGGAGGACAACCCAGTCGGAGGTCTCCACAGAGGCGGCGTTGCGGGCGCGCGCTTTCTGGCGACCCATCTCTTCGTCGAATCCGGCCTGGTCGAGCGTCATCCCGTTTTCCTTCAGGATGAGTTCGGTGAGATCCAGGGGGAAACCGTAGGTGTCATAAAGCACGAACGCTTCCTTACCGGAGATTTCGGTCTTCCCTTCCTTGCGGGCGGCGGCGATGTCGCGCTCCAGCATCGAGATTCCGTTGTCGAGGGTGCGGAGGAAAGAGTCCTCCTCCTCTTTGGTGACCTTCATGATCAGTTCGCGCTGCCGGGCGATTTCGGGATAGGCTTCTCCCATGAGGTCAATCAGGGTGTCGACCAGGCGGTAGAGGAACGCTTCCTTCTGGTTCAGGAAGGTATATGCGTAGCGGACAGCGCGGCGCAGGATGCGGCGGATTACGTATCCGGCCTTTGCGTTGGAAGGGAGCTGGCTGTCGGCGATGGAGAACGCGATAGTGCGGATATGGTCGGCGATGACGCGCATGGCTACGTCCACCTTGTGATCCTCGCCGTATCTGAGGCCGGAAAGTTCGGCTATCCTGGCAATCATCGGGGTGAAGACGTCCGTGTCATAGTTGGAGGTTTTCCCTTGGAGGGCCATGCAGAGACGTTCGAAGCCCATACCTGTATCGATTACTTTCGCGGGGAGGGGTTCGAGGGAGTGGTCAGCCTTGCGGTTGAACTGCATGAACACCAGGTTCCAGATTTCGATTACCTGGGGATGGTCCTTGTTGACCATATCTGCGCCGCTGATGCGGTCGCGTTCCTCCTGGGGACGGAGGTCGATATGGATTTCGGAGCAGGGCCCGCAGGGACCTGTCTCGCCCATTTCCCAGAAGTTGTCATGCTTGTTGCCGTTGATTATATGGGAGGCGGGAAGGTGTTTTTCCCAGTAGGATGCGGCTTCGTCGTCGCGTGAAAGCCCTTCGGACTCCGAGCCTTCGAACACGGTGGCATAAAGGCGCTCGGGGTCAAGTCCGAGTACGTCCACAAGATATTCCCATGCCCAGTCGATGGCTTCTTTCTTGAAGTAATCGCCGAAAGACCAGTTGCCGAGCATCTCGAACATTGTATGGTGGTAGGTATCGTGGCCAACCTCTTCCAGGTCGTTATGTTTTCCGCTGACGCGCAGACATTTCTGGCTGTCGGTGACTCTTGTCCATTTAGGCGCTTTGTTGCCCAGAATGATGTCCTTGAACTGATTCATGCCGGCGTTGGTGAACATCAGCGTCGGGTCATCCTTGATAACCATGGGGGCAGAGGGAACAATCTGGTGCCCTTTGCTTTGGAAGAACTGCTTGAAAGACTCGCGTATCTCGTTGGCAGTCTGAATTTTAGAATTCATCTTTATATAGCGCGTTAATTTTTTCGGTACAATTCCGGAATTTCGTCTGCAAAATTATAAAAAAAATTGTACTTTTGCAAGTCTGCCCTTTTATAATACAGAGCATCACAGCCTGCTATGGAGAAGCTCGAAAAGAAATACTATAAGATTTCCGAGGTGGCCGAGATGATCGGGCTCCCCGCATCGACTTTGCGCTTCTGGGAAAGCCGGTTCACAATCATATCTCCCAGGCGCAACAGCCGGGGCACTCGTTTTTATACCCCTTCGGATGTCGACAAACTGCGCATGGTCGCATATCTGGTCAAGGAAAAAGGTCTTCGCCTGGAGGCAGCCCAGGAGCAACTGAAAAACAACCATACCGGCATATCCCGCAAGGCCCAGGCCATAGAACGGCTTCATCAGATTCGCGGTCAGCTCCAGGCGCTGCTGGATTCCCTTCATTCCCTGCGCTGACGCGGAGATTCCTGTTATGCTCCCTCCGTGACCTACCCTCGCCAGCCGGGCTAAAAACAAGGCGATGTGCCAAAATATGGAATTTTGACAGACCGCCTTTTATCAAGTTATGTCAGAGTTATGTGTCGGTTTCCTGATTTCCGCAGGGCCGGAGCTTATTGGGGGCTATGTCCCTCAATCAGTCATTGTAGGTGTTATGGATTCCTCCTTTGGTCTTGTTGACAGTATTGCGGGCGCAGTATTTTACGTCGCCGGAAGTCGATGCGCTTACCGTGGCGTTTCTGGCTGTGAGCGCCCCGGCCTTGATGTCTCCGGAGGTTGATGCGGAGAATGTTACGGTATCCGCGGTTCCCGCCAGCTCCACATCGCCGGAGGTGGAGGCGCAGGCTGTGACCTTGTCGGCGGTCAGCTCCTTGATTTTTACATCTCCGGAAGTGGAGGCATCCGCGCCGAGGATGTCGGTTGTCAGGGAGCCGATTTTCACGTCGCCGCTTGTCTGGGCGTCCAGGGTGGCTGAAGAGGAGGCGTCGACGGAGCCGATTTTCACGTCGCCGGAAGTGGAGGCGGTCGCTTTCAGGCTGCGGGCGGTAACGCTCCCTGCCTTTATGTCGGCCGAAGTGGAGGCGTAAAGTTCAATCCTGTCATTGCTGTTAAGGATATCGGTGGTGAACTTCGCGCTCAGGGAAGCGGATACTTTGTTCAGCGAAGGGGAGGAGAGGGTGACGCGCACTCCTTTTTTCTTCGAGTCGCCGTCGAAGAGGTCTTTCCAGGAGAAGGCGCGGTTACTGTTGCGTTTATAGAATTCTTCGGTATATCCGATTTTCATGGTGTTCCCCTTGATTTCCACAACCATATTGTCAAGGAAATATTTAGGGCCGCTGACTGTCATGGCCGCTTTAGAGCCGCAAGTGTAGACGACAGTCATATTGCCGGCGACATCGAGGACCGAGAAATCCCGGATTTTAATATCGCGGCTGACGATGCTGAGGTCAGTGTTTTGAATGTCCTTCGACTTTTTGCCGGCGGCCTCCATAGAGAAGGTTACGGAAGTCATGCTTACGCCGATACCTACAATCGCCACCAGGGCCACAACAATTAAAAGTGCGATTTTTTTCATTATTCAACGGATTTAAATGAGGGGTTACATAATAAGAGACGGATATCCCCAGGAAAAGGTTGCAAAGAAAAGTAAAAAAGATGGCCGACGGAATATGCCGGCCATCTTCACGTTTCAACTATTTATTTATGAGAGCCTCAGTATCTGGTATCACTACCCGATAAAAAGGACGAGGGATGTTGAAGTTATAAAATCATCTTACATTGCTACATCTTTTCTACTTTTCAATCTTATAACAATAAAAAGTATAGGATAGATATAGCCGGATGCGCTAAAAGTGCTTAAATTTTGTTTATTTCAAAACTGAATTTCAGTTTATTAACGCCCTTAACTTAAAATCTGAATGATTTTAACCGTTATCCCTCGCCGGAGACTTCAGATTTCAGTTTGAAGGCATTGTTCCGCTATAAAAACAGCGCACTTTCCCTACAGGCAGTTTCCCTTCCAGCAGGAGGGGAATACGGCTGGAATCGGTCGAAATCCAGGCATCCATATTGTCGGAGGAGGTTTTCCCCGAGTCGGTGGTGAAAGTGAACGTTATATGGTATGCCGGATAATTCCTGTTGTCCAGCCTTACGTCCTCCAGTCCCTGGAAATGGATGGTCAGAAGTTCCTTCTTGCTTCCCGAGAAGATATTGACCTTTACCGCCTGCCCTTTTTTCATTGCGGCGTAATCGAGCTGGCGCATGAAATAGAACGAACTGAGCATATCGAGGGTGACTCCCGCGGCCTGGAGTTCCTTGCGGGTTTCGGAGACCTGGGTGTCCTTCTTGCGTTTGCGCCGGTGGATTACGTCCGCGCTGGTGGAGTTTCCTGAACGGGAGAAGATCAGCTCGTCATGACTGAAATCGCCCCCTTCATAGGCGATTTTCTCATAACTGTGGGGGAGGAAAGTACGGGTGTCGATGACTCCGGCCAGAGTATCGCGTACCTTATAGAACCGGTCGGCCCAGGGGGCGGTCGCGCCGGTCAGACGCGCGTGGAAGCGGTCGCCGCGGAGGTTGGTGCGCAGACTGACTGAGCCGGCTTTCTTATTGATGAGACCCCACTTGTACATTACGTCGTAGGTCAGATTCTCCGGAGGCACTTTCCAGGTGTCCCCAAAGGCTGTCACGGGTTGAAGCAAAAGCAGCACCGCCAGCGACATCATTACGCCGATACGGCTGCGGATTCCCCGAAGGGAAGATTTAATTATCATAGTCATCATGACTGTTAGACGCTTCCGGGAGCGGAAAGTTTATTCGTTCCCGATAAAGCTGCAGTGGAGATGGCCGAACTTGAGTTTGCCGTCGACTATGAGAGGGATGCGGCTGTAATTGGCCGATATGACCGCGCTCATCGAATCGGAAGTGCCGGCGCCTCCGTTGCGGGCGGTGAATGACATACTTACGCGGTAGACCTGGCGTTGCTGGCCCTGGTATTCCATCGTCTCCTGTCCGTTATAGACAATCGTAAGCACTTCCGGGCTGGAGCCGGCGAACACGTTGACGGTGACCGTCTGGCCAGGCTGCATGGCCTGGTAGTCGACCTGACGCATATAATAGAACACTGCCAGCAGATCCAGTGTGAGGCCTCCCCCGTAATGGCTTACGCGGGATTTTACGGTGGTGCCGTCGGGGAGGGTCTTGAAAGACTCTCCGGAGGCGGTCCCCCCGGAATGGTCGTAGCAGACGGTCTCGATTGTGAACTCTCCCGATTCCTGGGTTATCCTTTCGTTGTAGACCGGACGGAAAGAATCGGCGAGCATGGTGCCGGTCAGTACGTCGCCGGCCTCATAATAATGGCCTAAGAGATTGACGGATTTCCCGGTAAGGGTAGCTCTGAACAGGTTGGTGCCGGGCACGGGTTCAGTCTTGATGGTCGCCACTCCGGCATTGGCGTTGATAAGCCCCCATTTGTAATGGACTTCATACTCCAGTGTCTCCTGCGGGACTGTCCACGCTTTCATCTCCACGGGGAGCAATGCCAGGAGTATTCCCGCAATCATAAATAAATTTTTCATAGTTAAAAACGTTTGTCGGTATTCTTAAAAGAATTAATTTCTTAATTAAAAGTAGCTTAATCTGCTGTGAGCCGATCATCCGCAGACAGGTTCTTCGAGGGGGACGACGCGGTTGTCGGCCCTTTCGCCGTATATCAGTTTGCTGACCAGGGAGGAGATGTTGATCAGCGGAAGGGGATGGTTCTCGAGCGGAGTCCCGGATGTCTTCCGGGCTATCATGCCCCGGAGAGCGCCTACGGCCACACAAAGCATAAGATTCATCAGCGACGGCGGGACTGAGACCGTTTCGTGCGATGGGGTGAATTTCACGTATCCGCTCATTTCCGGAATTTCGAACTCCGCCACGACGGCATATTCCAGCAAGGGACGTTTTATCATGCCGCGCATATAGGTATAGGTGGCTGTCAGCACCAGCGCAAGCCGCTCGCGGGGAACGTCCCGGTCAAGAGAGGCCCTCAGGTCGACGGCGATATTTTCGGGATTGCTTCCGTAGCGGAGCAATTCCCAGCGGTTGAGGTGGCAGCGGTCCGACAGGTCAGCCACTCTGGTGATTCTTATGTCCATCGTAGATGTATTCACATTATAAAAACATATCCGGAGCGGATGCGGTTCAGAGAGGTCTCCTCAAATTACTCCCCGGGAGCCCGGCCTGACTTACGCGGAATCTATTTTTATCGCGGGAAATAGTGGCCGGGAGTTATTTTTTTCGTATTTTTGCATCTGTAACTTATCCGGGTATTTCATAAGCACATATATGAGACTGACCGCTTCCCAGAGAAAACTCATCTCCTCGCTCGGTTCCGCACGCAAGCGGCGCCAGGAGGGACTGTTCGTTGCCGAAGGCATCCGTAGCCTCCGGGAACTTCTCCCTGTCTTTCCGCTGCGTTATCTTGTGGCCACCTCCGGATGGCTGGAGGAGAACGGTCCGTTGGCTGACAGCCTTGCGGGACACCCGCTTTCAGACGGGGAACTGCTGATCGCCCGGAACGACGAACTGGAGCGGATATCGTCTATGTCGGCTCCCCAGGGGGTGCTGGGCGTGTTCGAGCTTCCCGAGGATGAGAATAACGGGGAACTCCCAGCCCCAGGCGGGGACGAACTCCTCCTGGCCCTCGACCGCATCCAGGACCCCGGGAATCTGGGGACGATACTGCGCGTGGCCGACTGGTTCGGAATCCACACCGTCCTTGCCTCGCGGGACACCGTCGATGTCTTCAATCCCAAAGTGCTGCAGTCCACAATGGGAGCCCTGGCCCGAGTGAAGGTTGTTTACTGCGACCTGGCCGCGACTCTTGGGGGGCTGGCCGGGAAAGGAACCGCCGTCTACGGGACGTTTCTTGATGGAGATGACATCTACCGGGCCCGGCTGGGACGCGGCGGCGTGATTGTGATGGGCAACGAAGGGAACGGTATTTCCCCGGAAGTGGAGTCTGCCGTCAGCTGCCGCATCCGGATTCCCTCCTTTCCGCCCGACGCCCCGACGGTTGAGTCCCTGAACGTCGGCACGGCCGCCGCGGTCACCGTGGCCGAATTCCGGCGCCGTGTAAATCTTGTGTAAAACAGCTCTTAATCCAGTTCACAAAACCAGATGGGAAAAGCGAAAGAGAAATCGGTATGGTTCTGCAGCGAATGCGGGGCCGACTCCCCGAAATGGGAGGGGAGATGTCCGGCCTGCGGAGCGTGGAACACGATGGTGGAGGAGAAAGTCCGCCCAGTCTCCCGCGCCTCGGCGAAAGTGCCGTTGGGAAAGACCCCGCGCTCCGTACCCCGGAAAGTTTCTGAAATCGAGACCGCGCGGGAACCGCGCATCCATCTTCCGAGCGAGGAGCTTAACCGCGTCCTCGGCGGGGGACTTGTCCCCGGTTCGATGGTCCTCATCGGGGGGGAGCCGGGAATCGGCAAGTCCACTCTTGTCCTTCAGAATATTCTTTCCATAAAATCGCGCCGGATTCTGTATGTCTCCGGCGAGGAGAGCGCCACTCAGATAAAACTCCGGGCCGACCGTATCGGCCGCATGAGCGACAACTGCTACGTGGTCACCGAGACCTCCCTTGAAAATATATTCTCCCATATAGAAACCATCCAGCCCGAACTGCTGATAGTCGATTCCATACAGACGATCGCCTCCGACACTATAGAGTCATCGGCAGGGAGCGTCAGCCAGGTGCGCGAGTGCGCCGCGTCGCTGCTCCGCTATGCCAAGGAATCGGGGGTGCCGGTGTTGCTGATAGGCCATATAAATAAGGAAGGCTCGCTGGCCGGCCCGAAAGTGCTGGAGCATATAGTCGACGCGGTGCTGCAGTTCGAGGGGGACCGCCAGTATATGTACCGTATCCTGCGGGCTACGAAGAACCGCTTCGGCAATACGTCGGAGCTGGGGATCTATGAAATGTGTCAGCGCGGACTGCGCGAGGTAGCCAATCCGTCCGAAATGCTGTTGTCCCAGCATGAGGGGGAACTGCTCTCGGGGAGCGCCGTGGGGGTTACCCTGGAGGGGATCCGTCCTTTTCTGATCGAAACGCAGGCGCTTGTCAGCACCGCCGCCTACGGCACTCCCCAGCGGGCAGTGACGGGATTCGACTCCAAGAGGATGAATATGCTCCTGGCCGTGCTGGAGAAACGGGTCGGCTTCAAGCTGGCCCAGAAGGATGTGTTCCTCAATATCGCCGGAGGGCTGAAAGTCTCCGATCCGGCCCTTGACCTTGCCGTGATCGCCGCGATTCTTTCCTCAAACGTCGATATGGCGGTACAGCAGGGAGTGTGTCTCAGCGGGGAGGTGGGACTGAGCGGCGAAATCCGCCCCGTCACCCGTATGGAACAGCGCGTCCGCGAGGCCGACAAACTCGGGATGCGCTCCATAATCATCCCCCGGGGCGCCCTCAAGGGGGTGGAGCTTTCCAGACTGAACATTGAAGTGGTGGAGGTCACCCGGGTCGAGGAAGCGTTCCGCCGCCTGTTCGGATGATTCTCCGGCAAAAATATCTGAATTTTTTCGGAAAAGTATGCAACCTTTGGGGATTTTCGACGTCTAACTATTCGGAGTGTGTGCTGAAATCCGGTTTCAGCCTCCAGGTTGAATACATAAAGTAATATTCATCATAAGTGTTTTTCAAGTAATGAGAAAAATCTTTTCCAGACTCCTTTTCGTACTGATAGGGGTCGCCACTCTGGCCATCCCGGCCAAAGCTCAGATGCCGACAGATCCTCTGCCCCTGGATCCGGCTGTAAGAAAGGGAATCCTCCCCAACGGACTTACCTATTATATCCGTCACAACGAGACTCCCAAAGGGCAGGCTGACTTCTACATCGCCCAGAAAGTCGGTTCTGCTCTCGAGAACGACGACCAGCGCGGTCTGGCCCACTTCCTGGAGCATATGTGCTTCAACGGCACAGTGAATTTCCCCGACAACAAGATTATCACCTGGCTTGAATCCAAAGGTGTGAAATTCGGGGAGAACCTCAACGCCTACACCTCCATCGACGAGACTGTCTACAACATCTCCAATGTCCCCACGGCCAGCACCGCCGTGCAGGACTCCTGTCTGCTGATTCTCCACGACTGGGCCGACGGTCTGCTTCTTGAACCCGCCGAAATCGACAAGGAACGCGGCGTGATCCAGCAGGAATGGCGCTCGCGCAACGTAGGCCAGCAGCGCCTCATGGAGCAGCTCGCCCCGACGATGATGCCCGGTTCCAAATACGGCTACCGTCTGCCGATCGGTACGATGGACGTAGTGATGAACTTCAAGCCCGAAGTGCTTCGCGACTACTATGAGACATGGTACCGCCCCGACCAGCAGGGTATCGTGGTTGTCGGTGACATTGACGTAGACCGCATCGAACAGAAAATCGTAGAAATCTTCTCGCCTATCAAGATGCCCGCCCAGGTCAAGGAGCGTACCTACGAGGGTGTTCCCAAGACCCCCGGCACAATCTACGCCATCGGAGCCGACCCCGAAATGTCCAACTCGCGTGTCACTATCTATTTCAAGAACGACACCATCCCGATGGCGATGCGCAACACTATGGCTTACTGGATGCAGGACTATGTCACCGACATGATCACCAGTATGCTCAACAACCGCCTCAACGAGATTGCCGCCACTCCCGACTCTCCCTTTGCAGCAGCCGGATCATATTACGGCAACTATTTCCTTGCTTCGACCGAGGACGCCCTCGCCGTTATCGGTATCGGCAAGGGAGATGACATCCTCCCTACCTACGCTGCCGTTTACCGCGAGCTTCTCCGCGCTCTCCGCGGCGGATTCACCATCTCGGAATATGACCGTGCCCGCAGCGAGTATCTTTCCCAGCTTGAGAAGAGCTACAATAACCGCGAGAAAGCCGAGAACGAGTCTTACGTGAACTCCTACGTGCGCAACTTCATCGACGGCACTCCGGCCACCGGCATCGAAATGAAATATCAGATCATGACCATGCTCCTTCCCCAGCTCCCCGTTGACCTGATCAACCAGGCTCTCCAGCAGATGGTTACGGAAGATAATCGCGTTGTCTGCCTGATGGTTCCCGAGAAGGAAGGTGTCAAAGTGCCTACCGAAGCCGAGATGCGTGCCGTGGCTGCCGCTGTGGACGCCGAGGATATCAAGCCTTTCGTGGATGAAGTGAAATCCGAACCCCTCATCGAGAATCTTCCCGCTCCCGGCAAGATTGTCTCCACCCGGGAACTTCCCCAGTGGGGCGCCGTAGAGTGGACCCTCTCCAACGGAGCCAAGGTCGTTGTCAAGAAGACTGACTTCAAGGCCGATGAAATCCTGATGGACGCCCAGGCTCTGGGCGGAACCTCGGTTTACCCCGACACCTACGCCAACACTCTTGTGTTCCTCCCCGAGGGTCTCAACCAGTACGGACTCGGAACCTACACCTATAAGGATATACAGAAATATCTCCAGGGCAAGCAGTGCGGCGTCAGCTTCCAGTTCGGCGACTATGTGCGCGACATCTCCGGTCACTCCACTCCGAAGGACCTCAAGACCATGATGGAGCTTCTTTACAGCCACTTCACTCAGTTCAATATGTCGGCTGACGAGTTCCAGGCCACCCAGAGCGCCCTGGCCGGTTTCCTCCACAACCAGGAGACCAATCCCCAGTATGTTTTCGGCCGCGACCTCCGCAAGGCTCTCTACAACACTCCCCGCAAGGATGTCCTGTCGGTTGCCGCCGTCGAAAACGCTTCCCTTGAGCAGATCAACCAGATTGTAAAGGATATGACCGCCAATGCCGCCGATTATACTTTCTTCTTCGCCGGCAACATCGACCTGGAGCAGTTCAAGCCTCTTGTAGAGCAGTATATCGCCACTCTGCCCGGCGATGCCGCCACAGCTTCGAAAGCTCCCGCCATCGACGACAAGTTCGGCATGAAGAAGGGTGAGAAGCTGACTACGTTCACTACTCCGATGCAGACTCCCCAGACCTATGCCGCTGTCTTCGAATTCGGCAATATGCCTTACAGCGCCAAGGACCGCGCGCTGGTAAACGTTGCCGGCCAGATTCTGACCGAGCGTCTTCTCAAGAAGGTCCGCGAGGACATGGGGGCTGTTTACTCCATCTGGGCTACCGGCAACATGGGCCGTATCTCCGATCCCAACACCATGATGCAGTCTGTCTTCCCCATGAAGCCTGACATGAAAGACCAGGTGCTGGAGGTTATCGCCCGGGAATTCAAGAATATGGAATCCGACGTGACTCCCGAAGAACTCGCCAAAGTAATTGAGTTCGAGGTTAAGTCGGCCCAGGAAGGCAAAGAGAAGAACAACGAATGGCTTGGTGCCATGGCCGCTACCGCTCTCAACGGTGTGGATGTCTTCAACGGAAACGTAGAGCTTTACCAGAGCCTCACTCCCGCCGACGTGAAAGACTTCATGAAGCGCTTCAACGCCGGTTCCTGCTACCGTATCGTAGTTCTCGACCCCGCTCCCGAAGCTGCCGCCGAGTAATACAGAATATTAAAGCAATAAAAATCCCCGCGTGGCCGCAATGGCTGCGCGGGGATTTTTATTGCGTTTTATGTAATATTGCGCGGGGCTACGCGCTTCGGATTATCAGCGGAGCTGAAAAAAGTCAGTCCTGACTCTGTGCGTCAGAGAGCGTTGATGAGGAGGCGCAGGGCAAGCAGAGTGGCCTTGTCGATAATCTCGGCGCGAGGGCCGGAAAGATGATAGACTTCCGATACGGTGCCTGAGGGAGTGACGGCTGCGGTCCATACGGTCCCTACGGGTTTGTCATCGGTGCCGCCGCCAGGTCCGGCTATTCCGGAGGTGGCTACGGCGCAGTCGGTGCGGAACGCCTTGCAGGCTCCCAGGGCCATCGCGCGCACCACGGGCTCGGAGACGGCGCCGTTGGCTTCGATGACCGCGGGGTCGACCCCGAGAATATCGGATTTGGCCCGGTTGGAATAAGTGACGGCGCCCCCCTGGAGGATGTCGGAACATCCGGGAACGAGGGTCAGATGGTGGGCGATGTTTCCTCCGGTGCAGCTCTCGGCGGTCGACAGTGTTAGGCCTCTTTCGCGGAGCGTGTCAAGCAGGTCGGGAGCTATCTCCTCCAGGTCTCTCAGTATATAAGGATCCATTTTTAGTTTGTTTTAGGTATTCAAATGTTTTTCACATCGTGACGCGGGCGTATGGCGCGGCATCGTAAGGGCAAAATTCCCGGGCCATATATTTGAACTGTCCGGCTATGGCGATCATTGCGGCGTTGTCGGTGGTGAAAGCCCTTTCGGGGATAAACGCTTCCAGACCGTGTTCACCGCAATAGTCGGCCACGGCGGCGCGCACTCCGGAATTGGCCGAGACTCCTCCGCCGATGGCGATGGTCTTCACTCCGGTATGTTTTACCGCTTTGTCGAGTTTGTCGAGGAGAATGTCGATTATCGTCTTCTGAAGCGACGCCGCCAGGTCGGCGCGGTTTTCCTCGATAAAGTCTGGATTCACCTTCAGATTGTCGCGGAGGGTATAGAGGAAAGAGGTTTTCAGGCCGCTGAAACTGTAATCGAATCCCGGGATGTGGGGCTTGGCAAACCGGAAGGCGGCGGGATTTCCTTCGGTGGCGAGGCGGTCGATATGAGGGCCGCCGGGATAGGGGAGCCCCATCACTTTAGCACATTTGTCGAAGGCTTCGCCGGCTGCGTCGTCAATTGTCTGACCGATGATTTCCATATCGTTGTAGTCCCTGACCAGGACCAGCTGGGAGTTCCCTCCCGATATCAGAAGGGCCAGGAAGGGGAAGTCTGGCACCCGGTCGTCGGGCTGACGGCGCACGAAATGGCTCAGCACGTGGCCGTGGAGATGATTGACTTCGACCAGGGGAATCCTCAGTCCGAGCGACATCCCTTTGGCGAAAGAGGTGCCTACGAGCAGCGAGCCGAGCAGGCCGGGGCCACGGGTGAAAGCTATGGCGTCGAGGTCGCGGCGGGTGATTCCCGCCCGGCGGATTGCCGCGTCAACTACCGGGACAATGTTCTGCTGGTGGGCGCGGGAGGCCAGTTCGGGTACTACGCCGCCGTACTCTTCGTGTACGCTTTGGGATGCTATGACGTTCGACAACAGCAGTCCGTCGCGGATTATGGCCGCGGAAGTGTCGTCACAGGATGATTCGATTCCGAGAATGGTTACTGACATGGCTGTAAATGGAAACTTTGTTGCAAAGTTACAAAAAACGGGGGATTTTTCTTCCGTAATCAAGCATGATTTATGAATACGACTTCTGATATGCACAGAGGAGTAGGGAGAATTCTACGGAATGAAAGAGAGGGTAAAATGGAAAAATAATATTAAATATGTTAAAATACTTGCCTGATGAAAGTTTAAGAGGGTATAGTTGGGCTTAATGATAGAATTTTTAGAAAAAATATTGCAATATGTTTGGAGGATTAAAATATTCGTCTTATCTTTGCATTATGAAAGTTCCTTTAACTGTTATTTGGTTAATGAATATCTGTTAAAGAATTCAGAACATGATTTTTTATTTGTTATTTGGTGTAATGAAGATAGTATTTCTCTTCATCTGATTTAATATGGCGCCGGAGAAATCAGTGATGATATCTCCGGTTTTTTGCGGCCCGAAAATATGTTGTTAAACATATTTTTACTATTTGTGTTTAAAAACAGATATTGAACGTTTTAAAGCGAATTGCACATTTTGGCGTTATATGTGCATCTTTTCTTCTGAGAGACAGTTTAAAAATGAGGGAAAAGCACCTGTATTGGTATATAAAATTAAGATTAAATAAAGAATTTGATAACCAAATTATTGAAATTAACAGTTGAAATATTTCATTTTTAATGAAAAAAAGTTGCACAGAACAGACAATTATTCCAAAAATTTTTCCGAAATTTGCAAAAAACGGATACATCTGAGGTTCCGTTTGGGAATAAAATATAGTTTTTATGAGCCTTATCACATCTTTCAAGGAATTAACCGAACATCTGGCGACTCTGAACCATCAGCCCCGGGTTGCCGTTGTGTGTCCCTACGACGAAGGGACCTGTGGCGCCGTAGCCGACGCTCTGTCCGACGGATTTATCCGTGCGATTCTTGTCGGGGATAAATCCATGATCGAGGCCACGGGACTTCCCGCGCGCTTCCCCTCCCTTGTAGAGATTGAGGAGGCTTCCACACCGGCCGAAGCCGCGGCAGCCGGGGTGCGCCTGGCCCGGGAAAAGAAAGCCGACATCCTGATGAAAGGGCTCGTGGGAACAGATGTCCTGCTCCATGCGGTCCTCAACAAGGAGCAGGGGATTCTCGACCGCGGCAACCTGCTGACGCATATTACCGTCAGCCATGTGCCGGGAATGAACCGTCTGCTGTTCTATTCCGATGTGGCCGTGATTCCTTATCCGACCCTGGAACAGAGGGTAAAGATGATTCATCTTGACCTGGGGGTTCTCCGCCGGTTCGGAATCGAACGCCCGAAAGTAGCGCTGATCCATTTTACAGAAAAAGTAAATCCCAAATTCCCCAATTCGGTCGATTACGTGGAACTTATCAAACTGGCCGAAAACGGGGAGTTCGGCGATGCCGTACTTGGAGGACCGATGGACGTCAAGACCGCCTGCGACCTTCATTCGGCCCAGGTAAAGGGAATCGAGTCGGAAGTCTGCGGCGCCGCCGACCTTCTGATTTTCCCGAATATAGAATCGGGCAACACGTTCTATAAGACTCTATCCTATTTTGCGAAAGCCCGCATGGCCGGGATGCTTCTCGGTCCTGACGTGCCGGTTGTGTTGCCGTCGCGCAGCGATTCCGCCGACAGCAAGTACAATTCGCTGGCCCTGGCCGCCCTGGCCTGCCATTGAGAAATTCTCTCAGTCTGTCCTCTCTCCGTATTGACTTACTTCAAAGAATCAAAGATGAAGATATTAGCCATTAATCCGGGTTCTACCTCCACAAAGATTGCAGTTTTCGAGGATGCAGTTCCTCTCATGACCCATACTATCCGCCATTCCGTCGAGGAACTGGCGCCTTTCCCCCGTGTACTCGACCAGCTCGACTATCGCCGGGATCTGATTATCAAGGCTCTGGCCGACAATAATATTCCCTTTGAGTTCGATGCCGTAATCGGACGCGGAGGTCTTACCCAGCCGATTCCCGGCGGGGTCTACGATGTCAACGAAGAGATGGTGCAGGCCATGAAGAACGCTCCCCGCGATCATGCCTGCAACCTCGGAAGCCTCCTGGCCCACGACATCGCATCTTATCTCAACGGATGCCGCGCCTTCATCGCCGATCCCGGAATCGTGGATGAGATGGACGAGATAGCCCACATCACCGGCTCTCCCATCATGCCCCGAATCACCACGTGGCACGCGCTGAACCAGCGCGCCATCGCCCGCCGCTTCGCCCGCGATTATTCCGAGCGTCATCCCGAAGCCCCGAAGAAGTATGAGGACATGAATCTGATTATCTGTCATCTCGGGGGAGGAATCTCTGTGGGCGCCCATTGCAAGGGACGCTGCATCGATGTCAACAACGCTTTCGACGGAGAGGGCCCTTTCTCTCCCGAGCGTGCCGGTTCCCTCCCTTCGGGTGCTTTGATCGATCTCTGCTACTCGGGGCGTTACACAAAAGAGGAACTGAAGAAACGCATAAGCGGGAAAGCCGGCCTTGCCGCCCATCTGGGCACGGTCTCCATCCCCGAAATCGAACAGCGCATAGCCGAGGGAGACGAGAAAGCCGAACTGATGCTCAACGCGATGATTTATCAGATCGCGAAAGCCGTCGGGGCGCTTGCTCCGGTGCTGTTCGGCAAGATTGACGCTATTCTGGTAACCGGCGGAATCGCCTATTCCAAATATGTCATGGAACACCTGCGTCAGCGGGTGGAATTCCTTGCCCCGATGTATGTCTATCCCGGCGAGGATGAACTGGAGGCTCTGGCTCTCAATGCTCTCGGCGCACTCCGCGGCGAGCAGAAAGTCAAGACTTATCATCTCCCGACCGGACTCAGCACCGCCAATCCTCCCCGCGAGACCATGGCTCGCAAGAACAAGGAAATCTGCGCTCCCGCGTAAGCCGGTGCGCCCGTAGAGAAATCGTTGAAAAATAAACAGGGCAAAAGCGTGTCATTGCGATGCGCTTTTGCCCTGTTAATCGCCTATATGTCCGGCTTTCATATGCGCCGGATTTTTCCCGTGGAGGTAAGGGAAAGCTGCGTCATGCGGATAACCGAGCGAGGCACCTGGAAAGGCGCAAGCCGGGAGCGGCACAGGGCAAGGATTTCCGCGTCATCGAGTGGAGCGTCCGCCGGACACACAAGGGCCGTTTCCGCCCCCCATTTTTCTGACGGGATCCCCTTTATATAGAACTGAAAGGGGAGAAGCGGGGCAAGTTCCCGCTCAAGTTTCTCCGGAAATATTTTTATGCCGCCGCTGTTAATCACGTTGTCATAACGCCCGAGCCACTCGAATGTCCGCGATGACGTCAGACGCACGATATCGTTGGTCTGCAGCCTGCCGAAAGAATATTCCGGAGCGTTGACAGTCAGGCAGTCGCGGACGTCGACAGTAAATGTGATTCCCGGCATCGCTTCGAACCGTGGTTCTCCAAGCCGGCGCAGGGCTACGTGGCTGCAGGTTTCCGTCATGCCGTAAGTCGCATAGAACGCCGTGCAGGTGTTTGTGTTTGCCAGCCGCTCCTCCATCCCGGGAGAAAGGGGAGCGCCCCCTACGATGATGTTGTCTATGCGCGGCAGATGTTCCCATCCGGCCAACGCCTGACATTGCGACGGGACCACAGGCAGGAGCGCTACCGGACCGTCCTTCAGAAAATCGTTGACGGCATCGCTGTCGGTAAACCGGTTGGAAGGGGTGACGAACGCCACGGCGCACTGCGCGGCAATGGCCCTTACAATCATCATCTTACCCGCTATGTAACCCGGAGAGAGGGGGCATAGAAGACGCGACGACGCCGAGATGGAGAACCTGAGATTGGTGGCGCGGGCCGACAGGAGCATATCCTGTTTCGGCAGCCGTATCTCCTTAGGTTCCCCCGTGGATCCGGATGTATGGGCGGTGATGAACTCTTCGCCGCCATACCATTGCTCCAGAAACTCCTCAGCTTCCCGGCGGAGGGGATAGTCATCCGAAAAGATTATCGAAAACATCGGGATCAGGAATTTTTATACCACAGGCGGGAACCTTCCAGCCGCAGCGGCGAAGGGAAATTGTTGGTGTAGAGATTCCCGGTGCCGAGTCCCTGAGGCATGGAGGGATCATGCCCCGCCGTCCACAGACCGAGGGCCTCCAGCCCTATGTCGGATTCCAGCGCGGAGGTTCCCCACCAGGCCGCACCGGCGGCGACGGCCAGTTCTATCCAGCGGTCGGCTTCCCTGAAACCTCCGCATAGCGACGGTTTCAGGATAATATACTGCGGCGATATTGATTCCAGCATCCGCTGTTTCTCGTCATCGGAGCGGAACCCTATCAGTTCTTCGTCCAGCGCTACGGGAATCGGGGAGAGACGGCAGAGGCGCCGCATCTCCTCCCACTGACCAGGCTTTATCGGCTGCTCAATCGAGTGGATTGTGAAAGCGGCCAGCCGCTCCAGCCGCTCCATGGCGTTCTCCGGAGTGAAACCTCCGTTGGCATCCAGACGCAATTCTATGTCGTCGGGGGAATATTCACTGCGGATTTCCGCAAGAAGCTCGATTTCATCTTCGAACCGGATTCCGCCGATTTTCAGTTTGACACAGCGGAACCCCGCATCAAGTTTCTCGCGTATGCGGCGGCGCATCGTCTGCTTGTCCCCCATCCATACCAGTCCGTTGATTTCTATGCCGCTTTCTCCCGAAAGCCATCGTCGCTGAGAGTCGGAGGGGGGCAGAAGTCCGCTGCGGAGGATTGCCGATTCAAAGCCGAACCTTATGGAGGAGACCTCCGGCAGGCGGTCCATGGCTTCGGCCAGTGTGCGGCATTCCGATATCCGGCGGCAGGTTTCGGCCAGGATGCTTTCAAAAGCGGGTGTGTCCTCCAGGCTCAGGCCTTCGAACAGCGCCACTTCCCCCAGCGTTTTCCTCCCGGGAAGCTCGTCGGCCTCAAGCCGGAGCAGATAGGTGTTCTTCACCCTCATCGAGGCCCGGGAGGTGATGGCTACCTCCCGGAACCTGAGGGTGTATCTCTCGAAAGACGCTCTGACCATCAGCCCGGGAATTTGGGGAACTGTCCGAAGTCAGGGGCGCGTTTTTCCAGGAATGCGTTCTTCCCTTCCTGGGCTTCCGGCATGAGGTAATATAATAAGGTTGCGTCACCGGCGAATTCCATCAGTCCGGCCTGCCCGTCAAGTTCGGCGTTGAGGGCGCGTTTGATCATGCGGATAGCCATCGGGGAACGCTGGAGAATAGTCTCGCACCACTCCACCGTCTCGTCCTCCAGGCGTTCCAGAGGAACGACGGCATTGATCATCCCCATCTCGAGGGCCTCCCGGGCGGTGTACTGCCGGCAGAGATACCAGATTTCGCGCGCTTTCTTCTGACCTACGCAACGGGCCAGGTAGGAGGAGCCGAATCCGGCGTCGAAACTTCCCACTTTCGGTCCTGTCTGGCCGAACCGGGCGTTTTCCGAAGCGATGGAAAGGTCGCAGACAACGTTCAGCACGTTACCACCGCCGATGGCATAGCCGTTGACCATAGCGATTACCGGTTTGGGGATGGAGCGGATGGCCTTATGGAGTTCCAGAACGTTGAGGCGGGGAGTGCCGTCGGCGTCGATGTAGCCGCCGGCTCCTTTGTAATGCTGGTCGCCTCCGGAGCAGAAAGCCTTGTCGCCGGTGCCGGTCAGGATAATCACTCCGATTTCCGGAGTGGCCCGGCAATAGTTCATGGCGTCGAGCATCTCGAAATTAGTCTGCGGGCGGAAAGCGTTGTAGACTTCGGGACGGTTTATAGTGATTTTGGCAATTCCTCCGAACTGTTCGAAGAGGATGTCTTCATATTTCTTTATGGTTTTCCAGTCGCGTTTCATAAGCGGTTGTCGATTATATGCTGTGATATGTTGTTGAATCTTCTAAAATTCTATTTGTCCGGAACGATGATTTCGAGCAGACAGGGTCGCAGACGCTCCTGACGGAACCGCGGCAGCACCTCCCGGAGTTCCTCTTCGGAAGCTGCGCGGAAGTATTCCAGGCCGTAAGCCCGGGCAAGCTCCTCCAGGGGCAGATTCGTGCGGCAGACGAAGCGTTCCTCCAGTTCCGGCAGATTCCGCGTGGACTCCACTTTCCGGAAAATGCCACCGCCGCCGTTATTGATTACCGCGATTTTCAGCCGCGGCGTCAGGTAGTTGCAGCTCAGCGCCCCCAGGTCGTACTGCATTGACATATCTCCGCTCAGAAGCAGGGTTGTTCCTTTGAAAGAGAGGGAGGCCCCCAGGGCCGTAGAGGCCGACCCGTCGATGCCGCTTACGCCGCGGTTACAGTCGCGGCGGTGGAACCTCGCCGCGCCGCTGTTCACGGCATAGCGGACTGTCAGTCCGTTGCTGAGTTGCAGATTCCAGTCGGAGGGGAGTTCTGCGAGCAATGCAGCCACGGCGCTCCGCCCGTCCCATCCGGCCGATTCCGTCCTGAGCCTGTAATCGGCTTCGGCCCGGGACGCAGCCTCATGCCAGACGGCACGAAACGCTCCCCCGCCGGAGGAGGATTTTTTCCCCTTTCCGGAAAGATAAAGCATCGCATTGGCCAGGCGGGGGAAGAAATCGCTCTCCGCGATTTCGATTCTCCGGGTAAGCGAGAAATATGAGTCGATTAGCATATCGTTGGTTCCGATATGCCAGTGGGCTTCGAAATCGGTCAGGCGCAGAAATTCTTTCAGTTTGCGGGAAAGAAGAGCGCCCCCGAAAGTAATCAGTATGTCGGGTCGTCCGGGAGGAAGCGACAGAGCATCGAAATCCAGAAGGTCCGGACGCTCCACGATTCCGGGACAGTTGAGGTTGGCCAGCGCGTCGGCGGCTATGACTATGTCCGCCAGAGTCGACAGCTTTGCCATCGCCTTGCTGACTTCGGCCGACGGGGGGCAGAACCCTCCGGCGATAAGGATTTTTTTACCGTGGATTTCTTCGGCCAGGGCGCGGGCCTGGGTTACTCCGAGTTTCTTTTCCGGAAGCATAAGGTCTATTTTCCGGAAGCGGAAAGGATGGTCTTTCTCCTCACATTCTCCTCCGAGCGGTTCGGAAAGGGGAACATTGATATGAACGGGACCGGGACGACCGGACACAGCCTGTTGCAACGCCTCGTTGAGGCGTCGGTTCGTCAGCCAGAAATCGTCGTGGGTACGCATTTCCGGTGGAAGAGTGACGGACATGACGGTGATTTTGTCCAGGATACCTGGCTGGGGAAGAGTCTGGCTGTCGTCCTGGCCGATCCATCGGGCCGGACGGTCGGCGGAAATAACTATCAGAGGCGTTTTCCGGTAATAGGCTTCGGCAACCGCCGGAGCGTAATTTAGCAATGCCGTGCCGGAGGTGCAGATCAGGGCCACCGGTCGCATCGACGTCTGAGCGATTCCCAGGGCGATGAACGCCGCCGACCGCTCGTCGATGACCGTGCGCAGGCGCAAGGCGCCGCAGCGCTGCGCGGCCACAACCAGAGGGGCGTTCCGGGAGCCGGGGGAGGTCACTGCTTCCCTGACGCCGTATGCCTCGAGAGCCTGCGTCAGCATCACCGCCGTTTCTTTATCACTGTTCTTCATTTCACCACAAAATTACTGAAAAAACCCGAAATGTCGCTGCAATCCCAGTAATTCTCCGCGATAAAAACGGCCAAACTGGGATTTTCAAACTAATATGGTCCCGATTATCAAGTATGTACATCAGGATTTGAATAACTTCTGATGATAAAGCACCATGAGAGGCTGCATGATTCATGTCGTATGTCGTTCGGTTGAAAAGATACAGGCTTAATGGATGAAATTTTATAACTTTGCAGTCGCCGACAAGGCCAATGAGCCGGGAGTGAAAACCCTCGACAAAGGGATATTGTACAAGGTAATCAAAACCGGTAACCCCAAAGGTGCGGTACCCAACCGGGGGAGCGTGGTTACAGTACATTATGTGTAACTATTCAGCGAATCTGAAAATAAAAAAAATGTAAAAATTTCACTACCCACGGCGGCGGCTTTTTTGTCATATTTATACAAGGCGGCACAAGCGCCTTGATATGTGACCTAATAATAAGTTATCATGAAAAAATCTACACTTGCAATTGCTGCTATGTGCGCTTTCGGCGCCGCCTCCAGTGTCAACGCCCAGGAAACTTTCGTTGTGGACGATCCTTCGGTTGATCCTTCGGTTACTCTCTGTAACGAAGGCGGTATCTATGATGTGTTCGCCCTTGGCGACGCAGGAATGAAAAAACTCGCCGCCAACCCCAATATCAAGGTCAACGACTATCGGGTAAAGGGGGAGAACGATGCCGTCAACGCCCATTATCCAGGCGGCAATGCCGGATGGGCATCGGATGACGATTACGCAGCTGTAACCGTTCCCGCCGACGGCCGCTGTTTTGACGGATTCGAGATCCACGGCGGATGGTGGCAGTTTTGGGGCGGATTCTTCATCGCCCGTAAGACAGACACCGATCTCAGTCACATCAATGCGGACAGTCATCTCCATATGGCCATATGCATGGTCGGAGACGTCGCGCTTCCCTACGTCGACCTTCAGTGGTTCAAAGCCGACGGCAACGACGGGACGGCGCCTTCCTTCACCCTGAGCGATGATTACGTCAATAACCACTATCCCGTTGTCGGCTCTCTTAAGAAAGGAGAGTGGGTGGCTGTGGATATCACACTCGGCAAAGTGGCCGAAATGATGAAAGATGAGTTCGATATCGAAATGGACTATACCCGACTGGTAGAGGACTGGCAGGGTGAAGCCGTGATGTTCTCTCTTCCCGACGGACAGAACCGAGCCATTGAAGACGCCCCCGCCGATCCTGCTTTCGGCGACGGAGGCAAAGCATTCATTGACGGAATCTACGTCTATACTCCCACCGGAGGAGCCGGTGTGGATGAAGTCACCGCCGATGCCGGCGATATCCAGGTCGTCATCTCCGACAAAACCATCAGTGTTCTCGGCAGCGACAACGCTCCCGTGGAACTCTATAATCTCGCAGGTTCTCTTGTAAAGGCATCGGCCACCTCTGTCATCGGTCTTGAAGACATCGCTGCCGGAGTCTATGTTATCCGCACCCTCGATGTGGCCCGGAAGGTCGTTATACGATAAGATAAAAAACAGTATTAAGGAAAAAGAGTATTAGAGTTAGGCATAATAATAGTAAGGTTAGTTAATTATTCCAATAGGTAAAATCAGACAACCTGCGGCAATCCCGTTGAAGGCATGAGTCCGAAGGAATCCTTGGGATGGCTCCTTCAGCGGGTATTGGCGGGTTGACACACCCCTTTTCCCGACGATAAATAAGCAATAATATTCACCTGCCAATTAACTTACAACCTGTCTAATTTCGCTATAAATCAATCATTTATGAAAGCTAAAATTTTCATAGCTGTCCTCGCTGCGGCGATGTTGGCGCCGGCAGTCTCCGCCAGACGTCCGGCTGCCCACACCAATCCGGTCATGCGGCAGCATATCCCTGACCCCTCTGTCATTAAGGCCGACGACGGCTTCTGGTACATGATGTCTACCACTACCGCTGCTAAAGGTACCATCCCTCTTTACCGTTCGACGAATCTTGTTGACTGGACTAAAGTAAATGTGACGGACGCTATGGGTGGAAAAGGTGGTGATGTAAACCTCACTACTGTGGATGAATATGATATATGGTCGCCGAAAATGTTTTTCAAGAACGGCAAATATCTGATGTTTTACAGCGTCAACGCTCCCGAACGAGACATCGAAGGACAATCATTGCGCAGCGACACGACCGCCGATGCCGATACGGATCCGAATAATCCCTACGACGTGAAATTCGATGAAAGAGGCAAATACATAGGATGGGCCGTGGCCGACCATCCCGCTGGTCCCTGGACCGACAAAGGCAAGCTCTTTGACGGATACGACTATGAGAATGTCGAGACGCGCACAACCCAGGAGATCCGCACGGATGAGGAAGGCAAGCAGGTCACCGAGACCGTAACGACTACGGTCACCGAGCCGGGCAGCCGCACCGTAGACCCCTTCTATTTCATGGATGACGCCGGCCAGGAATATCTTTTCTGGGGAAACAACCATAATCTCTACGGAATGGAAATATCAATCGACGAAGATTTCCAGAAGGTTTCCTTTGACCTGCAGAAAAAGGTCAAGCTCGGCGGAGTGTATATGGCGAGTATAACACTGTATAAACACGTGGATGCCGAAGGCAAGGTGTGGTACTATATGTTCGCCTCCCAGGGAGAGCAGGGATGGAACAGCAGCTCGGTTGTAGTGGGACGATGCGATACTCCCCTGGGAGAATACCGTGGTTCCCGGGACAACAGATTCCTTGACGGAGGAACCGTCACCATCGCTTCCAAGGTAATCTCTTTCGACAAGGAAAAATATGAACAAAATCCAGAGTCTTATAAGTATATAGGCTGCGGTCATCCGTCCCGTATCATCACGGATGAGAAAGGCGATACGTGGTTTTTCTGCCACGGTTCTGACGCAAGTGATCAGGAGATGAAAACGCGTATGCCTTTCCTGTGTAAAGTCGAATGGAAAAAGGATGAGACCAACGGGAAAATGTGGCCCGAGCTATCCGGCCATTATCCGCTCCCGACAAGAGATTATGTCCCGGCGATACTTCCCGTGGAATATCCCCATGGAATTGACGATACCACCATTGATACTCCCCTTGCTGATCAGGCGCTCCAGAACGGTTCTATCTTCGACGTGTTCCTGCTTGGAGATGCCGGAATGGAAAAACTGAATTCGAGAACCTCTGTCAAGCTGAACGATTACCGGGTGAAAGGAACCGGCATCGTCGGCGACAGGACCGATGTCTCCCAGTGGCCCGGAGGAAATCTGCATTGGGCCCAGGATGAGATTGGCGAGAATCTCGAGTCAATCGGGGACGGCAAAAACTTCAGCGGCTTTACCATCGGCGACAATAATGACCGCAACGGCAACGGAGATAAAGACAATGCCGGATGGAGTTCATTCTATGTGGACATAAAGGAGCCGAAAGATCTGTCACATATAGGGGAGAAGAGCCGCGTACATATCGTTCTCCGTCTCCAGAATGATATCGTACCCCCTTATGTGAACGTCCGCTGGTTCTCCCGGGGAGACGATGACCGGAACTGCCCCCAGTTCTCCTTGTCGGACTACGTGGTCAGAGATTATAAGATTCAGGAATGGGCACCCGTGGTAGGTTCTCTGGTCAAAGGTGCTTCCGCCGGTACGGTTGCCCGAGTTGCGGCCGCCGACGATATCAGTTCCGGCGACGACCAGACGGTTGTCGACAACAAGGGATGGGTGGCAATAGATATGTCCCTGCCCGAAATCGCCGACAAGATGAAGCAGGACTACAATCTGGATATGGATTATTCCCGATTCCGCAACGGATGGACCGGCCATGCGCTGGAGATAACCCTCCCCTCCGGATTCTCCATTGACGACGAGAGGACTCCTAACCGTGGTTACGGAGCGAATCTCTACGTTGACGGTGCCTATGTCTATACTCCCCATGCCATCGTGAACTCGCTGGAGAGCGTGTCTTCCGCCGACGATATCGAACTGGTCATGACCTCCGACTATATAACCGTACTGGGTAGCGAAACCACCGGCGTGGAGCTTTACAGTCTCAGCGGACAGCTTGTCCGAAGCTCATCCACCCCGGTAATCGCCACCGGCGGTCTGCTCCCCGGAATCTATATGGTTAAAACCGCATCCGCCGTAAGGAAAGTAACAATAAGATAGTTTTATCCTTCAGCCGATTCATTTCCGGGAGATCTTTCCCCGCGGGGGACGGCTGCCGGAAATGAATCCTCTCTCCGTAAAGTATCAGTCTCTCCGGAATGTAAACCTCTCCGCCGTATAATAATATCGTGAAAACTTATGTAATAATATTTATGCTGGCCATCCTTGCGCCGCATGACCTCTGCGGGGCGGACACTTACACAAATCCCGTTATCGATATAAACCTGCCGGACCCGACGGTTATATGCGATGACAACGGTGTGTTTTATATGACGGGAACCGGAAACTGGACCCGCAAGTGGGCAGAGGACGAAATAGCCAATCTTACTATTTACAGATCTTCAGACCTTGTCAACTGGACTGAAGCCGGAAAGGTATTCGACCGCGATCGCGACCATCCCGATGTAAATCAGATATGGGCTCCCGAATTCTGCCGAATCAACGGCAAGTATGTTCTGTTCTACTGCGCCAATCCCGATGACAGCAACACCTGTCTCGCATATACCGGCTACGCCGTGGCCGACAATATCCTCGGTCCCTGGGAAGACCGCGGTAAACTTATCGACGGCTATATGACCGACTCTCAGAACACCATAGACCCTTTCTATTTCCATGACGACGACGGAAAGCATTATCTTTTCTGGGGAAGTACCACCAATATGTGGGCGATGGAGATATTCGTCGACGACAGTCTCAATATAACTTTTGACTTAGCCAGAAAAAGACAGACCGCCGGATTCAATATCGAAGGCACCGAGATCTACAAACGCAACGGATACTATTATCTCTTCGGGTCGATCGACTCCTACGCCTGGATATGGTATCAGATTGTGGTAGGGCGGTCAAACAATATTTTCGGCCCCTATTATACCAAAGAAGGCATAAACCTGCTGACAGGAGGCTCCGGCGAGAGTCCTTACAATGACTGGAATCTCAAGAAAGCCGCTCCTCTGACAGCCAACAACTCTACTTTTACCGGCATGGGCCACAATGCCCCGGTGATCACCGACGGAGTGGGCAACACCTGGCTAATATGCCATGCCCACAAGGGACAGAATGTAGAACCCCTCTGCCGGGTACCGCTGCTGGGCCGGCTGAAATGGACTGATGACGGATGGCCTTATCTTGATTCCGGGACAATGCCCGACTCGCCACAGACAGCTCCTTATTTCCCGGGTTATAACGCATCGCGCGCCGAAAACGGCGTGGAAACGACTTTCCCCCTGATGGAACAGGGGGGAACCTATGACGTGTTTCTCATGGGAGACGAGGGTATTGATAGACTCAAGTCTCTTGACGGAGTTACCGTAAACGATTACCGTAAACATATTGCCGGAACGCATCATGCCATAGAGGCCAACACCTGGTGGGCTCCCGGCGAACTTACCAATCCGGTACCCGCGACTCCCGACGGACGGGACTTGCTGAGCTTTCTCATCCACGGCGACTGGAAACATTATTGGGGCGGCGTTTACGTCAAACGCACCGTCACGACGGATTTTTCCCATTTGAATCCCGACAGCCGGCTGCATATCGCCTTTTATCCCATAGGGACTGTCAGACCCGGATATATCGAGCTGCACTGGTTCAAGAATGACGGTTCCGACCCCGGATGTCCCACGATAGTTCTCGCCGAGACTCCCCAGGCAGGTCACACTCCCGTGGTCGGCGCCCTTCAGAACGGTCAATGGACAGCCTACGACATATCTCTCGGTAAAGTGGCCGAACTTATGGCAAAAAACGGAAAGACTATGGATTATTCCCGATTTACCGATCAATGGCAGGGAGAGGTCCTTGAAGTCAGTCCTCCCTCAGGTCAGGAAGGTGATTCTCCCAGCGAGGCCAATGGTCACGGGGCGGCAGCCTGCTTTGACTGTATGTATGTCTATACTCCTGAGAAAAAGACGCTCGCCTCGGCCGAAAAGCCTCTCGGAAGTAAGCTTGAAGTGAAGATTGCCTCAGGGGTCCTTACCGTCGACGGCCATGACGGATCTCCGGTCGAACTGTATGCAATGGACGGCCGGCTCATGGGGCGGTCTGCCACCGCGACCATGGACCTCGACAGCATCCCTTCGGGTATATATATGGTAAAAGCCTGCGGAATGGCAAGAAAAGTGATAATAGACAAGACCGGGAAGATATGATCTCCGCTCCGTTCTTTGCCTTATATGCGCCCGGCAGCACCCTTTTACGGAACGGCAGCGATGACAGACAGAATGATTGAATATCTTAAAAAACGAGTAACGATGAAACACTTAGTTTTGATATTGGCAGCCCTTGCGGCTTGCATACAGGCGGGAGCGTTGCCCGCGACATACAGGAATCCAATCATAGAGGAATCCGTACCCGACCCGACGGTTATCCGCGCGGAAGACGGCTTCTATTATCTTGCCGGAACGGAAGATATATGGAACGTACCTGTCTTCCGTTCATCGAATCTTGTGGACTGGACCCAGACGGGAACAGTCTTCGACAGCGCCAGTCGTCCCGAACGCGGGCAGGTCTGGGCTCCGGAATTCTGTCGCATCAACGGCAAGTACGTGATGTTTTACAGCGTGAACATCCCCGAGGAAGACACATACGCGATGTATCTGGGCTATGCCGTGGCCGATCATCCCGCCGGTCCCTGGACCAACAGGGGCAAGCTGTTCGACGGGCATGACGCCGGATGCCGGAATACCATCGATCCTTTCTGCTTCCAGGATGACGGAAAGTACTATCTGTTCTGGGGGTCTACCACCAATATGTGGGCAATGGAAATATATATAGATGAAAACCTTAACATAACCTTCGACCTGTCGAAAAAAGTACAGACCGCCGGAGAGAACGTGGAGGGAACGGAAATCTACAAACGCGACGGATGGTATTATATGTTCGCCTCCATAGGCAGTTATGCATGGACAACCTACCGCGTGGCAGTCGGGAGATCGAAAAACGTTTTCGGTCCCTACGTAGACCGCAACGGAGTCTCTTTCCTTCAGGGAGGCAACGCCCTGGACAGCAGCAATACCCTTACGTCCAACAATTACAAGTTCACAGGCAACGGACATAACGCCCCGATCGTCACCGACGGAGAGGGGAATACCTGGTTTATCTGTCACGGACACGTGAAAAATCAGGATTTCGAGAAACGTATGCCCCTGCTCGACCGGCTTTACTGGGATGAAGACGGATGGCCCTATCTCAAGACAGGCTCGCCGGCCCATGCCGAGACTGAGGCTCCCCGCTTCCCGAGCGAGTGGACTGTAGCCGACCCGTCCACTTCCGCCATGAGCGCCTCCCGCGGATATTACGATGTCTTTCAGATGTCTGCCGCCCCACTTGAGTCTCTCCGTTCTCTCCCCGGCAATGAGGTCGCTTTTTATGCTCCCGAGGAGGACGGCCGGACGATAACGCGTCTGCTGATGCGCAAATATACGCCCCGCCCACTCCCCGGAGTGGACGGCGGTGAAGACTATCAGTCCTATTTTGTTACCGGCAGCGGCCCGGGATCCATAACATACAGTACCGGTGCCGCCGGCCTGGATCTCTCACACATCACTGCCGATACTCATCTGCGCATCGCTCTGCGTACTGATTCCGAACCCGAACTTTTCGGGATGGATTTTTTCGGAGGAGCTTTCTCCTGCTCGGTGAGCGGTTACGGAACGGGTTATCCGCTGCTGGCCCACTGGCCCGTAGGCAACGGATGGATCGGCCTTGACATCCCCCTGGGACGCATCCCGGAATTCTGCCCCGGATTCAGCCTCGCCTCCCTCGCCGACGGGAAATGGACGGGCGATTATCTGAAAATCAACGCCGGCCGTCTGAAAGACTCCAATTTCTCGATAGACGCCTTTTATCTGTTTACCCCCGCGGAAACCGGGGGCGTCGAGTCTGTCGCCGGTGACGGGATGGTTCCCGCCATAAGTTTCGACGGGTCCGTCCTTTCCTCTGTCAGAGACGGTATCGGGGTATGCTCCCTCTCGGGCGAGACGCTGCTGGAATCCCCCGGGCGAAGCCTGGGCGTGGCGTCGCTCCAGCCGGGGATCTATGTGGCCCGAAGCGGTACTGACGCCCTAAAGATTGTCGTACGCCGTTAAGACACAGGACTTTCGGACTTCCGGAAATGAAAGAGCAGAAACTCATACAATCCCTCAAGCAAGGTAATGAACGGGCGTGGAAGATGCTCTACGCGCTCCATTATCAGGCACTCTGTGCCCTGGCATACAATTATGTCGGGGACAGACTGCTGGCGGAGATGATAGCCGGAGACGCAATCGTGCATCTCTGGGAAATCCGCGCCCGGCTGGAGCTGCACGGATCGTTGCGGTCCTACCTGATGACGTCTGTGCGGAACGCCTGTATGAATTTCCTGACCGCCAGGCGTGCGCGCAGTGAGATTCCGATGTCCTCGCTGGAAAAGGATTTCCCGGACAAGGAATCTTTCCTGTCGGAAACCACGCCGCTGGGAACCCTCCTTGACAAGGAGCTTGAAAAGGAAATAAAGGTGGCCGTGGCCACGATTCCTCCCGACTCGCGCCGGATTTTCGCCCTGAGCCGGTTTTATGGAAAAAGCTATGAGGAAATCGCCTCCGAGACGGGTATCAGCGTCAACACGGTCAAGTATCACATGAAACGGGCATTGGCGCATCTGCGTTCCTGTCTGGGAAAATATCTTTAACGGAATTTACAAAGAACTGTCTAAAATATATCCAACAGCCATGAAAGAGGATAAGGATCAGATAGATGATTTGATTGTCGCCAGACTTTCAGGAAACTCCTCCGCCGGGGAGGACGAACAATTGTTCCAGTGGATATCCGCCAGCGAGGAAAACAAGCGGTATTACCTCGAACAGAGGGAAATATGGTTTTCATCGGGTTACGCGATGGAGTCTTTCGACGAGGTCCGGGGATTTGAGGATTTCATCTACCGGTCGCATATCGGCGAGGAAGCTCCCGAGACGGTGACTTTCCGGGAGAAAGTCATGAAGGTGTTCTGGCGCGGCATCTCGGCGGCAGCCGTGGTGGCCGTCTGCGTCTTCACCGGCTATAAGGTCGGCGAACTACGGATGAACGACAATTTCGCGGAGATTGTCGTGGAGGCACCCGTGGGTTCGCGGACCAGTGTCACCCTGCCAGACAGTACCAGGGTCTGGCTCAACGCCGGCAGCACTCTGGCATATTCGCAGGGATTCGGTATCGACAGGCGCGTGGTAAGGCTCGACGGCGAAGGATACTTTGAAGTGGCCCATGACAAGAACAAGCCTTTCAAGGTGGAGTCCAAGGATATGTGCGTGACCGTCCTGGGCACGCGGTTCAATCTGCGGAACTTCGCCGATGACGGCGAGGTCGTGGTCACTCTTTCCGAAGGATCGGTGGCCATCGACAACCTTATCGCCAAGAATTCCCGTCGCCAGACGCTTGTCCCCGGCCAGAGGGCCGTGGTCGACAAGCGCAACGGCCGCATGAAAATCGAAGAGACCGATGCCTCCAACGCCCACCAGTGGATTTACGGGTATCTGTTTTTCGACGAGGAACTCCTGCCCGATATCGCCAAAAGGCTCGAGCGCAGCTACAATATCAGCATAGTGATTGCCAATGAGGAACTGATGTACACCCGCTTCTACGGGAATTTCATAAGGGAAAACCAGTCAGTCGAGGATGTAATCAGCAATATAGCTTCAACCGGCAATATGAAATATAAAATAGAGGGAAACCAGATAACACTCTACTGATTCCTAAGAATATAACGATCAATCGAATATGAACCAATTTTAATATCATGTTTCTAAAAAGAATCCTACTCACAGCCACGTTGTCTACCCTCCTGGGGATGTCAGCGTTAGCCCAGGCGGTCTCGATAAGACTGTCCGGAGCCACTGTCAAGGACGCGATGGAGGAGCTGAAAAAATCCAGCGGATATTCGTTCGTCTACAAGGTTGGAGACATCGACACCTCCCGGAAGGTGAATATCGATGCCTCCGATGTAAAGCAGGCTATCTCGCAGATCCTCAGCGGACAGAATGTAAGCTATTCCATCAACGGAAAGAACATCGTAATCAGCAAGTCGGCCTCCCTGGCAGAAGCGCCCGTTGCCCCGGCTGCCGCCGAAGGTGGCACGGTCACCGGTACGGTCTCTGACGAGAACGGCGAGCCCCTGATCGGAGCGACCGTGGCTCTGTCAGGAACCGGGCGCGCCACCACCACCGACATTGACGGCAAATGGACTCTCACCGCCCGTCCGGGCCAGAGTGTCGACATCAGTTATGTCGGTTATGCGCCTCAGAAAGTGAAAATCGGCAAAGAGGGGACAGTCGAGGTGGCCCTGGCCGAGCAGTCATCGATGCTTGACGAAGTGGTTGTTGTCGGTTACGGTGCCCAGAAGAAAGTCAACCTTACCGGAGCTGTGGCTACCGTCAATATGGAGGAGCAGTCCAAGTCCCGTCCCATGACGACTATCTCCCAGGCCCTTTCGGGAGCCGCCGCCGGTCTGAACGTGATGCAGCAGGGAGGACAGCCCAATGCGGAGAACACCAAAGTGCTTATCCGCGGTATCGGCACGCTCAACGACGCTTCCCCGCTTATTCTTGTTGACGGCATGGAGATGAGTCTCAATGATGTGAACCCCAACGACGTGGCGTCAATTTCGATTCTGAAAGACGCCGCTTCCTGTGCCATCTACGGTAACCGGGGCGCCAACGGTGTGATTCTTGTGACTACCAAGAGCGGCGACGAGGGTAAGGTGAATGTCACCTATTCGGGTAAGTTCGCATATCAGACGGCCCAGAAATACCACCGGCAGGTGACCGACTATGCCGAATATATGGAACTGATGAACGAGGCGGCCGACAACAGCAATCAGGCGCGACGGTTCAGCCCTATCACAATTCAGACATGGCGCGAGGCCGCAGCCGACCCCGACGGTATCGCCGAATCGGGCTATCCCAATTACGTGGCCTATCCCAACACTGACTGGTACCACGAAATCTACAAGCCGGCCTGGATGCAGGAACACACCGTTTCGGTGGTGGGGCGCGAGAAGAAAACCAATTTCTCGATTTCCGGGACCTACCTCAACAACCCCGGTATTGTCGATAATTCCGGCCTCAACAAATATTATATGCGCACCAGCGTAGAGACCGAAATCGGCAAATATATCACAGTGGGAATCAAGGCCTGGGGCTATCATTCCGATCAGGACCGCAACGATATCGGCATCATCTGGGGACAGGATATGCAGAAGACCGTCCCCGGCGTGTATCCTTACTATGACGGTTATTACGGCGGCATCGAGACCACCGAGGAGGAAGGTACGGTCCACAATCCAGTCATGATGCTAAGCCGCGACTGGGGCAGTTACAAGCAGTCCAAATACAATGTCAACCCCTATCTGGAGGTACGCTTCCTGAAAGATTTCAAATTCCAGTCACAGTTCTTCTACACCGATTACCAGACCCACGATAAATTCATCACCCCCGGTCCCGTGGAAGAGAAGAGCTTCTCGCGCGATATGGTCCTGAGTACTCCTCCCAACGCCGAGACGATGAAGAACAACTCCAACTCCGACAGCCGTTATCAGCTTCAGGAATGGAAGTTTACCAATCTCCTCCGTTACGACAGGAGCTTCGGAGTCCATGATCTCGGAGTTATGGCCGGCTATGAGGAATCACGCCACTGGACCGACTATGTATATGCCGAGAAGCAGGGCCTGATCAACTTCAATCTATGGGATTTCGATGCCATGATTTCCCCGCGGCAGGTTTCCGGAAACACCGGCGAGTATTCCTCCCGCTCATGGTTCGGAAGGGTGAACTATGCTTTCGATGACAGATATCTCCTGGAGGTGAACGCCCGTTATGACGGTTCCTCGCGTTTCTCCCCTGAAAACCGCTGGGGCTTCTTCCCTTCGGTATCGGCCGGGTGGCGTATCACTCAGGAAAAGTTCATGCAGGGTATCGACTGGCTCAACAACCTTAAACTCCGTGCTTCATGGGGTAAGCTCGGCAACAACTCCATCGGCAATTACGAATGGCAGCCATCCTACTCCTCCTATCCTTACGGTTTCAACGGTATCCACGTGATAGGCTACGGACTGAGTACTTTCGCCAACACCAATCTGAAATGGGAGGCCACGACAGTGACCAACATCGGTCTTGACTTCGGCTTCTTCAACAATCGCCTCAGCGGGACGCTGGAACTCTACGACAAGAATACCGACGGAATTCTTTACCGTCCCACGCTCCAGCCCACTCTGAGTGACTTCGTGGCTCCGATGCAGAATCTCGCCGAAGTCAACAACAAAGGTCTGGAAATCTCCCTGAACTGGAACGACCGCATCGGCGATGTCAACTATGGTGTCGGCGCGAATATTTCCTTCAACCGCAACCGCGTCGTGAAATACAAGGGTGATCTTGTGACGGAATGGCGTACCGACGGGGAAGGCAATCCATACTGGTACACCAATATCGGCGATGTAGCCAACGTAAGCGGAGGCAACATCATCGTGGACGGCCATATGATTAACGAGTATTATATGCTCTCGACCTATGCCGGCAACGGCCAGGGATTCAATCCTGACGGAAGTGTCAATATCCACGGCGGTCCGCGCGACGGTATGATCCGGACCGAAGCCGATATGGCGTGGCTGAAAGCGATGATGGCCGCCGGCTATGAGTTCCTGCCGGGAAATTCGGCGGCAAAAGACCGCATCTGGTACGGGGATTATATCTATGCCGATGTCAATGGCGACGGCAAGTACGGTGACCCCGACGACCGCGAGTTCCAGGGTACGTCGAGTATGCCCAAATGCTATTTCGGTCTGCAGGCCTATGCCAGCTGGAAAGGCTTTGACTTCTCGATGAACTGGTCCGGCGCGACAGGGTTCAAAATCTATTATTACGCCCAGGCGCTGAACTCCACCTCGATGACCGCCGGATACGGCATCGGCCGCGAGGTCGCCTCCGACCATTATTTCTATGATCCCGAAAATCCGTCGGATCCGCGCACCAATATCGGCGCGTCAAATCCCCGCTTCGTGATGAACGACACCGGCCAGAACTCGGCGAATGCCTCCTGGAAGCTTCAGAACGGCAATTACCTCAAACTCAAAAATATCACCATAGGCTATACCCTCCCGGCAAAGTGGACCAACAAAGTCTTCATGAAGCAGGTGAGAATCTATACTTCGCTCGAGAACCTCTGTACGATAACCAAGTTCAAAGGTCTCGACCCCGAAATGATGTCGGCCGACGGTTATGCTCCCATGCGTACCTATTCCTTCGGTCTTAACGTTACTTTCTGATTCCCCCTTCGTTGCCCGCTGCCGGAAAACAAGGCGAAATAATTCTAAAAAACAGAAAAATAATATGAAACTCAATATATCGCAACCGTCGCGCCTGCTTCTCGGCTCCGCCCTTGTCATGGCGGCCGGTGCCCTGACGGTATCGTGCGTGGACATGGACCTGGAGTCCCATTCGGCTCTCTCCTCCAAAACAATCTGGACCGACCCCGTGTCGGCCGAGGCTGCCATTGTCTCCTGCTATTCGTCGTTCAAGTCGCTTTACGTCGATCCGGCCTATCTCTGGCCCGAGGTGATGGGAAGCCAGATGGACCGCGACCCCAACTGGTTTTTCATCGGGATGCTCAAGGGGACCCAGTCCGTTCAGGATGACAATATCCATGCCTACTGGGGCCGATACTACCACTATATTTTCCAGTGCAATGACGTCATCCAGCATATGGGGGAAGTGCCCGGTATGGAGGAAGATGTCCGCGCACGTCTCATAGCCGAGGCGCGCTGGATCCGTTGCTACTATTATTATCAGCTTAACTGTGTCTACGGCGGCGTACCCTGGTATGAGAAAGTCGTGGAGAATATCGAAGACGCCCAGATGGGACGCGGCACTCAGGCTGAGACTTTCCAGCTTATCATCGATGACCTTTCGAAAGCCATTGATGAACCTGCTTTCCCCGACAAATATGCTTCCGGCACTTCGGGCCACGGCCGTGCCACAAAAGGAGCCGCCCATATGCTCCGCGGCAAGTGCTATATGTGGCTTGAAAAATGGCAAGAGGCCGCCGAGGATTTCGAGGCGGTGGAGAAATGCGGATTCAAACTCTACGAGAAGGGAAAACAGCCCTATAAGGACCTGTTTCTGACCGAAAACGAGGACTGCGACGAGATGATTTTCTCCGTGCTGTGTGATCTTGACAATGACTGGTGGGGCAACCGCCGCCAGCGTGGTTACGGCACACGCGAGGCTACCGGATGGGGCTGGAGCAACTATGTCCCCAATCCCCGCTTTGTCGACAGCTATGAGAACGCCGACGGCACTCCTTTCGACTGGGATGATATTATCCCCGGCTATACGGACATGAAACCGGCGGCCCGCCGCGTCTTTTTCCTGCGCAACGACATGACTGCTTCAGAAAAAGAATTCCAGGCCGAAGCCGGTGCCGATATGAGCCTTTACCTGCCAAAAGGAAACGAGGAGCGTATCCTGAAAGCCTATGAGAACCGAGATCCGCGCCTGGCCATGTCGGTCATCACTCCCTACTCGACTTTCCTGGGCGGTTCGGCCGGTGTAGCCAGGAATTTCACAAGTCGTTTCCCCTTCAGGAATTCGGCCAAGAAGCCTTTCGACCTCCGTATCGACACTGCCGACAAGTTCTATTACTTCTGCCGTAAGTTCGTTACCGAGGGCCTCGAACACGCCGACCATCTGGGGTGCAACGATATTGATATCCCTCTGATGCGTTTCGGAGAGACCCTTCTCTGCCTGGCTGAATGTTATAATGAACTTGGCCGGGTGGATGACGCCGTCAGAACCGTCAACCGCATCCGCCGACGGGCCGGAGCGATTGAACTCAACACGACTGCTCCCACCCTCGTAAAGGGGCAGGAGGATATGCGCCGGCGTCTGCGCAACGAATTCAAATGGGAACTGTTTGCCGAGGACATCGTATATATGCACGAACTGCGATGGCGTACCTGGAAAGACGACAAGTTCTTTGTCGACAAATGGGGCGAGGTCAACGGCATGAGCCAGGTGTGGGGCGAGTACACCTACCATTATACCTGGGGCGGCGACAACTACTGGCTCTATCCGATTCCCAACGACGAAAGGGTCAAGAATCATAATCTGACCCAGAATCCCGGCTGGTAACAGTCTGCGCCGGCCCAGGCCAACTATCGGAGGTATCATCGGAGAGCCCGGTGTATGAAAACATTGCCGCGGCTGCCGGTGATACCTCTTTCTGATAGTATTCGATAAACTTTCATCTGTAAATTATGAAACGCTTCATTATCCCTTTTTCTCTGTCAGGGGCTCTGCTGCTGGGGGGATGCTGGCACACCGACAGGATGGATTCCTCTAAAATCCGCGCCTCAGGACCTTTGGCTGAAGAAGATGTCAGGGAAACCAAATATTATAAAAACGGAGTGTTCAGGACCGACGGTGACATTTATTCCGTCTTTCATTCCGGAGACTGGATTTTCGGCATATCGGGCAACCGCATGATCGAGTCGTCCGATATGGTTCACTGGCTCAGAATGGGGCGAGGGACATTTGCCGCGGATGACTGCCGCGTGGCCCGTAATTCCGGCCTCGACATCGCCCGCCTGGGAGAAAGATACCTTATGGCCTACATTGCTCCGGAGGGAAATATCTGCGTGGCCGAGGCTTCCCGTATCCGGGGACCCTATGGTGCCGGACGTGTGTTGCTGTCCCCTGCCGGCAAAGAATGGGGAGGATGCTGCAATCCTTCTTTCTGCACCGGAAAGGATGGCCGCTGGCTCGTGTGGGATGCCCCCGGAGGGATATATATGGGCAGATTCAACTGGGACAGTGCATCCCCGTCGGTGTCAGAGCCCAAACATATCGGAGGTCCCGGACTCTGCGCTCCGAGAATTTTCGGAAAGGAGGGTATGTACTATCTGTGGGCCACCATCCGCGACGGTCACGGCGGACTTGCCGTAGGGCGTTCCAGAAATATCGAGGGACCGTATTACACCGCCGACGGCCTCTCCATGAAAGATGCCGGGGGGGTGACCCCCACAGTCATTCCCAATTCCGATTTTTCCGACATTTCCAATGTCTCGGGAATTATTACAGACGCCAATCATGACGACTGGTTGCTTTATCATGCCCGGGCCAATGTCAGGGGAGAGTGGCAGACGGTGCTGATGCTTGACAAAATAATGTGGGACAACGGATGGCCCGTAATGGGTAAATACCATGCCTCAGTGGCCTCCCAGCGCTCGCCCAGATTATGAGGGGGGAGGACTTTTCAATAAGAAAATAACATCTACCGATACCGACTTGCAATGAAAAAATTATTGTTGTCGGCCGCCATGATATATGCCTTGGGCTGTCCTGCGGCGGTACCGACCTATCTTGACAACTCCAGGGATCTGGATTCGCGTGTGGCCGATGCCCTGAGCCGCATGACGCTTGAGGAAAAAGTAGCCCTATGTCATGCCCAAAGCAAATTCAGCAGTGCCGGCGTGCCGCGTCTCGGGATTCCCGGATTATGGTGGAGCGACGGACCTCACGGAGTCCGCGCCGAAATTAACTGGGACAACTGGGAGTATGCCGGATGGACCAGCGACAGCATAACGGCTTTCCCGGCGCTGAGCTGTCTGTCGGCCACATGGAATCCCGACCTGGCGCTGGCCTACGGGAACGCCCTGGGGGAGGAAGCCCTCTACCGCGAAAAGGATGTCATCCTCGGGCCCGGGATAAATATCTGCCGCACCCCGATGAATGGCCGGAATTTTGAGTATATGGGAGAGGATCCTTTCCTGACATCGCGTATGGCGGTGCCGTATATCCGGGGGCTGCAGGACAACGGAGTGGCCGCCAGTGTGAAGCATTTCGCCCTGAACAATCAGGAGGAAGATAGGATGTATATTGATGTGCAGTGTAGTCCGCGGGCTTTGCACGAAATATATCTGCCTGCTTTCAGGGCTGCCGTCACCGAAGGGGAAGCCTGGACTGTCATGGGCGCCTACAACAGAATCGACGGCCAGTATGCATCCCATAACGACCGGATGCTCAACGGCATCCTCAAAGGGGAGTGGGACTTCGACGGGGTGGTGGTCTCCGACTGGGGAGGCGCCCACGATACCCTGGAAGCCGCCGCCAACGGCCTGGATGTGGAGATGGGGTCATATACTAACGGTCTTACTTCGGAAAGCGCTCTTTCCTTTGACGAGTATTATCTGGCTAATCCCTACCTGGCACTCCTGCGCGAAGGAAAGGTTTCCCGCGAGACTCTTGACGACAAGGCGGGGAGAATCCTGAAACTTATTTTCCGGACCTCAATGAATTCCTCCAGAGGGTTCGGATGCGTGGCCGATTCAGCCCACTATGCTGTCGCCCGCGAAATCGGGCGCGAGGGAATTGTGCTTCTGAAAAATTCTCCGGTCAGGAAAGGGGAGAGACCCCTGCTTCCCGTTGATGCCTCGAAATACAGGCGGATCCTTGTCGTGGGTGACAACGCGGTCCGTAATCTCTGTGACGGAGGCGGTTCCTCTGAACTGAAAGTCAAGGATATGGTTTCCCCGCTCCGGGGCCTTGCAGCCCTCTGGGGCGATAAGATTGAGTATGCTCCCGGTTATGCGGCCGGACGCGCCAGCTATGATGAGGTTGAAGAGGTGTCCCAGGCGATTACCGATTCGCTTCGTGCTGATGCCGTTGAGAAAGCGCGCGGCTGATTTGGTTATTGTGGTGGGAGGCCTGAATAAAAACCGGTTCCAGGACTGTGAGGACGGAGACAGGAAGAGCTTCGGACTTCCGTTCGGACAGGAACGGCTGGTTGACGAACTGCTTGAGGTCAATCCCAATGTGGTTCTGGCGCTCATAAGCGGCAATGCCGTGGAGCTGCCCTGGATTGACCGGCTGCCGGCCCTGTTGCAGGTATGGTATCTCGGAAGCATGGGAGGCTACGCGCTGGCCGACGTTCTGTCGGGCGCGGTCAATCCCAGCGGCAGGCTTCCCTTCTCTTTCCCTGCGCGTCTGGAAGATTGCGGCGCCCATTCATTCGATGGACTCTGCTATCCCGGTGACGGAGAACGGGAAGTCTATAAGGAAGACATTTTCGTCGGCTATCGCTGGCATGATTCCAAAGGCCATGAAGCTCTTTTCCCATTCGGACACGGCCTGAGTTATACATCTTTTGAATACGGACAGCCCTCCCTGTCGGCTGCGGACATAATACCGGGAGAAGACCTGAGAATCACTGTGCCGGTCACAAACACCGGGCAACTCACTGGCAAAGAGACCGTACAGCTTTATCTGGGCGACGTGGAGTGTACGCTTCCGCGACCGGTCAAGGAACTGAAAGGTTTCCGCAAAATCGAACTGGCTCCCGGAGAGACACGCGCCGTCGAGTTCACGGTTACTCCCGCCGACTTACGGTTCTATGACCCGGAAATTTCAGGCTGGCGGTCAGAGCCTGGGACCTTCAAGGCCTATATAGGGGCTTCTTCCGGCGATATCCGCAAGACGGTCACATTCTCTCTGTCAGAATAATTCAGAACGCATACTTATGAATATAAAACAATTAACCATTATTGCTCTCGGGATAGTCATGTCCGCGGGAGCCTCCGGTCACGCCCAGACGGTTCTGACACTCAAGGCCCCCGGTAAAAAGGCTGTCGCATACCCTCTGGAAGATACCGGCTCGGGCCGGATGTCGGCAGGCAAAGATATACGGTTGCCCCTGGAGGTGACGCGCCGCGCCGTTTCGGCAGGAGATGTCACCGACATCACTCTGACAGTCAGGGCTCTGGATAAATGCTGGTTCAATATCGCCGAGACGAAGGAGTTGCCCGGGAGCGTTCACCGTCAGTGTCAGTTCTATATGCCCGGATTCTGGTATCGCCAGAATCTCTATTCTCCTCCCGCCGCGCCGTCGTTCCATACTTCAGACAGCTGGCTTGTCAGGGAAGATCGCCTGAGCGCCCCTCTGACCGGGATCTATGATCCGGCGGGGAAAAGAGGAATCACCGTCATGCGTATGGACCTGGATTCCGTCGACTGCATGGTCCAGAATCTCTCAGGCGAGCTTATGCTCCCTTCCCGGACGTCAGTCGGTTTTACCGGGTTTGTCAATAGGAATGGCGTGGCCGCCCTTGAATTCGGATTCCCCTATGTGGAGGCTCCGAAACGATATGTAAGCAAGCTGGTCCTGACAGACCCGGCTTACGCGTTCGAGAAGCTGGAAGCGGGAGATTCTTTGACTCTTCGCTGGCAGCTCCGCTATTTTCGCCCGGAGGATTATCCGGCTTTTGTCTCCGATGTCTGGAATTATGCTTTCGATACCCTTTCACCGGAACCTGTCGGGGGTGTGGCCGATGCCGCAACGGTGAAACGTGTCCTGGCGGATTATTTCAGGAAAAGTTTTGTGGACAGGTATCCGCTCAAATTTTTCTCCGGAGTCGCTATTCGCACCGCCGACTGCGAGAGTACGGACCTGTATGAGATTGGTTTTATCGGGCGTACGCTGCTTAATGCGTTCAATGCCCGCGAATATGGTCTCGAACAGCGCGAGAACGCCCTGGTGGCCATGGCCGATACGATCCTGGCAAGTGTGCTTCGCCATGGTCTCACTCCCGGAGGATTCTTCCGTGAGAGCGTAAGTTATCCCGAGGGGAAGGAAAGGGGAGACCTTAATCTGAGGGTACAGGCCGAGGCTGTATATGCCATGCTGTATTATCTTGATGCCATGCGCCGCCGGGGAATTCCGGATGGCCGCTGGGAGAAAGCCGTCAGGAAAGCGGCCGACAATCTCGTAGCCCTGCAGCGGGCCGACGGGAGTTTCCCCCGGAAGTTCCTTGCCGACGGCAGGGCTACCGATACATGGGGAGGCAGCACTCCCTCGGCAACTGCGGCGCTGACGATGGCCTACTGGTATTTCAGAGACCCGGCTTATCTGGAAAGCGCTCTCAGGAGCGCCCGTTACATCGAGACGGAACTTATCGGGAAGGGGGAATATTTCTCCTCTACTCTTGATGCGAATTGCGAGGACAAGGAAGCGGCCATATATTCGGCCACGGCCATGTATTTCCTCTCCAGGGTCGTGCCTGAGAAGGAGCGCGCACATTACCTTGACCTTTGCCGGCGGGCGGCTTACTTTTGTCTTTCGTGGTATTATCTCTGGGATGTTCCCTTCGCGCCCGGGCAGATGCTTGGCGAAATCGGTTTCAGGTCCAGGGGATGGGGAAATGTCTCGGTAGAGAATAATCATATAGATGTATATGTCTTTGAGTTCGCCGCAATTCTCGACCGGCTTGCCGGTTGTTACTCCGAGAAGCGCTTCGCCGATTTTGCCAGGGTTATCCGGTCCTCCATGCTCCAGCTGCTTCCTGAAGAGGACGGAATGTTCGACATCGCCCGCAAAGGATATTACCCCGAGGTGGTGCAGCATACGACATGGGACTACGGGCGCAACGGAAAGGGATTCTGCAATGACCTGTTCGCTCCCGGATGGACCGTGGCCTCTCTCTGGACGATGCTCTCTCCGGAAAGAATGGATGATTTCTTTTCGGAGAAAGCCCCCTGCCGGGTGACACGCTCGGGACTGCGGCCAGACCGTTTCGAGGCACGGATTCAGGACAAACCTGTAAAATTATTTGTGCTGTCGAATGACAGCATGGAGGTATGTGTGACAAACTTCGGAGGAAGGATTGTGTCGGTCGCAGTTCCCGACCGGGACAATACGATGCGCGATGTTGTCCTCGGATTCGACTCGATCGCGGATTATGTGAAGTATCCCACGGATTTCGGAGCCACCATCGGCCGGTATGCAAACCGCATCGGCGGGGGCCGTTTCACCCTTGACGGAAAGGAGTACCGCTTGCCGCGCAACAACTTCGGCCATTGTCTTCACGGAGGGAACGGCGGGTTTCAGTACAAGGTGTTCGATGCGGTGCAGACTGACGCGCGCACACTTCATCTTTCCTGTCTCTCACCGGACGGAGAGGAGGGTTTTCCCGGCACATTGAAATGCGATGTCCGGATGACCCTGCGGGATGACAACTCCCTTGAGATACAGTACGAGGCGGTGACGGACAAACCTACTGTCATCAATTTCACCAATCATTCATACTTCAACCTTGACGGCGATGCCGGAAGCAACGCCGGACATATTCTCTGGGTGAACGGCAGCGGTTTCACTCCGATTGATACTACATTCATGACTACCGGGGAGATTCTCTCCGTCGAGGGTACTCCGATGGATTTCCGCCTCCCCCGTCAGGTGGGTACGCCCGACGTAGAGAGGGATGCACAGCTTTCCAACGGCAACGGATATGACCACAACTGGGTGCTTGATACCGGCGGGGATATTTCGGTGAAGGCGGCATCCCTCTATTCCCCCCTGACGGGGATCGTCCTCGATGTCTATACCACCGAGCCCGGTATCCAGGTGTACTGTGGCAACTTCCTTGACGGCTCGCTCCGAGGAAAGAACGATACGCCTTACCGGCAGCGCGCATCCGTATGTCTGGAAACCCAGAAATATCCCGATACTCCCAACAAGCCTCAATGGCCCTCGGCGGTACTGCGTCCCGGTGAGAAATATACCGGAGCCTGTGTCTACAGATTTTCGCGCCGGGCCAGATAATCAGCAACAGATAAAACGTCATATCGATAATATGAGACGATCAGGATTAATGATAGTGACAGGGATCGCCTGTCTGTCGGCATATGCCGGTGTACCCGCCTTAGACCAGCGTGTCGATTCCTTACTGGTACAGATGACTCTGACGGAAAAAATAGGACAGTTGAATCAGCTCAGCCCCCGCGGATTCGGGGAATTCGCCCTTGCCGTCAGGGAAGGGAGAGTAGGGTCGGTCCTCAATGAAGTGGATCCGGAGGTAATCAGCCGACTCCAGCATATCGCTGTTGAGGAGAGCCGTCTGGGAATCCCCCTGGTGTTTGCCCGCGATGTAATCCACGGCTTCCGGACGATTCTGCCCATTCCGCTGGGACAGGCCGCGACCTGGAATCCGACCCTGGTGGAGCAAGGCGCGCGTGTGGCCGCCCGGGAAGCATCCTCGGTAGGTATCCGCTGGACCTTTTCCCCGATGGTGGATGTGTCGCGCGATGCCCGGTGGGGGCGTGTGGCCGAGTCGGGCGGAGAGGACCCGGTGCTTAACGGCCGGATGGGGGGCGCTATGGTCCGGGGGTATCAGACCGACAATCCAGCCGACCCTACGGCGATAGCCGCCTGTGTGAAGCATTTTGCCGGATATGGCGCCGCCGAGTCAGGGCGCGATTATAATACCACCTGGCTCCCTTTGCCGCTGCTCAGAGATGTCTACTTTCCCCCCTTTGAGGAGGGGGTGCGGGCCGGGGCCCTTACGTTCATGACTTCGTTCAATGACATAAACGGCGTTCCATCCTCGGCCAACCGCTGGCTTCTGCAGGATGTCCTGCGCGATGAATGGGGATTCGACGGAGTGATCGTCAGCGACTGGGGGTCTATCAGCGACATGATACCCGCCGGAGTCGCGGCAGACAGGAAAGAAGCCACGCTGCTGGCGGCCGCCGCCGGAGTCGACATCGACATGGAAGGCCTTTGCTATCCGGCTCATCTTGAAGAGTGGGTGAAGGAAGGGAAAATAAGTGAGGAGACTATCGACGGGATGGTCCGCAATGTTCTAAGGCTGAAATTCCGTCTGGGTCTGTTCGAGAATCCATATACGGAAATTGAAAACCGCCCGGTAATGTATGCTCCGGAACATCTGGAAACGGCCCGGCGGCTGGCCGAGGAGGGAACTGTCCTGCTCAAGAACGATGGAATTCTCCCTCTCGGCAAGAAACCGGGAAAGATTCTTGTTACCGGTCCTTTGGCCGATGCGCCTCATGACCAGTGCGGTACCTGGGCCCCGGACAGGGAGAAATCACGCTCGGTCACTCCGCTGGCAGCCTTGCGCCGGATGTATGGCCGGGAAGCTGTCATTTACAGCCCGGGAGTCAGATATTCCCGCGACAATTCCGGCGATGGGATTTCCGCCGCCGTGGAAGCAGCCCGGGATGCCGATGTCGTGCTTTGTTTTCTCGGGGAGGAAGCCGTGCTGTCCGGAGAGGCCCATTGCCTGGCGTTGCTTGACCTCAAGGGACGCCAGAGGGAGCTGGTAGAAAGGCTTCATGCTGTCGGGAAACCGACGGTGGCTGTCTTCATGGCCGGCCGTCCCCTGACCGTAGGCAGGGAAATAGAACTGAGCGATGCCGCGCTGTATTCATTTCACGGCGGCACCATGGCCGGCCCGGCCCTGGCCAATATCCTGTCCGGAGATGTGAATCCGTCCGGAAAACTGCCCGTTACAATGGCTCGTCTTACCGGGCAATATCCCATGTATCATGCCCATAAGAACACGGGGCGTCCTCCTTTCTGGTCGGTGGATATCGATGATATTCCCCTGGAAGCCGAACAGACTTCCACGGGCTGTACCTCTTATCACCTTGACGCAGGTGTCGAACCGCTGTATCCTTTCGGATACGGACTGAGCTATACCGAGTTCGAATTCGGGACGCCCACCCTTTCGGCGCAGACTGTCAGCAAATCCTCCGCTGTGCCTCTGAAAGTATCATGTACGGTGAAGAACACCGGCAACCGCAGGGGAGAAGAGACCGTCCAGCTTTATATACGCGACAAGGTGGCGTCCCTGGCGCGTCCCGTAAAAGAATTGCGGGATTTTGTCAAGATTAGTCTGGAACCGGGGGAAGCCCGACAGATAGAGATGGAGCTGGCACCGGACCGGCTTGCCTTTCACGGACTGGACGGCAGCGAGATAATCGAGCCGGGAGAGTTTGAGGTCTGGATGGCTCCCGACAGCAGTTCCGGCGAGCCTGTGACCTTCACTCTGACTGACTGAAAGAGTATGATGAAATCTGAGTACACCAGGCCGGAGATTCTTTCCGGCCTGTATAAAATAATATTGAACAGCTATTCATGATAAAACAATTAATATTCGGCGCGATATGTCTGGCGGTTCCTGCTGCCGGTACGGGCGCCATCGCGGAGCCGGTAAGTGTCATCACTCCCGGTACATCCATGGTCTTTTCCGCTCCGAAAGGGGGAGACCTGAAAATTCTTCACTACGGGACGAGACTGACTCCTGCCGACCTGCAGTCCGTGGCGTCGGCGGAGGGGATGCCGGCTTATCCCGTCTATGGGATGGACTGTCCTTCCGAAGCGGCCCTGGCGGTAACCCATGCTGACGGCAACATGACCCTGAAGATGGTGGTCGACACTTGTTTCACCACCGTTGGTACCGGTTCGACTGTTACCTGTGTAAGGCTTCGTGACGAGGCGTATCCTTTTTTTGTGGATGTGTTTTACCGCGCGTATGACGATGTGGACATAGTGGAGAACTGGGTTGAGATCAGTCACCGGGAAAAGAAACCGGTGGTGTTGCGGCGTTATGCCTCGGCCTATATACCGTTGCGGCGGGGGAACGTCTGGCTGTGTCATCTCCACGGCGCACCCAACAATGAGTCGCGGCTGGTCCGGGAAGCCCTGGAGACATCTCCCGGGATGAAGACAATCTCGAGCAATAATACGATAAATACCAGTCATACAGGCCATGCCGAAGTGATGTTCTCCCTTGACGGTGAACCACGGGAAAATGAAGGTCCCGTTATAGGGGCTGCATTGTGCTACGGAGGAAATTACCGGCTCGGGATTAAGACGGCCGAGGACGATTATCATCATTTCTTCGCAGGAATGAACGAGGACCACGCGCCTTACATCCTGGAAAAGGGAGAGAGGTTCGTCACTCCTCCCGTCGCATTCGTTTACAGCGGTGAGGGAACTTCCGGAGTAAGCCGTATATATCACCGGTGGGCCAGGAAATACAAGCTTTCACACGGAGACAGGATCCGGCCGATTCTGCTCAACAGCTGGGAAGGCGTCTATATGGACGTGGATCAGCCGACGATGACAAAGATGATGGACGATATTGCCGGGCTGGGAGGAAACCTTTTTGTGATGGATGACGGATGGTTCGGCGGCAGATTCCAGCGCGACGACAGCTCGGCCCTCGGGGACTGGACCGTCGACCGGCGCAAACTTCCCGACGGCCTGGAAGGATTGATTGACGCTGCCGCCCGTCGCGGACTGGATTTCGGAATCTGGATAGAGCCGGAAATGGTCAACTCCCGCAGTGAGCTTTACGAGCGTCATCCCGAATGGGTGCTGGTGCCGCGGGGACGCACTCCGGCGACAGGACGCGGAGGAACACAGATGGTGCTTGACATGACCAATCCCGCTGTACGCGATTATGTGGTCGGGGTGTTCGACAGCATAATCGGTAAATATCCCGCCATCAAATACGTGAAATGGGATGCGAATATGCCGGTGAAAAATCATGGGTCACTGTATCTGCCCGCAGACGGGCAGGCCCGTCTGCATATCGAATACCAGCGGGGACTGGAGGAGGTCTGTGAGCGCGTGCGCCGGAAATATCCCGATCTTGTCATGCAACTGTGCTGCAGCGGAGGGGGAAGGGTCAATTACGGTCTGCTCCCCTGGTTCGATGAGTTCTGGACCAGCGACAACACGGATGCGCTCCAGAGGGTGTACATCCAGTGGGGCACATCTTATTTTTTTCCTGCCATAGCGATGGCCTGTCATATCAGCGCCGCCCCTAATCTGCAGACATTCCGCTCCATTCCGATGAAATACCGCGTGGATGTGGCCATGAGCGGGCGTCTGGGAGTGGAAATCCATCCCGAAAAGATGACGCCTGCAGAGAAAGATTTCTGCAGGAACGCAATAGCTGAGTACAAGAGGATCGGAGGGGTGGTGCAGCTGGGCGATTTATATCGCCTGCACTCTCCTTATGACGACGGGGGGCTGGCGTCGCTGATGTATGTATCTCCCGGAAAAGAGGAGGCGGTTTTCTACTGGTACAAGACCGAACACTTCTGCAACCAGCACCTGCCGGTAGTAAGAATGGCCGGACTCGATGCAGACAAATATTATAAGGTTAGGGAAATCAACCGCATAGACACGGAGCCACTCGGCTGTGAAGGAAAGGTTTACAGCGGCCGCTATCTTATGGAACACGGACTGGATTTCCCTGCGTGCCATATTCTGCCTTACTGGGAGCAACTGGATTATGCGAGCCGCGTAATTCATCTTACGGAGGAGCGCGGAATTTAGGGAGATTAAAAAAAATCTTGAAAAGAAATGGACAGTCTGACAGGGACAAGTATTTGTCAATACTCTGACTGACCATATATCAGACTAAGCCAATCATGAAAAAATTATCATTGTTTTTAGCCTTTGTGTCGTTGCCGGCGGTGAGTGCCGTAGGACAGTCCATGTCGGAGTGGGATGATACGGGCGTCACCTCCGTCAACCGGCGCCCGGCTTGTGTGCTTTCGCTTCCTCTGTCGCCTGAGAGCGGGATTGAGGGAAGTGTCGGGGAGGATTCTCCTTACTGCCGCTCTCTTGACGGTATATGGAAATTCCATTGGAGTCCTCTCCCGTCGGGTGTGCCGTCGGGATTCGAGAAAGATTCTTTTGATGTGTCGGGATGGGATGATATCGCTGTCCCGTGTCCATGGCAGATTTATGCTGTAAGGCACGGCAGGGAGTGGGACAAACCTCTGTACTGCAATACCGAGTATCCGTTCACTTACGACAGGACCACCTACAGTGTCATGGCTCCCCGCCCCGATGACTGGACGTATAATGAGTCGATGAAGAATCCTGTGGGAAGCTACCGCCGGGATTTCTCGGTGCCGCCTGAATGGACCGGACGCCGGGTGTATGTGCGTTTCAATGGCGTCGGCCACGGAATGTATCTGTGGGTCAACGGGAAATATATCGGTTACAGCGAGGACTCCTATTTGCCGGCGGAATTCGATATAACGGACGCGTTGCGGCCGGGAAATAACACGATGGCCGTGCAGGTCTATCGTTTCACCAGCGGTTCTTTCCTGGAATGTCAGGATTACTGGCGGCTGACCGGAATCATGCGCGATGTGCTGTTGTGGTCGGCCCCGGAAACACGCATAGGCGATTATTTCTTCACTGCTCTTCTTGATGGAGAATATAAAGACGCGCGGGCTTCGGTGACCGTAACCGTAGAGGGAAATCTGCCGGAGACGGGAACTCTCATGGCTGAGATTTCAGACAGTGGCAAAGTGATTGCCTCCGGGGACGCGGAAATGACTCATACCGGGGAGTATCTGCTCGAAATGGATGTCCGGAATCCCCGCAAATGGACTGCCGAGACCCCTGACCTGTACGATCTTATCATCACACTCCGGGACGGGGACAGCATAGTCGACCGCCGCGGATGCAAAGTAGGCTTCCGCCAGATAGGAATCCGGCGGGACGGCGCTCTGACCGTCAACGGGAAGAGGGTGCTTTTCAAAGGAGTGAACCGCCACGATTTCAGCGAAGAGACCGGCCGTACTGTCACCCGCGAGGAGACCGAGCAGGAAATCCTTGCGATGAAACGCCTGAATATCAATGCCGTCAGGACGTCGCATTACCCCAACAATCCTTATTTCTATGATCTTTGCGACCGCTACGGTCTCTATGTGTTGGCCGAGGCCAACGTAGAATGTCATGGCGACTGGAGCCTGTCGGAACGTCCGCAGTTCAGGGACGCGATGGTTGAACGCTCTCGCAATCATGTGCTGCGGTTCCGCAATCATCCGTCGATATTCATGTGGAGTTATGGCAATGAGTCGGGCCACGGTGACAATTTTGCGGCTGTCGATTCGGTCATTCGATCACTGGATCCCGGGCGCCTGACCCACTACGAAGGAAACAGCCGGTGGGCCGATGTGTCAAGTTCGATGTATGCGGCTTACGACTCCATCAATGCCGTGGGGCGCCGATGTATGGAAGAGGCTGCTTCCGGACGCAGGGTGCGCCCCCATATCCAGTGTGAGAGTAGCCATGCCATGGGTAATTCTATGGGAGCGGTCAGGGAACTCTGGAATCTCTATGAACAATATCCGGCGCTGACCGGGGAATTCATCTGGGATTTCAAGGACCAGGGGCTGAAGATGCCCGTCCCCGGAAAGAAAGGCGAATATTTCCGGGCTTACGGAGGAGACTTCGGAGACCGTCCCAACAGCGGAAATTTCTGTTGCAACGGACTGGTGGCCTCCGATCTGACGCCTTCCGCCAAGACCTATAACATCCGGAAAATATATCAGCCGGCGGATTTCATGATGGATTCTCTCGGGAATGTAGCGGTCAAAAACCGACTCGTTTTTACTGGACTGGATAATTTCGACATTAGCTGGAAACTACTTGAGGACGGAATCGAGGTGGCTTCCGGAAAGGCCGTCAATCCGTGTCCCGCTCCCGGGGAAATGCTTCCTCTGAGACTGGATAGTATCCCGTCGCCGGCGAATCCCGTTTCGGAATACCATCTGCGGCTGTCTTTGACCCAGAAGAAGGATACTCCCTGGGCTGACGCCGGTTATGAGGTGGCTTCCGAACAGTTTCTGCTGAGAGGCGCCCGGCATATTGCCGGTTCAGGCACTACGCTCCCCCTTCCGGGTGTGGAACATACGGGCGACAGTATTATCGTATATGCCGGGGATGCCAGAATCGTTTTTTCCGATTCCACAGGAAGTCTGTGCGGCTATGAAGTCTGCGGAAAACGGGTGATTGATACTCCCATACGCCTGAATCTCTTCCGTCTGCCGGTCGATAACGACAAACCTCATACTGAAAAATGGGATAATGCCGGCTATTCCCGCCTGACCGTGGAACCGGGAAAATGGGATATAATCCGGGAGAAAGAAAACGGATTCCTGCGTCTTGCGGTGAATGACGTTTACCGCACAGCAGGCGGGGAATTATTTCCCGTCAGGAAGATTTTCCGGATATATGGCGACGGTGTAGTTGCCGCCAGTGCCGAAATCTCCCCGGTCACACGGGGAGAAGTGCTTCCCAGAATCGGATTCCGGTTTGAAATGCCCGGCGACTGCGTCGATGTCAACTGGTTCGGCAGGGGACCATGGGAGAACTATCGCGACCGGAAAGAGGCCTGCTACGAAGGTGTCTATGCCTCGAAAGTGGACGAAATGGCCGAATCGGTCTATGTTCTTCCCCAGGAGACCGGCAACCGGGAAGATGTCCGCTGGCTCGCTGTGCGGAATAACGACGGTATTGGCGTAATGGCCGTCAGTTCGGCCCTGATGTCTGTCTCGGTGAGCGATTATCGTCCTGAGGAACAGTATGTCGACCGCAACAATCGCGTCATGCATCCCTATGCTATCCGTAAGGCCGGAAAAACCATAGTAAACCTTGATGCCGCCAACCGATCGCTGGGGAGTGCAAGCTGTGGACCGGATGTAATGGAAAAGTATGAGCTGCGTTCAGAAGATGTGGATTTCAGTTTTACTCTGTATCCCCTGACAAAGCCGATGTCGGCCTCAGAACTTTCCGCCTGTTTCCGCTCGCTCTCCGACCATGCCCGTTAACCCTTCTCCCGAACCACATTAATCAGTACTGTAAAGAACATAGACAATCACATAGCATCACCTTATCTTCACCCCAAAAGTTAGACAAAAACTTTTGGGGTGAAGATCAATCCTGACACAACCACATCGCTTTAAAGATACTTTATGATATCTGATTGCCATGACTTTCGGGCAATTTCCGCAAAAGTAGACGATTAGTATACGCACCTCGCTAAACCCCTCTGAAAATCACCGAGTTTGCCCAAATAAGAAAAATTTAGTACATTTGCGCTGAAAATAATCCTGAACCATTAAGATATGAGCGACACAACCGACAATATATCCGCGTCAGAGACCGATTTTCCCGGCACCGAACGCCAGTTTGACCGCGCGATTGCGGAATGCAGGGACATCTATGCCGCCAAACTGCGTGACTACGGTCCATCATGGCGCCTGATGCGCCCCACGGCCGTTACCGATCAGATTCTTATCAAGGCCGACCGCATCCGTTCCCTTGAGACGAAAGGGGAAAGCCGTGTCGACGAACCGGTGGAGGACGCTTTCCGTGCGATGGTGAACTACGGCATTATCGGTCTTATCCAGCTGCAGCTGGGCTATTCCGACACCAAAGATATTTCCGTGGAGGAAGCCATGAGACTGTATGACCTGCACATGGGACGCACCCGCGCCGTGATGCTCGCCAAAAACCATGACTACAACGAAGCGTGGCGAAAGATGCGCGTCAGCTCCTACACCGACATGATTCTGATGAAGCTCATGCGTACCAAAGAAATCGAGGACCATCAGGGCCATACCGAGGTCTCCGAGGGGGTCGACGCCAACTATCAGGACATCATCAATTATTCCATTTTCGGCCTTATAAAACTCGCCGAGCAGAAAGAGGGGAAATAATCCGCCCCTGACCGGATATTAAAATGGAGAGCGGTACAAAACTCGACAGATTCGCGGCTCACCGCTGGTTCCCGGCGGTAGTCTGGACTTTGCGCCTCGTTGTCGGCGCCCTGTTTGTCATGTCGGGACTCGTCAAGGGGATTGACCTGTGGGGCTTCGTGTTCAAACTCGAGGAGTATCTGGCCGTATGGGGTTTCTCGGAACCGCGGTCGATAACCGTCATAGGCGCGTTGCTGATTTCGGGATATGAATTCGTGTTCGGCCTCCTTCTGGCCACGGGGTGCTATAAGCGCGTGTCGGTCTGGGCTCTGCTGCTCCAAATGGCTGTCATGCTTCCGCTTACGCTCTATATCGCTGTGGCGGAACCGGTCAGCGACTGCGGCTGTTTCGGCGATTTCTGGGTGATATCCAATACGATGACGTTCGTGAAAAATCTTCTGATTACCGCGGCGCTCGTGGCCCTTCTGATTCTGAATCCGCGACTGAAGCAGGGGATGTTCCAGCCCGCTATCCAATGGATTGCGGGGACCTGGATTTCGTTGTATTTCATAATCGTGGCCCTCTACGGCTATAACGTCCAGCCGATGGTTGATTTCCGGCCATATCCGGTAGGGACTCCGCTGATCGGCGCTGACGCCGGGGAAGCCTTTGCGGAGGAGGACGCCGATGCCGAGCCGATGGTGTTTGTCTATGAACGCGACGGACAGAAACAGGAGTTCACTATGGACCATCTGCCCGATTCCACCTGGACCTTTGTCGAACGAATCGGGGAATCTCCGGCCGATGATGCCGGCGGCCACGTGGAGGGAGCCGCTTTCACTGTCTATGACGAATCCGGGGAGGATGTGACCGAAGAAGCCATTACCACAGCCGGCCGCGAATTCCTGGTGGTGATTCCCGAACCGCAGCGCATCGATATCTCCTACACTTATTTCCTGAACGAACTGAAGGAATGGGCCGACTCGTCGGATGTCGGGATGGTGGCCCTGATTGCCGCCGGGCGGCGCGAAATCGATTTCATAAAGGATATATCGATGGCTTCCTATGACATCTACTCCGCCGAGGATACCAAGCTGAAAGAACTGGCGCGCGGCACCATGTCGCTGGTCGAACTGGAGGACGGCCGGATAAAGGCCAAATATACCCTGAGTTCCATCGACGGGGACATCCTCGACGCCGGACCTTCCGGCGCGGACCTTCCGGAACGTATGGCCCCGCGTCCCCAGTGGTGGTTCAAGGCCCTGACGGGCTTTTTCGCCGCCTGTCTGCTCGGACTGTACCTCTTTCAGAGCCTTATTTTGGCTATTAATTCCAGAATTAGGGCATTATATCAAAAAAAACGCGTAAATTTGCAGTCGGAAAACGCCGGAGCTGCCTCCGGCGCGGTTTCCGAGGATAAGAAACACAACCACAACAAACTCGAAAATAATCATGAGAAAGAACATCGTAGCAGGTAACTGGAAGATGAACACCACCCTCGCCGAAGGCGTAGGGCTGGCTAAGGATGTGAACGAGGCCCTCAAGGGTGCCGACGTGAAGTGTGACGTAGTGATCTGCGTTCCTTTCACCCATCTGGCTTCCGTTGCCGCCGTTATCGACCAGAACAAACTCGGCCTCGGTGCCGAAAACTGCGCCGACCATCTCAAGGGCGCTTATACCGGTGAGGTTTCCGCTCCTATGGTGGCTTCGACCGGCGCCAGATATGTAATCCTCGGTCATTCCGAACGCCGTCAGTATTACGGCGAGACCTCCGAAATCCTCAAGACCAAAGTTAATCTGGCCCTGGCCGAGAACCTTACCCCCATTTTCTGCATCGGTGAAGTCCTCGAGGAGCGCGAAAACGGAACTTTCCTTGACGTAGTTACCCGTCAGATCGAGGAAGCCCTCTTCGACCTCTCCGCCGAAGACTTCGGTAAGCTCATCCTCGCCTACGAACCCGTATGGGCCATCGGTACCGGCAAGACCGCTACCGCCGAACAGGCTGAGGAGATGCACGCCCACATCCGCGGCGTCATCGCCGGCAAGTACGGTCAGGAAGTAGCCGACAACTGCTCTATCCTCTACGGCGGCAGCTGCAAGCCCGGCAACGCCAAAGAGCTGTTCAGCAAGCCCGACGTAGACGGTGGTCTTATCGGTGGCGCTGCCCTCGACGCAGCTTCATTCATGGGTATCGTAACCGCATTCTAAATGAAGCGCTTTTCGCGAATATTATCGACGCTGTTGGTCATGGCCCTCTCTGTCGGAGCGGTCATGGCCGACATTGTCGACAATTTCAGCAGACCTTCCGCCACTGTCACACTCGAACAGCCGGAAGCCCTTCTGAACCGGCTGAGGGCCACGGAGCCTAAGGCCGAAGGAGAGAACCCCGACGCCGAGTCCACCGAGGCCGAAGAAAAAGAAGAGGCTCCCGTCTACCGTTCCAAAGGTAAGATTGTGGGATACCGTGTGCAGGTCTATGCTGACAATAACGTCCGTGTGGCCAAAGGGGAGGCCCGTCAGCGCGAGCGCGCTATATCCCGCCGCTTCCCGGCTATGACGACTTATGTGGCCTATGCGTCCCCTTACTGGCGTTTGCGCGTAGGCGATTTCCGCACTCAGGCCGAGGCCGAGAAAGCCGCCGCCGACATCCGCCGGGCTTTCCCCGGATATGCCCGCGAGGTAAGAATCGTGCGCGACCGCATTAACGCCAGATGACAATTTTGTCAAATTTTGAACCATTGCTTGATGAGTCAAGAAGTTATTCCTGTTCCGGAAGGTGACGGCGAAGCCGACTGCAGGGCTATCGCCGAAATTGCCGGGCATTACGAGGCGATTCTTCGTCTGATAGGGGAGGACCCCGCCAGGGAGGGATTGCTTAAAACCCCCATGAGGGCTGCCCGCGCCCTGTGGTACGCTACCTCCGGCGGCCGCGGTGAGAAGCCCGAGGAGATTATGCGGAAAGCGCTGTTCAGCCATGAGGGTTCCCGGATGGTGATTGTGCGCGATATCGAGTTCTATTCTCTTTGCGAACACCATATACTTCCGTTTTTCGGAACAGTCTCCGTAGGCTATATTCCCGACGGCCGCATTGTAGGGCTGAGTAAACTGGCGCGCGTGGTCAATGCCGTGGCGCGTCATCTCCAGGTCCAGGAACGCCTGACGGCCGAGATATGCCGCGCTGTCGAAAACGCTTTGCATCCCCTGGGGGTCATGGTCGTGTGCCGCGCCTCCCACCTCTGTATGCAGATGCGCGGCGTGGAGAAGCAACAGGCCGCTACGGTCTCCAACCATTATTCAGGTCTGTTCGAGACGGACTCCTCGCTCCGCGAAGAGTTCTATCGCCTGATTTCAGATAAATGATGTATTCAGATTATTGACCGGGGCCGGGATTACCCCCGGCCTGTAACCCATAACTTACAGCTGATATGACAGAACTTCTGGTTACCGGAGCGATAAGCGACTGGTTTTCCGCCCAATTTCTGCTTGAGTTTTTCTATGAGAACGCCGGATACTGGCTGGTCTTTCTCTTTATGGTGATTGAAAGCTCCTTCCTTCCCTTCCCGTCGGAGGTAGTCGTGCCTCCCGCCGCTTATATTTCGGTTACCCGAGGTGACATGAACGTGTTCCTGATTGTCATCGTTGCCACGGCCGGCGCCGTTGTCGGAGCGCTGATCAATTATTTCCTGGCCGTATGGCTGGGGCGCCCTATCGTCTATGCTTTCGCCAACAGCCGTCTGGGCCATGCCTGTCTGATCGACGAGGCCAAGATCGAGAAGGCTGAGAAATATTTCGACGAACATGGAGCGCTCTCCACTTTCATCGGGCGTCTTATCCCGGCGGTACGTCAGCTCATATCGATTCCGGCCGGTCTTGCCCGGATGAATCTGGGTGTGTTCGTGGTGTTCACCGCCCTCGGTGCCGGGGTCTGGAACGCTATCCTGGCCGCACTGGGCTACTGGCTCGGCAAGACAGTCCCTTACAGCCAGCTTTACGAGTCGGTCGAGAAATATAATCATTATTTCACCATCGGCGGCTTCTGTCTGCTGCTCATCTGCCTGGCGTATATCTGCTGGCAGGTACTTAAAAACCGTAAAAAAAACGAATAAGCCATGCTTGTCTCCCCTTCACTCCTGGCGGCTGATTTCGCCAATCTCCACAAGGAAATCGAGATGATAAACCGCAGTGAGGCCGATATGCTTCACCTCGATGTCATGGACGGAGTCTTCGTCCCCAACATTTCTTTCGGATTTCCGGTCATAAAGGCCGTGTCGAAGATTTGCCGGAAACCGCTTGACGTACACCTGATGATTGTGGAGCCGGAAAAGTGGGTGACGCGTCTGCGCGACCTCGGAGTAGAGACGATGAACGTCCACCAGGAAGCCTGCGTCCATCTCGACCGCACCATCCATGCCATAAGGGAGGCGGGCATGAAAGCCGCCGTAACCCTGAACCCCTCTACGCCGGTGGCAATGCTGGAGGACGTCATAGCCGAGCTGGATATGGTCCTGCTGATGTCGGTCAATCCCGGTTTCGGGGGACAGAAGTTCATCGACAACGCCCTGGCGAAAGTCGGGCGTCTGCGCCGGATGATTGCGGAATCCGGCTCCCGGGCCCTGATCGAGGTTGACGGAGGCGTGAACGCCAAAACCGGCGCCATGCTTGCCGGGGCCGGAGCCGATATTCTTGTGGCCGGAAGCTACGTTTTCGCCAGCCACGATCCCGAAGAGGCAATCCATTCTCTCAAAATATTGTAAACGACGGGTCCGGGCGCCCCGGACCGTCAAATGACCGCCGGAATGAACGAAGAATCCCTGAGTCAGCTTTATCTGCGCGACACCGCTTTCCAGAACCTGATGCAGCGCCGCGTGTTCAACGTGCTGCTGGTCGCTTCCCCCTACGATGCCTTCATGATGGAGGAGGACGGCCGCGTGGAGGAACAGCTCTATAACGAGTATGTGTCCCTGAATCTGTCCTCTCCTCCGCGCATCACCCGTGTGTCGCATATCAGCGAGGCGCTTGCCGTGATGGCTCAGAAGAATTTCGACCTTGTCATCGCTATGCCCGGCATGGATATCAGCGAGACCTTTATCGGAGCGAAAGCCATCAAGAGGGATTATCCCAACGTCCCTATCGTGGTGCTGACCCCTTTCTCCAAAGAGGTGTCGCGCCGCCTGGCCGCCGAGGATTTCAGTGGTATCGACTATGTATTCTCCTGGCTCGGCAACGTGGACCTTCTCCTGGCGATTATCAAGTTACTTGAAGACAAGATGAACGCCGAGAACGATGTACTCGAAGTCGGCGTACAGATGATCCTGATGGTAGAGGACTCCGTAAGGTTCTATTCCTCGATACTGCCTCATCTCTATAAGTTCCTGCTCAAACAGAGTCGCGAGTTTTCGACGGAGGCCCTTAACGAGCATGAGAAAATGCTGCGTATGCGCGGACGTCCCAAGGTGATTCTCGCCCGTGATTACGAGGAGGCGATGTCGCTCTACGAGAAATTTTCAGACAAGATGCTCGGCATCATCACCGACGTCTCTTTCCTCCGCAGCGGCGTCAAGGATCCGCAGGCCGGACTCCGGTTCGCCCGCTATGTGCGTTCCCAGGACCCCTACCTGCCGATTATCGTTGAATCAACCGAGACGGCCAACGCATCCCGTGTGGGGGATTTCAACGGAATTTTCCTCGACAAAACTTCCAAGAAGCTGCCGGTAGACCTGGGGAAAGAGATTATGCGCAATTTCGGTTTCGGCGACTTCGTGATGCGCAATCCGGCCGACGGCTCGGAAATCATGCGTATCCATTCGCTCAACGAGATGCAGAAGCGTATGTTCGATATTCCGGACGAGACCCTGCTGTATCATGCCTGCCGCAACGATATTTCCCGCTGGCTCTATTCGAGGGCGATGTTCCCCATTGCCGACGTCATCCGGCGCCACCGCTTCCGCAACATTCAGGAGGCCCCGGAAGTGAAACAGCTTTTCTTCGACCTGATTGTCAAATACCGCAGGATGAAGAACCGCGGAGTGGTGGCCGAGTTCCGCAAGGACCGCTTCGACTATTATTCCAATTTCGCCCGTATCGGCCAGGGTTCGCTGGGAGGCAAAGGGCGTGGCCTGGCGTTCATCGACTCGATTATCAAGAAAAATCCCGACTTCGATAATTTCCGGGGAGTGGCTGTGGCGATTCCGCGCACGGTGGTAATCTGTACGGATATCTTCGACGAGTTCATGGCCGACAATGACCTCTATCCGATAGCCCTCTCGGATCTGTCCGACGAAGAAATCCTGAAAGCGTTTCTAAAAGGAAGACTTCCCGAGCGCGTCCGCGACGATCTGCTCGCCCTGACCGAGGTTGTGGACCGGCCGCTGGCCGTCAGAAGTTCCTCCCTGCTGGAGGATTCCCACTACCAGCCTTTCGCCGGAGTCTATTCCACCTACATGATTCCGCATATCGAGGACGGTACCCGGATGCGGCAGCTGCTCGCGGATGCCATAAAGGGAGTGTATGCTTCGGTATTCTACGCCGAGTCGAAAGCCTATATGTCGGCTACCTCCAACGTCATCGACCAGGAGAAGATGGCCGTCATCATTCAGGAAGTCGTCGGCGCTGAACATGACGGCTTCTATTTCCCCTCCTTCTCGGGTGTGGGACGGTCGCTGAACTATTATCCAATAAATGACGAACAGACCCGGGACGGCGTGGCCCAGGTGGCCATCGGTCTCGGGAAATATATAGTCGACGGGGGAGTGGCTCTCCGGTTTTCCCCGAGGCATCCCGGCAAGGTACTCCAGACCTCCACTCTCGACCTGGCCCTCCGCGACTCCCAGCGACAGCTCTATGCCCTCCCGCTCAACGACCTTCCGGAGGATTTCAGGGTGGACGACGGATTCAATATCGTCCGGAAAAATGTGCAGGATTTCGCGAAGACCGACGCCCTAAAATTCATGGTCTCGACCTACGACATCAACGACCAGATGCTCCGCGACTCCCATCTCGGGCCGGGACGGAAAGTGGTTACTTTCGCCAATATGCTGCGCGACGAAGTGTTCCCCCTGGCGGGAATCGTGGACTTCATGCTATCGCGCGGGCAGGAGGCCATGCAGCGCCCGGTGGAAATCGAGTTTGCCGGCAATATCGGACCGGACGGTAATCTGAAAGGGCGCGTCTACTGGCTTCAGATCCGGCCCATCATCGACCGGAAGGACGACGTGGACGAAGCGCTGATGGCGCTCGATGACACGCGCCTGATTTTGCGAAGCTCCACAGCCCTCGGACACGGGACGAACGACAGCGTCAGCACTGTCATGTACGTGCGTCCCGAAAATTTCTCTTCTTTCCGGAATCCGGAGATCGCACAGGAAATCGCCCGACTGAACAAAGGGTTCGTCGAATCCGGAGAAGGATACGTGCTGATAGGTCCCGGACGATGGGGTTCCTCCGACAACGCACTCGGCATTCCCGTGCGGTGGGCCGATATCTCGGGGGCCCGGCTGATCGTGGAGTCCGCGCTGTCGAATTATCGCGTGGAGCCGTCGCAGGGGACTCATTTCTTCCAGAATCTGACCTCTTTCGGGGTCGGCTACTTTACGGTCAATCCCTTCTCGGGAGAAGATTTCTACGACGTGGACTATCTCAACTCCTTCCCCGCCGAATACGAGAGCGATACGCTGCGCCTTGTCCGGCTGCCGGCGCCGCTGACTATCGGCATCGACGGAAAGAAAGGCTGCGGTGTAGTGGCAAAGCCGGATTATGCCTCCGACAGTACGGCATCGTCCGACGGTTGTTCAGCGGGGAGCGCCGACTGATTTCCCTTCCCTGTCGATGTGGCTGTAAATGCCGTTTGACATCACCCGCGCAACTCCGTCGGAGAAATGGCCGATGCCGTCGTACTGCAACGGGATGACTACGTCGCCCGACGTGTTGATGTAGCCGCACTTCCCGTCTTTCTTTATTCCGGCCAGGCCGTCGTAGAAATCCGTTATCTCCTCATTCTCGCAGGGGATAACCAGTTCGCCGTTCTCATCGACGAGACCGTATTTCCCGTTACGGATTACCACCAGCGCTTTCGCCGAAGTCGTGGATACCTTGTCGAGATCGCAGGGTACCGTAAGGCGACCTGACTCGGTAAGGACGCCGTAATAACCGTTACGGCTGACGATGAACACGCCTTCGGTGTTGGTGGTCAGTACATTGTCGTAGATACACGGGGTCAGCACCGTGCCCCGCGGATCGATCATGCCGTATTTCCCGTTCTGGGTTCCCCAGTAGATGTTACCTGCGCCGAAAACCTTGTCATAAACGGCTTTGACGACAATCTTGCCGTTCTGGTCCTGAAATCCCAGTTTACCGGAAGCGGTCTTATAGGGGTGTATGCGGATGTTTCCCTGTGGCTGGAGCCTTACGATTATTTTTTCGTTGGATTTCTTAATCCGGACTTTCCCCTCCGCGGGATGATATCCGTCGGCCTCGATGCGGTAGGTGTGGACGCCAGGGGCAAGGAAAGCTGTCGAGATGCCGTCCTCCGGCATACGTTCTTTCCCGTCGACATAGACGCTGGCGTCGGCCGGAGTAACGGTTATGAACAGATGGCGCCGGCTCTCGGGGGTGATGGCGCCGGGTACCGTGACATCGATGCGGTAGGTCACCTCCGATTCCAGGTGGGGAATCCCGTAATCGGCGAATACGATTTCCACCATCTTGAACTTCGGACTGTGGAAACGGAGCCGCTTGGTACCGTCAATCATGTAGACCCAGTATTCCGAACCTTTCCGGACGAGGTAGTCCTTCATGTAGTTCCCCTCGAACTGGACCTCTTCATCGCCGGTGATTGATACAAGCACCAGGGCGCAGGGGATGCCGCCGTAGTCCTTGCGGCCAAATTCCATTGTGGCGGCCCTTACGTCGGAAGGGTCGATTACGACTGAATTTATGATAGCGTTCTGGGCATACGCGCCGACGGCTCCCAGCCATATCGCCAGCGCTGCGGCGATGATCCGGATATAGAGTCTCATGATTGGTTAAGAAGGGTAACGGTTCCGAAAGTTACGCAAAAACAAACAGATATGCAAATATTCGGAAAAAATTGAATGACGTGCCGAAAAAAAACGGGATAGATGGGGAGATATAGAATAAATTTTGTAATTTTGTTAATTCAACAGTGCAAAAATATTCTGAATGGGATTCTTAGATACCTTGAAGCGGACCCTCGGCTTCGGTCCGGATGACGACGATGATGTTGAAGTGGAAGGCATCGACGCTACGGTGACTCCGCTTCGCCAGCGCACTCTGCGGCTTACGGAGGGGGAGTCTTCCCCCGACGAAAGTGGCCGCGCCGGTTCCGGAACCGTCAGCGGCTCCGGGGATAACGTCAGCACCGCAGTTGCGGCAGAGGAAACCGGCGCCGTTTCCCGGGGCGCACAGCCACTGCCGGATATGCCGGAGGCTTCGGCCATCTTCGAGAAGGTCGTCGAAATCTTCAATGGGGCTCTCCCCGCATTTCTTCAGGAGAGTGTAGATCCCCGGAAAGAGCGCCAGGCGCTTTTCGAGGCGCTTGACAGCTCGATGAAAGACTATTTCAACCGACTTGAAAAGGATGTGGAAAAGCGTCTTCAGGGACGGTTCCAACAGGACCGTCTGCGCCTGCAGGAAGAGATAGATTCCCTTCGGCAGAAATCCCGTAAAGAGGAGGAAGACTCCTCCAACGCCAGGAATCTCCAGCTCAGCGCGGAGCGTCAGAAACGCGCTTTATCGGAACGCGTCCATGATCTGGAAAAACAGATTGCCGCCATCGAGGCCGAGAACGAACAGTATATTCTCGAGAACAAATCGATGGCCAACAAACTGAGGATGGCCTCCCTGACTGACGGGGACGGCGGCAACTCGGCGGGAGAGGCCATGATGGAGCAGATCGCTCAGGAGCGCTCGCGCCTCGATGCCGACCGGAGTGCGTTCGAAGCCGGGAAGAAAGCGTTTGAAGCAGAGAAAGCCGAGTTCGCCGCCGCTCAGGATAACCGGCAAGCCGACAACGGAAAAATAGAAGAGCTTGAAAAGGAGGTTGTCGCTCTGAGGGAATCGTTAGAGGTCGCCAGGACCAAAGACGAACTGAACATGGCTATGGTCAATGATCTTAACAGCCGCGCCGCCGAGGCCCGGAGTGCCGCCCAGGAGAAAGAAAACGAAAGCGCTGAGGCGCGCCGCAAACTCGATGAGGTAAATATGCAGCTTGCGGTGGCCAACGAGAAACTTGTGAAGGCTCAGGAAGACCTGAAAGTAGTCCGGGAGGTCCAGGCTCAGGTGAGCAGGCTGGAGGAAACCCAGCGGCTGACCGAGGCTACCCTGCGCCGCCAGAAGGATGAACTTCTTGAAAAAGACGAGTTGCTCCGCCTCAAGGATGCCGACCTCATAGGAAAGAACACGTCCATGCGGCTCAAGGATGAGGCTATCCGCCGTCTTGAGGAGCAGACGGATTCCCTGCGCAGGTCGGTTGAGAATCTGCAGTATGAGAAGACCCAGACCGAAAGCGCCCTTCGCAGCGAAATCGAACGGCTGAAATCCATCAAGGGGATTGCAACTGCACCCGAGACTGCCGTCGTTGCGGATAAACCTGTTACGGACATCCCGGTATCGGCCCCGGCGACGGACGACACGCTGCCTGATCTTACGCTTGACCTGCCGGAACTGACGGTTGTCCCCGCCGCGGGTGCCACTGTCCCGAAACCGCGTCGCGGACGCCCGCCGAAGGTGAAAGCCCTGGCTGACGATGTGCCGCCGGCGCAAATACCGTCAGGTGAAGACCCTGCCTCCCGTAAACGGAAACCTGCACCGGACAAGATTGCCGCGGAGGATTCCGGACGCGACAGCCGCCAGGACGACGGAGGGGACTTCGACCTGCTCGACATGACCGACTGGCTGATTGCCACTCCCGAACCTGCGCCCAAGCCCAAACGCCAGCGCAAGCAGCCCAGGCAGGAACCGGCCGACGACAACTTCGGTTACAAGGAACCCCTGCGCCAGGAACCCCCTGACAATCCGGCGCAGATGCTTTTATGGTGATACTTTTTATGAAATTCTTATGGAAATTTTCTTCAATCATATTACAGGACGTCCGTTGAAGGCTGTCGCTTTCGGTCTGCTGGCCGCCGCGACCCTCGCGGGTACCCCCGAAATGGCGGCTGCCGCCAGAATAGATGTTGACGCCATAGCCCGGTATGTCTATCCGGGAAATGTCGCCGAAAGCCCCAGGAGCTTTACTTATCTGCCCGACGGGGAGAGTTACCTGCTGCTGAGCAAAGACGGCAAGAGTATCGGACGCTACGAGACCGCTACGGGTAAACTTCTTGAGACGGTTCTCGATGTCACCCACACCCGGGAGAACTCCGTGCAGGCGGTGAAAGACTTCATACTTTCCCCCGACGGCTCGAAACTGCTGCTCTATACCGAGAAGCATCCCGTCTACCGCCGTTCCTTCAGGGCCGACTGGCACGTGTTCGAAATCAAGCGCAATATCCTGCGCCCGCTTTCGGTGAATTTCAAACTGCAGCAGGCTCCGTTGTTCTCGCCGGACAGCCGGATGGTTGCCTTTGTGGCGGAAAACAATATCTATATAAAGAAACTCGACTATGATTCGGAAGTCGCCGTGACCAAAGACGGCGCTGTCGACAAGGTTATCAACGGAATCCCTGACTGGACTTACGAAGAGGAATTCTCGACCGACTGCTCTATGGCCTGGGCTCCCGACAACTCTACGCTCTGCTATCTCCGTTATGACGAGGAGCGAGTCCCGAAGTTTTCGTTCTCTCTTTATCAGGGATATTGCAATGCTTCGGAGGAGTATGCCTATTATCCCGGCACTTTCTCCTACAAATATCCCATGGCCGGCGAGCCAAATTCGCGGGTGACCCTCCACAGCTATGATGTGGACAACCGAAAAATCAAGGACATACCGCTCGATGCGCCCTCGATAGAATATATACCACGTATCGCCTACGGGGGAGATTCTCCCGAGCGGCTTATGGCCGTGACCCTCAACCGCGCCCAGAACCGCATGGAAATCTACGCGGTAAATCCGAAGTCCACGGTTTCGAAATCAGTTCTTGTAGAGGAAGCGAAGGCGTGGCTCAATCATGAGGCATACGAGAACATTACCTGGGATGCCGACAAATTCGTAATCCTTTCCGAACGGACGGGATGGAACCACCTCTATGAGTATTCTTACAGCGGCCAGCAGCTGCGTCAGGTGACTTCGGGTGATTTCGATGTGACGGCTTATTACGGCGCTGACGCGCAAGGGAACGTTTATTTCCAGTCCACAGCCTGTCTGCTTGATGGACAGGGCGTGAAGGGTGCTGTCAACCGCGTTATCCAGAAAATCGACCGCACGGGTAAAAAGACCCAGGCGCTGACACCCGTTTCGGGGTGGGCCGTGGCGTCTTTCGCTCCCGGAATGAATTATTATGTGGTCAATTACAGCAACGAATCGACAGCTCCCAGGCATACGCTTTACAATATCAAGGGGAAAGAGATGAGAGTGCTGACCGACAATGCCGAATATAACGCCCGCTACGCGTCCGTACCCCGCAAGGAATTCTTCACCATGGAGTCCGATGGGTACACCCTGAACGGTTATATCCTTAAACCCCGCGACTTCAACCCCTCGAAACGCTATCCGGTAATCATGTGGCAGTACAGCGGACCCGGTTCCCAGGAGGTAGTGAACCGCTGGCGGATGGACTGGGACTACTATGCTGCCGCCGAACGCGGTTTTGTGGTAATCTGTGTCGACGGACGCGGCACCGGGGCACGGGGCGCCGCTTTCCGCGATGTCGTCTACAAGCGTCTCGGTTATTTCGAGACAATCGACCAGCTGGCTGTGGCCCGTTACGCGGCGTCGCTCCCCTTTGTGGATGCCTCGCGTATCGGCATAGCCGGATGGAGCTACGGAGGATATGAGACCCTGATGGCCGCCACCGACCCCCAGGCCCCTTTCAAGGCTGCGGTCGCTATCGCGCCTGTGACATCCTGGCGTTACTATGATACGGTCTATGCAGAGCGATTCATGCTCACTCCCGGCGAGAACGCCGAGGGTTACCGCGACGGCGCTCCGGTGAACCGGGTCGAAAATCTCAACTGCGACTTGCTCCTGATGCACGGAACCGCCGACGACAATGTCCATCTTTCCAACACGATGGAATTCGTAAGCCGTCTCCAGCAGGCCGGAAGGGGATGCGATATGTTCCTGTTCCCGAACATGAATCATTCCATCAACGGATGCGGCGCCAGGGCCCTGGTATATGGCAGGATGATCGATTATTTCGCGCGGAATCTCTGACCTGAGCCGCGTAAATCCGTCAGATACGGGTCTGCGGTAAACGATTCCTGTTGCCGGAACGTTAAACTAAGGGGTCTGCGGAAGGCCTGGTCCTGTAACCCTAAAATCAGACTAAATGTTTCATTCTAATCAACGCCGACAAGGAATGAGCGCCGCCATCTTCGGGATGTGGCGCAACTGGGCTATCGCCGTAGGGTTTCTTGCCATTCTCTGTTTCGTCTCTCCGCTGGTAGACAAAGCGTGGGTAGCGCCTCTGTGTCTGCTGAGTTTCTTCGTGCTGAAAGCTATACAGCATATTCTGGCTGAGCGCGATGTCCCGAACTGTTCCCGTATGTTTCAGGAGACGGGGACAATCCTGCTGATAATCACCGTTCTTCTGGCCGGAATATATTTCTGGGTGCGCAAGGGGGTCTCTTTCGAGATCACCGGGCAGCCTATTACGGATAAGGTCCCGTTCCTGTCGATATTGCTGGCTGCTCCGGTGAGCGCCGTCGTGGCGCTCTGCTTCCTGTTGCAGAAAAAAGAGCCGCTGGTCTGCCAGCTGTGCCATATGCGCTACGGCAATGTGGTCGAGCGCGGCTTTATCGGCGACCTCTACCGGCGCGAGTGGCGCTATCAGACGAAGCTGCTTCTGATTGCCTGCGTGGCCCTGTCGGCCATCGACTGGACTTATTATCTGGTCCACTATGTCAATGTGAATCTCAACCGCGCCGACCATTTCTTTTTCCTCTGGATGCCGCTGGTGCTTTACGTTCTGTCGCTGGTTTATCTGGGAATACGCTATTACTCCCTGTGGGTGTTCTATTGCCAGAACGACGAGCGTCATCTGGTCGAGAATCCCAGTTCCACGACCGTAAGGTTCATCGTTATCTGTGACGACAAGATTCTCCTTGACATCTGCCCCACGGAAGGGCGTTTCGCCAACGGCGCCGTAATCAAGCGGTTCGATACTCCGGCCTCTTTCACACTTCCGTATCAGGAACGGTTCGATATCGCCCGTGCCCGCGAGATGTTTGTCGGCAGGACGGGTATCAGGAACGTGGAGATCCGACCGATTTATTCCAGTCCCGACAATGTCACTTTCAGGAACATCTTCCATTATTTCGCTTTCATAGATTCGTTTGACGATGCGGTGGATTCCGGAATCCAGGGAGAATGGTTTACCATCGGCGAACTGCGGCAGCTTATCGCACAGCACCTCGTCGGACGTGATCTCAATTCCGAGCTGTCGCGGATTTATCGCGTGGCCATGGCCTGGAAGACATACGACCGGGAGGGGAAACGGCTGTATCGCATCAAGCACTATCGCCCGACTTTCCGCCTGAAGGATATCCGCTCCTGGGACGTGGACTATAACGACGGCCACTGGCTTTCAATCGGGCGTTATAATGAAGACAACCGTTTCTACCATCTTTACCGTTTTCTTAATAAGTTGGCTTCCAAGTTCCGGCGCAGCCGTCACAGCGACAATATGTTTGCCCTCTGAAGCCCTGGCGCAGGGGAGTTGATTCCGTTACCAGATGAAAAGAATTCTTGCAATAGTAGGGCCTACCGCGTCGGGGAAGACCGGATTCGCGGTGGCTGTGGCCCGGGCGGCCGGAGGGGAGATTGTCAGCGGTGATTCCCGTCAGGTTTACCGTGGGATGGATATCGGCACCGGGAAAGACCTGGAGGAATACGGGGAGATTCCGTTCCATCTCATAGATGTGGCTCCCGCCGGGGCTAAGTACAATCTGTTTCAGTATCTCGCCGATGCCGACAGAGCGCTGGAGGATATCTCGGCCCGCGGAAAACTCCCGGTGCTGTGCGGTGGAAGCGGACTTTATGTGGAATCGGTGCTGAAAGGACTGCGGCTTCCTCCTGTGCCGGAAAACACACCTCTGCGTGAGTCGTTGCGCGGCAAATCACTTGAGGAGCTTACCGCCATCCTCGCCTCGATGAAAACGCTTCATAACACCACCGACGTCGATTCTCCCCAGCGGGCCGTCCGCGCGATTGAAATCGAGCAGTATTATCTCGAACATCCCTCCGAGGCTGTCGCCGCGCGGGAAGGGCTTCCGCGCCCGGCCACGATAATAGGGGTGGACGTGGACCGGGAGGTGCGCCGCAGCCGCATAACACGCCGCCTTGACGCACGTCTGGAAGCCGGGATGCTTGATGAGGCAAGGCGTCTGCTTGACTCGGGGATTCCTCCGGAGAATCTGATTTATTACGGGCTGGAGTACAAGTTTCTGACCGAGCATCTGCTGGGAAAAACCACTTTCAGGGAGATGCGCGACGGGCTGGAAATCGCCATCCATCAGTTTGCCAAACGTCAGATGACCTGGTTCCGCGGGTCGCAGCGGCGTGGATTCAGAATCCATTGGCTTTCCGGTGACCTTCCGAGGGAGGAGTTCGCCGCACGTGCCTTGGAAATCTATCAATCGGAAGATGGGAACCCGCAGGAGACATAATGAGCTGCAGGGACGCTGTCGCGCTCTGCTCCCTCCGGTATTGCTGGCGGGAGCGATGATGCTGTCAGCCTTTTCCTCCAGTGCGTTGTCGGGAATCCGGGTGCTGGCCGACAGTGTGCTTATGCCTGCGGATTCCCTGAAATTTTCCCTCCCTCCCGATGGCTTTTCCATCGAAGTCTGCGGTCGCCTGACCCCCGGACGCCAGAGGTCTTCCGCGCAGTGGAGTCTCCGCCTGGCTGACGGAGAAGGACGTCAGGAGGGAGGGGTGACCGTCAGTTCCGACGAGACTTTACCCGGCGATTTCGATGCCGGACGCAGGGTGTCCGCGCAGGTTGCCGGAAGAGCGGGAGAGCGGCTGGCCGCAGACGAGATATGCGGGAATCCGGGACAGACCGACGGATTCTTTACAGTAAGTGTATCCGTGGCTGACGGATTTGCGGAATACTGGGCAGGAAATGAAAGCTATCGTTCATTGGGAACGTTCCGTGTCGGCGATATCTCGGTAGGAGTTTTACGGACAACGGTGCCGCTTGAAATCAAATCGGTGAATATGCGCGGTGAGGCCCGGGAACCGTGGCAGACGGGTCGCAGGCCGGAAGTCAGAGATACTTCTGCTGTCGGCCGGATGGCTCCTCCCTGCGGAATTTACCGTTACCTCGATTACGAGACGGAAACGCGCCGGGCGTTGCGCGGCGGGGATTACCGCCTCGGAGTTCTTCCGGCACCGGAGGGAGGTTATGATTTGCTTTATCTTTCCGGAGCGGATCATAATGCGGACAACTGGGAGGCGGGGATGGTCAAGGGACATCTTGCGCCGACGGTATTTGTCAATCATTATGACCTGACATGGACCGACGCGTCTTTCCGTACCGACATCGCCGGAGCATGGGGGGAATTCAGCGGGGACGGCGCACTGATGATACTATATTTCCCGACGGAGAAGGCCGTCCTGCGCTTTAGCTTCGAGGGTGCGGGTCATTGAACCGGCAGGGTCTCGGTTACCGGGGTGATTTCTTCAGAGACGGAGTTATAGTCGATGATGTAATTGTGGAACGTGATTGTGTAGATGCCTGCGTTGCGTACCGCCGAGAAGACTTCATCGAGATTATCGGTGGTCTCTATATAATCGTAGAGAGGGGAGGGGAACTGATCGAAAAGAAACTGTCGGGGCAATACGTTGCCGTTTCCGTTGACTGAAATCCAGATTAGCGATGGATTGAAGATGAGTGTGGCTGAATTGTCAAGATTGACTGTGATTGTTCCCGCGGACTCCTGAAAGGTGCTGACACCCTGGCCCGGATAATAGGTGTTAAGGAAAGTCTGGATTTCGCGGGGAAGATGGTCATAGTCATCGTTGCCGCAACCGGAAAACAGCAGTCCCGCTATCATCAGCACCACCGCCACTATCGCTCCCTTTATCATACCCCTGACAAAAGGTTTCTGCTTTGAATATCTCTCGTGTATGTCCATAATTGAAACGTCTTTTGCTTATCCAACAATTTCCCCGGTTATCCGGTTTGAAAGCCGTATGGCTAAAAAGGCTTTCGGGGATAACAAATTAGATTCAATCATGGGAAGATATTTTTCAGACGGGAAGAAAATTCGTATCTTTGTGATTGTATATCAACCGGAACAATGCAATTGATATGAAAAGAATCCTGATGATGGCGGTCATGGCGCTGTCGCTTCTGGCGGTGCGGGCGCAGGAACTGACTGTCAACAGTATATCGGCGGCGGTGTTCGACGCCACGGCAAATTCACCGGCCACTGAGCGCAAGGACCTCAACGGGGAACTTTGCGCTTTGATTAAGGTGCAGCTTCCGCTGGCCAATGCGGAGTTTATGGGCAACATCGTCGGCGAGACGGTCAATCATTCGGGAGAGTACTGGGTGTATGTCATCGATGGTACGCGCCAGCTGCATCTCCACCACGGGTTAATCAAACCCCTGGTGATTTACTTCCCGGATTTCGGTATCAAGGGGGTAGAAGGGGGTGTCACATATATCGTGGACCTCTCTGTGCCTAAAGAACTGTGGGGCGTTACCGGAGAGGCATCCTCCCGTAAACCGTTGGAGAACTTTCTTGTGCTGAGGGTTACTCCGGCGAACGCGAAAGTCTTCGTGGGAGGGTCGGAACGGACGGTCAGCAACGGTACGTGTTCTATTGTGCTTACTGCCGGCACATATCCCGTGCGCGTCGAGGCTTCCGGCTATCAGGCCGAGGAATTTCAGGTAACCATCGGGGACAGGAAAGTAGAACGCACCGTCGTTCTTCACTCCACGATGCCGACGCTGACGGTGACAAGCGCTACTCCAGGGGCTGAAATCCTCATCAACGGCACTGTCGCAGGTGTCGACCGCTGGGAGGGGGCGCTGATGCCCGACACCTATGTAGTCGAACTTCGCAAGGAGGGATTCCGACCCTCGGAACGCCGCGTCACTCTTCTCTCCGCTGCCTCCGAGACTCTGGAGTTTCCTTCCCTGATGCCTCTGACTGGAGAAATGACCGTAAGTTCCGATCCCATCGGCGCGACTGTGGAATTCGACGGACGCCCTCTCGGTACAACTCCCGACATCTTCCGTGACCTTCCCGTCGGCTCCCACACCGTCCGCCTCTCCTTGCCCGGTTTCCAGCCCTATACCTCCAACGTCACCATCTCGGAAGCCACCCCTGCATCCCTAAACCTTACCCTCTCGGCTCAGCAGGAATCCGCTGCAACGACAGTCGCAGATCATGAATCCGCTTCCGCGGTTCCCGATTCGGTCAAACTATATTCCCACTTGGATCTGGCGCTTGAATGTATCAGTGAACAGGAAGCCAGATATATCTATTTCAGCGAAGCAGAATGGAAAGGACTTTCCAAAAAGGCGAAAGAAGCATATTATAAAGCAGGTTATCATCCAAAAGGGGTGGTAATCGATCTGCCGTTGATAACCACCCCTTTTATACTTCGGCTGACCGATTCTGGCGCAGACATCCCTCATGGTGTTATAATGGATTTGGGACTCAATCTGCCGGACAAGAGCCAGAAAGAAGCTCTTCTCTCGGATGCCGCAAGGGTAACGAAAGCCCTGAAAACGTTTGGAGGCGACAAAAAGATTTACGCTTTCTGGACAAACGAACCGTATGCCGACGGGCCGTGGGTAATACTTGACGAAGGATTTAAATTCAACAAGAATCAGCCCGTCAAGCTCCGGATCCGTGAGGTCGAGAAAGTGGAATGAAGCCTTTTTGCGGCTCCGGGTCAGAAGTAACGCGGGGAATTGAGGAGGGAGAGGCGGGTGAGTGTCTCGGGGTCGAGGCGGCGCACGGAAATCAGTCCGGGATTTTCATAGTCGGAATCGGCGGGTGACAGGGAACTGAGGCGTACACGGGCAGAGCAGTGGACATAGCGGGGACCTCCCAGGGAGATGGCGACATGGGTTACTCGGCCCGTATTGACGTTGCCGAAGAAAAGAAGGTCGCCGGGAAGAAACGAATCAATGGCCGATTTGTCAACGGGAGTGCCGATTTTCGCCTGCTGGGAGGCATCGCGCGGCAGCATGACTCCCTGGCGGTAGGCGCATATCTGGGTCAGTCCGGAGCAGTCCATCCCTTTGGTGGAGGTTCCGCCCCATACGTAGGGGGCACCCATAAGTCTTTTGGCATCCCGGGGAAAGCGTTCGGAGTTCCAGGTCTGGTTGGCCCAGTCTTCCAGCGGCATCACCTCGGTCCGCCTTACCTGGCCTTTGCGTCCGTCGGGAAGTATGACAGGCACAACGGAGGAGGCGCAGGTATTGTACTCTGAATTCCGGTCAACCTGGAGAATACAGCCGCTGACAAGGTCACTGACCCGGACCTGTTCGTGCCCTTCCGGGATAAACGCGTTTATTTCTTCATCCGAGACGACAATGACACGGGGACTATTGCGCCACAAGTCCATCCCGGCGTCATCAAGAGGGCTGAGGGTGTTGGAGCGCACAAAGCCCGTATATCCTTCCGGAGTCTCGACTTTCCACCAGTCGCCCCGCTTTTCGGTCACTTCCAGGGGCGTGCCCATTACAACCTGTGACACCTGTTCGGAAGAATGGCCCGGCGCACCGCGCAGAATAGCTACGGAGACTTTTGGTAACGCCCAGTCGGCGCCGGCGGCAGTGAGGGCGGCTGCAAAGAGCAACAGAGAGAAAAATTTGCGTAACATGAGCTGACGAAATAAAGCTATTAAATAAAAAGTGCCGGAAACATCCGCTTCCGGCGCTTTTACAGATTCTTTCAGGAGATTGAATTGATCAGTGGCAGATGGAAGCGATTACACCCTTGATGTCGTTGGCGAGCGCATCGGCTTCCTCCATCGTGTGGGCCTCGGCATAGATGCGGATGATAGGCTCGGTGTTGGACTTGCGCAGGTGGACCCACGACTGGGGGAAATCGATTTTCACTCCGTCGATATCGGTGATTTTCTCGGTCTTGTAGCGCTCTTTCATCGCCTCGAGAATGGCGTCTACATTGATGTCGGGGGTCAGTTCGATTTTGTTTTTGGCGATGGCGTATGCGGGATAATCGGCCTTGAGTTCGCTGACCTTTTTGCCGCTCTTGGCCATGAGGGTCAGGAAAAGGGCTACGCCTACGAGTGCGTCGCGGCCATAATGGGCGGCAGGATAGATGACTCCGCCGTTACCTTCGCCGCCGATGACGGCGCCGGTCTCTTTCATCTTTGTAACCACGTTCACTTCACCGACTGCGGCGGCATTGTAGACGCATCCGGCAGCCTCGGTGACGTCGCGCAGGGCACGGGAGCTGGAAAGGTTCGATACGGTCGCCCCGGGAGTATGGCGCAGTACATAGTCGGCGACGGCCACAAGGGTATATTCCTCGACAAACATCTCGCCGTTCTCCATCACTATGGCCAGGCGGTCAACGTCGGGGTCTACCACGAATCCCACGTCGGCGCGTCCCTCTTTCATGAGGTCGGCGATCTGTGTGAGATTTTCGGGAATAGGTTCGGGTGTATGGGCGAATTTACCGGTCGCCTCGCAGTTGAGTTCGATGATATTTTTGACCCCGAGAGCGCGGAGCAGCTGAGGTATTACGATACCGCCTACGGAGTTGACGGCATCGACGGCCACGGTGAAGTCCGCTTTGGTGATGGCTTCGGTGTCGACAAGGTCAAGAGCGAGAACCTGGTCGATATGACGGCGGTTCCAGGTAGTGTTGACGGCTTCATGGCCGAGATCGTCGATTCCGGCGAACTCGAATTCTTCAGCCTCGGCGATGCGGAGAACTTCCTTTCCTTCGGCGTCATTGAGGAATTCACCTTTCTCGTTGAGGAGCTTCAGGGCGTTCCACTGGCGGGGATTGTGGGAAGCGGTCAGGATGATACCGCCGCAGGCGTTCTCGCCTACAACGGCTACTTCAGTCGTGGGTGTGCTTGCCAGACCGATATTGACCACATCGAAGCCCATGGCGCAGAGGGTGGAGACCACAAGACGCTCGACCATCTTGCCCGACAGACGGGCGTCGCGTCCCACAACGATTACGTTGGAGGTCTTCGTGGTGGTCTTGCGGATCCGGGCGGCGTAAGCGGCCGTGAACTTTACAACATCAACGGGGCTGAGACCCTCGCCGGTCTTTCCGCCGATAGTGCCGCGGATACCGGAAATGGATTTGATAAGTGACATAAGCAGAAGTAAATCTGGAGGTAAATAATCCCAGGAGGAGAGGGGGCGGCGTCAGCCCTGGGGGCGGACGAAGGTGCGTAATGGGGTTTATAAGGAGGGGGAGAGCGATAAAGGATGACGGGATCAGTCGCTCAGAGCCTCGAAGTAGCGAAGATTGTAGAGGTAAGGGATTACCTGGGAAATCTCGCTGGAGAGACCAAGCTGGGATTTGACAACAAGGTTGACCTCGCAGTCATAGCCCAGGAAGTTGAGGGGAAGCTGGATGGCAGAACCCCACTGGGAGGAACTCGTGAGCGTATAGTTGCCGAAACGGAAAGAAGCGTTTCCGGAGAGCATATCTTCGGAATTGCCGTAGCCCGAAGGGAGAACTCCGGTGGCGGCGTATTCGTGGAGGTTGTAGCGGGTGAAGCGGAAGTAGACCTGGGCATTGTCGGGAACTCTGCGGTCGGATCCCGGATCGATTACCTGCATGAACACGTTACCGTCTTCGTCAAGACGGTAATAAGGAGCGTCGGGCCCGTAGAGAAAGACCGAATCCTCGGGTATGTCGAGGATGAGATTCTGGTCGGCCAGGAAAGCGTTAACCGATTTTGTCTCCTCGTTGAGAAGTTCGGCATAGCTTTTTGAGTCTTTGCAGGCCGAGGCGCCGAGCATCAGGGCCACGGCTATCAGGGGAAGGAATATTTTCTGGAGTTTCATATTCTTGAATGTCAGGGCTTGGGGGGAAGATACTGGTCGAACAGGGGCATGGCTTCGGCGAGGGTGTCGATGGCTTCCTGAAGCGTGCCGTAAAACTCGCCTCCGGCAGCGTTGAGGTGCCCTCCGCCGTTGAAATAACGCGAACAGAGGAGGTTGACGGGGAATTCTCCCTTGCTGCGGGTGGAGACCTTGATGTAGTCCGATTCCTCGCGCAGGAAGACGGAGTAGGTTATGTCCGGGCAGGTCAGAGGGCGGTTCACCAGGTCTTCCGTGTCACCTTTCTGATACTGGAAAGAGTTCAGCTCGTTGCGCGTGAGGGTTATCAGGGCGGCGCGGTGCTGGGGGAAGACCCGGAAGCGCTCGTGCATGGCGAACCCGTTCAGGCGCAGACGGTTTACCGAGTTGGTGAAATAGACGGCCTTGTAGATTTCATCCTTGTCGATACCTTTTTCGATAAGCCGGGCTATGATCTCGTAGAGTCGCGGATCGTTGGAGTTGTAGGAGAAGTTTCCGGTATCGGTCATCATGCCGGTGTAGATGGCCACAGCGGCCTCCGTGTCGATTTTGTCATCGAGACCGAGGCGGTCGGCCACCATGAAGACCAGCGCGGAGGTGGAGGAAACCTCGGGATGGGAGATTGTAAGGTCCGGGAAACTGTCAGGCCCGAGGTGATGATCAATCATGACCTTCCGGGCTTTCGAGGCAAGAAGTCCGGGGCCTACAAGGTCAACGCGCTTGGGGTCGTTGTAATCCAGGCAGAAAATCAGGTCGGCGTCTGCCATAGCGCGGTTGGCGTAAGTCTCGAAGCGGGAGAAAGGCATCACCTGGTCGGCTCCGGGGAGGAACATCAGATAGCGTGGAGGAGTATCGGGAGTGATGACCCTCACTTCCTTGCCGAGGTTGCGCAGTATGCGGCACAGACCCAGCGAGGAACCCATCGCATCCCCGTCGGGGGAGAGATGGCAGGTGATGACAATGCGCCTGGATTTTTCAATCAGGGCGCTCAGGCGAACTATTGTTTCCTGTCCGATAAGATTCTTCCTCATAATTAGGTGCAAAGTTACGATTTCTTGACGGAATCTGCTGCATCCGAGGGCTTAAATTTGCTAAAAAACAGTCATCCGTAGTGTAGAAGAGACTTCGGCGGAGAGTCGCGCGGTCTCAGTCAGTCCTTTCACTCAGCAGAGCCAGCAGACAGGAGGCTTTTGCGGAAGTTTCCCGGAACTCGGTCGCGGGGTCGGAATCGGGAGTGATTCCTCCGCCGGCAAAAACGTTGAAGCGTCCGGATCCGTCGGTGGCTACCAGGGCGCTCCGCAGGTTGACAAAAGCATCAAGACGTCCGGGGGTACGGACGGCCACATATCCGCCGTAGCATCTCCGGGAATGAAGTTCGCAGGCGGCGATGTCGCGCAGGGCTTCGTCGGTAGGGGTCCCGCATAGGGCCGGCGTAGGGTTGATAGCCTCCAGTACGGAATCCATATCATCCGCCGGGGTGAATTTCCCGGTGATTTTCCGGCACAGATGCTGCACTGGACCATAAGTGACCGATTCCAGGGGAGATATGTCATAATCAAGCCCCAGGGCGGCGAATTTCCCGCCGAAGAAGTCTGCCACGAAAGCGTTTTCCCGCAGATTCTTGTCATCCCACGGGGCGTCGGCTGCATCAAGGTTTCTGGTACCGGCCAGGGCCATAGTCGAGAACTTACCTTCGGCGAAATCCACCGAGAGCAGAGTCTCCGGAGAGGCGCCAAGCCAGCAGCCTGTACTCGGAGTGAAGTACAGAAATCCGAAGGCTTCCGGGAACTCCGAAAAAAGACTGTCGGCGGTTTCCGGAATGTCAAGCGAGGGATTCGCGCCGGTGATTACCCGGGAATAGACGGTTTTCCCGTCGCGGCGGCGGCAACTGTCGATGACCTTGCTGACAGCGGCAAGATAGTCTTCCCGGGAAATCGCGGGTTCGGAGACAAAGGCTGACGCGCCCTTAGGATTCTGTGCCCGCAGACTCCCGATAATTTCCGTGTCCATACGGTCGCGGATGACAATTCTCCCGGTATTTCCCGACAGCCACGGACTGATTTCAAACGTCAGTTGTGAACGGGGTTTCCCCTCCCCGCTATCGGCCAGAAAAACGACTTCCTCACTGCCGGGCATACGGAAACAGGCAAACGAAAGCCCTGCGGACAGGGCTTCGGCACACGCTTGTTTTATCGGACCGGGAATCATCCTTCAGCTTAGGGTTTAGCATTTTGCCCGTCATCGCCGGCGTTTGCCGGTCCGTCATTTTCCCCGGTGGATTCCACCGGAGTCCCGATTAGTTCAAAAGGAAGCGCGTCGGTAATCCGGACCTCCACGATGTCTCCCGCGCGTAGGGGAAGTGTCTTTTTGACCAGTACTTCGGGATCGACTTCAGGGGAGTCATATTCGGTACGTCCCACAAAGTAATCTTCTTCCTCGGAGTCGATTATGACCTTGAATGTCTTGCCGACCTTTTCCTGCTGTATCTCCAGGGAAATCTCTTCCTGCAAGGCCATGAGGCGCCCGAGCCGATCCTGCTTTACGTCAGCGGGGATTTCATCAGGGAGATTGCGGGCGGCGAAAGTACCCTCCTCCTCACAGTAGGCGAAGGCTCCCATACGCTCGAAGCGCTGCTCACGGACGAAATCCATCAGCTGAAGGAAGTCCTCCTCGGTCTCGCCGGGGAAACCGACCATGAGAGTGGTACGCAGGTGGATGCCGGGTACCTCCCGGCGGATTTCGTCAAGCAGAGCGCGGGTCTCGGCGGCGGTGATATGGCGCCGCATCTTCGTCAGCACGTTGTCGGAAATATGCTGGAGGGCGATGTCGAGATAGCTGCACACGTTAGGACGACGGCGCATTACCTCCAGGATGTCGCGGGGAAATTCCGCGGGGTAGGCATAGTGGAGACGTATGCGCTCGATTCCCTCCACGTCGGCCATGCTGTCGATCAGGCGTCCCAGCGACAGGCTGCCGTACAGGTCCTTGCCGTAGCTGGAAAGGTCCTGGGCTATGACGTTGATTTCCTTTACGCCGGAGGCGGCCAGGCGGCGCGTTTCCTCCAGAATCTCTTCCACGGGGCGGGAATGATGACGCCCGGTGATGAGAGGTATGGCGCAGAACGCGCAGAAACGGTCGCACCCCTCGGAGATCTTCAGGTAGGCGTGGTGGGAGGGGGTGGTGATGCGGCGTCCGTAGGTGAGTTCCTCCTCTCTGTCGCGGGCAAGAAGATCGTCGACCAGACCGGTCCAGTCATACTTGCCGTAGAAACGGTCCACTTCCGGAATCTCGGATTTCAGTTCATCGCGGTAACGCTCCGAGAGGCATCCCATCACGTAAAGCTCGCGAATCCGGCCGTCCTGTTTGGCGCTGCAGAATTCAAGGATTGTGTTGACGGATTCCTCTTTGGCGTCGCCGATGAAACCGCAGGTGTTCACCACCACGATGTCGGTAGGGCGATCCGTCTGGTGCCAGGCGTCGAAGCCGGCATCCGAGAGCATCTTCAGAACCCTTTCGGAATCCACGAGGTTCTTGGAACAACCGAGAGTGACGACGTTGACACTCCTGCGCCCGGCAGAGGCGCCTTTTTTCTTTCCCGTACCCATCCCCCGGTTATTTCAGATTCTCTTCGCCGAAGAGCGATTCCACGAATTCCTTCTTGTGGAAGACCTGGAGGTCGTTGATTCCCTCTCCGAGACCGATATATTTTACCGGAATCTTGAACTGGTCGGAGATGCCGATTACGACGCCACCTTTCGCCGTGCCGTCGAGTTTGGTTATGGCCAGTTCGTTCACGCTGGTTGCGGCAACGAACTGACGGGCCTGCTCGAAAGCGTTCTGCCCGGTCGAGCCGTCAAGCACCAGCAGGACTTCATGGGGCGCGTCGGGAACGACTTTCTGCATCACGTTGCGGATTTTAGACAGTTCATCCATCAGCCCTTTCTTGTTGTGGAGGCGCCCGGCCGTGTCAATGATGACGACATCGACATCGTTGGCTTTCGCCGACTGAAGAGTGTCGAAGGCCACGGCGGCGGGGTCAGCCCCGAGCTTCTGCTTCACTACGGGCACTCCGGCGCGTTCGCCCCATATGTCGAGCTGCTCTACGGCGGCGGCGCGGAATGTGTCGGCCGCCCCGAGCATTACCTTGTTGCCGGCGGCCTTGAACTGGGCGGCGAGTTTGCCGATGGTGGTTGTCTTGCCGACGCCGTTGACGCCCACGACCATTATGACATGGGGCTTGTGGCTGGGAGGAACGGTGAAATCCTCTTCGGCTGACTCGTTGTTGTTCTCGGCCAGAAGCCCGCAGATTTCCTCGCAGAGGAGTCTGTTGAGTTCGGAGGAGCTGACATATTTGTCGCGGGCCACGCGGGCCTGGATACGGTCGATTATCTTAAGCGTGGTATCCACGCCGACATCGGAGGTGATGAAGACTTCCTCGAGGTTGTCGAGAACGTCGTCGTCAATCTTCGATTTGCCGGCGATTGCACGGGTTATTTTCGAGAACAGTCCCTGCTTGGTGCGGTCAAGACCCTTGTCGAGGGTCTCTTTCTTTTCCTTTGAGAAAAACTTGCTGAAAAGTCCCATTAGGCTATATGTAAAGACAAGGAGTTTTAGTTACTGAGGTTAAAAGGAGCGGGGTCAGATTTCCCCAACGATTTCGTTGATGTCGCGGACGCCGTGGCGCACACACCACTGGCGCATCCACTCGACAGCTTCGACCGTGACAGCCGGATTGATGAAATTGGCTGTGCCGATCTGGACGGCGCGGGCCCCCGCCAACATGAACTCTATCGCGTCGCGGCCGCAGGAAATCCCTCCCAGACCGATGACCGGAATCCCGACGGCCTTGGCCGTCTGCCATACCATTCTGACGGCCACGGGGCGCACGGCGGCGCCGGAGAGACCGCCGGTCACTGTGGACAGGCACGGGCGGCGGCGCTCCACGTCGACGGCCATCCCCATAAGGGTGTTGATCAGGGATACGGAATCGGCCCCCTCGGCTTCGACGGCTCGGGCGATGTCTGCTATGGAGGTGACGTTGGGCGAGAGTTTGACAATCAGCGTGCGGGGCCAGGCTTTGCGCACGGCGGCGGTAACGGCGGCGGCTCCGTCGCAGGTGGTTCCGAAAGCCATACCCCCCTGCTTCACGTTGGGGCAGGAGATATTGACCTCGATAGCCGATATTCTTTCCAGCCCGGAGAGCTTTTCGGCCACGGCTACGTAATCTTCGATTTTAGCGCCGGAAACATTGACCAGCACATTCGTGTCGAGCCCTTTGAGACGCGGATAAATCTCGGAGATGAAATGATCGACTCCTTTGTTCTGAAGCCCCACGGCGTTGAGCATCCCAGAAGGGGTCTCGGCCATGCGCGGATAGGGGTTTCCTTCGCGCGGTTCGAGAGTGGTTCCCTTGACGATGAATCCTCCCAGGCGTTCCAGGTCGATGAAATCCGCGAATTCCTCGCCGAATCCGAAAGTGCCGGACGCGGTGAGCATCGGGTTCTTCATTTTCAGGGCGCCGATTTCGACGGCCATGCTGACGTCCGCGGCCTGGATATTTGAGTTATTCTGCATTGCGGTCATTGGTGAAAACTATTTGAGGTCCCAGAGCAGGAGTTCAGTATTGAATACCGGCCCGTCGACACAGGCCCGGAGGTTGCCTTTCAGGGTGGGTTCCACACAGCAGAGGCAGGCACCCAGACCGCAGGCCATCAGGTTTTCCAGCGATACCTCGCAGGGGGAACCCGTGGCGGCGGCTTTGCGGGCCACTCCGAGCATCATCGGTTTGGGACCGCAGCAGCATACGAGATCATAGCGGCGCGAGAGGGCTGTATGGTCGGCGGCATATCCCTGTTCGCCGGCGGTTCCGTCGTCGGTGGCGAGCCGCAGGTCGCCGATAGCCCGGAATTCGTCGAGCAGAAGCAGCTCGGATTCGGTACGGGCGGCCAGCAGGAACACGGGACGCGCTCCGGCGGCGGCCATACATTTGCCCAGATACATCAGCGGGGCCACTCCGATGCCTCCGCCGACAAGGAGCGCTTCCTTGCCGGGGCCGGGAACGGAGAAGCCGTTGCCCAGCGGACCGACGATGTTTATCACGCTTCCCTCGGCGAGATTGCACAGATGTTCCGTACCTTCGCCGGCGCGGCGGATGAGCAGGGTCATGCGGCGCGTCACGCTGTCGTAATCACAAATCGATATGGGGCGACGCAGGTAGGTCTGAGGGGAATCCGCCACCTGCACTTCAACAAACTGTCCCGGAAGAACCTCGAAATTGTCGAGATTATCTGGTAGCTGGAGAATCAGCATCGAGTAGCGGCGGGAGAGGGGGCGGTTTTCCACCAGGACGGTGTCAAGAAGATGTTTCTTTCCCATTGGGCTGACTGAAATAACTGAGGGGTTCGCGGATTAGAACAGATAGGCGGCGGTAACGGACCAGAAACGGTTCTTGGCGTCTCCGAGGTTGGCGCCGTGGAGCGCCGCGTCGGAGGATGCGGCGTTGTTTAGGCCGAGTCCGTAGGAGGCATGGAGCTGTACTTTGTTCACGAACATGAGGCCGAAACCGAAGTTCCAGGCGAAATCGAATTTATGGCGTTCCCACGCGTTGGCGGCGTTCTGTTTCGACAGAAGGAACGAGAAATCCGGCCCGGTGGTGAGGAACGGAGTGACTACATTCCCGATAATCGGGATACCGATGTCCCAGCGGAAGTTTACGGGGATCTCTATGTAGTTGCTGTTGATGTTATAAGAGGGGGCGAGAGTCGCGGAAGAGTCGTCTGTCGGCAGCGTAATGACGTCCTGCACTCCGGCAGAGCGGTGGGTGTACATCACCGAAGCGTCAAAACCGATATTGATCACGGGGACGGTAAATTTCGTCATCAGACCGAACGTGTAGCCGCAACGGTTATCGGAGTTGAACATACTCTCGTTGAACTTGAAGCTGTTGACCGTCACACCACCCTTGATGCCGAACTGGAATCCGGCGGCGTGTGCCTTCCCGGAAATTCCGAAAACCGCCAGGGCAATGACCACGGCGGAGAGAATCCTGTTAATTTTCATAATATAAAATTTTTGCAAATTTACGTTTTTTCCGCGACATTTCCCCTATGTCCCTGTCATTTATTTCCGGAGAGCGTTCCGGAAGGGTGGGACCGGGATAGGATTGCGGTCATGGCGTGGTCAGCGATGAAAGGGGGGGATTTCAGTCCTGGGCGGGCATATGTCGTGCGGGCGCTTCGAGGGAGATTCCCCGCGAGTCGAGGGCGCGACGGAAAGCGGCGGCATTGCGCTGGTGGACGGCATAGTCGGAGGTGAAATCATGATACCCGGAAAAATCAGCACGGGCGCACATATATATATAATCATGAGGCGGCGCGTCGAGGATAGCGTCGATGGTGGCGCGTTCGGGAATACGGATCGGTCCCGGCGGCAGCCCCGCGTAGCGGTAAGTGTTATAAGGGGAGTCGGTCTCCAGCATGGAGCCTCCTACACGGCGGATTGAGAAGTCTCCGAGAGCGAATTTTATCGTCGGGTCGGCCTGGAGTTTCATCCCCCGTTTATAGCGGTTGAGATACAGCCGTCCGATTCGTCCCCGTTCATCGGCTTTGGAGGATTCCTCCTCTGCGATAGAGGCTATGGTTGTCGCCTGATCCGGGGTCAGGCCGAGGCTTTCGGCTTTCCGGCGCCTTTCGGTGGTCCAGAACCGGTCGTTGTTTTTGAGAATCTTGTCGATGACCTGGGACGGCGAAGCGGTCCAGTAGACTTCGTAGGTATCGGGAACCATGCGTCCGATAAGTATTTCCGGAGTTATGCCTGCCTCCGCAGCCTTTTCATTGAAAGCCCGGATGAATGTCGCGGAGTCCAAGTCAAGGCGCGTTGCCATGCGTCCGGCAAGCTGCTCGAGGGTGCGGATATTGTTGAACGTCAGTTTCACCGGGGTCTGGCGCCCTTCGTTCAGGGCTTTTGCAAGGGAGATGGCTTTGGTGCCCGGTTCCACCATATAGGCTCCCCGGGTGACAGCGGTGTCGCCGTCCCAGTGGCGCAGCACGTCGGAGCCGTATGAAGCGCCGAGAACAGATGTGAGCTGGTCGCGTACTTCTTCCGGAGAGGTTCCTGCGGGAATCTTCAGCCAGATGGCTTCGTCCCCTTCATAAGTGCTTGCCATCGAGCGGAACTGCCATACGCCCCAGCAGACCAGAGCAATGGCGGCGATGCTGAGGATAAGTCTCCTGAGGTTGCGATGTTTCCCTTTCGGTTTTCCGGCGGGGAGAGGGCTGTTGTTGTTTTGCTTTATATTGTCGGTTGTCATAATGTTTTAAATCGTATCCGTGGAAAAATGTTCAGTTTCATACGCGGATTGTCAGTAACCGTTATAGTTGCTTTCACCGGGTGTTTCCGTGTCCGTGTCGATAATCCAGTCAGGGAGCGGCTCCTCATACAGTACACCGGGGTCAGCTTCCTCACGGTTGTTTTCGACAATAAGTCCTATGGCGAAAGCTATCGCGGCTATAATAATCACGACAAACAGGTGGAAATTCTTATGGCGTGAATTTCGGATCCGGTGTGGCAGCTGCGGTGCGGCGGCAACGGCGTTCACGTCACCAGGCCGCGCGGCCGGCCCTGCGGGAACATAGACGGGCCGGAGGATGATTGCGTCCTCGGTGTCGGCCGACGGACCGTCCGATTCGGGAACGATGATATCGGGAGCTTCCGGGAGGAGCCGGTTATCCGGTTCCGCCGGAGAGGCCGACAGTACGTCGCGGGCGGCGTCTGCGAGCATCCCGACATCCTCCGGACGATCCACTTTGTAGAGTTGCATCGAGGTTGTGATGGCATTGAAAGACGCTTCCCTTATATCAGGCGCCCGAAGGATAAGCTGCCGGGCGATGTCGCCTTGTTTCAGGGTGGGAGAGGGGGGTGGCACCGTTCCCGTAAGACAGAACATGGCGGTTGCTCCGAGGGCATAAATGTCCGATTGCGGCGAGAAAGTACTGATCCCCGCATACTGTTCGACCGGGGCGAAGCCTGGAGAAAAGGCACAGGTAAGTATGGTGGAGGTCGGCAGTCCCGTATTGTCGTAATGCTTGGAGAGACCGAAATCAATCAGTACGGGGCTGATCGTCTTGTCGGGATTCCTGGTGAGCATTATATTGTCCGGCTTGATGTCCAGATGGGTCAGCCGGTTGGAATGGAGCGCCCTGACAGCGTTGATGATAGGAAGCAGCAGTTTCCAGGCGCGGGCCTCGGACAAGGGCCCTTCACGGAGGACATAATCATACAGGGTTTCCCCCTCGAGGTATTCCATCACATAGTAGGCGGTGTTGTTGGCCTTGATGATCTCGCTGATTTTTACTATGTCGGGGCTTATGTCGCGGAAAGTGATCAGTCGATCTGCCTCGGATATAAAACTTTTCAGAGAGGCTTCCACGGTGCCGCGTGACGCTTCCGGAAATGTGACCGCGAGTGTTACGGGATCGCGGTCGCATACATCGGAAAGGAAATGTTCTTTTATCGCGACCGGAAGAATATACGATAGGTTGTCGATGACGGCCCGCGTAGTAGCGAGATAGGTGATGCCGAAGCCCCCTTTACCGAGAACCGACTCGATATGGTAAGTCCTCTGTTCGCCGGAGAGAAGTGTGCCGGTCGGAAGAGCGGTGTTCTGACATGGATTCATATCAATTCATTGAGTGATTCATTACGCATCCCCGGCGACATCAGGTAAAACGGGTATAGAGCCATCCCGCGATAAGGAGCAAAAGCATCAGTATGGCGAAAATTCTGCTGAAAGCAGTAGCGCGGGGATCTTTTACCGGGGCGTCATCTTCCTCATCGTCATCGTCATCGTGATCGTCGGCGTCGGCGGCAGCACGCCGGGCCGCGAAATAGGCCGAGGAATCCACGGGGTCGACCCGGCGGAAATGTTTCATCCAGACGGCTACCTGGTCGGATGGATGGAGGATTTCACGAGGGGTGTCCGTGCGGGCTTCCGGCTGCAGTTCCATGGCGTCGGCAACAGCGTTTTTCGTGGATACGGAGAGGGGAGGCACACGAACCTCGAGCATTTTCGCCACATCCGACGGTGAACGGTCTGGCGCGCTCGGCGGAATTTTTCCCGTCAGACAGAAAAATGCTGTGGCGCCGAGGGCGTAGACATCGGCTTTCGGAGAAAACGATGATATTCCCGCATACTGTTCCAGCGGAGCGAATCCGTGGGACACGCCGACGGAACGCATTGTAGAAGTGGGGTTGTATTGTTCGTCGTAGTGCTTCGAGAGACCGAAATCGATCAGCACACCCTGCTGTTTTCCGTCAATACCGGCAGAAAGCATTATGTTCTGCGGCTTTATGTCGAGGTGAGTGACTCTGTGGGAATGAAGATACCCCACGGCGTTGATCACCGGCTCCATGATCTCCCACATCCGGTGTTCAGACAGTGGCCCGTTGCGCAGGACGTAGGACTCCAGGGATTCCTTGCCGAGATAATCCATCGAATAGTAAGCCGTGTTGTTGGCAGTGAAAACTTCCAGGATGCTGACAATGTGGCGATGGCCTCCGTTAATCATTGAAAGGCGCCTGGTTTCCGCCAGAAATTCCCTGAGAGAGGAATTGACCACGGATTCGGCGGACTTTGGGTAGACAACCCTGTAATCCTCGGGATTCCGCGAGCTGTACTTGCCGATGAAATGCTCCTTGATGGCCACGAGAATTTCCAGTTCGTCATGCGGCACACCGACAGGACGGCATCCGGCAAGGTATGTGATGCCGAATCCGCCGGTCCCCAGCACACCCTTGATTGTGTAGAAATTTTTCCTTGTCTCGAAGGAAAAGCCGGGAGGAAGTGACGCCGATGAAATCTCCATTGTCAGAAGCACGAAATTTAAGTCGTTTGCAAATTTAACAATTAATGGATTTCTTACAAAGAAAAATCATCGGAAAAATCGGAATTCAAAATAATTACGCCCCGCCGGAGGAGAAAAATTTCCGGGGCGGGGCGTGAGGTATCAAGTCTTGGAAACCGATTTATGGTGTTGCAGGCAGCCCGCTTTCAGAAATGGCGCATCCGGATAGGTGGGCCTTATTCAGCGGCAGCGGGAGCAGTCGCAGGGGTGGCGGGACACGCCTGACGGCAGTCGGAGGCGCCGTGATGGTGACGATGCCGTCCACCGGGGCGGTAACCGCGTCCTTGCTGGCAGCCAGCGGAGGAGTTACGGCAACATACCGAGTCGGTCCGCTGCACGGCGCAATTAGCGGGAGTGCAGTTCACAGGGGCGCAATTTGCCGGTGCGCAGGGCCGGCAGTCGGAAGCGGGACACACGGCGGTGTCAGACTGACAGTAGCCCCGGCGGCTTTTGATAGCGCGGGCTTTGGACCTGGTCACTATTCGTTTGCCACAGGCGGAATCTGCTACGGTGCAGGCGGAATCGCAATTCCCAATCCGGCGCATCTTCTTGTCGAGTTTGACTTTGCGGTCTTTAGTCGGTGCGGCGGATGCGGAGGACTGGCCCGTAACAGCGGTTTCGACCGGCACTGGGGTAGCGGTCTGAGCGAAAGCCGGAGCCGCAGCGCCGAGGGTCATTAACGCGATTACAGCTATAAATAATTTTTTTCTCATCATAATTTTCTAATAGTCGGATTCCCGCAGGGGAATTCGGTTGGTATTAATACTGTTTTCAGAAATAAGACGCCCGCGACGGCGTAAAGTTTAACGGCATTACGGGATTCTTACATTATTTAACTGTCATGTTAACAAGTCTCTCCGTTGCATCAGTTAACCAGTTGCAGAACTGATTAAAGGCACTGTTGACACCAAATGAAATAACGTATGTAAAGGACAATAAACCGGCCAGTCATACGTATATAATAATGTGAGGATACGCTTACGTACAATCATCTGTAAAACAAACACCTTAAGATAAATGATGAAAAACTTCATGTTAGACCTTTGCGTTGGTTCGCTTATGGCCGGATCCGCCGTTCTGCCTCAGTTCATGGCGGCCGGAACCCCCTCGGATGTCGCGATCGCTTCAGCCGGAAATGCAGATGCCAAATATCTTGCCTACCCGGTTTATGAGGGGGAGGACCTGGAACTCTCCATTGTCGGCAATGATGCCCGTTTCCGTCTGTGGTCTCCCGAGGCCCGAGCCGTCAAGCTCCGGATTTACGGTCAGGGACGTTACGGCGAGCCCTTGCAGACCATTGATATGCAGAAAGCCGAAAACGGCACCTGGACTGCTTCGCTCACTCCCGTACCATACGGTAAATTCTATACTTTCCAAGTGAATGTGGACGGCAAATGGCTTGACGAGACTCCCGGTATATGGGCCAAAGCCGTCGGCGTGAACGGTCACCGCGCCGCCATCATAGATTTCGCTTCCACCAATCCCGAAGGATGGGCTCAGGACAAGGGACCCCAGGTAAAGGCGATAAACGACGTAGTGCTTTACGAGATGCATCACCGCGATTTCTCGGTCCATCCCAATTCCGGAATCGCCAATAAGGGAAAATTCCTGGCAATGACCGAGAACGGGACCGTGACCCCCCTAGGGGACAAGACCGGTATCGACCATCTTAAGGAATTAGGCGTCACCCACGTCCATATTCTCCCCTCATACGATTACAATTCGGTCGACGAAGCCAATTTGCCGGCCAATCAGTACAACTGGGGCTACGATCCCTATAATTATAATTCTCCCGAGGGGTCATATTCCACCAATCCCTCCGATCCGGCTACCCGTGTCAGGGAGATGAAGCAGATGGTCAAGGCGCTTCATGACGCCGGCATCGGCGTGGTGATGGATGTGGTCTACAACCATACCGCCGACAACGACAAATCGAATTTCTCGCTCACCGCGCCCGGATATTTCTACCGCCACAATCAGGACGGTTCTTACAGCGACGCCTCGGGATGCGGCAACGAGACCGCTTCCGAGCGTCAGCAGATGCGCGACTTCATCGTCAACTCTGTAAAATACTGGGCAAAGGAATATCATATCGACGGTTTCCGCTTCGATCTGATGGCTATTCACGATACCGAGACGATGAACCAGGTGGCCGCCGCCCTCAGGGAAATCAATCCTTCGATTTTCGTATATGGCGAAGGCTGGACGGCCGGAAATTCTCCGCTTCCCGCAGAAGCCCGCGCACTGAAAGAAAACGTTGCCAGGATGAACGGTATCGCAGTCTTCTCGGATGACATCCGCGATGCTGTCAAGGGGCATTATTCCGATGCCGCCGACCGCGGATTCGCCACCGGCAAACCGGGTCTGGAGGAAACGGTGAAAATCGGTATAGTAGCCTCGACCGCCCATCCCCAGGTCGATTACTCGAAGGGGAACAATTCCAAATTCCCTTACGCTTCCTCCCCCTCACAGATAATCAACTATGTGAGCTGCCATGACGACCTGACGCTTACCGACAAGCTTGCCAAGTCGATGCCCGGTTCCTCTGAGGCTGACCGTCAGCGCGTTGCCCGCCTGGCCCAGACGATTGTCTTCACCTCTCAGGGCACTCCCTTCATGTTTGCCGGTGAAGAGGTGTTCCGTAACAAGAAGGGCGTACATAATTCTTTCAAGTCGCCCGACTCCATCAATGCCATCGACTGGAATCTCAAGCACCTCAACAAAGACCAGTTCAATTATTACAAAGAACTTATCGCCCTGCGCAAGGCTCATCCTGCTTTCCGCATGACTTCCGCCGAGGATATCGCCCGGAACCTTAAGTTTGACAAGGTGACCACTCCCAACCTTATTTCCTATTCGCTGCTCAACAACGCCAACGGCGACGAGTGGAAGGAAATAAAGATGGTGTTCAACGGCGCCGACGAAGCCGCTACGGTGAAACTTCCCAAAGGTCAGTGGCGCGTAATCGCTCAGGACGGAAATATCTGCCATACCGGGCTTACGGCTCCCGACGGTACTCAGCTGACGCTTCCCGGCGGAACTACGGAAGTGGCTCCCCGCTCGGCCCTTATCCTTGCCCGCTGACGTTCCCTCTCCGCCGACCTCCACGTAACTTCATAACATCCCAATAGTCTGACAGCGTTGAAATGACGGCTCTACGGCCCGATTTTCAACGCTGTCTTTTCCTGTCTGTCGATGGAATACCTCTATGAAAGTATTTCACGAAAACATAAGTCAGAGGAGGGATACGGGCGGGAGAGCCGTGGGTGGCGGGGTCAGGAGAGGCCGAAGCAGCGGGTAATGGCCGCGACGATACGGCGGGAGGAGGCGGTATCGCGGCGCAGAATGGTGATTATGGCGTCGATATAGGAGTCTTTCGAGCCTGTAAGACCGCAAAGCTGGGAGACGTTCGAACCGGGAAGCATCGCCTTCTGATTGTAGACCTTAAGGACGGAAGCGTAGTCCTCGGAAGCTACGTAACCGGAAAATTCCCGACATAGCTTTTCGTAAAGACCGCGGGGATTCAGTTCTTCGGCCAGTCCGGCAAGGTGGCGCTCAAAAGCATTGATGTTGGGGAATTTGCCGTCGACCCGGCGCTCCATAAGACGCTTTATGCGGTGGCGTGTGTGAAGCATGGCCTGGGAGCGGAGATCATGGTGGAACATACCGATAATCGAATGTTTCACCGACCGGAACACTTTGTTTTCATCCCGACCGTTCTCGGCGGCGACAGTGCGCACAACCTCCTCGAGCATCAGTATGTTCTCGATTTCCGCCACTTCAGGTACGAAAATATTCTTGCCGCGCAGATAGGCTACCTCTCCGTCGTCGCGGCGGTCGCGGTCCACGATGCCCCGGCTGTCGAGATGGTGGAAGCCTTTAAGATCGTTGAACGCGCGGGTCGACTCGATAACCTTGTCGCAGCTTCCGAGGGATTTTACGGTAAAATTCCTGAAAACAAGAGGATAAAGTTTGGCGTCGATGGAGTGGGAGGCGTCTCCCTCGATGAACAGCACCGGCTTGCGGGACCCGACAATGGCGAGATAAATCTCATCGGTAATCCCTTCGCCACGGGGGAGTATCGTATAGTCCCATCCTTCGCCGGCGGAATTGTAGCCTCGGACCCAGAGCAGTCCGTTGCGCTGACGTGTGGCGGTGAAGTCCAGGTCGTGGGTGGTGTAGATGAACCGGCAGTCGGGACGCAGACTTTCCATCGTGTCCCAGAAACGCTGATGTATCGAGGGATGGAGAAACATTTCGGGAGAGTCGATGAAGACCACTCCGTCGGCGGGAGCGTACAATACCGCCCCGAAATAATACAGAACGGCTTTCTCGCCGGCTGAAAGACGTACCTGGGAATAGGTGTCCTCCTGGCCGTCGCGGGAGAACATCAGCCGTCCTCCCTGGCGCAGGATCTGATTTTCCGGGAAAATATCCTGCCAGGAAGCGATGACCGTGTCAAGCCGGGTGACAGGCACCTCGGCTTTCTTCCGCCGTCCGGCGGCGACATCCATCTGGGCGACCTTGAAGTCCACAAGGGCTGTGATTTCCTCGTTGAGCAGCAGGGCCATCAGCCGTTCGAACGGCGTGGTGGCTCCGTTGGTAAGGAAACCAGGGGTTTGCCGTGCCCTAAGATACAGGGCATCGGTGGTGCCTGGAGTATTTTCCGGCTCACCGGCCGCATATATGGCCTTGAGGGCCGACAGCCGGAACGCATATTTCCCGAGGCTGGCGGCCATGTAATTTGAAAAGCGGGTCTTTCCGGCACCGTTGGCACCGATTACGGTCAGATGCCGGATGCTGTTGCGCAACGGCTGACGCTGGCCCGAGAGGTCGGGAGGCAGAAGGATATCCATAGGCGGAAGATTTAAGCTGTTGTCCGGTGAAACCCTTTGCAGGGGGGAAATGACGCTCAGTCGAGATAGCGCCGGGTCAGCGGACCGTAGAGGTCAATGCGTCTGTCGCGCAGGAACGGCCACCAGCGGCGCACGTTCTCGCACCGGTGTAAATCTATGTCGACCAGGGCGGTCTCTTCCCTGTCGGCGGGGGACAGATGGAGGAATTCCCCCTGAGGGCCGGCTACGAAACTCGAGCCCCAGAACGTTATCCCGTCCGAAGCGCCCGAGGGGTCATCTTCGTGGCCTACACGGTTGACTGCAATGACAGGGATACCGTTGGCGACGGCATGACCGCGCTGCACGGTAATCCAGGCTTCGCGCTGGCGCTGCTTCTCATCCTCGGGGTCAGTGTCCTGCCAGCCTATCGCCGTGGGGTAAATCAGCAGTTCCGCCCCCTGGAGCGCCATCAGACGCGCTGCCTCGGGATACCACTGGTCCCAGCAGACCAGCACACCGAGCAGTCCCAGGGAGGTCCGTACCGGCTTGATTCCCATATCGCCGGGGGTGAAATAGAATTTCTCGTAGAAACCGGGGTCATCGGGAATATGTGTCTTGCGATAGCGACCGGCCTCGGAGCCGTCCGAATCGAAGACGATAGCCGTGTTGTGGTAAAGACCGGCGGCGCGGCGCTCGAACATAGATGTTACGATCACCACACCAAGTTCACGGGCCAGACGGCTGTAAAGTTCCGTCGCTCCGGAACCCTCGGTGAGGTCGCAGGCAAGGTCGAAAGTGTCGACATCCTCGTTCTGGCAGAAATAGAGTGAATCATGGAGTTCCTGATTCACAATCAGGGCAGCTCCTCCGGCGGCCGCTTTTCGGATTTCTTCTTCAAGACGACGCCGGTTGGCGGCTATATCGGCGGTTTTGCTCTGCTGAATCAGCGCTACTTTTATGGTGGAGTTTTCTTTCTTCATGACTTACGGTAGTATGCCGGTAAAATCAGTGTTGTTTACAGGGGAAGCCACCCGGAAGGGAACTGCATGGTGGCGCAATGCAGGGAACCGTGCTGCCGGATAAGCGGACGGCAGTCCACGGTCAGGATTTCATGCTCCGGGAAGGCAATCTGAAGCATCCGACGGGCCATGTCGTCATTTTGCGGCTGTCCATAGACAGGCATCAGGACGGCCCGGGGGGTAATCAGGAAATTGGCATATGTGGCCGGCAGGCGTTCGCCGTCCCCGTCAAAGATCGGGTCGGGCAGAGGGAGCCCTATAAGATTGTAGGGGGTACCGTCGGCGGTGCGCAGCCCGGTCAGCTGACGTTCCATGGCCTCCAGAGAGGGAGTATGGGGGTCGTCGGGACGATAGGATTTGACATATAATATGGTATCGTGGGGCGCGAAACGGGCCAGTGTGTCGATATGGCTGTCGGTGTCGTCCCCTGCGAGGGCGCCGTGGTCGAGCCACAGGACACGTTCGGCCCCGAGCGACCTGCGGAGTTCCTTTTCCACAAATTCCTTACTGACGATACCGTTACGGTTGACAGACAGCATACATTCCGAGGTTGTCAGAATAGTTCCCGCCCCATCGCTCTCGATGGAACCTCCTTCGAGAACGTAGCCTTTCCGGTCGAAAGCCGGGCAGTCGATAACCTTGCGGGCTTTCAGTTTAAGTCCGACAAGATTGTCTTTGTCGGCGGCGAATTTCAGTCCCCAGCCGTTGAAGCAGAAGAACATTGCCGCCAGTCGGTCGTCAGGCTGGAGAGCAACGGTCAGAGGACCGTAGTCGCGTGTCCAGGTGTCGTTGGTTTCACACTTCACTATCAGGACTTTATCCCGGGGTACCTCAGGGAGTAGCCCGCGTACACGGTCTGGTTCGGGCGTTACGATGACGGTCTGCTGTCCGGCTTGCAGGAGGGCACGGGTCAGGTCGACGTAACATCGGTCTACGTCGGCAAGCATCGGCGCCCAGTCCGTATCGTCGTGGGGCCACGCGATAAGTGTGGCTGTCATACGGTGATCCCATTCCGCGGGCATCCGGAGTGAAAGATGGCTTAAAACGGTATTATCTGTCATAGTCGTTGTCGAGAGAATCCCACACTGAGTCCTGGTTATCCATATATTCGTCGCAGAAGTCGAAGAACCCCTGGCGTTCGCTGCTGCCGACTTCGTGACACCATTCGCGGTAAATGCGGTGAAGTTCATGGTCTTCTCCTATCATTTTTTTGAACTCGGCCTCGGCCATGTCGATGCTGCCAGCCTGTCGGATAACATTGCGGAACACTTCGGTTATGTCGTCATAATCCATTGTCGGAAAGAATTTAAGGTACGCCGGAATAAGGGATAGCGATTCGGAGAGATGAACTCAGGCGTCAAGTTTGCGTTATGCCCACAAAGATAGGGATTTTTTGCGTAATATCAGCAAAAGAATTGTTAACTTTGCAAAACAGGCGCCGTTATGGCGATGTTATATACAGAAAAGGATTTATTTCCGACAATTTTTGTTAAAAGATTATTTCAGAATATTATAATGAAACGTAGTCCGCTTTTTCTGCTGGTGCTGATTCTTGCGCCGCTGCTGGTTTCCTGGGTTACCGACCCGTTGTTGCGGGGAAGGTATGAGAGTGAAAGCGTCCGGCAGCCCGATGATTATTCAGGCCCGGTGGTCTCCACGGTCGTGCGCCGTCTGCCCGCGGGAGAAAACCCCCGCAGGGCCGTCCTGTATATCCACGGCTACAATGATTATTTTTTTCAGGATACGATGGGGAAGATTTTCAATGATTCGGGCTATGGATTTTATGCGGTGGACCTGCGCAAGTACGGCCGTTCGCTCCTGGAGGGGCAGCGCCGTTATGAGGTCAGAAACCTGAGGGAGTATTTTCCCGACATTGATTCAGCGATAGTGTGCATGAAGCGCGACGGAGTGGAGGAGATTGCCCTGATGGGCCATTCCACCGGCGGACTTATCTCAGCCCTGTATATGGAGGAGGGGGATCCGTCACCGGAAATAAAAGCACTGATTCTAAACAGTCCGTTTCTTGACTGGAATTTCACCGGATTCATGAGACACGTGGCAATACCCCTTGTGGCAGCACTCGGGAAATGGTTTCCTGACATCTCGATTCCGCAAGGGGATAATTCCGTCTACGGAGAAAGCCTGCTGAAAAAGTACCACGGAGAATGGGAGTATGACACCACGCTCAAACTTCTCCATCCGGCTCAGATAACCGCCGGATGGATCCGGGCCATCGATCAGGCCCAGAAACAGCTGATGAAGAACGGTCGCAGGATACGCGTGCCTATTCTGCTGATGCACTCCGACCACAGCCTTACCCCGGTGGCATGGACTCCGGCGGCGGATTCGGCCGACGTTGTCCTCAACACCGATTCCATCCAGGCCCGCGGACGCCGGCTGGGATTCCGAGTGACCGATGCCACGGTGCGCAACGGAATCCACGATCTTGTCCTCTCCACCCCCGGGGTGCGGCGCGCCGTCTACGCCTGCATCTTCCGGTTCCTGTCGCGTCAGCCGGCGTTCAGGCGCGCCCCCTCGGCGGCTGCTCCATGCGGGTAAACAGGCCGGAGGGGCTTTGCCCCGGAAAGAAAAGGGGAGGGGATTTGTCGGTTCAGCGGGAATTCCGTAACTTTGCGTTCTCCGAAAGGAAGCTGACAACAGACTCTTATGAAAAAACTGATTGCACTGCTGATGCTGGCGGCCTGTTTCGCCTGGGGCCGTTCCCAGGAGCTTACAATAAATTCGATCGCGCCCGCGATATTCGATGCCACCGCCAATTCCCCGGCCACCGAGCGCAAGGACCTCAACGGCGAACTGTGTGCCATGATAAAGGTGCAGCTGCCGCTGGAGGGGGCTGAGTTCCTGGGCAATACCGTCGGGGAAACCGTCAATCATGCCGGGGAATACTGGGTCTACGTCATCGACGGTACGCGCGAGCTGCATCTCCATCAGAAACTCGTCAAGCCTCTGGTAATCTACTTCCCCGATTTCGGCATCAAGGGGGTTGAGGGGGGCGTCACGTATATCGCGGACCTCTCGGTGCCTAAGGAACTCTGGGGAACGGCGGGAGCTGCCGCTGCTCCGGCGCGTCTGACGGAGAACTTCCTTGTGCTGAACGTAACGCCTCCCAATGCCAAAGTCTTTATCGGGGGACAGGAAAAGATGGTCAGCGAGGGAATATGCTCCGTGCTGATGAAAGCCGGCACCCACGCCGTGCGCGTCGAGGCTTCCGGGTATCAGACCGAGGAATTCCAGGCCACAATCGGCGACGAGAAAGTGGTGCGCGACGTCAGTCTCCGCTCCACGATGGCAACTCTGACCGTCCGCTCCGCCACCTCCGGCGCCCGCATCTTCCTCAACGGCAACGCCGTAGGCACCGGTTCCTGGACCGGCAGCATTATGCCTGACACCTACCTGGTTGAACTTAAAAAAGAGGGCTACCGACCCGCCGAACGCCGCGTCACCCTCGCCATGAACGCCACCGAAACCCTGGACTTCCCTCCCATGGAAGCCATTACCGGTGACCTTATCGTCTCCTCCACCCCCGCGGGAGCCGCCATCGAGCTTGACGGCCGCACGGTCGGCACCACCCCCGAAGTTCTCCGCGCCATCCCCGTAGGTACCCATACCCTGCGCCTAACCCGCTCCGGCTACCAACCCTCCACCTCCTCCGTCACCGTCACCGAGTCCGCTTCCGCCAGCCTCGACCTCTCCCTGACGAAATTACCGGACCGCCCCTTGTACGGCCACGCAAAAGCCGGTCATCTTGATCTTGCAGCCGAGCGCGACGGACAATATTACTTTTTTACCGAATCGGAATGGAATCGTGTCCCATCCCCGGAGAAGCCCCGTTACATAAAGAAAGGCATTGTCATCCGGCAACCGTCAATCACACCTCCCTTTATCCTGGCATTGACCGACAACGGAAAGAATGTCAAATGGGATAAGGCGATGGCATCCGGCATCAATATGCCGTCGAAAACCCAGGGTGAGGCTATCGTGAAAGACTGTGAGAATGTCAAGAAGGCATTAAAAGCTTTCGGCGGAACAGGATATGAGGGAGACAGTCTTTGGTTTTGGGCGAAAGACGAATCTGATTCTTCCCTCGCATTGTACGTTGGCATGACTTACGGTGTCGTCAACGGGGCCACCAAGGGCGACACTTCCAGGGTCCGCGCAGTGGCCCCCGTTCCCGTCGCGGCGATGTAAGGCCCTTTCACACTTCAGTACTTTCCGGCCCGGAATCCCCGACGACAGGAGGGGTGAAGGGCCGGAGAAAGGCTGTGACGTTTTTTCCGCAGAGGCGTGGATTGACGCCGATTAATCGGAGGGCGATTTTGCACGGGGAAATATTTTTTGCTGAAAATGTTGAGGATTTGAAAAAGTTTAGTAAATTTGTGGCAGAGAACTGTTTTGGAAACTATTGTGAATCTGCTACCATGAAAGGATTCTTGATTGTTCTGAAATACTTTTAGCGTTTTCTCCTGGGAATTAGCGGGAGAAGCCTTGGTGCGCTTATGAAGTTTAAGAGAAAACCGTGGCGCAGATTTAATGTTGTTAACCCTAACTAAGCTTATATATTGTTAACCTCTTTATAAATCATGGCAGAAAATAAAGAAAAACTGTTCACCCAGTTTCCTCCGGTCTCATACGAGACATGGAAAGCTAAGGTAGACGCCGACCTCAAGGGCGTACCTTTTGAAAAGAAACTGGTGTGGAGAACCAACGAGGGTTTCTCGGTGCAGCCGATGTACCGCCGGGAAGATATAGCCGATTTCAAGACCACAGGCTCGCTCCCCGGGGAATTCCCGTATGTGCGCGGCACCCGCGACAATAATCACTGGCTTACCCGCCAGGAGATTCTCTCCACCGACCCCGCGGAAGCCAACCGCGTGGCTCTCGATGTCCTCGGAAAAGGGGTCAATTCGCTGGGATTCACAGTGAAGGAGCCTACTGTCGAGACTCTTGACGTACTTCTGAAAGACATCAATGTGGAGGAAGTGGAACTCAACTTCTCGACCTGTCCCCGGAAGGCGCTTGAATTTGCGTCCGCGCTTGTGGAGTGGATCAAGGCCCGCAAACTGGAGAAAGTATTCCGCGGCTCCATCAATTATGATCCTCTGAAACGCGCGTTCCGTCATGGCGCTCCCGTCGACGCCAAGGCCGTGGCAGCCGAAGCTGTCGCTATCCTCGATGTAGTGGCCGACGTACCGGCGCTGCGCTGCCTTGCCGTAAACTCGGTGGTGTTCAACAACGCCGGATGCTATATCTTCCAGGAACTCGGCTATGCCCTGGCCTGGGGCACACAGTGGATGACTCTGCTGACTGAGGCGGGAGTGAAATCCGCTGTGATTGCCGACCGCATAAAGTTCAATATGGGTGTAAGCTCCAACTACTTCATGGAGCTGGCCAAGTTCCGCGCCGCCCGTATGCTCTGGGCCCAGATTGCCGAGCAGTACAAGCCAATTGAGAAAGCCGACTGCAAGATGGCCCTTCACGCCGTGACATCCCGTTTCAACCAGACCCTCTACGATGCCCATGTGAACCTTCTGCGCAGCCAGACGGAAGCTATGTCGGCAGCCCTGGCCGGCGTGGATTCGCTGACGGTAACCCCCTTCGATGTCCCCTACAAGACTCCTGACGAATTCTCGGAGCGCATCGCCCGCAACCAGCAGTTCCTGCTGAAGGAGGAGAGCCATCTCGACAAGGTGGCCGACCCCGCCGGAGGTTCTTACTACGTGGAGACCCTGACGGTTTCCATCGCCAAAGAAGCCTGGAAGCTGTTCCTGGAAGTGGAGGATAAAGGCGGATTTTTCGCCTGTGTGGATAACGGCGACGTCCAGAAGGCCGTTAACGCCTCCGCCGCCAAACGCCATGAGGATATGGCGCGCCGCAAGGAAATTCTGCTGGGCACCAACCAGTTCCCCAACTTCAACGAGTTTGCCGCCGACAAGATTGCGGCCGGCTCATCGGCTGCTGCCGAAGAAGCCGATGTCAAAGGTGATGCTAAGGAGGGACACTCCTGCGGATGCGGCGGTAACTGCTCCACCGATCCTGAAAAGTCGCTCAACACCAAGCGCATGGCAAGCGATTTCGAGCTGCTGCGCCTGGCCACGGAGGCTGCCTCCAACCGCCCGAAGGTGTTCATGCTGACAATCGGCAACCTGGCCATGCGTCTGGCCCGCGCCCAGTTCTCCTCGAACTTCTTCGGCTGCGCCGGTTACGAGATTATCGACAACATCGGCTTCCAGACAGTCAAGGAAGGCATTGACGCCGCCATGGAGGCGAAAGCCGATATCGTGGTGCTTTGTTCTTCGGATGACGAATATGCCGAATTCGCTCCCGAGGCGTTCAAGCTCCTCGACGGAAAGGCCGAGTTCGTCGTTGCCGGCGCCCCTGCCTGCACCGATGACCTCAAGGCTCTCGGAATCAACAATTTCATCCACGTCAAGAGCAACGTACTCCAGACCCTCCAGGATTTCAACAGCCGTCTTCTCAAAAAATAATCTTCCCTTATGAAACCCGATTTCAAAAATATAGATATTCTTGCCGACGCCTTTGGCGCGCCGGCTGCGGCTCCCGCCCGCGATCCCGAGCAAGACTGGCTCACCCCGGAACTGATTCCGGTAAAACCGGTCTACACTAAGGAAGACCTCGAAGGGATGGAGCATCTCGACTATGTAGCCGGTCTGCCCCCCTTCCTGCGCGGCCCGTACAGCGGTATGTACGCCATCCGCCCCTGGACTATCCGCCAGTACGCCGGTTTTTCCACTGCTGCCGAATCCAACGCTTTCTATCGCCGTAACCTCGCTTCCGGCCAGAAAGGTCTTTCTGTGGCGTTCGACCTTGCCACCCACCGCGGCTACGATGCAGATCATCCCCGCGTTGTCGGTGACGTCGGTAAAGCCGGTGTGTCCATCTGCTCGGTGGAGGACATGAAGGTGCTGTTTGACGGTATCCCCCTGAACAAGATGTCTGTCTCCATGACAATGAACGGCGCTGTTCTTCCAGTGCTTGCCTTCTACATCAACGCAGGTCTCGAACAGGGAGCCAAGCTCGAGGAGATGGCCGGCACAATCCAGAACGACATCCTCAAGGAGTTCATGGTGCGCAACACCTATATCTATCCTCCCGAATTCTCGATGCGCATTATCGCCGATATCTTCGAGTTCACTTCCCGGAATATGCCGAAGTTCAACTCGATCTCGATTTCCGGATACCATATGCAGGAAGCCGGTGCCACCTGCGACATCGAGCTTGCCTATACTCTGGCCGACGGTCTTGAATACCTTCGTGCGGGAGTCAACGCCGGAATGGATATCGACTCTTTCGCTCCCCGTCTGAGCTTCTTCTGGGCCATCGGCATGAACTTCTTCATGGAAATCGCCAAGATGCGCGCCGCCCGTATGCTGTGGGCCAAGATCGTAAGCCAGTTCAACCCGAAGAATCCCAAGTCGCTCGCCCTGCGTACCCACTCCCAGACTTCCGGATGGTCGCTGACGGAGCAGGATCCTTTCAACAACGTTGGCCGCACGTGTATCGAGGCTATGGGCGCCGCCCTGGGCCATACCCAGAGTCTCCACACCAATGCCCTCGATGAGGCTATCGCGCTTCCCACCGATTTCTCGGCACGTATCGCCCGCAATACCCAGATTTATATCCAGAACGAGACTCAGGTCTGCAAGGAAATCGACCCCTGGGCTGGTTCCTACTACGTGGAGTCGCTCACAAACGAAATCGCCCACCGCGCCTGGGAGCATATCCAGGAAATCGAGAAACTCGGCGGTATGGCGAAGGCTATCGAGACCGGCCTGCCCAAGCTCCGTATCGAGGAAGCTGCCGCCCGCACTCAGGCCCGCATCGACTCCGGACGCCAGACAATCGTCGGTATCAACAAATATCGTCTCGAGCATGAGGATCCCATCGACATCCTCGAAATCGACAACACCGAGGTGCGCAACGAGCAGGTTGGCCGTCTTGTGGAACTCCGCAAGGAGCGCGATGAAGAGGCCGTCAGGAAAGCTCTTGCCGACATTACCGAATGTGTGCGCACCAAGAAGGGTAACCTGCTTGACCTGGCCGTTAAGGCTGCCGGTCTGCGTGCGTCGCTCGGTGAGATTTCCGATGCCTGCGAAGAGGTCGTAGGCCGTTATAAAGCTGTAATCAGAACTATTTCAGGCGTGTACTCCTCAGAAACAAAGAACGATCCCGACTTCCTCAAGGCCCGCAAGATGGTCGAGGAATTCGCCAAGCGCGAAGGTCGTCAGCCCCGTATCATGATTGCCAAAATGGGCCAGGACGGCCACGACCGCGGTGCCAAAGTTGTAGCTACCGGTTATGCCGACTGCGGATTCGACGTCGACATGGGGCCGCTGTTCCAGACTCCCGCCGAGGCTGCCCGTCAGGCTGTCGAGAACGACGTCCATATCCTCGGCGTCTCCTCTCTGGCCGCCGGTCACAAGACGCTGATTCCCCAGGTAATCGAAGAACTCAAGAAGCTGGGACGCGACGATATCATGGTGACCGCCGGCGGTGTGATTCCGGCCCAGGATTACGACTTCCTCTATAAGGCTGGCGTAGCCGCCATCTTCGGCCCCGGTACCCGCATCCCCGCCTCGGCCATCCGTATGCTTGAAATCCTCTCCGGCGAAGAATAATTCCCCGGCAGACAAATCCCGATAACCCATAAAGACTGCGCCGCAAAGAATTCTTTACGGCGCAGTCTTTATGCTTTTGTGAGCAAACAATTTTCAGCTCCGGAACGTATGAATATCAGAAAGAATCCGTATCTTTGCACTTATAACACCACTGTATATGAAGTTGATTGAACTGAATCTGCAACGGATTTTCGACCTTTGCCGGAGTCATAGAGTCAAGTCGTTGTCTGTCTTTGGCTCTATCCTGACCGATAGATTCAATGACCGGAGCGATGTTGACCTGCTTGTGGACTTCGAGCCGGCGGACCCTGACAAGTTTGATTATGTGAGCAACTATTTTAGTTTTAGGGACGCTCTGGAACTTCTGTTTAATCGTAAAGTGGATCTGATTGAAGCAAAAGGGCTCAGAAATAAATATTTCATAGCTAATATCAACCGCACGAAACAACTGATTTATGGCTGATGAAAAAATCCTGACGTATCTCCAGGATGTTATGGACGCTATCCTTGATATGGAAAGCTGTTTTGTTGATTTTCCAAACAGATATGATTTGTTTGAAAAAGATATAATGCGGAAGTGTGTTGTAGAGCGTAAGGTTGAGATCATGGGAGAGGCAATAAACCGAATTAGAAAAACAGATTCATCGGTAATAATTCCCAACGCTCGTGCCATTATTGATACACGCAACAGAATTATACACGCTTATGATAATGTGCAACCGGAGTTCTTATGGAGCCTGGTTATTCGGCATATCCCTGAATTGAAAAAAGATATAGAACGCTTATTGGCCGAATACGAAGATCTGTATAACAGAGAAAACTGACATAAAGAAAGGTGTGGCAAAATGGCTCATCTGGGTCGTCTGCGGGATTCGGATTGGGCCATTGACTTCAGTCAACTTCTTTCACCTTCGTCCACAGGCGTCTGCCATCCGAACCATTCTGCCGACATCTTCGCCATCCGGGCGAAAAATAGGGCGATGTTTATCTTAGGGGAAGATTACTTGGCGGGGTTGAAGCCGCGTCGGCGGAGGGAGGCGAGCATGGTGTAGTTCAGAGCTTCTCGGTAGTAGCCCAGGATGTGGGTCACCCAGTCGTTGTCGGTCCTGGTGCCGCTGCGGGTGGCGTTGTAGGCCGTGACTTCCGAGTCGTAGGCAAGGAGGTCGGGAGTTAGGTCATCCTGGCGGTAGGTGTCGGGATGGACGATTAGACTGAGGGGCTGTTTTGGCTTGAGGTCGGGCTGTTCGCGTGGAATACCGATGGCCAGACCGCAGACCAGGTAGACGTGCCGGGGCAAACGGAGAAGTGCGGAGATCTCATCGGGAGCGGCCGTGCGGGCATAGCCGACACAGCAGGTTCCGAGGCCGCGGGAACCGGCGGCGACAACTGCGCTCATCATCGCCAGGGAGGCATCGACCGTACCGAGAATAAGACCGTCGGCAGTGTCGTAGATTTCCGGCATCTCAGCGCCTTTGGCCTTTGCCGCGCACGCGATTTTGTTGAAGTCGGCGCAGAAAGCAAGAAAATGGGAGCAGGTTTTGATCTGCTTCTGGTTTGTCAGCTTATAGAGCTGTTCCTTAAGATCTGGGTCGGTGATGTCTATGACCGAATACTGCTGGGCGTTGTAACTCGTCGGGGTGTTACGGATCGCGTCGAAAATAAAGTGCATATCTTCGTCGGGGACGGGATCATATTCGTAGCGGCGGATGCTGCGGCGCTCGAGCAAGGTTTCGGATACGGATTTCGGAGTCATGACTGTAAAGGGATAAGTTAAACGGATAAGTAACTTTCCGGAAGAATTATGAACAGTTACTTATAGAATAACACGGAGCATTGCAGCATGGTTTCCCCGAATGGAGGCCGATTTGTCAGCGCACGGGAGGAAGACTTTTACGCAAGGGGAGGGCAGAGGGAGCTTCGGGATCCGCGGGGCGCGGACTGTGGCGGAAAGCCCGGATGCGTGTTTTAAGATTCTCGGAAAGACAGTCGCTGTAAAGCCATGGTTCGGCTCCGTGGTAGTCGCCTACGTTGAGAATCCCGAGGATATTGGGGAGGGCGCTGCCATCATAGCCTGTGACGACCAGCACATTGTATTGGGGGTCCATAGCTACGGTCACACCTCCATCGAGTTCGGCGGGGACATCGTCGGTGCGCTAGTTGCCGGGATTTATGCACATTACGGTCGGCGCCGCTACCACGGGCTTGATATACCGGACATCCGAAACGGAATTATAGCTGATTACAACGCCGGTGTCATCGCTTGTGCGGGCGCCTTTAATCCAGGGCGCGGCAGCGACATCTTCGGGGGTGACTTTATAACCCATAACGTAGGCGGCCACCAGTCGCTCCCGCTCCTGCGGCGCAAGGATTTTCAGCAGTTCAACAACCGATTTGCCTCCCTGACTGAATCCGGCCAGCACAAACGGACGTCCCTGGTTCCGGTTTTTCAGAAAGTAACCGAAGGCGCGTTTGACGTCCTGGAAAGCTACGTCGTGAAAGCGCCGGTTGATGGTGTCTTCGTTGAGAGTCGCCCAGCTGTCAAGGGAGATATGACGGTAATAGGGAGAGTAGAAATTATTGTCTTTGCCCATATAACCGGCGATGCCGTCAATTTCTGTTTTCATGTCGTCGCGATGTGCTTCGACAGAGGGATCGGCGTAATGGCAGATGCGGCCGTCGGGAGTGGTGTAGTCATATTCCCATGTCGAGGGAATATAGAAAACGTCGATGCCGTCGCCGGTATGGTCATTCTGGTAGGAAACCCACATCTTTTCATCCGAATAATCGGGAGGTAAGGGGATATATTCCTGGGGGTCGGGAGAATCGGTAGCCTGACAGGAGGTAGCCGCAGCAATCAGCATGAGTGACGTCAGGATTTGACGCGTGAGAAGTACGGAAAGTCGCATATTTGCTTGGATAAACCGGGATTATAATATCAGGATATATAAACATCTGCCCTCCGTGTCATGAGTGAGGACGGCGGCCAGATATGCGTTTTTCAGTATTCAGGATGTTCCTTATTTTATTTTCCAGGAGCCGCTGCCAAGGGTTTCATGAGGTTTGGCGGCATATTCCGCGAACTTGCTACCGGCCATGGAGAGCGTGGCACTGCCGGAGCCGTGGACAAGGACTGACTCCTGTTCATCATTGTCTTTCAATCCGTAAGCGGTGAAAGTGTATGCGTGGTTGAGGTTATAGGTTGCGTTGGGATCAATTTGGGGTTGGGAGGCTTTGGGAGTGGCCTTGGCGCTGAATTTAAATTCGCGGGCAGCTATCTCATACTTGGTGGAGGCTGCGTAGACCCATCCCTTATGGACGGTGCGGGTCTGTAACTGGCCGTCGGGGGTGGTGTAAGAGACTTCGATATCGAAGAAATCCCACCACGCATCTCCTAATTCCAAAGAGTATGCCACGCCGATTTTTGCCGGATGGGTAGCACCGGGGGCGGGTTCAGGTTCATCGTTGTCATCCCCGCAGGAAGTGAGACAGATCGCAAACACTACCGCAAGGGCAGTCAGCATTGCTGACATCTTTTTTACAGCTGTTGTCATAATGATTGATTTTATTGTAAATAAGTTACTGTGCAAGATTATTTGTTGTTTTTTGCGTAAGGGGGGATATCCGGAAAGGATGATTCCCTGTCGCTTTGGCAAAGTTCGGCATAAAATTCCAGGATATGAAATAAATGAAGGTATATTTATACGATTTAGGGGCGCGAAATGCCGTACAAGAGTATGGAAATTTGTACGTTTTCAGGTACGGTATCTTGGAATAGTCATATTACCAAGGATATAGGCAGGGGACTCGCCAGTCTGTTTTTCTTCTTCCGGATGAAAGATTTATTGAAGATTTTGGAGTAAATTTGCGCCATGAAATATATCAGGCTGTTGGCGGCATTGGCTGTCCTCTTCGTTTCTATTCCTTTGGTCCGGAGTGCTGAGAAGTCGGATGATACTTTCTCGGAAAAGAATCTTCGCCGGCTGATTGTGGCTCATCCGGATTCGCTCCTGATGTTGCTTGACATTGCGCAGGAACGCTCTGCCGTGGTATTGCCTCAATATAAGATCGAACTGTTGCGTGGGCTGACATATAATGAGAAGCGTATGCCTTCCCTTGTGGAGCGATATGCGTTGCGTGGGCTGGCTCCCGATTCGGTGGAGGAGCATCCGGCGGTGAAACTGAATCTTCTGACATTGCTGGCCGACGCGCGGACAGTCTCGGGCAATTATCAGGGATGCATCGATGCCGCCACGCAGGGAATCGAAGTGGCCAGGGCCTTGGATAACCGGTCGGCCGAATACAATCTGCTGACCACAATGGCCCAGGTGGCGTTCGGAATGGGCGACAGGAAACAGGGATATGCATATAATGACACAATCTTAACGCCGTATTCCGCCGACACCTACCGAAAGGCTCCTATTGCTTCACCCTGACAAACGCCTTCATTTGTAGAATCCAGCCACTACTGTCCACTAAAAATGGACGGGGTTAAAAATTAAATAAATTCGGTTCACT
>CAJUAF010000008.1 GCA_910584365.1 uncultured Muribaculaceae bacterium | reverse complement strand
CGGTCATACTTGTAGTCTGTCACCGCAGTGCCGTTGCCGAGCTGCTGTGAAACCTGCGTGAGATGGTTGGGATAGTTCGTGTTGTATGTCGCCGACACGTTGTGATACATGGTGCCGTCGCCACCTGTCACGGTCACATTCGTCAGGAGTCCGAGATGTGCTTTCCGCTGTTGGAGGTGTATTGACATTAAATCCATCGATTCCTTAGCACCCGAATTGAATATAATGGGCTATATATAATGAATAATGTCATAAGAAGTATAGAATATTTAATAGTGTCTTTTTTTATACTGATTAAATAGTTCACCCGTAAAAGAATGCTTGTGGGTATTAATAAGATAATTAAAACCCAAATAGACATCAATTGACCCCAAGGCCACAACTGATATGAATCAATGATTGCACATATTAGAATGTACACAAATAGTATTATATTACACCCCGTGCCAATAATATACATTATTTTTTTGATAGTCATATAGGAGATGTTGATTATCGTTTCTTTTTGAGTAACCCACTGAATCTGAATGTGAGTTCAGACTCAGTGGGTTATTCAAAATCTTAATTATTTGAATTAGTCGATGACTGATTTTGCTTAGTCGTTTCAGTATTCTGAGTTGAAACAGGTTTTTCATTATTATTCTTGATGGGTTCATGTAATTTAAATGAACCGCCAAGATTAAATCCAGCTCCGACCATTATTGCCTCCACAGACTGTTCGTAGTTTACATCAAGGCCATTTAAAGAAGGATCCACTTTAAAATCTCCAAAATTCAAATAACCTTGTTCCTCTGGACTTGAGAACATGTAATCGTTTACAAATGATTCTCCGTCATAGGTATTCCAATCAAGGATAGTTTTCTTTTCACGTGATGAACTGACTCCAACAAAACCTCCATTAAGATCATATGAGTATTCATAATTAGTTGTAGTATGAGATACCCCGAATCCATAATCATGATTATCAGTATCAATCGTAAAATAGATACTTAACTCTTGTTTGGCCCCGCCAAATGGAGCAATTGAACCACCAATACCCATTAACTTAAGGCCCAAAAAACCAGTATCTAAAGAAAAGCCGAACTTAATTTTTAGAGACCATAATCCATCGGCATCAATATAATTGATTGGATTGTTTTGCGAAAAGTTATAGGTGGTTAAGTGTAATGTCTTCTCTTGTGCTGGATCTGTTGACAGCCAAAGACTCAGACGTGGCTCATAGTAGCGTGCACCATAATAGTACAGGCCTGTCTCCTCGTCGAACTCTTTTGCGTTGAAGAGATAGGGTGTGTTCCATACGCTGTTGCGCTCCTCGATGAAGACCTCACCGAAAGGAACATACTCAATGTGCTGTACCACCTCTCCATCAAGATTGGTGATGAAGCTGGAGCTGCCCAGATGGTCGGGATGATAGAAGAACTGGAGATTCTCGTAGTTGTCGGGGTCTTTGAAAGACTTGGCAACTGCGCGGCTCTGGACCTTCCTCATAGCCTTGGCCTGTGCTGCCTCCAATGTGCCGTCGTTGCAGCAGAACCCTTCGCCGTCGGCATAGTTGTTGTTGTCCGTGCCGTTGTAGGGAACATCAAAGAACGTGTAGTGATCCTTGATAATCTGCTGCTGCGCAGTGTACTTGGACTTGTAGTCAACCGAGAGTCCGTCAGTCTCGCTTCCGGCATACTCTATACGGCGCGGATCGGAGCCGTAGGAGGCGAAATCGCCTACCTTCGATACAATCCTTTGTGAACCTGCGTAGATATGCTTGGTGTAGCGGCCACCCTGATTGGCGACAAGATAGGGACTCACATATAGCGAGAATTTTGCGGTGTTGGTCGAGCCTCCGGAGAAGACTCCGTTGACATAGACCTGATCGCTCTCGCCGGAGGTTTTCACAGTGCGTTCTCCGTCGGCGTCATACCAGTAGTTGGACACGAAGCCATTGTCGTCCACTGAGAGCAGACGGTTTTCCTCGTCCCAGATGAGCTTGCGCTCTCCGACGCTGTTGTCCCTATGTCCGTCAGTCATAAGCCGGTTGGTGTTCACATATACAAGGTTTCCGTTCTTGTCATAAGTGTAAACGTGACCGTTCTCGATTTGTTGACCTTCGGGTGTCTCCTCAGTGCGATAATTAACCATTACATTGGGTTTCTTATAAATTATTATGCTGATAACCCAAAATAAACCTATGTGGGATTCTCTCTACTAAAGAGAAATCTTTATCTTCGACATTTGAAGAAATCACTATTCTATCCAAACTATTGATATTAGAGAGGAAGGATAGTGTTTCTATATTTGAAATTCGTTGCAAGTAAAGATTTTTCAAGTTATGTAAATACTTCAATGCAGATAAATCTCTCAGATTCTTCGCATTGAAAATCTCGACTTCCTCCATATTGGAATTTGACTCCGCAAACCCATTTAAGCTTTTTAGTCTTGGGGCTCTATCAATTGAAACCTTTTTTAGGCTTATTAGATTGGCGATCCCATCTAATGATTCAATATAGGTATTGTAGAGTGTGATAGTCTCTAATAACTTTAAACCCTCCAGAATGGTCAAATCATCCATCTTAAAACCGCTCACCGACAAGAATTTCAACGAGAACGCAGATCCAAGATTACGAAGCCTGGGACCATACACACAATTCAAATACTTTAATGATTTAAATATTGAAATGTCAAGATTTTTCTTTAGAGGTCCTTCAATTGATAATACCTCCAAATTAACCAGATTATCAATTCCTCCAACATTCATATTTGGTTGGAGAATAGTTAAACTCTCTATTTTGGTAGAGGAGTCGCCAAGAAAAGATAAATCTCCAATCACTCCATTAGTATAGTTGGAATTTATCATGATACTTGATATGTTGTGATGCTCTATGTATTTCTCGTACTCCTGTAGCATTGGAGCTTCAATAATAAGAGTATACTTTGGGAGCATGGAACTGTCCATATTCTCAAAGCATAGAAAACCATCTTTTCGTATAACTGTATTATTCATATTCTTACCATTGGGATTACTGAACTGATAGTAAACTAATAACCATCGGAATGATTAGTAGTTTACCATCAGTCAGTATTATTCTACATCTTATTTAGTGGCTGGAGCATTCTTAATGTTATAAGTTCTGCTATTTGGAGTTTTCATAGTGCCTCCATATTGGCGTATCATAAGTAGATGTTGAAAATTAGTTTATATCGAAATTTTTACGTATCTTTGTGTGAACACATAAAGACACACAACTATCGCAAAAATCAAAGTTATACAACTGACAGACCAGCAACGTCTGCAACTGGAAGAGGGCTTTCGCAAGGGCAAGAGCCACGCCTTCCGCATGCGCTGTCGCGCGGTACTTCTGAAATCCACCAGTCTGACCTCGAAACAGATTGGAGAACAGACCGACATGACCCATATATCAGTCAATTCCTGGGTGAAACGCTTCGAAGCCGAAGGAATCAAAGGATTGGAGACACGTCCCGGTCGAGGACGGAAACCGATTATGGATTGCTCGGACGAAGAAGCTGTACGCAAAGCCATAGAGAACGACAGGCAGAGCGTGAAGAAAGCGAAGGAGGCATGGCAGCAGGCTTCGGGAAAAGAAGCCTCCGAGAGTACCTTCAGAGCTTTTTTATCCGCCTTGGCGCGAGATATAGACGTATAAGGAAACGTCCGAAGGGGAAACCCTCGCCGCAGCTCTATGCGTATAAGACCGAGAAGCTGCAAGAACTCGTACAACAGGGAAAGGACGGTCTCATCGACCTTTATTATGGAGATGAAAGCCACATCTGCACCGGAGGATATGTGCCATACGGATGGCAGTTCCGCGGTGAGGATGTCTATATTCCGTCCGAAAGAGGATTGAGACTCAATATTTTCGGTATGATAGACCGTAACAACAGATATGAAGGATTCTCCACCACCGAGAATATGACCGCCGACAAAGTCGCAGACTTCCTTGACCGACTTTCGCTTCGGATCCGCAAGAACACGTTTGTTGTCCTTGACAATGCGAGCGTCCACAGATGTAGCCTCATGCGAGAACTTCGTCCGATTTGGGAGAAACGAGGATTGTTCCTCTTTTTCCTCCCGCCATACAGTCCTCATCTGAACATCGCCGAGACGCTCTGGCGAATACTCAAGGGCAAATGGCTCAGACCTGTGGATTATTGCTCCACTGATTCCCTGCTGTATGCTACCAACCGTGCATTGGCGGCGCTTGGATCTGAACTCAATATCAATTTTGCCCATGCGGCTTAGTATAAATTAATTTCTACGACTTACTTATAACCTTCAAGTTCATTCAAGCTATTAAAGCCAGACCCTTCCAATTTGATTAATTCAGTGTGTGAATAAACATCATTGTGTTTCAAAGCAGTCGCTTTATTTGTGCCTCGACTTCCGAATGTTGTTAATTCCTGCAAAGATTTCCAAGGTCGGTCTGATAAATTACTTGCTTGTCCAACATATACTCGACCACTCTTAAAATGATGAATATATATTCCAGATACACCTTTAAGGGTTTCATCACTTGAAATAACACTCCTACTGGTTAAGGTTACTTGCTTGGTGACAAGAGAAACTTGTTTGGTTGCGGATGCAGAACTTTGCGCAAATTTAAAATCTGCACCATAAAAGTTTGTAGAACAACCAACAAATCCTAAACTTAAATCTGTATAATTTGCTATACTTTGGGCAGTTGACTCATCGGCTCCAACATATTGGGCAGATGCTTTTACTGCTTGTTGTGTAACATTGTTCGTGGGTTCTCCTGTTATTAGTTCTCTAAAACCAGCTTGAATGTCATCTGCTCCATGTGCAACGGCAATCCATCCACCAACTTTCGTTAGCATCGTTGGTTCTGGAACTCCAAGTAGCACAACCCCACCACCGGTTTGGAATATACCTCCAATCAATCTTATTGCGCCATATACGCGAGTTTTACCGTCTCGACCATCTATATCTATGAATATAATGGGATTACCCATACAATAAAGATAAGATGTACAGTTAGGTGTGGTCTCTTGAAGTTGATCAGTTGAAATCCAAATACTGATGCGTGGATCATAGTAACGGGCCCCATAATAATATAAGCCTGTTTCTTCGTCGAACTCTTTCGCGTTGAAAAGATAAGGAGTGTTCCATACGTTGTTGCGCTCCTCGATGAAGACTTCCCCGTAAGGAATATATTCGATATGCTGGACCACTTCACCATCAAGATTGGTGATAAAGCTGGAGCTACCGAGGTGGTCCGGATGATAGAAGAACTGCAAGTTCTCATAGTTGTCAGGGTCTTTGAACGACCGCGAAACCGCGCGAGAACGTGATTTATTAGCTTCTAACAGCGCACCTTGCGTTCCGTCGTTACAGCAGAATCCTTCACCGTCGGCATAATTGTCGTTGTCAGTGCCGTTGTACGGTACATCGAAGAACTTGTAGTTGTCCTTGATTACCTGCTGTTGCGCTGCATACTTCGACTTGTAGTCAACCGAAAGGCCGTCGGTGTTGGCACCGGCATACTCTATGCGACGCGGGTCAGAGCCGTAGGAGGCGAAATCACCGACCTTAGACACGATTCTCTGCGAACCGGCATAAATATGCTTGGTGTAACGGCCGCCCTGATTGGCCACGAGGTACGGGCTGACATAGAGGGAGAATTTAGCGGTGTTGGTTGAGCCTCCGGAGAAAACTCCGTTGACATAGACCTGATCACTCTCGCCGGAAGTCTTTACAGTACGCTCTCCGTCGGCATCGTACCAGTAGTTTGACACGAAACCGTTGTCGTCAACTGCAAGCAGACGATTCTCCTCATCCCAGATGAGCTTGCGCTCTCCGACACTGTTGTCTCTATGTCCATCCGTCATTACGCGATTGGTGTTGACGTAAATGAGGTTGCCGTTTTTGTCGTACTGGTAGATGTGACCGTTCTCCACTTGTTGACCTTCGGGGGTCTCCTCAGTGCGGTAATTAACATCCTTTACACTTTCGAGCTGGAATTTCTTTCCGGCTTCCGAGCTGTAGGTATAAGTGAGGTCGTAACCGACATTGAGGGTGCCGTTGAACTGCACATTGTCCTGAGTCAGATGCTGGCTCTTTGACTTGATACGGTGCATATTGTCATAACCCATAGCGAGGGTGTAGGAAGCGGATTTGTTGTCAGCTCCGGTGTATGTACCCGTAGCGGTGGCGAGACGATATAGACCGTCATAAGTATAGGTGTGGGACATCTGGCCGCCGGCATTGCCGTTGGCTGGGAGAGCTGCATTGTTGGCTACCGAAAGGACATTGCTCACAGCGTCAAACGTATAGGCATTGTCCATAATGGATGCGCCTCCGCTGTTGACCGCGAGGTTGCTCAGGCGGCGACGGTTGTCGTAGGTGTAGAATGTCTCCGCACCGTTGCAATACTTCAGATAGCTGCGCTGCTCGAACTTGTCGTAGCCTAACTTGGTGATGTAGTCATAACCGTAAGACTTCTCACCGCGAACCTTTTCAAGAAGACCTCCGAGGTTGTAGGAGTAGGTGACCTTCTCCTCGTCGGGATAGATCATCTCGATGAGTCGGTTGTGGCTGTCGTAAGTCCACTGGGTAACATAGGTTGCGATAGCCTGATTCGGGACAATGAGGGTGCGGCGTGTCTTGGTCTGATTCAGGGTCAGACCATTATCAATAGATATGCCTATCCGTCGCGTAAGAATCATCGCAAGAGCCGAGATTGCTATTATCTCTCAATTTACAAAATTAATGATAATATCTAAACTGACAATGCAATATGCTGAAAAACATATTTGTATTACTCCGATTAAAAGAGAAATGCCACCGACAACTGAAAGAGCTGTCGGCGGCATTGGATTGGTTTAGGGATTAGAGGGGTAATAGTAGGAGAAGGTGGTGTCGGCCTGTAAACGCTGCTCGTGATAGCGAATCAGTGATTTCAGGCTGTCAACCTCATGGGGCTTGCCGTGGAGCATAAGGCGTTCACGGTGCATAACAACATTGGGGTTTGTGTGCAGACCGCGCTCGTATCGGTAGAGCCATTCTACGTCTTTCAGTTTGGAGTTTTCGTTGAGCTGGTAGAAGAAGCCATAGCCGAAGCCGCCGGCGGCGAGAACAGCAATCCCGAAGGTGATATATGCCCATTTCGGGATTGCCGCCCATAGAGCGCCTTTGACAAGATTGTAGATACGGTGCATGGCGGTGTCTGCCATTGCGTCAAGTTTATCATAACGTCTGTTGACGGCCTTGTCCGCCGCTTTGTCGGCTGCCGCCTGTGCGATTCTCTCTATTTGCTCATCGCTGAGAGCAGGGGTTCCGGCTTGTGGCGCGAGTTGCTTCGGAAAAACATCGGTGCATAGGCGGGTAAAACCCTCCATAATATAATCCGTCTGATTTTTTAGAGCCTGATTCACGGCTCCCAATACGTTTTCCTTCGTGGCGATATTCGCAGGCAGTTCCACTTGGATTTTCTCCGGCACAGTCAATGCCGATGTGGTTGTCTGCGATGGCTCGGACATCAACCGTGTGTCTATGTCCATGAGCAAATCCTTGTTTTCTTTCGCGGTTTTGAGAAGTTCGTCAATCTTCTCGTCTTGTTTCTTGACGATTGAGTACATATCAGCCATAATCAAATTGATCTTCCTTTTTTCTTTTTTGGTTTCTTTCTCATAGCACGGATAAAGGCTTCCTCATCGGGGTCAACAGTCGGACCGAGTTGGAACAGGCCTCCTAACGCCTGACATCCGGTCTCAATGACATTCTCGACTACATTCGCAATCGGAGTCTCTTTGACCTTTGCGGTGACTGAAATTGTAACCGGTCGTTGTGGCTGCGCTTCTCTGATTCCGGCGTTCTTGGCAAAGAATTTGTCAAGACGCCCGAAGGAAAATGCGCGGTCAATCTTCGAGCCGTTGAAGGTAAATTCGCCGTCAGAGAATCGTATGCCCTGTGGCTTACCGGTGTCGCGGTCGTTGTAAAACTCCACGTTTATCCCTGCCGGAGCGAGGCGACGGCGGAACTCGTCCCACGACTTGCAGCGGTACATAGCCGCCTGAATCTTGGGCTTCATCTCAGCAATCGCATTTTCATACTGCTTCTTTTTCGGCGAAAAAGTGAGTCCATATTTCTTTTTTATGGACTTCGTAGCCTCCGCGCTACGCTTGAAATTGTTGCGCTCGTCAATGGATTTGCCATGAAGATTCACGCGGTTATAGACGATATGGAAGTGAGGACACTCGGTTTCAAGGTGGCGCACTATTATATATTGCGTGTCGGTTATGCCCATTTTCTTCATGTATTCGTGAGCGAGCCGTACCATGAAATCATCCGTCAGGCGTGGAGCGTCAGCCTTGTCGAAACTAACGGATATGTGTCCGATTGGGTCGCTTTTCCGCTTGTTCAGGCTCGCCCCGATGTCGAAACTGTCCACGATTCTGCGGTAGTCATCGCCGAAAACGCCGTCGGAATCTATCAGCCGCCATGTGTCGGCGGTGTACTTTTCCTTATCGTGTTTCTCCCGCATGACATAGCCCACAACATCACCGGCACCGCCGCTGCATAGTATTTTTGCTATCATAACAATGTAGAATTTTGAACTTTCAATTTACTGAGAATGGCTAAGATTCCATCGAGACAAGCCTCGGCTTTGCGCTTCGTCGAGGGCCATGCGTTGGCCTGACAAGCCCGGACTTGGTCGTTGAGATTCTTTCCTTGGTACATCAGTTCGCGTATCGCCTCACGCTCGAAGTCGGTAAGGCGTTCAACAATCGAGAGCTTGAAAGCACTTATACGGAGTAGTTCTGCTATGCTTATTCCGGCTTTGGCGGCTTTAGCCTTTATCTCTCGTTCCTCGGTATCCGTAAAATTCACGGATACTTTTCGGTCTCGCTTATCACTTGATTCTTTCTTTGGTCGCCCGCGGAGTTTTACACCCGGAGCGTCAGGATTGTATTTCCTCATTGTGAAGTTGGGGATGGTGACCGCAGGGAACAGAGAGCGTCCCGCCGGGGATGCGAGGTGTTTCGGTATGGTAATTTTTTACCTCCCGAAACATACCCTTGCATCCCCAACTAACCCACTGACGTGAATTAGTTGTGCGCTGACGATAACCGCTCCCTGCGGTCGGGTTAGACATTAGAGTTTACGCCAGATTTCTATGTCGTCGGCATAGAGATTCAGATGCTCGACAAGGACAGCGTTGATGTAGCTGGCGACGGTGGTGCCACGCTCGCCGAGGATGCGAGCGATGCGTTCAAGCTGCTCCCAGATGTCGTCCTCGATGTTGACCGGATGGCGGTTCACCACCTTTGCCGGAGTAAGGAACGTAGCCTTGAACTCGGCGAAATCCGATTTGCGCTGCTGCTTGCCGATGCGCTGTTGCTTCGGTGGCTCGGTAGTGTGGGTTACGGCTGTTGCCTCGGTTGCCGTCTGCTCGTTGTCGAACAGATTATCCGTGTTGGCAGGAGTGGTGCTGTTAACAGAGTTGTCACTGTTTACAGCAATGATAGGGTTGGTTGGGTTATCTGATTTCATAGAGTTATCAGGATTGAGGGTTGATACTGTGGTTTGGGGTGCATCTGTCAACTTGGTTGACTTGGATGCGGTTGTTGACGGAGTTTTCTTTGATGTCATTGTTTTCAATTTTTGAGGTTTTGTGAATAGCATCAGTATCCGGATTGTACCGTTCAACTGATACGAGTGTGCATTGCAGGTCATCAATGAGTTTCAGCAAAATCGGGTTACGGCGTATCATCGATTGCAGGATTGCTTGGTCAGGCTCGATTTGCAGCAGGTAGTCCGCTATGTCGAGTCCGGCTGTCCGCTCATCATCGGTGGCAACATCTTCAAGGAAGTTGAAGATGCTTGCCTCGATACCGAGACTGCGGAGTAATCCCAGTTTCTGCCGCCATTGGTCAGTCGCCCCAATATCGGGATAGAGGATAACCTGATGACCTTTGAGAACACTGAGTGTATCGGCATTGAAGCAACCGTGTTTGCCTCCTGTCGCCAGCCACACATATTCCGGCAGATAGTATGATGCTACGATTGCAGTCTTTTCGCTCTCGACTATGGCAACCGGCTTGCCTCGGTTCATCGGCAATAGGTGTTCACCGAAAAAACATTGTCGCAGATTATAGTCAGGCAACTTCAACAGCGAGTGAACCCATGTGACATGGTTGAAAGGGTGCTTTACACGCTTACCGCTTTCGGCATCGTATAGCATGACCTTCCCGGTACGGGTGTCACCATTGACATCGGTCTGCCAGAACACGCATGCCCCCGGCCAGTGCTTCGACGTGCCTACTCGGTAGTCCTTCATCAGACGGAGCGCGTCCTCGGGTCCGAACTTGGAGCGGAGGAACTGATAGAGATTATTCTTCTCATATCCATGCAGAGTCTGTGAAACAGTCTCTGCCGCGATGAAAGAGGTTGGCTTTCGCTGCTCGGTCGGCTTGGCTCGCCATGCCGACGGAGTTGCGAAATCGCCGTGCAAGGGCTTAGCCTGTGGATTACGCTCAAAATATTCCTTTGGCGTAAGATGATAGCCGCAGCTTTGCTCATGGTCACATCTGCCGACATCTTCGGGGAACGAGATTTGTCTCTCGGTGTCGATATACCGGCTAAAACAACGCTTCTTGTGACAGGCAGGGCAACAGTGGCGGCTTCCAATCCCTTTATAGGGCTGGAGAATGAATCGGTGTGCGTTCATAATTCAATCTAAATTTTGTTCCCCACTTTTTTCACTTTCTTCATTTTCGGTATTGAAAGTGCAGAAAGTGAAAAAAGTGTAGGCGGTTTTATCGAATTTTTGAATACACACCGTGGCGTTCATGCCGTAAAATACTGTTCCTTACTCCGGCTTTCAGGAAATTCTTGAAAGTCCGTTCATCCATACCGTTGACGGATGCGACCTTCAATCCCATTTCGGTGGAAAATTCAAGCGGGAGGGAATCAAGTATAGACTTCTGCTGTTCGGTCAGCGACATTTCACTGATGATTCCCTGCACACGTTTGGCGGTAGCCTTGAAGTAGTTGACCAGCGACACGGCATTTTCCACCGATACGAGGTCAATCTCAGTCTTGTCTGCCTCACCGCAAGCCCAACGAGCCATCTGGAGTATCAGGCAAAAACGGATTGCATGGAAATCGAATTTGTTGTAAACGCCTTTCAGCGCATCACTCTCGGCACGGTTACAGTCATCGGTGTTCTCCCGCTGCCACTGATAGAGCCGTGCTTTTGCATCGGTGGCAAACGGCAGAATCTCGGCTAACACACATCCGTTCTCGTCAGTTGTATATGGCATGGCAACAAATTTGCTAATAATCTCAGCCCATGCCTTCTCGATGTCAAATGTCGGCTCCTTGTCGCTCCACGGCTGTTTGTCCTGATTGTTGGCAATGACAAACAGCAGACGGTCAATGAAACCGTTTGAGGAGCGACTGCCCTGTGCAAGTTCATTGAGTATCCCGTTCTGGATTGTGCCAACAACCGATACAAAAGGACGGCTGATATAGACCGAGTTCTTGACACCCTTGCGGTCGGAGAACGTAGGGTTCGCGTTGAAGAGTTTAAGCCAATACTCCTCGTCAGAGCCTTTGTTGTAGCGGCTGAAATTCTTGAACCATCCTGCAAGCTCATCATTCCACATCGTGATGCCCCGCAGATTTTCAGAATGAATCTGCAACATGGCCTCCGGCGTAGCGTCCGAAATCAGATACCGTTTGTTGACGGGTGGCACCGGACGCGCCTCGGTGCGCTCCCTCATCGGCAGTTCCCTCTGACGCTCATACTCGGCATACGCTTTGGCGTACTCCTGAGTAGCCTTGCAGTCGAGGTCGGAGAACGGACGGATGGCAAAGTTGAGTGGATGCGACTTGCAGGCTCCGGGACAGCCGACAAGAGCCATGAAAAGAATGGCGCTCTCGTCCCATTTCCCTTTTAGCCGGGCGAAATGGGTGTTGCCGATACCAAGTCCGAGAACCACAAGCATGGCCCCTGCGAGATAATCCACAGGAAAACCATAGCACTCATTTGCCTCGCGGATGATACGCTGAATCTTCAACGGCATGGCACCCAACGGAAAATCGCCGCCTTTCATCTTCACGCTCATGTCAACAGCCTTGCCGAGTACGAGCATCGGGTCGATAGATTTTGATGGATATTCCATAGAATCAGCATGATTTTGAGTTGAGGATTGCTGTCACCTCACTCTGACGGTAGCGGGTGCTATTGTTGACTTTTATGGGCGTTAGCTTGCCGCGTTTGGTGAGATTCCATACGGACGTCTCGCCGATGCCGAGTTGGACGCATACTTCCTTTTTGGTTAGAAGTCGGTCTTCTTCGGCCTTCATGAACAGGGGGAGCAGACGCTCGCGTGTGGCGTCGATTGTGTCGATTACGAGCTGACGCAGGTCTGCAAGGGGAACACTTACAAGGATATTGGGCGCGGAAGGGTCAGCCTCCGCAGCCTGAAGAAGTGAATAAAGATTCATTTGTGGGGGTGTTTGGAAATTGCTGTTTTTCCACTCGTTTCACTCGGGGTTGTCCGGCAATGAGTGGCGTATGACGGGAACCCTGTTGTACTGTATCTTCCTTATGATTGAGAAAGACAACAGCGATGGCTGCCGACCTTTATAGGCTGGCATAGACATGGACTGCGCTACCCCTCCACTGCATCGGGATGACACAGCATAGAGGCTATCCACCAATGTTAAGCGGATATACGCAGGGTGCAGTCGCAATTATGCGATGCATTAAGAAGTGAAATTGGGGGTGCGAACATTTCGCATTACTCGCGATTGCCCTCTGACTTTATCGGCATTGAAAGTCCACTTATCCGACAGAGTGCGCCGCCACTAAATCCACAAAATCCGGCGCACGACCATCTTCGACAGTCTACCTCAAGTGTCAAGCCGTCTATGCCGAAGCATGACGATTTCCGAGGATAATCACGGTAAGAAACAGCTCAGTTGCCGTCTGGACTGAGATTTTCGTTCCGTTGAGCAGCGCTTCCTTAGTGCGTGGTTGTCGGAACGGCGGGTAATACCGCATACGGCTTTCTCATAAAATAGTTGGGGCGTATCGCCCTGAATCGAATGTAACGCACGGAGGCATGGCGAAGTCAGAGGCATCATTCCGGTTCAATTGTTTAGGTTGAATGTGTCGGGCAGTCGCTCTTCCGCCGTTTGTTACAATAAAGATACGAAAAACACTTCATATCTCCAAATCATCACAGCCTACGGAACTCTTTCTTGTATTGGAATCCATCAGGCATGGATTTCGAGTGCAAAGTTCATCCTTTTTTCAAGGCTGTGCAATAGTTTTCCGGCTCCAGAACGAGCCTAAATGTTAAAAATTGCCCAATCGTGGGCATTTGAATTGTGAATAGGTCCATAATCGGTCATAAGGTTGTCTCGGCAGAGCCTTCCATTCCCTCGAAACGAAGATGGAGGTTTGTCACTCCGCTAAACCTATTGAAGTGCATATATGTCGTGTGTCCCTTGAAAATCGCCCGGTCTCTCTAAAAAATATAGAGCCATGAGACAATCATTGCTACTGGGAATCTAATTCCACAAGCAATGCACGAAGCATACAGCAAATCAAATTGCCGGAATACCTTCACAAATTTCCAAACGCCCGGTTGTTTCAAAAAGTTCAGTGAGCAGTGAATTTTTTCTTGTTATACTCTGACCTAATGGATGCACTGCCGTTAAATTGTCTTAATGCGTTTGATGGTGTGAATGAGCATGAACGAAGATGAATTTTCAAAAGCAATTTCCATCCTCGTTGTGCAAATGCCGTGCAAATATCATTAGTAAATATTGTATATCACTAATTATCAGATATATTATGTGTTTGCATATTAGTTCCAGAAGGACTGTATCTGGATGCTGAAACAGAACGGCGGTGGCATCTGCGACCATGAGGTTGGAACAGGTAAAACACTGATAATGTGCATTGCAGCGCATGAGATGAAGCGTCTCGGACTGGCTCACAAACCGATGATTATCGGACTTAAAGCCAACGTAGCCGAGATTGCCATGACCTATCAGTCGGCATATCCCAACGCCCGCATACTGTTTGCCGATGAAAAGAGTTTCAAGGCTGACAAACGAGTGGATTTTTTTAACAATATCAAGAACAACGACTATGACTGCGTAATCATGTCGCACGACCAGTTCGGCAAAATTCCGCAGTCGCCGGAGATGCAGCAGCAAATCCTTCAGGCGGAACTTGATACCGTTGAGGAAAATCTTGAGGTGGTAAAGCAACAGGGACATGATGTGTCGCGTGGTATACTCAAAGGTCTTATCAAGCGTAAGGAGAACCTTACTGCCAAGATTGCCACCATACAGTATCAGATGGAGCAGAACAAGGATAGTGTCGTTGATTTCAAGCAGATGGGCATCGACCACATATTTGTGGACGAGAGTCACCAGTTCAAGAACCTTATGTTCAACACCCGGCATGACCGAGTGGCGGGACTGGGCAACAGCGAGGGAAGCCAAAGGGCACTCAACCTGTTGTATGCAATCCGTACCATTCAGGAGCGTACTGGCAAAGACCTCGGAGCTACTTTTCTCAGTGGAACTACAATCAGTAACTCGCTCACGGAGCTGTATCTGTTGTTCAAGTATCTGCGCCCGAATGAGCTTGAAAGGCAGGAGATCCGCTGCTTCGATGCGTGGGCTGCAATCTTCGCTAAAAAGACAACGGACTTCGAGTTCAATGTTACCAATAATATTGTCCAAAAGGAGCGTTTCCGCTACTTTATCAAGGTGCCGGAGTTAGCGGCTTTCTATAATGAAATCACAGATTATAGAACTGCGGAAGATGTTGGCGTTGACCGTCCCCATAAGAACGAGATACTCCACAATATACCGCCGACACCGGCGCAGGAGGATTTTATCCAAAAGCTGATGGAGTTTGCCAAAACCGGAGATGCTACAATTCTCGGACGCGCCCCGTTGAGCGAGACCGAGGAAAAGGCGAAGATGCTCATTGCCACGGACTATGCCCGCAAGATGGCGTTGGATATGCGCATGATTGACCCTGAATATGGCGATGATCCGAACAACAAAGCCTCACACTGCGCCCGTATGATAGCGGAATATTATCGTAAATATGATGCTCAACGAGGTACACAGTTTGTATTCAGCGATTTATCGACATATAAGCCGGGCGAGTGGAATATCTATTCTGAAATCAAACGAAAGCTGATTGAGGACTACGGTATTCCGGCGCATGAGATACGCTTCATTCAGGAGTGTAAGACAGAAAGGTCGAGAAAAGCTGTCATACAGGCTATGAACGACGGCGATGTGCGTGTGCTTTTCGGCTCGACTTCTATGTTAGGCACCGGAGTCAACGCTCAAAGAAGGTGTGTTGCGATTCATCATTGCGATACACCCTGGCGCCCAAGCGATTTGACTCAACGCGATGGCAGAGGCATAAGAGCCGGCAACGAGATTGCCAAGTTATACGCTGATAATAAGGTCGATGTAATCATCTATGCCGTAGAGAAATCTTTGGACTCCTACAAGTTCAATCTTCTTCACTGCAAGGCGACATTCATAGCCCAGCTCAAATCCGGCGCGCTCGGAGCGAGAACCATCGACGAGGGTGCAATGGATGAGAAAAACGGCATGAACTTCTCTGAGTATATGGCTATTCTCAGCGGCAACACCGACCTGTTGGAAAAGGCTAAACTTGAAAAGCGCATTGCCGCACTGGAGAGTGAACGGAAGGCGCACAGCAAGGGTATCTCCGATTCCAAGTTCAGGTATCAGACCATCACCCACGACATTGCCAACAACGAGGCGGCAATCGAAAGGATGAAGGCCGACGCTGCCCGGTATGAGGCTCTCGTCAAACGTGACAAGGAGGGCAATCCTATCAACAACCTCACGATTGACACCTGCAACCTGACCGATGAGAAGAATATGGGCATCCACCTGCAAGGACTGGCGCAACGTACCGACACACACGGTCAATATCAGCGCATCGGCGAGGTCTATGGCTTCCCGATAAGCATAATCTCGGAGCGCACGTTGGCTGACGGACGCGAGGGCGTTCAGAATCGTTTTGTTGTCGAAGGCAACTACAAATACAAGTTCAACAACGGCTTCATCGCCATGAGCGACACCCACGCCGCTTGTATGAACTTCGTCAACGCTCTGGAGAAGATACCCGGCATCATCGCCCAGTATGAGAAACGGACAGCCAAGCTGAAAACCGATGTTCCCCAGCTTGAAGCCATCATCTCGAAGCCGTGGGGCAAGGAGGATGAACTGAAACAACTCAAATCCGACCTCGCCGCCCTCGACCGCAAGATCACCGCCGCCCTCGCTCCTAAAAAAGAGGAGCAAGACGGCGAGGAAGTCAAGCGAGATGTTCAATCTCAGCAAGTGGAAGCACCGGCACAATCCAATGGTTCAAAGGAGTCAATGGTAGCGGAGCCTCAACCGCATTACAAACCCCAAGTTTCGAATTTTCGCCCGGCTTATCGTCCTCCCGGACTATAATACTGAGAGACAGACAACCCCGACATCGCTGCCGGGATTGTCTGTCTGTTTTGTATAGCTATGAACGACATGCCTCCTATAAAGTCACCTAAACGGTCGGCACATGGCTCTGTGACTATGCGGAACACCGACAACCCTTTGATGAAATAAAACATAGCCATACGCTCAACGAGATTGGCGATGTCGCGGAAGGTCAGTATGACTGGAAGATTGAGAGGGGACAAGGTGAAATAAGTTTGTAATCCCGTTTTCAATGTTCACATTCCCAAACAGTGGTTGGGAATTGTATATTTCGATTTCATAACAAACAATGCTTCTAACAGTTATGCATTGACTGGTTGCTCGAAGTTATTTTACCTTTGCCCTAATCCGGCTCAGACTTGTTTGTGTAATACCTAAATAAGTAGCTATGCTTCCGAGAGGTACGCGTTGCAGCAAATCCGGATTATTCTTTAGCAGTTCGCTGTAACGCTCCGAGGCGATGACAGAAAGCATGGAAATCAACCTTTCTTCGGCAGCAAGCAATTCCATCTCAGCATATCGCCGTCCCCAATTAGCAATATGTAAGTCCTGCAAAAATAAATCCTGTAATTTTTTTCGTGATAATACATACAAGATTGAGTCTTCCATCAGCTCCATGGTTTCATAGCCGGGTTCTTCGTTCACATATCCCTTCATGGAAACTATGGTTGCTCCTTCCTTACCAATCCAAAATGTAATGTCCTTCCCGTCCATTAAAGTAAAGGCACGGACAATTCCCTTCTTTATGAAAAAGATGTCTTTTTCAATTTTCCCATTCTCCAACACCCGGTATCCCTTAGGATATGAAACTTCCGACAGACATTCCTTTAATCGGCTTAGAGATGACTCAGGCATCGCATATCGTTGGGTGATTATCTGCTTTATATCCATAATTTATAGGTTCCGATTTATTTGCAAAATTACTAAATATCCGGCAGAATCAGGATGGCAGAACTGATTTTTACATATGATAAAACCGTTTTTGCCATATGTAAAAAGTTGCGCGCTATGTTTTAGCTAATTTTGCATCCGATTTAAAAAATACAGATATGAATTGGATAATATTATTATTGGCTGGATTATTTGAGGTAAGCCTGACATTCTGTTTAGGTAAAGCAAGGTCTGCCTCCGGTTTTGAATACTATCTGTGGGGAAGTGGATTTCTTGCTCCCACGGTCTTGAGTATGGCACTCCTTGCAAAAGCAGTCCGAACCTTACCCTTGGGCACGGCCTATGCCGTTTGGACCGGAATTGGGGCGGTAGGCACTGTCTTGGTCGGAATAATCTTTTTCAAGGAATCTACGGCTCCCATAAGAATTTTCTTTTTAGTCACCCTCATTTTGTCTTTGATTGGATTGAAGGCAGTCTCATCATAGTAACAATAGGCTCATGAGATATGAATTGAAACAAAATCAAGGTATTCCAACTCCCTTGCTCGCTCTTATGGCAATCGCCACCGGACTTTCGGTGGCGAATTGCTACTACAATCAGCCATTATTGGGAAGTATGGCAAGGGCTTTTAATGTGACTGACTTTTCAGCCAGTATTGTGGCGACATTGACCCAGATTGGATATATGGCGGGACTTCTGTTTGTCATTCCACTTGGTGACTTACTGTCAAGAAAGAAACTCATATTGACAAACTATATTATTTCAGCATGTGCATTGCTTTCAATAGCAGTTTCACCAAATATATATTGTATATGGATAGCATCTTTCTTCGCAGGTGCATCGTCCGTTATGCCGCAATTCTTCATCCCTTTGGTATCTTATAATTCTTCTCCCGTACACAAAGTCCGTAACGTGGGTATCATACAATCCTGTCTTCTCATCGGTATCTTGGGGTCTCGTGTCTTCAGTGGATTATTGGCTGACACATATGGCTGGCGTTCTGTTTATTTCGTGGCAAGTTTCTTTATGCTTGGCTGTTTTGCAATGATTCATAGAATGTTGCCGTCATTACCGCCTCTCAAACAGGACACATATTTAAATCTTTTGAAATCATTACTGCGGTTGTTTGCAAAATACCCTTATCTTCGTGTCGCATCACTAAGGGCATCATTGGCATACGCTTCATTCTTTGCATTGTGGAGCTGCCTTGCATTCAGATTGAAACAGGCCCCGTTCTTTGCAAGTGACAACATTATCGGCATACTCGGTCTATGCGGATTAGCGGGGGCCTCGACGGTGGTGTTCATTAGCGGCTATATCCCGAAATACGGGGTGAGATTCTTTTCAGTCATAGGAGCTTGCCTGATGTTATTGACATGGACAATTGCACTGTATGGAGATAACAGCTATTTGTGGATAATCATAGCTATTCTGTTGATTGATGCCGGGATGCAGTGTGTGCATCTGTCAAATCAAGCCAGCGTAGTTGCATTGGACGATTCAGCCATAAATAGGATAAACACAGTCTATATGACAGTCTATTTTCTTGGCGGTTCAGTCGGGACTTTTGTCGCAGGCTTGTCTTGGGAGCATTTCAGTTGGACGGGGGTAGTATGCACGGGAATATTTTTCATAGTGGCTTCCCTCCTTGTCAATTGCTCAAAACAAAAAGTTAATCCGGCGGGAATGTAACATATTCATTTTATAAATAAATCCGCTCCAATGAAGATTGTATTTGTGTGTACCGGTAATGCAAGCCGCTCGGCAGTTGCCGAGGTCATATTGAGAAAAATGATTCAGGAAACAAGCCTTGAAGACATTGAGATTCTATCATGTGGAACAGATGTCCCATATGGGCAAGAACGTGAAGGAATCATGTGTCAAATAGCGGCGGAGCATGGATATTCGATGGGTGGTAAGGCAGTGATGATAACTGCGGAATTGGTTAATGCAGCCGACCGAATCATTGTTATGACAAGGCAACATAAGACCGAAGTGATGCGGTTATTGGATCCATCACATTGGAATCGTATCGCATTATTCAACGACTTCTGTTTCGGAGAAGCTTCAGACCTTCCTGATCCTCACTTTCAGTCAGTACAGGTATATTGCACATGCTTCAATACCATCGAGAAGGGTTGTAGGGAAATAGTCAGGAGGTTGAAATTAAAATTCAACCATAAGAATTTGTAATATACAGCTTTAGTCTTATTAGCTCTGTCGTTTCGGGTTTGTTTGCTATAAAGAACTGGATAAAGTTTACCCTTAAACAGTTCACTTTCTCGATGTTTGAAAAATATAGGTTGTATTATTGTAATTTTTTCAAAAGATGAGTAAAAATTTTTTACCATGTAGCACGGGGCGTTTTAGCTCTTTACGCACCGTCTATGTTTCAAATTCAATAAAATAATGTAAATATCAAAATTCACAATGAACAGAGTTCTCATTGTAGATGCCTCCGAATCCGACCGTCGGCTTATGTCTGGCTTGCTTGTCAAGCACGGATATGAGCCGATTGCCGTTGAGAATATGGAGGCTGCGAAAGCGGAGGTGGCAAAACTGCCACCCGGTGCAGTCGTGGTCACGGCTATGAAATTCGCCCACGGCACAGCGCAAGAGTTAATCAATTGGCAAAAAAGCGAGGGATACAAGTTTCCCGTTATTGCCATAGTGGATAACATTAATGCCGTGGATCTTCTCTCGGTGATGCGCGATGGTGGTGCCGTGGATGTGATACAGCGTCCGGCTATTGACAAGCAACTCATCGAAACCGTTGGCAAATATGCCAGACCGGAGAGCGTTGTGATTCAGCTTGACAATGCGCTGATTCCACGACGGAGCGAGAAGTTCAAAGAGATTGAACAAGCTATCGGACGCATAGCCCAAACAAACGCCAACTGCATCATCTTCGGCGAAAGCGGCATGGGCAAAGAACAGATTGCACGGCAAATATACCTCCAAAGCTCCCGTACACAGAAGCCGATAACGGTAATCGAGGCCGGAGGCGCGGAGCTGGTAGGTCTGCATGACCCCAAATCTGACCGCAACGAGATGTATAACCGCATCAAGAGCTACTTCCATAACGCTGCCGGCGGCACGATCATCCTGAAAAATATCCAGCTTCTCAACTTCGAGAAACAATCGGTGTTCCTGCATATTCTCTCGGAGGAACATCCCGATGTGAGGATGATATGCACCGCCAACGGCACACTGATGAAGATGCTTGCAGAGGAAGATTTCCGCGACAACCTTTTCTATATGTTGCGCCAGTCTGGTATAACTGTGCCGCCATTGCGCGAGATGACCGAGGATATTCCGGACATTGCCGATTATCTTCTCGCCATATATGCGCATAAGACATCTCAGATGAGAAAACGACTCGACGCATCAGCAATCAAGGCTCTGAAACTGTATCCGTGGCCCGGCAATATCCGTGAACTGAAAGATACCATTCTAATGGCTGCCTTTCATGCCGACGGCGACACCATATCAGCCGATGACCTTGTTTTCAGCGATATCCTTCCGGAAACTGCCGAAGACCTGACCCACCGCAATCCGAAAGCGGAAAAAGACCGCATCATCAGGGCCTATATCCGTGCCGGGACATGGAGAGGTGCCGCGAAACTGCTGAATGTGTCCGAAAAGACACTGATTCAGCTCCGTAAAAAACACCATATCAATTCCCACGGAGAAATTGAGGCTTGATTACCTCGATAAAAATGCGTAACTTTGCAACGCAAAATAGCAAAGAATAGCGATTGTAGAGTCAATCGTTTCAAAACATAAGATAACATAAGTTATCGCATAAGTTCAATTGAGAATCTGGAAAATTCACCAATATGAAGAGCTTAGCGAGACGCTTATGCTATGCTTACCGCATAGCATATGGCTTCCGCTTTCTTCATGGGCAATCCAGAGCCTTCAATTGTGAGCGTAGGTTATACGCTATTTTTTTGCCCATATCCAATATACAGAAAACACGCAAAATCCTTTACCTTTGGAAAAACACGGTTGGTTGTTCGCCAACAGTCAAGATTTAACATCACAATTATTCCAACACTGAAATCTCCACCATTTCAACGCATTACAACTTTAACACTCCTTAAAACGCCCTTTCTGAAATCCAGTCGGTTATAATTGCAAACGAGGCGCAATCCTCGACAAGTCTAACTCAAAACACATATAACCGTTATGGAAAACCAACTCCCCCAAACACCTCCGGCTTCGACAGGAAGCCCAAAACCAGAAAGCGCTCACGCAGCCGCAAGTCCAAGAACTCCACGCTGGAAAATAAAGTCCTGACTATGGAGCTGAAGATGTTCCGTTTCCTTTGCAACCATTTCGGTGGCAAAAATGCCGATTGGTTTCTCGGCTGCATATCCATCATAATGATGGCAGACTCTCTCCGAAGCTATTTCAACACTGACGGACAAACCACAGACGAACAAACAGCCGTATAAGAGATGGAGCAGTCTTACGATAAAAAAGCGGATTTCCAGACAGCGGCAAACGCCTACGTCTCACTCATAGAGCAGCGAGCCAGAAGTCCCGGCCAGTACCCTACGGGAAACCGACCTAGATTATACTTTCGCGGAGAGCCGATTATTCTTCTCGAAGACATCGTAACCGGGCTTGATGTCAGCGAGAAAACAATAAGACGCTACCGCGACGCAGGAAAAATCAAGGTTTACGAGAGTATAGAGGGCAATATTAAGTTTGTGCTTCAATGCGACCTCGACAGGTTTCTCGAAAACTCCTTCATCAGTTCGTCCCATCCAGACTATAAGACTGTGAAGAAGAAATCAACCAACGGCGGAAACGCCAACCACACCACCACTAAATCATAATTCTTTATGGACCAAACTCCCGACCAGCAGGAAGTGCTGATCGCCCGCGACAACACAAGCGGGCAGGTGGGAGCAGTCGTAGGGCAGAATCCCGACGGCACTCCCAAGATGGCCGATGTCAAATCGACGCCATTAAGCGAACTGATAAAGTTCAACAAAGGGCAGAACCTCCTCGAAGCGTTCATGTCGAATTTCATGCGGCAGGCCAGGAACCCCACGCTGTTCAGCTTCTTCAGATTGCAGGAAGACAAATATGACCTCGTAGGCCCCGCAATGGCAGACATAATCAAGAATCCCGGCGACAATGCCGAAATGCTCAAGCCTTACGAGGTGGAACTGAAAGCACCCGCACAGGCAGAAAAGCAGGAACAGTCCCCGGCTCAGACGCAGCAGCCGGAAACGGTCGGCATCAAGCAGCCGCCCATTGACCGCGACAGCATCGACTGGGTCAAAATAGAACAGCAGTGGGGCATAAAGCGCGACGACCTTGAAAAATCAGGGGCACTCGACCAGATGGTATATAACCACAAGTCGCCGCAGCTATTCACTGTAACGCCCCGTTTCGGCGACGAGACATTCTCGCTTCAGGCGAAGCTCTCGTTCCGCAGCAACCCCGACGGCTCATATTCACTCGTGCCTCACTTCATCCGCAATGAGCCGCAGCTCGATCAGGAATTCAAGGGCTACACTTTCACAAAGGAGGACAAGGCGGAACTCCGCAAGACCGGCAATCTCGGCAAAGTCGTTGAACTCGCCGACCCCAAGACCGGGGAAATGAAGAAGTGCCTCGTAAGCATCGACAGACTCACCAACGAGATAGAGGCCATGCCGGTGGATAAAATCTACATCAAGCCCAAAGTCGCCAACATCAGCCTCGATATGCAGGCCATCGGCATACTCAAAAACGGCGGCATGATACGCGAGCAACACGTGGAACTGCCCAACGGTGCCAAATTCACCGCCGACCTGCAATACAACGCCGCAAAACGCGACATCGTGTTCGTCAATTCCGATGTTTACCGCCAGAAGCAGGAACAGAACAGTTCCCAGCAACAGCAAGTCCGGGATTCATGGCATAATCCCGACGGCTCCGTCAAACGCCTCGAACACTGGTGCAAGCTGCCGCTGAACGAACAGCAGCAGGCCGATTACCTCGCAGGAAAGAAAGTCCTCGTAGGCGAGACCAAGGACAAATTCGGCAACGACTGCACCGTCTATTTCCAGTACAATCCCGAAAAGCGTCAGCCAGAGACCACGCGGGTATATCCCGACCGCGACAAGGTCGTCGGCATCGCCGAGGAAAGCAAGACCCAGTATGCTGTGAACAATATCGGAGCGACCAACGAGGCGACCAAGAACGTGCAGGAACCACTCCAGCGCGGGCAGACCGCACCGAAGGATGAAAACCAGCAGAGGCAGCACCGTAAACCCAGAGGCCCCAAGCCTTGACCGCCACTCACCGCGCATATTCCACAATCAGTTTTATACTGCGATTCACCCGACATGATTGCCGCCGCATAGCCGCGATTCCAACCACTATGTCCACACCAAAGCTATAAGTATCCCAACCTGCGGCCAACCGTGTCAACCCAAACACAACTATCCCCAAGTCACGGGGATGGGCGACTGTCCCCGTGACTTTCATAAAATCACCCCTAAACCCACATTAAATTTATGATTCTTATTATCTGCGAGAACATTCTCGCCACCAAGACCGTCGCCCTTTCTCTGGGCGCGAACACCGAAGCCGCCAACGGCATCTACACATCGGACACCGTAACCGTCGCCAACATACCGCCCCGTTTCATACGCCAGACTCCGCTGTGCGAACTGGCAGATGGAGAATATCCCTTCATGCCCGACAAGTTCCGTATGTCGGTGACGATGAAAGAGCTGGAGCGACAGCTCAAACCGCTGTTCCGTGAAGCCGTGGAAGTGGTATTCGCCTCCGACGGCGGAGCCGACGCACAGGCACGTTTCTTCAACATCTGCCGCCATTTCCGCGTCGGATGCCCCCGCAGCAGAATGTGGCTCACGCGCCTCAGCTACGGTGCCATACGCGGAGCCTTCCACTTCCGCGAATCCGGGCGACACCTGCACCGCCTCGCACAGACCGGCCTTGTGTCGAAAGGCATGGACCTGATGTTCACATACAACATCAACCAGACATTCCTCCACATCGGACTGCCCGAATACGACCTTACCCGTCAGGAGGCAATCGCCCTCGATTATGTGGGCGATCTTACCGGCCGTTTCGACAACTATAACGGTATCCCTGACGGACATTCAATCCGTGTCAATGTCAACGGAGGAGAGGGATTTGAATCCGAAGCCGTATGGGAGGCCGAGGAAGACGCCCTCGCAATCGCAGACGAAATCCATGTCGGTGAGACGGTATCGGCCACGCTGACGGTTGAGGAGACCGACCGTTTCAATATCCGTTTTCACACACTCCTCACGCTCCAGATGGACGCCTTCAACAATCTCGGCTTCATGCCGACCCAGACTCTCAGACTGGCACAGAGCCTCTATGACAAGGGTCTTATCTCGTCGCCACTGACACGTTGCTCGCATCTGCCCGAAAAACTTCGAGGCCATATCCAGACGGTATTCCCCGACACGCCCGGTTACCGATGGGGCGAGAACGACGCGACCATCGACCACCACGCGATAATCACCCTCCGCGCCATAGACCGGGAACTGCCTGAAAAGGAGAAGCAGCTCTACTGGCTCATATTCAACCGCATGAAGGCGGTTGTGGAGCAACAGCCGAGCCGCAAGTATGCCATCGTCGAGTTCAAGATAGGCGAAGCCGTATTCTACCGCCAGTGGGAGCTTACCGGAGAGGCGTATGAAGTGACCGAGACGGGCACGTTCCAGACAGGCGTTACAATCGCAGACGCGGCGGTATATCCCTGCGATGCCCCGGTACCAGAATCCAACGCCTTCACCGATGTGATGTGTGCCGTGACCTCAAAGGCGGAGTATGTCGATGAAATTATGCACACCAACGTGCCGTACACGCTGGAAACCGGCGACTACGGCAGCGCACTGGACAGCCTCATACGCAAGGGACTCGTCACACTCGACGGTGACGATGTGTATCTCTCGCCCGAAGGCCAGTATGTCTATGACGAGTTTGCCGGCCGCGAGTTCGCCGAGATGCTGCTCACATGGCAGTTCGAGGCCAACGACCTCTACCAAGGCGACCAGTCCGGACGCTCGGTAATCGAGGACTTTTCCGGCTCCTTGCTGTGCATGATAGAGACAATCGACCCCGAAGCCGGAGAGTAAAACGCTGCAATCCGCTGTAAATCGCATTTCTATCAAAAATAACCGGCCCAACATAGCCGAAAATCGGATAGAAATCGCTAACTTTGCCACTGAATCGCAGTCATAAATTTTATTTTTGATTGTGGATTTAGTGGTGAGGCAGCGGGAGGGATACCCGCTGCCTTTTTACAGCTCTTATCCACACCACCACTAAATCCACTGAAATTTATGTCAGAATTTATCCAGATTGAAAGGTCTGTATTGGAGGAGATTCTCGATCGGACTGCCTATCTGCGCAAGGTAATAACGGGTCTTTACGAGCGAGTGCGCAACAAAGAGCCTGCCGATTTGCTTACGCTGGAACAGCTTTGCGAGTTTCTCAACATCTCTCCTTCAAAAGCACGTTCTCTTAAGAAAAGCGGACGTATAGGATTTGTAAAAAGCGGCAAAAGTTATCTGTATCTCGCCGATGATGCTTTTCGCCTTCTTGAACGAGTAAAAGCTATTTCCGATGAAGGACACCATTCGTAAATGCGATATTGAGAATTTCTATGCCGACAGTCTGGCGATACTTGAACTTGTAGAAAGACTGAGCGAAGAAATCCAGCCATTATTTCTGGGCAAAAGATTCTATACTGATGCCCAACTCGCTGATAAACTCAATATTTCAAGACGTACCTTGCAGGAATATCGTGATAGTGGACTGATAGCCTATTATCGGCTTGACGGCAAGATACTATATGCTGATGACGATGTGGAAATATTTTTGAAATCCACCTATAGACCCAGATACTGAACACGAGACGCGGCCACCGGATTTTCCGATGACCGCGTTTCTGCTTCGGATGGTTGTTGTCAGACGATATGAAGTGTATTGAACTTGCTTCGCATCGTAGCCATGCCGTCATATACGGCTTGGTCTTGCATCTTTGCGTAGATTTGCGTTGTCTTGATATCGCTGTGACCGAGCATCTTGGAGATAACCTCGATTGATACGTTGTTGCACAGCGACATCGAGGCGAATGTGTGACGGGCAACGTGAGTTGTGAGATGTTTCTTTATTTTTGCCAGATCAGCAATCTCTTTGAGATATGCGTTCATCTTCTGGTTGGTTATCACGGGCATTACCACTCCCTTTTCCTTGACTACAGGTTGCTCGGCATATTTGAGAATGAGTTGACGGGGTACCTCCAGCATGGGCACGATGCACATCTCTCCTGTCTTTGCGCGGGCTTTGCGTATCCATGTGTTGCCCTTATCGTCATCTTGGATATCGTCGTATGTAAGGGCTTTCATGTCGCAGAACGCAAGTCCGGTGAAGCAGCAGAACACGAAAGTGTCGCGTACTATCTCCAGACGGGGCAACTCTTTCAGGTCAAGTTCCATTATGACCTTGAGTTCGGCCTCAGTCAGAAACTGACGCTCGCTGTATGTGCGCTGATACTTTTTCCCGATAAACGGGTCGTGGGTGATCCACTTGTGTGCCAGTGCATACTGCAACACATTTTTCACACAGCGCAGATAACGGACGGCTGCATTGTTGGCACACCCTTTCTTCATGCGGAGAAAATGCTCGAAATCATCAAGCATACCGGATGTAACCTCCTTTATTGGAAGGTCGGGCGCATTGTAGTGGAGTTGAAAGAAATCCTCCAGATAGTCGGCGCAGCGAGTCCAGCGCTGATAGGTAGGCTTAACTATGTCGCCACGGTCGAGTTCCTCCTTGCGTTTTTCGTTAGCTTCGCGGAATACCTCACACATCATCTTCGGCTTTTCCATAGTGCCGAGATAATGGGCTTTAAGGATTGCGGGATTAACCAGTTTGTTCTCGCGGATCAGCATATTGTGGATTTCACAGAAACGGGCACGCACCATTTCGAGGAATTTGTTAAGTTCCTTGTCGCGGCGCGATGTGCCGTCGCTCACGTTGCGTTTCTGGTTCCAGTGCTTTGGATTCACGGAACGGCCGATAGTAAACTCGGTCATCTGCCCGCCGACCGAGATGCGGGCGTAGAGCGGATATTCGCTCTTGTCGGTCTTTGGCTTTCTGGCGTAGAAAGTCAGGGTGAAATAAGAATCGGATGTCATTTCTCTGTGGGTTTAATGGTTATATAAATATAATCATTTTTACCGACATATCAAAACTGAGAAAATCATCTGACATAGCAATACAAGTCATTCAGGATACTCACGCTCTATATGTGTGCAAACCGTGAGCCGGGCTCACTGATTAAAATAGCGCAAAGTGCGGCAATCAGCGTCATGAAGTTGTTTTAGGCAGGATTTATAGTTAAAGAATATTTCAAGAGTTAAAGAGTGTTTATAAACTCTGAAAATTGCGACCTCAACCGGGTCAAAGGTTCCATCCTGCGCTCAAAACCCCACTTTGAGAGGCTTGATAAAGGGCTAACAGCCGATAACTCAGCCGACTCACTGATGATTTCTCCTAACCGTGAGTCGAATTACTCACAAACGTGAGTACTCACTAATGACTCACTCACAACCTCTGCATTCTGCGTAGAACTGAAATTTTAGCAAATTAAAAAAGCACTGAAAATCAGGTGATTTCAGTGCTTTGCGGCGATTTGCCATTTTGTCTTGTGACCCCGGAGAGGCTCGAACTCTCGACCCACTGATTAAGAGTCAGTTGCTCTACCAACTGAGCTACGGAGTCATGGTGGTTGGGAATGCCCCGCTGGACATTGCAATTGGTGTCTTTCTCAATTGCGATGCAAAGGTAGGTTTTTTTTTTGACATGACAAAATTTTTTCGCAGGTTTTTATAAATAAAACCGAAAGATGGTCAAAAGATGGTCATTATTTTTCAGGGACCGTCCAAGAATGACCATTATTTTCCAAAACCTATTTCCCAAAAATTCTGCGTATGGAGGGCCATACAACTATACGCAGGAGCTATACGCCAAAAGCATACGCTGGGGTATCATGAGCAGGAACGATGTATCGGAATAGATGCAGGGGTCATTTGCGGGAATCATCGGGTCGAGGGGTCTTACGGCGCGGATTGGCCGGGAACCATCCTTTGCGGACTCGTTTCCGCTGCTCGAACACTTCCAGGATGCTCCAGAAGCAGGAGAAAGCGAGGACCGCAAGGAGGGTCTGCCAGAAGAAAGCGGACACCATCAGGGAAGCCGCTCCGGAAATCAGACCGCCTGCAAGGAATCCCCACCAGCATTTCACTCCCATATAATATTCCCCTTTTATCACCAGGGGATGAAATAATCCGATGATTAGGAAACTACACAGGCCCAGTACAAGCCCCGTCAGGTTATGTTCGGCAAGAAATTCAAGCATATTCTATATCTCCTGTATATTATGGTTGAAGTTGAATTATGTCGGAGGGCGGGGAGGTTCGGGCGGGGAAGATGCTGGTTATTTTTCAGCTTCTTTGTAACGGCTGTAAGCCGACGCCATACGTTTATGATATCCCCGCGACTTGGCCCGCGGTCCGTTGTATTTCAGGGCGAACCGCAGCCATTGTTTTTTCTGGAGCGATTCCAGCATTCCGCAATTTGTTATCAGCCTGGCAAACAGTTCGAGCTGGTCGCGCTCCGAACGGCTCATCCTGTCGACAAACTCTTCCACCGACTCACATCCACAGAGCTTCCAGTTGAATCCTCCTATCTGGAACATCCCCCAGAAAGCCGATTCCAGGGCCGACGCCTCGTCTATCGCTCGGGCGCCTTCGAGGCGGGCATACTGGGCGGCCTGATATGAGCCGTACTTCCGTGTGTCGGGCCGGGAGAATATCACCGGTGATTTCTTTCTGGCCTGCGACAGCGAGACCCCATGCCTGGGCGCAAACTTGCGGTACATCGTAAGGTCGAAGTTTATCAGCGGCTTACCCGGTTGATAGAAACCTTCGTGGGCGCGTCCCGCCTCGATATCGACAACTGCCTTTATTGCGGCCACTTCCACGCCGAGTTCTTCCGCCACTTCCCGGAAATCCTCCTCGGTCAGTCTCCGGAAGCGCCCAAGCGGCAGCCCTTCGTCGGGGAACAGACGGATGGAATCAGCCCACGCCTGTGACGGCAACCCTACCGGCTCGGGGAACTCGTCGGGCGCCGGAATCGGCACCTGGGCGGTCCCTTGCGGAAACGGCACGGGAGGATCGGAGGTCAGCGGCTGGGAGTCACCGGGCTTTTCTGTCGGCGCCGGACGGTCAGCCAGGGCGGCGGGAACCGCCAGCATAAAGGCACAAAGGCCCCCGGCAACGTGGAAGTCTTTCATGGGAAGGAAGGGAATTACGGACAAATCTCCCGACGGGCACTAATCCCGCCGGGAGATTTGAAATTACTGTATCTTATTTTTTCTCCGCGGCAACTTTTTCAAGCGTGCGGCACAGCTGCTGGTAGAAACGCTCTACCGCCGGGATATGCATCCTCTCCGAAGGCGAGTGGACGTCCTTCAGCGTCGGACCGAAGGATACCATGTCGAGTTCGGGATAGTTCTGCTGGAACAGGGCGCACTCCAGGCCGGCATGGATACCTTTGATGGCCGGCTTGACACCGTAAAGTTCCTCGTATGCGTCGGAAGCCATCTTCATGATGGGGGAATCCAGGTTGGGAGTCCAGGCGGGATAGCCGTCGCCATGCTCTACCTCGGCACCGGCCAGGAGGAACAGAGCCTCCACCTGGTTTGAGATATCGAACTTGCGGGAGTCGACACACGAACGCTGGGAAGTGGTGACAACAATCTTGTCGCCGGCAGCCATCTTGACCGAAGCCAGGTTGGTGGAAGTCTCAACCAGTCCCTCCATATCGCGGCTCCAGGACTGCACGCCGTGGGGGGCGCTGTACAGAGCCATGATCAGGCGGCGCGAAGTGTCCGAATCAATCGTGAACTCGGGCTTGTCGACGCTCTCGAGATCCAGCTTCAGGGTTACTTCCAGACCCTTGTATTCCCCTTCGATATCGGCCACATATTTATTGAATGCGATGCGGATATCCTCCTTGCGGGAAGTATGTACCCCGAAAACGGCGTGAGCGGCACGGGGGATGGCGTTGCGGAGGTTGCCGCCGTCGATTTCCGAGAGCGACACCTCGTCGTGCTTCTGCATGAGGTTGAACAGGAAGCGGGCGATCAGCTTGTTGGCGTTGGCGCGTCCCAGATGGATATCACCTCCGGAGTGGCCTCCCAGACCATCGCGCACGTCCATCTTGAAGTAATGGAAATCCCCGGGTGCGAACGAACGCTTGTAGTTGAACGTAGCCACCGTGTCGATTCCACCGGCGCATCCCACGAACACCTCGGCGTCATCCTCGGAGTCGAGATTGATAAGGATAGTCCCTTTCAGCTCACCCTTCCTGAGGTTCTTGGCACCGGTCATGCCAGTCTCTTCGTCCATGGTAACAAGCACCTCCAGGGGGCCATGCACCAGGGTGTCATCGGTCATGATGGCCAGCGCGGCGGCCACGCCGATACCGTTGTCGGCTCCGAGCGTCGTCCCGTTGGCGCGGACCCACTCCCCGTCGACAATCGTCTCGATGGGACGGTTCTCGAAGTCAAAGCTCTTGTCGTCGCTCTCGCAGACCATGTCCATGTGGCCCTGCAGAATCACCGTGGGAGCATCCTCGTGACCGGGGGTGGCGCCCTTGCGCATGATTACGTTACCGGTCTCGTCGGCGTGGGCGTCGATTCCGTGGCTGCTGGCGAAGTCGAGAATATACTGGCGGATTTTCTCCTCCTTTTTGGAGGGACGGGGAATCTTCGTGATCTGGTCGAAGATTTCAAACACCGCTTTGGGCTGAAGGTCTTTAACTTCCATAATAAACGTTTAAAATATCTTTGGGATTTGAAAATTCTGTTAAATATCGAGTTTCGATACGGCTAAGTTACAAAATAAAAATGAAATCTCGCAAATAATTGCCATAACTTTCTTATATTTGCGCTCAAAATAAGCTGAACGACGTATGAATGACCTTTTGACGCTGCTTTTTCTGTCAATTCCGTTGCTGGTTCTGGCGGTATGTCTTCTCGCCGTTAAGAATATTTTCATCAAGGGCGGCGCTTTCCGTCCCGGACACGCCCATGACCTCCCCCGCCTGCGCCGCGGGGCCCTCGAACGCTTAAAATCAAAAAAATAATAACCTGAGCAACCAATGAAAAAACTTGCTTTCGCAGCCTCGGCCCTTACCGTAGCCGCAGCGCTCCCGCTCATGAGCTGTTCCGGCAGCGAAGAAAAGAAGGATGAGGCCGCCAACGAGACTCCAAAGTCGGCAAAAGTAGAAGGAGACACATTCGCTCCCACTACCAATATCCGCTATTACAACATGGACTCGGTAATGGCAAACTACGACCTGGTAAAGACCTACAACGAAACCAATCTCCGCGCCACCCGCGAACTGGAAAACGCCATGCAGAGCCGCCAGGGCGAGCTGCAGCGACTGGCCTCCAACATCCAGCAGAAAGTGCAGTCCAACGGCTACCTCTCCGAAGCCTCCTACAACGCCGACATGACCGAACTTAACCGCAAGCAGCAGGCCGCCGAATCCTACCTCGGGAACCTCCAGGCCCGCGCCCAGCAGGAAGCTCTCCGCCAGCAGCAGGAATTCATCGACTCCATAAACAACTTCCTCGTCTCCTACAACCAGGACAAGCACTACGACGCCATCCTGCTTTACTCCCCCGGCCAGTACTTCAACCCGGCTCTTGACATCACCGCCGACGTAATCGCCGGACTCAACGCCCGCTACAAGAAACCGGCCGCCAAAGACGCCAAGGCCGACGACAAGAAAGCCGCCGACGCTCCCGCCAAGAAATAATCCCCGGGCCACTCCTCGCTGACGCCCGCAGAAATACCGGACCCCGGACCATACGGCCATACGCCGCAAGTCCGGGGTCCGTTATGATATGATTCCGACTTCAGCCCGACGCAAATGCGCGGACCGTTACCGCCGCCAGATTTATCTCAACAGCGACAGACGCACACGGGTATTCTTGAGTTTGCAGGGTGCCAGCCGTTCAAGCAACCCCGGCGCATCCGCTTCTCCGTCAAGCACATCGCGGGGAACGGCGACGATAGCGCTGTGATCATCCAGGATAATTTTCCCAACCTGATCCGGACGCAGCCCCCCTGCCTTCATCAGATAACCGGCGATGTCGCCCCGTGAAATCTTTTCTTTCTTTCCGGCGTTGATGTATATTGTAGCTACATCGGACCGTATCGGATCCGCCGATACCGACTTAGGCTGATACAGGCGCTGCCAGCCCACATATTCGGGAATATTTTCCCCCTCGGAGATGATGGAAAAGACCGTGCCGTCGGCCCCCATGCGGGGCGGTGCGCCCGTTGCGGTGGGTCCAGCTTTCAGGCGACGGGGGAGATGATAGTGGATAACGTAATTTACATCGTCAATATCGAGGCCACGCGCTCCCAGGTCAGTCGAGACAAGTATAGGTGTGGTACCGTTGTTGAGAAGGTCCACCGCCAGTTTCCGCTCCCGCTGTTCCAGTCCGCCGTGATACAGTCCTACCGGCAACCCCTCCCGCTTCAGAGCTTCGTAGACGCGCTCGGCGCTCTCGCGGTGATTTACGAACACAATCGCCCTTCCGTTATCGAGACTGCGAAGAAGCTCCTCCAGAGTGGCGAGTTTATCGCGTTCCGGCGAATCCACTCTTACCGTCTGCAGCCTTCCTGCGGCGGGTTTTCCGGCAGTAAAATCAAAAACTTCCGGTTTGTCGAGCTTCAGGAAATCGGGCATCCCGGCCAGAGGCGTTGCCGATGTCAGAATCACAAGCTCCAGAGCCGTCATCCGCCTGACAATCCGCTTCATCTCGTCGTAGAACCCAAGTTCCAGCGACTTGTCATATTCGTCCAGCACAAGCGCCCTGACCCCTTCCACCGAAAGGGTGTGGCGCTGGAGATGATCCAGCAGACGCCCCGGAGTAGCCACGATTATATCCGGCGTCACAGACAGGGAGCTGATCTCCTCGGCCATCGGATGACCGCCGTAGAAAGCCACGGTTTTAAGCCCGGCGGCAACCGGACGGACCACGTCGGCAATCTGGATTACAAGTTCCCGCGAAGGCGCCATGATGACAGCCTGCACCTTCCCCTCCGACGGCCCCAGGAAACGGAGCAGTCTCAGGGTAAACGCCGCCGTCTTCCCCGAACCGGTCGGAGACAGGAGAATTATCCTGCGCGCGTCGGTAGCGGCCATTGTCCGCTGCATCTCATTGAGATTAATGATGTTATGGCGCTCTTTGAGGCGCTCGGCTATAATCCTTGTCTCCATCTCTAAAAAAATTAGCGTTGGGTCTACCGGCTGACGACCATGAATTCGCCGTTCATCCCCGGACCTACATTAAAACGCCTCAGACCGCGTTTGAGTTTTTTTGCCTCGCCGGAAACGGGAGAACCGTAATTGGTGTAGACCGAATAACGGCTTCCGCAATGGGGGCAATAGGCTTCATTGGTCTCCGGGTCGATTTTAATCCGGATATCGCGGCGCACCTCGACCGGACAGGCCAGGTCGTAAGCGTAGGGGGCGCCATTAATATCTCCTACCAGCAGAATACCTCCGAAGCCCGTATAGGTCAGGGCAGTCCACGGAAAATCCGAAGGGACGCGATAGTTGCCGTCAAGGATAAAATCCTTATGGTCCAGCGCTCCGGGAGTGCCGTAGCGGGTCCATTCGGCCTGAGTATCGAAACTCAGCCTTACGTTCGCCGGAGGAATCCGGTCGAAGTCAACCTTGTCACATGAAACATTGGCGACGGCAAAAAGCATTGCCGTCGTCAACATGGAAATCTTTGCAGTTATGTTCATATCGGAGAGATAAGTATTTGAGTCTCAAAGGCTGAGACCCGAAATCAGCTCACCGAACTTGTCGGCGGCTTTCTGGAGCTGGGGTCCGATTATCGGACGCACTATCGCGGGAATCTCCACGTCGATGACCGTCTCCACTTCCGAGGCCTCCTCCCCGTCGGGGCGGATGTTGACCTGCATTGTCAGGGGGACCGGCGACGATTCCGTAGTGAAGACAATCTTCGAGGGAGCCACAAGCTCCTTGACCTTGAAGCCGATTTCGCCGACCTGGGGAGTCACGATGCGGATGGAGTCCTTGGTGAACTCCACGTCGCCGATCTGCTTGCGCTGCTCCTCGGGAAGTTGTTCCAGGATCTCCTGAAGGCGGCTCATGTCGCTGAAACGGCTGAAAATATCCCCGGCAGAGCGGTTAATCTTAGCGGGTTTGCTTTTGTAAGTTGCCATTATGCGTTCTCGGTTATTCTTCGGTCCGGGAGGGAGCCCAGTTGGCGGGGTCCTCGCGCCATTCCTGAAGTGTCTTTATATCCTTTTCGCCGATAAAGCCCGTCTTGAGAGCCACTTCCAGCATGGCCTGATAGTTGGAGAGGGTCATCAGCTTGATGCCGGCCTCGCTGAACGCCTTTTCGGCCACGGGGAAACCGTAGGTGAACATGGCGACCATACCCATCACCTCGGCGCCGGCCATACGGATAGCCTCGGCGGCTTTCAGCGAACTTTTGCCGGTGGAAATCAGGTCTTCGATTACGATAACCTTCTGACCCAGCGTCAGATTACCTTCGATAAGGTTCTCCAGACCGTGGTCCTTGGGAGCAGAACGGACATACACATAAGGCAACCCGAGCATATCGGCCACGAGCGCGCCCTGGGCGATAGCCCCGGTAGCCACTCCGGCGATAGCGTCCGGCATCCCGAAATTCTCCATTATCAGGCGACAGATTTCGGTCTTGATGAAAGTCCGTAGCTGCGGATAAGACAACGTCTTGCGGTTATCCGTATAAATAGGCGAATTCCAGCCGGAAGCCCAGGTGAAGGGCATATCGGGCTGGAGCTTTATAGCACTGATATTCAGCAGCTTTTCTGCCAGCAGAAGCTCAAGTTTCTTCATGAATGTCCGTTTAAACAGTTATACACCGCAAAATTACAAAAAAATCCACGATTCTCCCCTCTCCACGCCCCTATTTAATAATATAAAAATTATTAATTGCGGCATATAACCCGGATATTTCAAATTAACCATTACAAAGAATCCGTCGCCGAGATCTAATAACCAAAACCTTCAATATACGATACGTTACCCCACACACTATCAGTAGTAAGCCATATTTCTGGCCGGCCATAAACAGATATGCTTTCCGGCGCATCATCGGCATCCCTGACAAAAGCATCGGGCAGCTGATCCACTCTAAGAATAGATTTGGGAGCAACCGAATCCATATATTCCGACTTCGGAACAGGAGTCCAGAGATAAAGCATCTTTGATGACTCATTGACTATGACATTCCTGCTCGATATCCCGGGAGCATCCTTGTCCCATATAAACATCTCTCGGGCACTTGCCGTCATGTTAGGATTTACCTTGACAACAGTGACAGTAACAAGTTGAGAGAGCCACATTCCGACTAAACCAAACGCCATACAGGCGAAGAATCCTACCAGCACTCCAAATCCGATCTTCTGACGGGTAGTTCTGTACAATACTTCTCCCCACGAATCCGTCCGAGGACGCGAATACCATCTCAAAAGGTATTTTACCAGGAAAAAAGCTGCCGCAAGACCAATGACCCAAAACATGGCGACATGAAAAGGCTTGAGGCCCATGGAGCCATAATAAAATGATTGGTATAACAACATGATTAATTTTTAAGAATTATTTCATTCAAAGAAAGCCACGATCTGTTGTCCGGCCTCCCGGTCACTGCCCGAGCATTGCGAGGAACTGATGTTCATCGATGACAGGGATACCCAGGGAGGCCGCCTTTTCGCGTTTGGCCGGCCCCATATTCTCCCCTGCAAGCACGTAATCGGTCTTTCTGGAGATGGACGACGCGTTTTTACCGCCGTTGCGGCCGATCATAGCCTTGTATTCATCGCGGGAATGAAGCGAGAAGGTCCCGGAAATGACAAAAGTCTTTCCGTCCAGCAGCTCGGTATGCCCTTCGGTGTCTTCTTCGGGCTGCGACATCTGCAGTCCGACGGCGCGAAGACGCTCGATAGTCCGGCGGTTGACGGGATTGGCGAAATACTCCGTGATGCTTTCAGCGATACGCGGGCCTATGTCTTTTGTCGCGGCAAGTTCTTCGGCCGAGGCAGCCATCAGCCGGTCGATATCAGGGAACGCCGCCGCCACTTTCTTCGACACCGTATCACCTACGAACGGAATCGAAAGGGCATAGATAACCCTGTCATACGGCACGCTCTTCGAAGCCTCCAGCCCCTCCAGAACTCTTTCGGCAGAACGCGGCCCGAAACCGGTCAGCTTCATCAGTTGCCCGGCGGTCAGGTCATAGAGGTCAGCGATGTCACGCACCAGACCGAGCGTACACAACTGTTCGGCCGTCTCCTCCCCCACTCCATCGATATTCATCATCTTGCGTCCTACGAAATGCTCTATTCGGCCGGCAATCTGCGGCGGACAACCGAATTTATTGGGACATTGCCATGAGGCTTCCCCCTCGACCCTGATCAGCGGAGTACCACAGGCCGGACAATGGCTTATGAATTTCACCGGCTCGGCGCCCGGCTCTCGCGCTTCGGCGTCCACTCCCGTAATCTTGGGAATGATTTCTCCCCCCTTCTCCACGTAAAGCATATCCCCCTGATGAATATCGAGGGTCTTTATGATATCTTCGTTATGAAGCGACGCGCGCTTTACGATAGTACCCGACAGAAGGACAGGCTCCAGGTTTGCCACAGGAGTTATTATCCCCATACGGCCAACCTCGAAGGAGACGAAACGCAGTTTCGTACACGCCCTTTCGGCCGGAAACTTGTAGGCGATAGCCCAGCGGGGCGACTTGGCGGTATATCCCAGGTTGAGCTGCTGACGCAGACTGTTGACCTTGAAGACAAGCCCGTCGGTGGCCACGGGAAGTTCCCGACGCGCCGTGTTCCAGTGATTGATAAAACCGTCTACGGCCTCCACCGACTTCAGCAGCGTCATTGCGTCCGAGACCTTGAACCCCCAGGACCGCGCGGCCATCATGTTATCGTAATGATTGTCGAACGGCAGTTCCGGACCTAAAAGATAATAAAAGTAGGCGTCCAGTCCGCGACGGGCCACCTGGCGCGAATCCAGCGTTTTCAGCGTCCCGGCGGCAGCATTGCGGGGATTGGCGAAGAGCGGTTCCTCATTGAACTCCCTCTCCTTGTTGAGACGGTCAAACGCTTCCCAGGGCATCAGAATCTCCCCGCGGATTTCGAACATATCGGGCCAGCCGGTTCCCTGAAGCTGCAGGGGGATGGACCGGATGGTCTTTATATTCTCCGTAACGACATCCCCCTTCTCTCCGTCGCCGCGGGTGACGGCCCGTACCAGGCGCCCATGCTCGTAGATCAGGGAAATCGACGTCCCGTCATATTTCAGTTCGCCGGTAATTTCGAACTCCTCCCCTTCAAGCCCGGCACGTATGCGCCCGAACCACTCGTCCACCTCCCGGATGGAGTAGCAGTTGCTCAGAGACAACATCGGATAGACGTGCGCCACCTGCTCGAACCGGTCGGTCAGGTCCGAGCCGACCCTGTGGGTCGGGGAATAGGGGTCATCCATTTCCGGAAATTCCTTCTCCAGCGCCTCCAGCTCTTTCATCAGCATATCGAAATCCCGGTCGGAAATTTCGGGAGCGTTCAGTACATAATAATTGTAATTATGGCGGTTGAGGAGGTCGCGCAGTTCAAGGAGGCGCTGTTGACTGGAATTCATCGGAGACACTTTTGAGGGATGATGGATTATTGATTACTGGAGATTTAAAGAGTATTGGTTTTCAGGTGATTGATAGCCCTGAAAGTATTACACAGCGTCTGCGACCAGTAGCCGCGGAAATCCTCGGCCACGCTCTGGAGCGCCAGGCTGACGGTCTCGTCCGTGGTGTCGCGCACCGTGTTTATGAAATTGTAGAACACCTGGAACAGGTCCGCCAGTCCCTCGGAGATGGAGACGGCAACGGGGGTGTCGGAATATTTCATATCCTCTTCGAACACTTCCAGGTAGACATCGTCCGGGCCGAAAAGCGACTCAACGTTGCGTCGCACCGCATCATAATAATCTTCCTCCAGGGCCTGATCGATATAAACCTCCTGATCGAGATACACATCGGGGGAAATATCGAAAGCCGATATATATATCCTCGGCAGAAGACGGAGCATACTGTCGATAAATTCATCGCGCTCGGCCTCCCGCGCGCCTTCCATCTGGCGGCAGAACTCGTCACACAATCCTACGAAAGCTATTGCGTTTGTTTCCATAATCCATGCTGTTTGATATAACTTAATACTTCCGGAGGAAGAAGATTGTTCACCGGTTCCCCCTTTTCCAGGCGGCGGCGCACCTCGGTACTCGACACCGGAAACAGGGAGGCATCCATTCCCCGGGCCCCGCTGCCGGCTTCAGGCATGGGGAATCCCGGGCGGGGATAGACTATCGGGCTGTAATGACGCAGAATCTCTCCGGATTCTCTCCAGCGCGGAAATCCGGCCCAGTTGTCCGCCCCCATGATGAGGCGGAAGCTGTCGGCCGGACGCTCCAGGGTAAGTCTGCGGAGAGTATTTATCGTGTAAGAGGGGCGCGGCATCGACAACTCGATGTCCGACGCTTCCAGCTCAGGCACCCCTTTGCAGGCCAGGCGCAGCATAGCCAGCCGGTCCTCATCGGCGACAAGCGCCTCGGGATGCTCCTTCAGGGGATTCTGCGGCGAGAGGACCATCATGACCCTGTCAGCCAGGCCCTGGCGCACCACTTCGCGGGCGAGCGCGATATGACCGTTGTGGACCGGGTTGAACGATCCTCCGAAAACTCCGACAACCATCCGGCGCGGTTATTTCTTTATGAAATCCCGCATCAGCGTCTCGACTTCGGAGATAGCGCGGGGAAGCTCGTCATTGGTGACCACGTGGTCATAGCGGGGAGCGAAGGAAAGTTCATATTCCGCGCGTCCGACCCGTTCGTCGATGGCCTCCTCGCTGTCGCTGCCGCGCTGGATAAGGCGCCTCTTGAGTTCGGGGATGCTCGGTGGCTCGATGAATATGGCGAGCGCCTTGTCGCCGAACAGCTCCTTGACGTTCACACCTCCGCGTACATCAATATCGAGGATGACGTTATGGCCCTGGGCCACACGGTTCTCGATTTCGCTGCGGAGGGTGCCGTAATAGCGTCCCGGATAGACCTGCTCATACTCCACAAACGCTCCTTCGGCAATCAGGTCGGAGAACTGCTGGTCGGAAAGAAAGTGATAGTTTACGCCATCGACCTCTCCGGCACGCGGCTTGCGGTTAGTGGCCGACACGGAGAATTCCACATCCAGTTCCCCGCGGTCCATTATGTCACCGATTATGGTGGACTTACCGCAGCCCGAAGGCGCGGATATGATTATAAGTTTTCCTGCCATATATAGTTATTCTTTATTTTTTCTCAAACGGTTATCTGACAACTACCTTGCGGTTGTTGCGGATATAGATTCCGGGGGCGTCAGGCGCGGGAATACGCTGCCCCTGGAGATTATGCCATACGGGGTCCCCTTCTTCCGCGCCGTCGGCGGCGACACCCTCCACGGAGCCGGTGTTGTCGGCGAAACCACAAAGTTCGTCAATGGCCGGAAGAGCGCGTCCGTTGCGCGAGTCGAACAGCGGGGCGTTATACCATCCCGAAAGGCTGGTGCGGTAAGCGTTGTATTCGGCCCACCACCAGATGACGCCGTTGACCTTGTCGTGCTTCTTGAGCAGCGCCACCAGGTCGCGGGTGAACGCCGCCTGTCCTTCGGCCGAGTAGGCCCAGGTCTTGGAGCATTCGGGATACGTCGTACCCGGAATTTCCCATGCGTATGGATAGCCCGTCTCGACAATCATTATGTCTTTCCCGGGATAATTCTTCTCCATGAGATTCAGCGCCGTTTCAAGGTTGCCCAGAGGTCCGTGGAAATAGGGATAGTAGCTCAGACCTATGATGTCGTAGTCGAGCTGCGCCTCTTTCATGCGGCCATAGAAATTATCGAGGACCGACGGCTGGGGTACGCGCTCGGTATGGATTACGATTTTCGCCTCCGGGCAGACTTCGCGGCAGGCTTCCCCGGCCCGTTTCAGCAGAGTCAGAAAGCGGGGCCAGTTGGCGTTGCTGTTGATGAAGCATTTCTTCAGCGAGGATGCCGGAGCGCTCCATGCGCCCCATAACATTCCGTAGGAAATCTCATTGCCGGTCTGGATGAAGTCAGGCTCGGCTCCGGCCTCACGGAGCGATGTCAGCACCGAACGGGTGTAGTCGTAGATTTTCTGATAAAGTTCGTCGTCGGTCAGGGAAACCCATGAGGCGGGAGTCCACTGCTTGGCCGGGTCGGCCCAGGTGTCGGAATAATGGAAATCCAGCATCAGTGCGAAGCCGGCATCCTTGATGCGGCGGCAGAGCGGAGTGATGTACTCCAGATTCTGACAGGCATTGGGGTCATCGTCGGGTCCGTTATACGCCGCGGGGTCGACGAACAGTCGCACACGCATGATATTCATCCCTTTCTGTCGGTTGAATTCCAGGAGATTGTCGATGCGCTGTCCTTCCTGGGTCAGGTAGACGGCCCCGGCGTTCTCATACTCGGGCAGCAGGGAAATATCCCCGCCGGCATATTTTACGGCTCCGGCCAGCTGCGGCAGCAGGATGGCCAGTATTATGGTTATAATCTGTCTCATATCAGGTTTTGTTCAGTGTTCCGTCAGGTCAGTGAACGTCACATCACGTTCAGCACCTGCTCTTTGATCTGCTCTAATTCGTCCTTCATCTTTACCACCAGAATCTGCATATCGGCCTGGTTGCTCTTGGAGCCGAGGGTGTTGATTTCCCTCCCCATCTCCTGGGCTATGAAGCCGAGTTTCTTTCCCTGGCCGGGAGCGGAGTCGAGCGTCTCCAGGAAATAGCGCAGATGCTGGGCAAGGCGCTGCTTCTCTTCGTTGATGTCGAGTTTCTCGATATAGAAAATCATTTCCTGCTCCAGGCGCCCCTTGTCATACTCCACTTTAGGAAGTGATTTCAGCTGCTCGGTAATGCGGGTGCGGATTTTGGTGATACGTTCTGTCTCGAAGCGCGGCACTTCGGCAAGAAGTTCGGTAATACGGGCGATGCGCACACGGAAGAACTCGTCGAGGCGCCGCCCCTCGGCTGCGCGGTGTTCCATCAGGCCGTCCACGGCCTCGCGCACACATTGGAGGAACGCCTCTTTCTCCGGCTCGGCCACTTCCGCAGGGGTCTCGGACTTAATGGTGTCGGGCAGGCGCATCAGCACTCCGTACCAGTCGGCCGGTTCCGGAATCCCCAACCGCTGCGATGCCTCTGTAATCTGGCGCTTATATGCCTCCATCGCCTCGATATTGAGCCTCGAAGCCGTTTCGCCCGACAGATTCTCCACAAATGCCGAAAGCTCGGCTTTTCCTCGTTCCAGACGCGGCCCGACGATATTGCGCACTTCCGTCTCGACATGACGGTAGCCCTGGGGCATACGGAGCGTCAGGTCAAGCTGTTTGGAATTAAGCGACTTAACTTCTACGGTAAATCTTTTATTGAGACATTCGGCGGTAGCGCTGCCGAAGCCGGTCATGGACAGAATCATATCAGAGCAATTTTTTTGTTTGCAAATTTAACTTTTTTAAATGAGAAAATTGCGTAAATTTGCGGAAAAATTTTCCTCATCCTCTCCTCTTTCTTCCTGACACATTATGGCTACCATACTCAATATAGAGACCTCCACTTCCGTCTGCTCCGTGGCCCTGGCCTCGGAAGGGGCTATTCTTGACCATAGCGAAGATTTCCGGGGGCGCAACCACGCCGTCGTGCTGAGCGGGTTCATCAAGCAGTCGCTCGACTATCTGCGGCGCCAGGATATGACTCTCGACGCCGTTGCCGTATCAATCGGCCCGGGCAGTTATACCGGCCTGCGTATCGGCCTCAGCGAGGCCAAAGGTCTGGCCTACGCTCTGGAAATTCCTCTGATAGGGGTGCCGACTCTGGAACTGATGACCGTAGGGGTGATGTTCGGCCACGACGAACTGCCCGAAGGCACTCTTTTCGCCCCGATGATCGACGCCAGGCGCATGGAAGTCTACACCGCTGTCTATGACCTCTCGCTCCGCCCGCTGATGGAACCTCGCCCGCTTATACTGGACAGCGGCAGCTATGCCTCTTTCCTGGCCGAAGCCCCGGTAGCGTTTTTCGGGGACGGCTCGGCGAAATTCCAGCCTCTCGTCAGCGGGGAGAACGCAGTTTTCATCCCTGACGTAAATCCTTTGGCCGTAGATATGGTAGCGCTTTCGGAACGCTCGTGGAGGGAGAAAGACTTCCTCGACCTGGCCTATTCCACTCCGCTGTATCTCAAAGATTTCCAGGCCACTAAGCCCCGCAATCTCTTTGCATAACCTCATTCCCAGCTGATGTTCACCCACCTCCACGTCCACTCCCAGTATTCCGTTCTTGACGGCCAGGCGTCGATCGACGCCCTTGTCGACAAGGCGATGGCCGACGGTATGCCCGGCATGGCCCTTACCGACCACGGCAATATGTTCGGCATAAAGGAATATTTTAACTATGCCGCCAAAAAGAACGGCAAGACCAAGGGAGCGATAAAAGAAGCCGAGAAAGCCCTGGCCGAAGCCGAAAATGCCGGCGACGAAGCTCTCGCCGCCGAAAAGCGGGACGAAATCGAAAAGCTCCGCAAAAAGATTTTCAAACCGATCTTCGGATGTGAGGTGTATGTGGCAAGAAATTCCCTTATGGACCGCGCCGACAAGTCCGACAAGGGGCGCCACCTTATCCTGCTGGCGAAAAACAGCACCGGCTACCATAACCTGGTGAAAATCGTTTCCCGCGCGTGGACCGAGGGGTTCTATTTCCACCCCCGTACCGACAAGGAGGATATCCGCGCCCACAGCGAGGGGGTAATCTGCTGCTCGGCCTGCCTCGGCGGCGAGATTCCCCGCCTTATCACCAACGATGAAATCGCCGAGGCCGAGAAGCAGGTGCAATGGTACAAGGAAGTATTCGGCGATGACTACTATCTTGAACTCCAGCGCCACAAGGCCACCGTACCCCGTGCCAACCATGAGACCTATCCCCTTCAGGAGAAAGTCAACGCCGAGTTGATCCGGATGGCCGGAAAATTCGGCATCAAACTGGTGGCGACCAACGATGTCCACTTCGTCAACGAGGATGACGCCGAGGCGCATGAGCGCCTTATCTGTGTGGCAACCAACAAGAAAATCGCCGATGAGAACCGGATGCTCTATTCCAAGCAGGAATGGCTGAAGACCACCGGGGAGATGGAGCGCATTTTCGCCGACATACCAGAGGCGATCACCAACACCCAGGAGATTCTCGACAAGGTGGAATTCTACGACATCGACCACGCTCCCATCATGCCCTTCTTCGAAATTCCCCGGGAATTCGGCACCGAGGAGGAATGGCGCGCCCGCTATTCCGAAGAGGATCTTTTCAACGAATTCACACGCGACGAGAACGGCAACGAGGTCATGTCGCGCGAAGAGGGGGAGAAGAAAATTAAGAAACTCGGGGGGTACGACAAGCTCTACCGCATAAAGTTCGAGGCCGACTACCTGGCTAAACTCGCCTACGAGGGTGCCGAGCGCCGCTACGGTTCCCCGCTGACGCCGGATCTTCAGGAGCGCATCAAGTTTGAGCTTCACATCATGAAGACGATGGGCTTTCCGGGCTATTTCCTTATCGTGCAGGACTTTATCAATGAATCCCGCAGCAAGCTCGGGGTTTCCGTCGGTCCGGGCCGAGGCTCGGCCGCCGGTTCCTGTGTGGCCTACTGCCTGGGTATCACCCAGATTGACCCTGTGCGCTACGACCTTCTGTTCGAGCGATTCCTTAACCCCGACCGTATTTCCCTCCCCGATATCGACGTGGACTTCGACGATGACGGCCGCGCCCGCGTACTGAAATATGTCACCGACAAGTACGGAGCCGAGAAAGTGGCCCATATCATCACTTACGGTACGATGGCCGCCAAATCGGCCCTCAAGGATGTCGCCCGAGTCGAAGGACTGCCTATTCCCGAGAGCGACCGCCTCACCAAGATGATTCCGCGCCATATGCCGGAGGTCAACGGCAAGGAACTCAAGCCGACCCTGGCCAACTGCTACAAGCACGTCCCCGAATTCCTCAACGAACTCCAGAATCCGGACCCGATTATGCGCGAGACCCTCAAATATGCCGAACAGCTGGAGGGAAACGTGCGCAATACCGGCGTCCACGCCTGCGGTGTGATTATCTGCCGCGACGCGATTTCCGACTGGGTCCCGGTGGCTACGGCCGACGATAAGATCGAGGGGAAACTGCTTGTCACCCAGTACGAGGGACGCGTCATCGAGGAAACAGGCCTTATCAAAATGGACTTTCTGGGTCTCAAGACCCTCTCCATCATAATGGATGCCGTCAGGAATATCAAGCTCACCCGCGGCATAGACATCGACATGGAAAAGATTCCCATCGATGACCCGAAGACTTACCAGCTCTACTGCGAGGGACGCACAATCGGCACCTTCCAGTTCGAGTCCGCCGGTATGCAGAAATACCTTCGGGAACTCCAGCCCTCGACTTTCGAGGACCTTATCGCCATGAACGCCCTCTACCGTCCGGGCCCCATGGACTATATTCCCGACTTCATATCCCGCAAACATGGCCGCACCCCCATCACCTATGACATCCCGGTGATGGAGAAATACCTCAAAGACACTTACGGAATCACTGTCTATCAGGAGCAGGTCATGCTTCTGAGCCGTCTGCTGGCCAATTTCACCCGAGGCGAGAGCGACACCCTCCGAAAAGCTATGGGTAAGAAGCTCATCGACAAGATGAACCATCTGAAGGGGAAATTCCTCGAAGGAGGTCAGGCCAACGGCCACAAACCGGAGATTCTGGAAAAGATTTGGGCCGACTGGGAAAAATTCGCCTCATACGCTTTCAACAAGTCACACGCCACCTGCTACTCCTGGGTGGCTTTCCAGACGGCCTATCTCAAGGCCAACTATCCTGCGGAATATATGGCCGCCGTCCTTACCCGCAACCGCAGCGATATCGTCAAGCTCACCAACTTCATGGACGAATGCAAGGCCATGAAGATTCCCGTCAAAGGGCCGGACGTCAACGAATCCTTCACCGAGTTCGGTGTGAACTCCCAGGGGGACATCCGCTTCGGACTGGCAGCTATAAAAGGCGTGGGGGACAACGTTGTGTCCGCCATCATCAGGACACGCGAGGAGGGGGGACGCTTTGAGTCACCTTTCGATTTCGTGGAGCGCGTCCCCTGCCGCCTGATCAACCGCAGGGTCTTCGACTCCCTGGTGCTTTCGGGCGCTTTCGACTGGTATCCCGACATCAAGCGCGAGGACTATTTTGAGAAGAACAACCGCGACGAGAGTTTCTCCGACCAGCTTCTCCGCTACGGCCAGATGTTCCAGAACGCCAAAGAACAGGCGGCCAACTCCCTGTTCGACGACATGGAGGAGATGAACACCGCCGGGCGCCCCGAGGTGAAGAGCGCCGTCCCCTGGGTAGACGCCGTAAAACTCGAGAAGGAACGCGAACTTGTCGGGATGTACCTCTCGGCCCATCCTCTCGACCGATTCTATATGGAACTCAACTACGGCATGAAGTCCGTAAAGGATTTTACCGAAGCGCTCCCCGAGGAAGGCAAGGAACTGACTTTCGGAGGGATGGTGACGAAATTCGTGGAACGTCCCACCCGCACGGGAGGCAATTTCGCAATAATCACGATGGAGGATTATACCGGCTCAACGGAAATACGCCTCTTCGGCCAGAAATATATCGACTTCGCCAAATATGGCCGCGAGGGAACCCCTGTCGTGGTTACAGTCCGCGCCGAAAGCCGCTACAACAAGCCCCCGGAATTTTCCGTAGTCAATATGCGCCTGCTCAACGATGTGAAGGGAAAACTGATTTCGGGAGTGACCGTCTCCATGACCCGCGATGCCATCACTCCGACACTTACCGACGTCATCCGCGACCAGTTTGAGTCCCGCAACTCCGATGCCGGTAAAGGTCACCTCACCTTCCGCATCTTCGACCCCGACGCCAACCGCTGGCTGCGCATGAGTTCAGCAAAGCGCATACCGATGGACCGCCAGCTTGTCAATATTCTTGACTCGCTTCCCGTGGAATACCAGTTTGAGATGTAAAAATATTAGTTTGAATCCAACACATAATCTACAATAAAAATCACAATGACAATTACAGATGCTAATGCCCGTGAAATCATCGAATCGGGCAAACCGGTCATAATCGACTGCTGGGCACCCTGGTGCGGCCCCTGCAAGGCCATAAGCCCCCTTATCGACGAACTTGCCAAAGAATATGAAGGCAAAGTCATTATCGGCAAATACAACGTGGACGAAGAGACAGACCTCGCCACCGACTACCGCGTGATGTCCATCCCTACCCTCCTTTTCTTCAAGAACGGAGAGAAAGCCCCCATCCGCCTGGCCGGTTCCCAGTCCCGCGAGACCCTCGAAGCCAAGATCGCCGAGCTTCTCGCCCTCTGATTTCCAATACGCCGCCGGCGCCTCCGCGATCGCGGAGAAGCATGGCAGACCCCACACAAGACAGCACCGGAGCGCAATCCCTGCGCTCCGGTGCTGTCTTACCATATTTTTCTTATCAGAATCTTACTGATTCACTGAATTTTTTCAAACCTAACTTTATAACTTAATCCTTACTAATGCTCTGACTCCGGCCGGGAGAGGCACACGATTTTTCTCCGGCCGGAAACTGACATGACAAAGTTCGGAATTATGTTCCCGAACGGATGTAAACTTTTCAACATAACCTGTAAAATTTCGGTCATGCTGAAAAATCAATAGCTTATACAGAATTTTTACAAGTACGGATTATGACCGGGGATCAGTCGGGCTGGTCAAAGGAGCCGATTTTCATTATGTCGGCTTCGAAAGTGGCGCGGTCGATGGCACGGTTGCGCAGACGGTTGCGGTAGGCGTAGATTGTGTTGACCGAGAAGTTGAGAATCTGGGCTACGCGGTTGGTGTCGTCGATACCCAGGCGCATGAACGCCAGGATGCGGAGGTCGGAGTTGAGTTTCTCCCCCTCCCCGAGGACAATCTGCTCCTCGGGACGCAGCAGGGCATTGACCTGCTCCACGAATGTGGGATAAATGTGGAGGAAGGCGTCGTCGAAGACAGTGTAGAACTCGGCGCTCTGCTGTTCGATGAATTTTCCGGACTTGGTTATCTTGTAGAGGTCATCCACCTGCCCTGCGGAAATCTTGCGGTTGGCCAGCTTGCAGAACTGCTTGAGTTTATCCATGTATATGGAGCAGAGCGAAAGGAACTGGCTGATATAAACGTCCTTCGTATTGTTGGCGTCCTGAAGTTCCTGACGCATCCGGGCCACGCGGGTAAGCTGCCGCCTCAGGAAAGCCATCGCAACCCCCAGAGCCATCAGACACATCAGCAACACGGCAATGATGGCATACATCCAGGTTCTCCAGCTGGCGATCTGGACGTTATGGTCCTTCTCGACCATTGACAGCAGTTCGGTGGTCTTCATCATGCGCACCGATGCGTGACTCTCGACGGCATTGTTGAGAGCCACGGAGACATACTCGTGGGCGCGGCGCGTGTCGCCGGTCTCGAACAGTACTCCGCCGAGTTCCTGGAGAGACATAATCTCCAGCGTCGCCAGGCGCGTGTCGGTAATCGCCGACTGGGCAAGATAATAAAGATATTCATTGTGGTCCCCCCGTGTGAGCGCTATCGAGGCAAGGATATGCGTGGCGATGGCGTAAGTGGAGGAATCCTTCTTTATCCGCCCAACAAGCTCCAGCAGTATTTCCCGGCTACGGGTATATTCCCGGATATTATAATAGTATTCCCCGAGATTGAGCAGATACTTGTCGGTATTGGGCTGCAGCAGGGGCAACAGCTTTCGCTGAGCTTCTATCGAACGGTTGTTCCAGTAATCGTATGTCGACAGATACCCGTCATAAAAGAAAGAGATGAAAGAATACATCTGACGGCCGGCCTCATAATAGTTGGCCAGGAGGACGGTCCCCATTCGGGTGGTGTCTATCCCGTCGTATTCGTTCAGGGCGTCGTTTACAAAACCGCTTACCGAGAGATAGGTGGCGCGTCTCATCCTGAATTCCATCCCCAGGGAGTCGGCGGTATTCCCCACGGGAGAACCCGGATGGCGCGACGCCACGTCGCGGGCCATGTTATATCCGTCTGTAAAATACAGCAGTGCCGAATCGTTGTTGAACGACGTGTACCCTTTCGCGATTTCCATCGTGCGTTCCAGCCATCCGATCGAATCTACGCGGGCCACCCGGTTGCGGGCCGTTTTAAGTGAGTCAAGATGCCGGACCCGGCGCTGCTTGAATTCATCGCGGCGGCGCATCACATAATCGAGCTGACGCAGTGAGCGCTCCACGTCCTTTTCCGTAAAGGCGGAGGCTTGCAGGAGCGGCACGGCAGACAGTAAAGACAATAGCAGAAGAAAAGCTGAGATGAATTTCATGGGTCAATCGGTTGGGGTTTCCCGCCGCAAAGTTAAGGATTTTCCGCCTAAAGAACAAAATTACGGACTATTAACATATATTATTGGAAAAGAAACCGTAACTTTGCGTCAAATTCCGGTATCGGCCCCGGATGACACCCGTCATCTCCGGCCCGATAAGTTCTGAATATATGCTTATGAATCTGAAATCCTTTTTTTCCCTGATGGCAGCGGGCGCCGTGGCCCTGGCTTCGATTGCCGCCCCTGAATCTACGGGTAACAATATTATCGAGGAAGTAGCCTGGATGGTCGGCGACCAGCCCATCTACAAAAGTGAGATCGAGGAGGCGTATCAGCAGATGCTCTACGAGAAAACTCCCGTCAACGGCGACCCCTACTGCGTTATTCCCGAACAGCTCGCCATCGAGAAACTTTTTCTCCACCAGGCCGACATCGACACCGTCGAGGTGCAGGAATCGATGGTTTCCCTGGCCGTCGACCAGCGCGTCAACTATATGATCACCAACCTGGGGAGCAAGGAAAAAGTAGAGGAATACTTCCGTAAGCCGATGTCGGAGTTCCGCAGCGGCCTGGCCGACATGATGCGCAACCAGTATCGCATACAGGAGGTGCAGCGCTCCCTGACCAAGAACCTGAAAGTGACCCCCAGCGACGTCCAGCGCTATTTCGCCGGACTTCCCCAGGACTCCATACCCTATATCCCCCTTCAGGTCGAGGTAGAGATTATCACTATCAACCCCAAGATTCCCCAGGAGGAAATCGACGACGTCAAATCGCGTCTGCGCCAGTACACCGACCGCATCAACAAAGGGGAATCGGAATTCTCCACCCTCGCCATCCTTTACAGCGAGGACCCAGGCTCAAGCGTCCGAGGCGGTGAAATCGGCTTCATGGGACGCGGCCACCTCGAGCCGGAATATGCAGCCGTGGCCTTCAACCTCAACGACACCAAGAAAGTATCGAAAATCGTCGAGACCCAGTACGGCTTCCATATCATACAGCTTATCGAGAAACGAGGCGACAGAGTCAACACCCGCCATATCCTCCTGCGCCCCAAAGTCTCGGACGAGGAACTTACCGAGGCCGTCCACCGGCTCGATTCCGTCCGCGCCAACATCGTGACCCACAAGCGCTTCACTTTCGAGGAAGCCGCTCCAATCATATCCCAGGACAAAGACACCCGCAACAACCAGGGGCGCATGGTCAACAGCGCCTCCGGCACCACCCGCTTCGAGATGAAAGACCTCCCGCAGGAGGTAGCCAAAGTAGTCGACAGGATGCAGGTCGGAGACGTTTCCGAGGCTTTCATAATGAAAGATCCCAAACGTGACCGCGACATTGTGGCTATCGTTAAACTTACCGAACGCATACCGGCCCACAAAGCCACTCTTTCGGAAGACTATCAGACAATCAAGGGAATGTACGAGAACTCCGAGAAGCAGAAGATGGTGAAGAAATGGCTCTCGAAAAAAATCCGCGACACCTACGTCAAAATCGAGGACAACTGGTCCGACTGCGAGTTCGAGCATCCCGAATGGCTTAAGAAATAATTCTTCCCGACGATGTCTGACAGACCAAACAGGCTATCGGAAAGGCGGTTGCGATGGCTGCTCATGACGGTCATGGCCGCGTTTGTCGTCGGCGTCTGCGCCCAGTCCCCCGGTCGACAGGGCCGCAAACGCGACAATACTCCCATCCGGCCTACAATCCCGACGGCCAACCGCAATCAGGCGGGGCGCGTGTTCCTCGAGCGGGCCGATGTTCTCCGTAAAGGAGCCGGCGAGGACTATCAGATAGTCGTAGGCAACGTGGAATTCCGCCGGGGAGGGATGTTCATGTATTGCGACAGCGCCCACTTCTACGACGCTCCCGGGGCGATTGAGGCCTACGGAAACATCCGGATGGAGCAGGGGGATACCCTCTTCGTCTATGCCGACGAACTTGTCTACGCCGACACCACCCAGCTCGCTGTCCTTTACGCCGATTTCGGCAAGAAAGTGAAGCTCATCAACCGCGACGTCCAGCTTACCACCGACATCTTCAACTATGACCTCGGAATCGACCTGGGATATTACGAAGTCGGAGGGGTGCTGACCGACCCCAAGAACCGTCTTGTCTCTTGGTACGGGGAATACTCCCCCACGACCAAGGACGCACTTTTCCGCGACCGCGTGGAACTGCACAGTCTCCGGGAAAACGACACACTCGATATTTTCTCGGAGCAGATGCTCTACAACACCAATACCCACATCGCCATCCTCGACACCGTCTCCACCATCATTTCCAAAGACGGCACCATCCACACCACCGACGGAGTCTACAACACCGACACCCAGGTGGCCGACCTCTATGCCCGTTCGCTGGTAGTGGCCAAAAACGGCAACACCCTGACGGGCGACACCCTCTATTATGACCAGCAGCGGGGATTCGGAGAAGCCTTCGGCAATATCGAAATGGTCGACACGGCCAAAAAAGTAACCCTCAACGGAGATTACGGGTTCTACTTCGAGGACCTCGATTCGGCACGCGTCTACGGACGCGCTCTCGCCCGGGAATACTCCCAGAAAGACACCCTGTATCTCCACGGCGACACCATCACCACCTTCCGCCGCGTAATACTCCCTCCGCCGGCCGACCCGGAAGCGCCGGTGTCAATGCGCCCCGTCGCTCCGTCTGCCGCTCCTTCCGACACGCTATCCTCCGGTTCCGCAGTCTCCGATTCCGCAGCCTCCGCACCTGTTGAAATCGCCGCCCCCCTCGAAACCGGCGACACTCTCCCCGCCGCTCCGGCTGCCGCAGCGCTACCTGATTCCATCCTTACTTCTCCTGCGGCGCCGGTCGACTCGGTACCCCTGACTCCTGCCCCGGAATCTCCCGCTCCCCCCGATACGGTCCACTATCTTGTGGCGGCCCCCAACGTCCGCTTCTACCGCGTTGACCTCCAGGGCCTCTGCGACTCGATGACATTCGTCAGCCAAGACTCGCTCCTCCATCTCGACAACCATCCGGTCGTATGGAACGAGAACAAACAGATCTTCGGCAATAAAATCATCCTGCATCTCAACGACTCGACAGTCGACTGGGCCAAACTTCCGCAGTTCGGATTCGTGGCCGAACATATCGACGAGGAATTCTACAACCAGCTGACAGGTAAGGAGATGTTCGCCACTTTCCTCGACGGCCAGCTCCGCCATCTCGATGTCAGCGGCAACGTGCAGGCCATAATGCTTCCCCAGGAAAACGATTCAACCTACAATAAAATCGCCAATATCGAAAGTTCCTATCTCTCGGCCGATTTCGAGAACCAGACCATACAGCGCATGAAGCTATGGCCCGAGACCTCAGGAACAATGACTCCTCTGTATCTGGCGAAAAAACAGCTGTATTATCTCCCGCAGTTCCGGTGGTTCGAACCTCTGAGACCTCTCCGTCCCGAGGATGTCTTCATCGTTCCCGCCGAGATGCGCGACCTTTTCAACGAACCGCCTTTCGGCACATCCCGCCGTCAATAAATCTTACAGGTAACCAAATCTGACCTAACACCCTCCTCCCGTATGGAAAATCTTACAGCCGACCTCCTTTCTTTCCTCGACGAATCTCCCTGCAATTTCCTTGCAGTAAAGAATATCACCGACAGGCTCCAGCTTGCCGGCTTCTCGGAACTTGATCCGGCCTCCACCTGGCGCCTGTCCCCCGGCGACCGTCGCTATGTAGTCAAAAACTCTTCGGCGGTTTTCGCCTTTATCGTAGGCAGCGACGCCTCGGCCGGATTCCGCATAATCTCGGCCCACAGCGATTCACCCGGTTTCCGGATCAAGCCCAACGCCGAGATAGTGAACGAAGGGGGCGTGGTGACCCTCAACACCGAAGTCTACGGAGGTCCGATTCTCTATACCTGGTTCGACCGCCCGCTTTCAATTTCCGGCCGGGTGATTCTGCGCGGAGAGGACCCGCTGCATCCCGTCACACGCCTGATAAACTTCTATCGTCCGCTGCTGACAATCCCCCATCTGGCGATCCACTACAACCGCTCCGTCAACGACGGCAATCCGCTGTCGAAACAACGCGATATGCTCCCCGTCCTCGGGCGCGTGTCCGACAAGGAAGAAGGTAAAGGACTGCTCACCCGCATGGTCGCCGCCGAACTGGGGGTCTCTCCTGATGAGATCCTGGACTTCGACCTGACCCTCTACGACACCACGCCGGCCTGTACGTTCGGCCTCAACGACGAATTCATATCCTCCGGACGCATCGATGACCTCGAGATGGCCCACGCCGCCCTGTCGGCCCTGACAGCCTCCGCCGTGGACGCCCCCCTGACACCGATGACCCGCGTCATGGCCATCTTCGACAATGAGGAGACCGGCTCGGGCACCAAGCAGGGAGCCGCCTCCCCCGTGCTTCGCAATATCCTGGAACGAATCTGCGGCTCAAGGGAAGACTTCTTCCGCGCCGTGTCCTCATCTTTCATGATCTCCGCCGACAACGGCCACGCCCTCCATCCCAACTATCCCTCCCGCCAGGATCCCACTAACCATCCCATTCCCGGCGACGGCCCCGTAGTTAAAATCAACGCCAACTGTAAATACATGACCGACGCCCGCTCCGCCGCCGTCTACCGCTCCGTATGCAGCCAGGCGGGAGTTCCCTGCCAAGTATTCGTCAACCACAGCGACACCCCCGGAGGCTCCACCCTGGGCAACATCCTTACCTCCCAGATAGAACTCGAAGGGGTCGACATGGGCGCCCCCCAGTGGGCAATGCATTCCTGCCGCGAGACCGCAGCCGTAGCCGACCACCTCTCGGCCATCGCCTCTTTCCGCAGTTTCCTCTCCCTCTGATTAACTTATATTTTTCCCCGTTTTCCCAGCCGCCGCTCCAGGCATAAGGAAGACGGGGAATGCTTTTTCGTCAGGAAAAGCAGGGGATTGGCGGAAATTACATGGCAAACTGCAAAAGTTCGGGAAAAGATATTGGGGTTTTGACAAAAAAAATCGTAACTTTGTGATGTTTAGTTATCTGATTTCTAACTGCTACTTATATCACATAACACCATGAAGTGCAGGAATTGCAACTGGCCCAATCGCCCCGGCGAAAAAAAATGTATAAAATGCGGTGCCCCGCTGACCGAGGCTCCGGCACAAGCCGCCTCCCCCACTCAGCCCCTTCAGCCTGACCAGCCCGTTCAGCCTATTCAGCCTATGCAACCGGGCCGTCCGGAAAGTCCGGCGCAGCCCGTTCAGCAGGTCGCTCCCCGGTCTCCTCAGCCCGTACCCCAGCAAATCAGACCGCAGATGCCGCCGCAAGGCAATCCGCAGCCTGCGCCCCAGGGTGGACGCCAGCCGTTCCCGGGACAGGGGACACCTACGGTTCCCAACCAGCCGATGCAGCCCCCGGTGACCGCGCCTGGCCAAGCCCCGGCACCCGCTTACCCCCAGGAAGCGAAAGTATGTCCTCCTCAAGGGAATCTCACCATCTGCCCCCGCTGCAATTACACGCTACGACCGGGGATGGAGGAATGTCCCAACTGCAATTACCGTCTTGTCCCGGGACCGAAAGCGGCAGCCCCTCAGGGAGCGCCACAGCAGCGCCCCGCACAATCCGCCGGAGCCGCCGCGCCGCAATCAGGCGCGATTCACCGGCCTACGGTAACGGGGCTCCCGGAAGTGTCGCCCCAGGGGAACGCCGGTGTGTCCGCTCCTGCTACCGGAGCCGCTCCTGCCCCGCAGGGGAATCAGAACGCACCGCATTACCGCGGTACGGTCAACGTCTATACCGACGCTCCGCTTCCCGACCTTTCGCCGAAATTCTCGCTTACCCCGGTGCAGAAAATCAATGAGACCGTTCCGCCCCGACCGCTGGAATTCGAGGGACAGGAAGCCATCCTCAACCGCGCCAATACCGACCCGGAGAATCTCTCGATTACCTCGCGCCAGCAGGCATCCGTCTCCCGGGTCAACGGCCGGTGGGTCATATCCGACCTTTCGGACCAGCAGACCACGTTCATCCATCCCGCCAAAGGCCATGAACTCCACGACGGAGACATAATCCTTCTGGGCAACCGCCTTTTCGTATTTAAAGAAAACAGTTGAACCCGCTCCCCTCCTGACCGACGATGATTCATAAAGCTGACAGACTTGATTTTATGCCGGGCGATATCGTCGACGGCTTCTACCGGGTGGAACGTCTGCTCGGGAAGGGAAGCTACGGACTTGTCTATCTGGTCAGCACTCCGGAGATGGACGGCTATCCCCCGATGCAGTTCGCCCTCAAGCTGCTCAAGCTATGGGAAGTTCCCGAGGAAGTCCGTCCTCCGCTGATGGCCCGCTTCGACATGGAATTCCAGACAGGCCAGATTGACTCCCCGTTCCTTGTCTGCTCCCGCTACCACGGCATGGAGCAGGGAAATCCCTACATCGTGATGGACTACTGCCCCGGGGGTGACCTCCTGCAGCTGGCGGCCAACACCGCCGTGGATATGCCGCGGGTGGCAGCCTGCACCCTCCTGGGGTTGCGCGCGCTCCACGCCAACGGGAAAGTCCACCGCGACCTCAAGCCCGAGAATGTCCTGATCAAGGCCGACGGCACCTACGCCCTGACCGACTTCGGCATCGCCGGCGACCGCAACCGCCGCCTGACCCAGACCTCCCGCAACGGAAAACCCGGTCAGATTTTCGGAACATACGCCTATATGCCCCCCGAGCAGGCCGACCCGCGCCGCGAGAACACGATTCTTCCCACATCCGATATCTTCTCGATGGGAGTCATGACATATCAGCTCCTTACGGGCGAACTTCCGTTCGGTCCACTGGAGACGGATTCCGACCTCGTCGATTATCTGACCCGGGGAAAGCGGGGGCAATGGGACAGGCGCACCCTCAGTTCGGTACCCTACGGCGATGTCTGGGGAGACTTCATCGAGGGTTGTCTGCATCCCGATTTCTCCCGGAGAATCCAGAGCGCGGAAGACGCCATGCGCACCCTTCCCTATGACATACAGTCGATAATGGCGACCCTCCCCGCTGCCGGGGAATATTTTCCCGGAGAAGCCTCTCCGGCGGTAAATGCCTGTCTGACCGTTGTCCACGGCGACCAGTACGGACGACGCTATTTCCTCGACAATCTCGCCAACGCGATGCAGACCGACCTGCTGACACTCGGACGCGCCGACGTCCGCACCCGCAACGACATCGACATCGTCGAGGACGGCACCAGCTACGTAAGCCGCCGCCATGCTTCCCTCGAACGCGACCCCCAGACCGGGATATGGTATATCCGCGACGGCCAGTGGGGGGAACCTACACCCGGCTACCCCAGCTCCCCCGACGGCTCGGCCTCATGGATTCCATCCACCAACGGCACTTTCGTCAACTCCCGTGAAGTATATCCCGAAGGTCTCATCCTGAACTTCGGCGACATCATTTCCGTCGGGGACACGAAGCTCAAGGTCGAACCCGCCGACGGAATTTTCATCCAGTAATACACTACCGACTACGCAAAAAAATGTTCTCCCACAGATATTTCCTTGAATATCACGACGCTGACCGTCTTCATCCCCTGGGATTCCGCCTGGGAGTCGATTCCGACGTCGCCCTGCTGGGCCGCGACCCCTCGGCCCAGGTCCTTTTCGGCGACGACACTCCGACGGTCAGCCGCCGACACGCCATAATAAGGCTTGAGGGCGGGCAATACTTCATAGAACCTCTCTCCCGGATCAATTCCACCCTTGTCAACGGACGCCGTATCCTGACGCCCACACCGCTGCACGACGGAGACGAAATCCGCCTCTCCACCGACGGTCCCCGCCTGGGCTTCATCCTTGAGCGGGGAGTGCAGGAGAAGACACCCGCTTCAACGGGGCGCCGCTCCCGCATCAGTCCGTGGCTGATAGTCCTCTGTGTCATAGTCCTGGTCGCCCTCGGATTCGGGGCATGGAAAATCGCTGACCTAACTTCCGCCAACCGGCGCCTGGACGAACTGGTCACCCAGACGCTCGAACAGCAGCAACACCAGACCGATACGGCCACTTCCCCCGCGCAGTCCGGCGTAATGAACGATCCTTACAGCGCTCCCTCCGGATTCCCGGAAGCTGTGGATTCCTATCACGGCAGCGTGGATATTCCGGCGCCGGTCCCGGCCGGCGGCTCAGGCACAGCCTCCGAAAGCGCCATGAAGGCAGCAGACAAAAGTGTCTACTATGTCATAGCCCTCGGCTTCGAGGTGACCACCCCCGAAGGACGCCATTATGAAATCGAGTGCGGCAACGGAGAAGGACAGATTCCGGGATGGTCCGGAACGGGGTTTCTTTTGTCCGACGGCCGCTTCGTCACCGCCCGCCATGTCGTCGAACCCTGGTTCTTCCTCCAGGGAGAAGAGGACAGCGAGATGCTGACCCTCAACATCCTTGCCTCCAACGGCGGAAAAGTGGTTTCCTACATCGGAGCAGTCTCCCCCACCGGTGACAAAATAACCTTCAAGTCAACCGACTGCCGCGTGAACCGCGCCGGCGACACGATGCGCCGTCTGCGCTCGGGAGAGAGGGTAATCATCGCCTCCGGAGGCACACGCGACTTCGCCACCGTGCAGTCCGGACGCCCCGGCGGCCTCCCCTTCAGCGCCGAAGCCTCCCGCAATCTGCGCCGTGGGACGAAACTTACCGTTCTCAGCTTCCCCCTTGGTCTGGGCGCCAACTCCTACAACGATATCAATCCGGTCTACGGCACCGCCACCGTAGCTGCGGACGGCCTCCAGGACGGAATGATTCTAACGACAGAGACTACTTACGAGAAAGGTTCCTCCGGAGGACCGGTGTTCATCACCGATACAACGGGGCGCCTGGTCGTTGTCGGCATCACCTCCGCTATCGCAGGTCGCTCCACCGGCTTCATCGAGCCGATTTCCTCAATCCGTTAAACCCATCAGTCACATCCTTGCAATGAACCGACTTTTAAAATACGCCCTTGCGGTCCCGGCCTTTATCCTTCTGCCGGCGGCCGTCCTACGCGCTGACGAGACCGTCGGCAGTCCCAAGTTCGTGGAACGTTTCCTGGACGGTGGTGCCGAGAAAGCCGACTCCGTCGCCGCGGTGTCCTCCCAGGCATCGCTGACGCTGGAAAGCATCGTCGAACAAGCCTGTCGCGGCGGAATATTCATTATCCGCCAGGCTTTCGATGCCGTCGACGCCGCCGGATACCATTACGGCCGGAATGACTCCCTGCCGGAGGTGGGAGTGGTCTACGCCCCCGCCATCAGCATCCGCGGCGGCTACCTTTTCGGGCAGGAGGTCCTCACCCCCTGGCAGTATGACCGCGACTTCACCGACAATTATGCCTCGGAATACCGCGGATCGCTCCTGTCGCCTACGCGGTCCTCTTTCCTCGATACCACCGCGGAATATGACTCAATCGCCTTCTCGGCCGACAAGCGCGGCAACGTATATCCCGGCCTGCTGTATTCAATGCATACCACCGGGGGCTTCTCGGGCGACGGATTTCTTCCCTGGCGTCAGAAAGGGTCCATTGACGGTTTCCTGGTATGGTTCTCCAGAGAACCCGGTCAGAATCTCGCCGAGGACACCGAACTGTCATTCTCCGTAATCGGACGCCGGTTCGACATTTCCGATGATGCCGCCCGGTTATATCCCCTCGCGAGCCAGGATGACAACACCCTGGGCGGTATCTTCGTGGTACCGGAAGTGACCGACATCGGCCAGATCAGTTTCTACCTCTACGGCGTGGCCGTCCGCACCGGAAGCCAGTGGCAGATGATCTTCCCCTTCGTTGACTTCTCGAAAGTCTTCGACCCGGTCCAGGCCGTGACCACTCCCGCTCCCGCCGTCGCCGACGAGAAACCGGCCCTGCAGCTCAAGCGGAAAACGCTTTCGCCGCTCCCCGCGCCGGAATCCGCAGCCCCCGTCTCCCCCGAAGCAGCAACGGCCCCGGAAGCGACAACCCCGTCCCCGGACACGGTTGTTCCGGAATCCCCAAGTACACCCTCCCTACCGGAGGAACCGAATTTCTTCGACTGAAACAAATTAAGATAATCTCCTTATACAGCGCATTATGCAGTTAAGATTCAAGGTGGCCGGTATGTCCGACATGGGACTTGTCCGCACCAATAACGAAGATAACTTCCAGATAGCCCGCGACTTGTCGGTAGAACCGATGATATGGATCAACAACGAGGCCTGTCTACTCACCGATGCCGGCGCTCTGCTTGTTGTGGCTGACGGCATGGGTGGGATGAACGCCGGAGAGGTCGCCTCCCAGATTGCCATCGACACGGTCCGCGACCTCTTTACCCCCGACCGGCTGAAAGGCATCAGCCTCCAGGACAGCAATGCGGTCAACAGCTACCTGACCGCCGCCGTCGCCGAGGCAGACCGGCGAATCAAAGTGACCGCCGCCAGCCATCCGGAAACCCACGGAATGGGGACAACCATCGTAATCGCATGGCTCATCGGGGGATGGCTTTACGTAGCATGGTGCGGCGACTCCCGCGCGTATGTCTACAATTCCGTCTGCGGTCTGCGCCGGCTGACCAAAGACCACTCCTACGTGCAGTCCCTTGTCGACATCGGCAAACTGACCGACGAACAGGCTTTCGATTATCCCCAGAGCAATATCATCACCCGCTGCCTCTCCGATTCCAAATCGCAGGCCGAGGCCGAGACGCTCCCCGCGCCCTATCAGGTTGCCGACGGCGATATAATCCTTCTCTGTACCGACGGCCTGAGCGGAATGATCCGCGACCGGCAGACCGAGGAGATACTTCGCTCGCAGCCCCCCAAAGACCTTACGCTGACAGCCAAAGCCCTTATCGACGGCGCTCTCCGCGGAGGAGGAGCCGACAATGTGACCGTAGCCCTTCTTCAGGTCGTCTCGGGAGGAATCAAGCCCAACTGCCGTCCGCTCCCTCTCGAAAGCGCAGCCGCGGGTGATAAATCATCCGATGGCGCGGGAAAAGAGGGCCGCAGGAAAACGTGGCTCCCCGGAGCCGTCATCGGAGCCCTTACAGGGGCCGTCGTAGCCGCGGGAGCCTTTTTCTTTCTGAAAGATGACAATACAGACGCCAGTCAGACAACCGCCACCGCTGACATCGACCTTATAAACGGACGCGATTCCCTCTACCAGGATACCGGCTACAATGCCGCCACCCCCGGAGGAGGCCAGACCCCCGCAGAGGAAACCCTCCCCGCCGGTATGGCCGGGGTCACTGCCGCATCGGCCGATCTTGCAACCGTAGCCGGAACTATGCCTTCCTCCTCGGTCGCTGGGTCCAGAAACAGCGCCGACTCCGTAGCCGGAAACCCGAAAGGGACGGATGCCAGTGCCGGAAAAACGACAAAGAAAGAGAAAACCGATTCAGCCTCCCTTGCCGGCGCCTCGGGTCAGGGAAAAACACCAGAACAAAAAAATGTTCTGGATCCCAATCGTAAAACGGTTATAATCACCATAGGTGACAAAAAAATCAAGACACTCCTGCTGGAACATAATATGAAATATGAGCAGCTAAAAGCCCTCAATCCCAACATTGATTTCGGTCAATACATTCCACCTACCACAAAACTTACAGTTTACGAAAAATGACATCTCTTACCATAGGCCGCAACCCGGCGAGTTCACTGGTAGTCAGCGACGCCTTTCCGCGCGTCAGCAATGACCACGCCACAATCGAGCTGTCAGACGACGGACGTCTGATTTTCAGAGACCACAGTTCCAACGGTACCGTCATCAACGGACGTCTCATCCACCGCGAGGATGTGCCTCTCACCAACGGAGACCATATTCTCCTGGCGGGAGAATATCTTGTGGCATGGCCGGTGCTGCTGAACTTCTTCCCGGGACTTCAGCGCCGCACCATGCGCTTCGATGCCAACGGCATGATGCCTCAGTCCCCCTCCGGAGGTTCCCAGCAGCCACCAAAGCAGGAGCCACAGGAGCAATACACTCAGATATGGCATCCGGCGGGAGGCCGGCAGGGAGGTCCGGCGCCTCATGCTCCTCAGTTCGGCGCCCACGGCGGCACACAGCGCGAAGCCGCTCCTTACGGCAACGCGCCCCAACAGCCCCCTTTCCACGGTGGCACCCAACGGGAAGCCATCCCTGCGGGAGGAACGCAACATCAGGGCTACGCCCCCGGCCGCAGCTCCTCCTCCGAAGCCGGACAGCTAAACTCCCTTACCCAGTCTGACATCGACGAACAGATGGGTAAATTCAGCCCCGGAGCTTTCCTCGGCACATGGGCATGGGCGCTGAGCAACCGTATCTACTGGCCCCTGGCAATCATCCCTCTGTCGCTTATTCCTTATCTGGGCCAGGTGCTGAGCCTGTTCCTCTGCACATATCTCGGACTGAACGGCAACCAGCTGGGTTGGCAGCACTCATCGGGCGTCCCCTTCCCGGTATGGCGAAAGAGACAGAAACAGTGGATATGGATAGGCGCTCTTGTCTTCCTGGTCTGCGTCGCCGTCCAGCTTTTTGCGTTCACTGTACTCACTAACTTCTAACCCTCCAATCATTCTGATTATGCGACTATCTGAAAACCAACTGTTTGATGGACGTTACCTGCTGGTGGAGCTGATTGGCAGGGGCGCTTCGGCCGAAGTATGGAAAGCGGTCGACACCAAAGCCGGCAATATGCCGGTGGCAGTAAAGATTTACAAGCCCGACACTCTCGGGCCGGGTTCGGCCGGCATCGCTGAATTCCAGCGGGAGTTCACTATGGTCTACAACATGACCCACACGAACCTCCTCCATCCCCAGGGGTTCGACATCTGCGAAGGCTCCCCGTATCTTGTTATGGCCTACTGCGAGAACGGCTCGGCAACCTCGATGGTGGGACGCTTCGACGAGAACGACCTTCTGCAGTTCCTCCGCGACGTGGCCGCCGGCCTGGAATATCTCCATGACCACAACATTACCCATCAGGACATCAAGCCCGACAATATCCTGGTGGATGACAACTGCAATTATATGGTGACTGACTTCGGTATCTCGCGCCGGGAAGCGGCCAACGACGCCATCGGCGGAACACGCGCCTATATGGCTCCCGAAGTCTATCGCGGCAAGCCCGAACACGCCTCCGACATCTGGTCCCTCGGAGCCACCGCCGTGGAACTCCTGACCGGCCAGCCTCCTTACGGCGAACTCGGAGGAGCCGCCCAGGCTCAGAATCCCGGCGCCCCGAAAATCAACGCGCGTCTGAGTCAGCCCGTCCGCGACATGGTGACCGATATGCTGAATCCCGACCCGCGCAAACGTCCGTCGGCAGCGTCCATCCGCGCCCGAATCGACCATTTCCGGGAAACCGGTTCCTGGAACCGCAACAACCAGCGCAACCGCATCGCCTATATCGCCACGGCGGTTGCCTCCGTGCTACTCTGCGTCGGACTGTTCTTCTGGGACCACACGCGCACGAAAGTACGCTACTATAAGGACTATACCGAAATCTGGGGTGTGCCCCGGGGAATCGGCCGCGTCTCGGCTATGGACCAGAAACACCGCGCCACCACCTACCGGATGGAGTACCGCGGAGGGAAACTGCGCCGCATGATGCTGGTGAACGCCCTTGGCTACTTCACTCCCCAGACCGACACGGAACTCAAGAGCAAACTTCTTGAAGCGGAATATTTTTATACCAACGACGGCCAGATCGACTATGTGAAAGCCTACGACCAGGGGGGCGCCTGCATCTACGTGCTGGACTATGATGCCAACCTGCGTACAGCGATCTTCAAATGCGACGACGAGTACGGCACCGAGAAGCCTCTGCCCGGCAAGACCTCCGAGACGGACAACGCCCTGGCGGGAATGGCGGTGGAGACCAGCCCTATCACCCGCTACAAAATCAGCTATGACGACAAGGGACGATTCTCGAAAATCGAGTACGCCACCTTCCAGAACGTCGACGTCACAGACGATGATATGATCCACGGGATGACCTTCGAGTACGATGACCGGGACCGCATGACCAAAAAGACCACAATCGGCCTGGACGGACAGCCGCGAGGCAACAAACGCGCACTCGCCGTCAAGACATACGGTTATGATGACGATGACAACTGGACAGAAATCCGCTACACGACCGTCGACGGCTCCCCCTCGAGCGATGGTACCGGAGTGGCCTTGGTCAGATACGAGTATGACAGCTACGGCAACCCCGTAAGCGAAAAATATTTCAATCTGGAAGGAGAACCTGCTCTCTACGGCGAAATGAACATGGCCGGCGTCCTGTATGAGCGCAACAGCGACGGCACCAAATTGTCTGAAAGGTATATCGGACTCGACGGCAAGCCGACGTTCCTCCCCCAGGGATTCGGCAAACATACGTTTGAATATGACGAATACGGCCATGTCTGCCGCGATAATTACCTTGATGACCGCGACAGCCTGGTCAACGCCAACTTCGACGGTTCGCTCTATGCCTATCAGGTTTTTCAGAACAATCCCCGCGGAGTGACCACCGACCTTCGCGTTTTCGACCGCCTCTCTCAGCCGGCCGAGACCAGCGACGGCGTCCATCATGTCGCCCTGAAAATCGACAGTGTGGGCCACATCACCGAAATCCGGAATCTTGACAAGGCCGACAAGCCCCGTCTGATGGGAGGTTTCTACTCCACTATACGCTACGAGTATGACAAACTCGGACGCCAGACGGCCATGTTCTATTTCGATGACAAAGACCAGCCGACGGCCGATGAGAACGGCGTGGCCGTCTACCGCGACGAACTGGACAACGCCGGTAAGGTAAGGAAGCGCTCTCTCTTCGGCCCGGACGGCAAGCCCGCGCTTCACAAAGACCGCTATTCAGTGGTGGAATACGAATATGACCAGCGCGGCAACGAGATTACCCAGAAAATCTTCGGCACCGACGGCAAGCCTATGGAATGTATGGCCGGATGGCAGACCACCAAGAATATCTATGACCCGGTGACAAACTATTTCACCGGATATTTCGGATACAATGCCGCCGGAGTGCAGATCAACGGCGCCGAGTACAAGTATGATAACCGAGGCAACCTCATCGAACAGCGCTTCTACGGCGCCCCCGGAAAACTCAAACAGGGGACAGCCGTAGAACACATGGAATACGATGCCAATAACCGCGTTACCCGTATATGGTACACCAATGAAGCCGGCAACAAGGTAAACTGTCCCGAAAACAGCTACTGCGAGGAACGCCGCAAGTATGACGAACGCGGGAACATCTGCGAGCAGACTTTCTGGTCAATCTCCGCCCAGCCCGCGGCAACCACGACGAAAGTCCACCGGATTATAAAGGAATACGACAGCTCCAACCGTATGTCCCACTGGGTGAACCTCGGCGTGGACGGCAAGCCTATCCCGGCCAGCGAGGAGAACGCTCCGGAAGTGCGCTACGAATATGACGCCCGCGGCAACCGTACACTCCATGCTATCTTTGACGGACACGGCAATCCGGCCCATCAGGTCGGCGGATGGCAGAAGAATGTCATGAAATATGACAACCGCAACCGCCTCATCGATGACGCCTATTTCGACAAACAAGGAGCGCCCGTGGTGAACAAATCCGTAGGCTTCTACCGTGTCACCTACCAGTATGACGACCACGGAAACGTAGTCCGCGAGGAGCAGTATGACACTCAGAAACTCATCCAGGTGGTATCGCGGAAATATAACCGCCGCGACCAGATTACCGAGGAGAGCTACAAGGACGCCAACGGCAATCCCCCGGCCGGAAAGAACTCCAGAGTGACCATCGAATACGAAGCCGACGACATCACCCCGAAAAAGCTGACCGTCTATGACAACAAGGGGAAACTTCTCGGATGGATGATGTGGAACAAGTCTAAGAACACATGGGGCGACCCGCAGTTCCCCGCCGGAGCCGCTCCAGCCCAGGTCTACAATTCCTACAGCTCCGACACATACAACGGTTCGGGCAGCACCGCCGGATGGCAGACGGAATGTCGCGCCCTTGCCTCCCAGTGCCCGGTTGACTGCGGCAACGGTGTGCTGCTCCAGAGCGTATCCACCGGTTCCAGCTCCGTGACCATGACCTATAAACTCACTGAAATCTCCCTGTATGAGATGGACGACAGCCAGAAGAGCGCCCTCCGCGCTATTCTTCCCGGGATGAAAGCCATGATAGCCGAGTCAGTCCCCTCATACGTCTCGGTCAACATAATTCTGCTCGACAAAGCCGGACGGCGCATTACGTTCTGACGGCTCCCTCCTCTCGCCTCCGACTCTGTAAAACTGATTTTCTCACCTTTCTCCGCGGGGTACCTTTGCCGGGTACCCTGCGGGGAATCCATCCGATAACAATAATGAAACGTATTCTGTCAATTCTCGCCGCCGCGCTGCTCGTTTCCATCCAGTATATCTCCGCTCTCGAACCCGAGGCCGAGCGTTTCCGCTCGGATATTAAATCGTTCCTCCGCGAGGAAGGCTTCTCTCCTTATATCGATGACGATGAATCGCTCTGTTTCAAGAAAGAGGGACTGCTCTACTGGATGTTCTTCTCGGGCTCGCGTCCGGTATATATCGGCCTGTACCGCACCGGTACCGACTGCGAGGACTCCGATATTCCCCGCCTGCTGAAAGCCGTCAACGAGACCAACTTCGAGAACCGGTGCGTCAAGGCGATGATCAACAGCGACAACACCATGGTATGCTATACCGTCCAGAGCTATTGCTACGCTCCCGAGGACTTCAAATATGCCTTCTACAAGTATATGTCGGCCCTGGACGGAGCAAAAGAATCGATTGTCGAGAAATACAACAGCTCGGATTCGAAAAGCTCGGCGTCTTCTCTGCCGCTGACATTCAATTCGGCATCCGTGCGCAACGAAGACAACGAAGGGACGGCCATCTCCGACTGGGGGGCAAACATCTATGCCTACCGGACAAAATACCTTACCCCGAAAATCAACGTGAACGTCTCCACTCCCGGCTCCTATGACATCTACGTCAAGATGTTCAACGCCGACGGCAACCTGACCACCAGTGACCACTCCCCGGCCGGCTACTCCTACAAGTGCAGCAAATATTTCGGAGAAGGTAACCGCGAGGTGAAACTGACCGGATGGGGTTCCGACAAATCGGGCCACTGGAAAGCTGGCAATTACCGCTTCGAGTTCTACCTCAACGACCGCCTGCTGGGAAGCAAGTCTTTCACCGTAAAATAGCGGGAGGTGTCTCCCGGCGCCACTGGGCGAATGCCCGGCGGCGCCGCAGATAGGTGAGGTCATGGCCGAAAGCGTAGGCCTCCCTCTCGAAGGAGACAGCCCGGTATGCCCGGTCGCGGTCGCGCGTCCTGGCCATCAGCCAGAGCCATTCCAGGCCGTAGATGACATAAAACGGAAGCCACAGCAGTTCCCTCTGCTGGGCATCATGGATCCGCTCATGATTGATGACATGACGGTCTATCCACGATCGGTCGCGGGTAAGATAGAGCCCGAACAGGTTCAGGCAGAAGCCGTCGGGCATCAGTTTTGTCTCGATAATTCTTGCCATCGGATTTGAATCAGACCTGGGGCCGGATATGATAATGATAAAAAGATGGGACGACGTTTTCCGCGTCGTCCCTGTAGTTTTCAATGGGGTATCCGAATTTCGGCTACGATTGGATTGGTAAGAAGGTTAAAAATATCAGTTACCGATTACACGGCGGGCGCCGAGGAAGCGCGAGGCATAATAAGGTGCCGATATGCGGTCTATCTTGATGCCGGAGCGGGCGGCATGGATGAACGTGATTTCTCCGCTTACGGGATCGGCGTCAACGGCTATCGCCACGTGGCCTACACGGCCCGAGCGCGACGCGCGTCCGGTGAAGAAAAGGAGGTCGCCGGGCTGTACTTCGCTGCGGCTCACTTTCTTCCCCTGGGTGTACTGTTTGGAGGAAGAGGGAGAGAGTTCGTAGCCGAACTGACCGTAGACGTAGGAAGTAAAGCCGGAGCAGTCGAATCCGCGGGGCGAACGGCCGCCGTGGACGTAACGGACACCCATGAACTTGCGGGCGTAGCCGAGCATATCCTCTATCATGCTGAAATCAGCCGAAGAGTCTTCGATGTCGCCGAGGATTTCCATTCCGGCGGCGGGAACTATTTCAAAGGGGTTTGTCTTGGATACCGAAGCCAGGTTCATTTCGTCTTCCTCGACGGCATTGTGGGCGGCGACGGTAGCGGTCGTCTTGGTGGATGCTGCTTTCTTGGTATGCTGACGCCTGGCTGCCGACATAGGAATTACGGCGGCAATCAGGAGCGCGATGATAAGGTAATGTTTCTTTGACATTTCAGTTGGCGGTGATTGTAACGGCGCGTGGTTAAAGAGAGATACGCCATAGCAAAATAGCAAAATTAATGAGGGACGGTCTGCGGCCCGGTCGCCGGGCGTCTGTGCAATCCGAAGTTCAAGATTTGCCTTAATTATGAAAGATGTACAAAGTTAATGATTTTCAGCCGTTCAGCCAAACCGCTGCAACCCAATAAAGCTAATTTTGTGTTAACGTTTTATAAATCCACAGCAAATTGCACATACCTGCCGGTGAATGTGCAAGAAAAGGCAACAGGCTCGTGGCATAATGCCCCTCCACCCGCAAAATCAGGCGGTGCGTCGGAAGTTTAAACCTCCCGACGCACCGCCGTTATGGGGAAATGATTACCGGATCAGCCGAGGTACGGGCCGAAACGGTTGTCCTGAGGTTCAGACTTGGTGCAGTTCCAGATAAGGTAGAAGATAGGCGAGCCTACGAGGGGAATCAGGTAGATGAACCAGAAACCGCCACCCTTGCCTATGTCGTGGAGACGGCGGACGGCTACTGCCAGACCCGGCAGGAAGAGAGCCAGGGAGATAAGCCAGCCCAGGATGGGAATCCAGCCCAATACGCAACCTACGAGGAAAGAGAAGAGCTGCCACCACCAGAATTCGGCGCGGGTTGCACGGCCGGAGAAAGTGGCATAATTCTTGAAGCAACGCGAGATTGCCTCGCCGAAACCGATGGCGGGAGCTTCGGGAACGGCGCACTGCTGATAGGCCGGTTCCTGGTAAGCCTGCTGATACGGCTGCTGATAGGGCTGCTGATTGAAGCCCTGCTGGTTGTTGTCCATGTCGATAATGATTTAGTTATGGGATATAAAATTGTTTTCTTGGAGATTATAGCGCAAATATACGCTTTTTAATCGGCAAATACAAATATAATTGCTAATTTTGAGAGTCTTTTCTGACAAAACTGTTCTTTTTGCCGTTATAGAATATACAAGGTCCGTAAGTTCGGACCTAACGGTCTTTCACGTCAACTGTTTGTTTATGTCATATCTCAGAAATATTCTGCCGGCCATCGCTACGGCCATATATATCATGATTCTGCCCCTTTCCGGGCGCGGTGAGACACCCGATTCCCTGGCCGTGTACCCTACCGGACAGTCGGTGGGCCTGGTTCTGTCGGGTGGCGGAGCCAAGGGAATAGCCCACATCGGCGTCATCAGGGCGCTGGAGGAGAACGACATCCCTATTGACTACGTGGCCGGCACTTCGATGGGAGCTATCGTCGGCGGCCTCTATGCGGCCGGCTATACTCCCGAGGAGATGCTTCAGCTCATTCTGTCGGAAGGGTTCGCCGACTGGTCGACCGGAAGAATCAATCCCAATCTGACCTACTATTTCGTAAAGAAGCCCAACACTCCGGCCTTCGCGGAACTCAACATCAACCTATCGCGCAAGGATTCGCTGGACCGTGCCTCCTCCCTGCTGCCGTCGAGCCTGATTTCCCCGCTGCCGATGAACTTCGCGTTCATGGACCTGTTCGCGGCCTACACGGCCCAGTGCGGAGGGAACTTCGACAATCTTTTCGTGCCGTTCCGGTGCGTCACTTCCGATGTAATCCACAAACACAAGATCGTATGTCGCTCGGGGCATCTGAGCGATGCGGTCCGCGCCTCGATGACTTTCCCCCCGGTGTTCCAGCCTATCAAGATGAACGGCGTATATGTATATGACGGAGGCATCTACGACAATTTCCCCGTCGACGTCATGCGCCAGGACTTCGCACCGGATTTCATGATAGGAATCGATGTCCATTCCGAAGACGAACCCGAGTCTAACGGCATCATCAACCAGCTGGAAAACATGATTATCCAGAACAACGACTATGACCTTCCGGCCGACGAAGGGATGCGAATCCACGTGGATGTCAGCCAGTTCTCCCTGCTGGATTTCGGCAAAGCCCGGGAAATCAGCGCCATCGGCTACAAACGGGCCATGGAGATGATGGATTCCCTCAAATCGCGCGTTACCTCCCGGATTCCGGCATCCACCCGCCGGCTCCGGCGCAATATCTTCAAGTCGAAGACCCCATACGTGCGCTTCGATTCGGTCCATGTCACGGGTGGCACTCCCCAGCAGAACGCCTATATCTCCCAGCTCTTCAAGCCGGCCAAGACGGACACCTTCGGCATCAGCCGCGCCCGTATGTCTTATTACAGCGCCATCTCACCGGGACGTCTGCGCGACCTTTATCCGCAGGCCAATTTCAATCCCCAGACCGGGATGTTCACCCTTGACCTGGACGCCACTGTCAAAAGCAATTTCTCGCTCGGGGCCGGGGGCTACCTCTCCTCCTCGATCAATTCGATGATTTTCGTATCGGCCGAATATACCGGGATGTCGTTCCGCTCCACCGAGCTGAGAGCCATGGGGTGGATAGGACAGAACTATATGGCCGGCCAACTGCGCGGACGCGTATATCTGTCGACGGGACTCCCCTCGGCGCTGGAACTCGAGGGGGTCTATTACCGCCAGAAATATTACGAGAGCGACAAGCTCTTCTATGAGGACAATTCCCCGGCGTTCATCACCCACTACGAAGGATTCGGACGACTCAGCTACGCCTGGGCCGTAACCCGCGCCGGCAAGGCGTCGGTAGGAATAGGGGGAGGACAGTCGCGCGACAATTTCTATTCCTCCGATTTCGGCGATTTCAGTTCTTCTGGACGCGAGCGCACGGTCTGGAATCTCGGCCAGGCCATCGGACGCCTTGAATTCGATAATCTCGACAACAGCAACTACCCCTCGGCCGGATATGATCTTCACCTGACGGTCATGCAGACTCTCGGCAAATATCATTTCAAAGGGACCACACCCGAGGGAACAACCACTTTCGATGACCGGAATGTCCACTGGTTCCAGACAGAATTCAAGGGAGGAGCATATTTCCCCCTGGGAAAGACTTTCTCGCTGGGAACCACATGGGACATTCTTGTGTCCAACCGTAAACTGCTCAATTCATATTATGCCTCGCTGGTCAATGCGCCGGAATTCGCTCCCACTCCCGCCACCAGCGGAGTCTTCAACAAGCGGTTTCATGCCAACTCTTTTGCTGCCGTCGGTCTTGTCCCGATCTGGCAGCCCTTCTCCAGGGCCCAGGTGCGCCTGTCAGCCAATCTCTTCATGCCGTTCCGGCGTATAGAGATGGACCCCGACACCGGCGGGGCACGCCTCGGACAATGGTTCCGTAATCCGGAATTCATCGGCGAACTCGATATTGTCTATAATCTCCCCTTCGCGTCGGTCTGCGGTTACCTCAACTATCTTTCCTATCCGGCCCGGAACTGGAATGTCGGCCTGTCGTTCGGGCTCTTTTTCCGCGCTCCACGTTTCCTCCGGTAACACCAGCCAATCAGGAATAATCTGCGCTTCTGCGAGAAAACCTACCTCTACGAAAATTTCCCACGGATTCCACCGAGAGAGGGATTTTCCACGGATTAATTTGATTTTCAGGATTTTCTCTCGCAGAAGCGCAGATTAACGCAGACACCAATTCCACGGACGCGCTTTGCGCGGACAGATTCAACAGATTGCTCTTGGGTTGCTCCCTGGCTCCTGTTAGAATGTTCTTGGGTTGCTCAGGGCAGTTCTTGTCCGGTGGGATTCGTGAAATCCGTATAATCTGTGAAATCCCTGAGGCGAAGCCGAAGGCCGAATCCGTGGAAAATCTCCCCCTCCGTGGAATCCGTGGGAGATAAACAAAATAGGGCCGCATTTACAACTCTCTTCAAAATATTACGATGATATTCCCGTCTGCTTCCGCGAAATCCATCCGCGCAAAGCGCGTCCCGCACCACCCCCAGCCGGTCAGAAATAATCTGCGTTTCTGCGAGAAAAATCTCCCTATACATCAATACTTCTGAGGAAAAGCTTCCCACGGATTCCACGGAGGGAAGGATTTTCCACGGATTAATTTTGATTTTCAGGATTTTCTCTCGCAGAAGCGCAGATTAACGCAGACACCAATTCCACGGACGCGCTTTGCGCGGACAGATTCAACAGATTGCTCTTGGGTTGCTCCCTGGCTCCTGTTAGAATGTTCTTGGGTTGCTCAGGGCAGTTCTTGTCCGGTGGGATTCGTGAAATCCGTATAATCTGTGAAATCCCTGAGGCGAAGCCGAAGGCCGAATCCGTGGAAAATCTCCCCCTCCGTGGAATCCGTGGGAGATAAACAAAATAGGGCCGCATTTACAACTCTCTTCAAAATATGAAGAGGAAGAAGTTCCCACGGATTTCACAGAGGGGGATAAAAAAATGGGGGCACCGGAAATCTGCTGTAAAACATATTTTCCACAGCGAAGTTTTGCCATAACGGAAAAAATTGGTAATTTTGTCGCATGAAAAAGTTTTTAGCGGCTGCGATCGCAGCTACCACCGCCTTCGCCGGGATGGCTGAAGGATACCAGGTGAACACTTTCAGCGCCAAGCAGGAAGGTATGGGCCACGTAGGAGTGGCCATGAAACTGGGTTCCGAAAGCCAGATATTCAACCCCGGCGCCCTGGCTTTCTCAACCGAGACTCTTGAAGTATCCGCCGCAATGAGTGCCATAAAGGCTACCGCAAACGCCACCTATGCCGGCAGGAAATACACTACCTCCAACAAGGTCTCCACCCCGATGAACTTCTCGGCGTCTTTCCGTGTCTACGACAACTTCTATGCCGGAGTGACTCTCTATACCCCCTACGGTTCCTCGATAGACTGGGGCCTCTCATGGCCCGGTTCGGTGCTTAATCAGTCGGTGGATCTGAAAGTCTTCACTGTGCAGCCAACCCTTTCCTGGCGCATACTCGACAATCTGTCGGTCGGCGCGGGTCTCATGATTTCCTGGGGAAGCGTTGATCTGAACAAAGCGCTGGTGTCCTCCACTTCGATGGACCGCCTTATCGGACTGATGAATCTTCCGGCACAGATGGCCGGTCAGCCGGCTCCTTTCAAGCCTTACGGCGCGATTCCCCCCGCATCGGTCAATCTTACAGGCGATTCCCAGCTCGCGCTCGGAGTCAATGCCGGTATTCTTTGGGACGTGCTGCCCAATCTCTCGGTCGGAGCTTCCTTCCGCTCCAAAATGCAGATGCACGTCAAGGCCGGCGACGCTTCCGTAAGCTATGCCGACGAACAGGCCCGTCAGATTCTCGGCCAGACGCTTGACAATCTGAGCTACGCCAACTTCGACGCCTCGATGCCCTGCCCCTACGTACTTACGTTCGGTGTGGCATGGAAACCGATTCCGAAACTGCTGCTGGCTTTCGACGCGCAGCTCAACGGCTGGAACACCTACAAGACGCTCGACATAACTTTCGACAACCTTCCCCCCGCCGCCGACGGAATCAGCTTCGACCAGCACCTGGAGAAGAATTACTCCAATGCCATGACCTATCATATCGGAGCCGAGTATGCCCTGACCCACCGTTTTGATCTCCGCGCCGGAATGATGATTGACACCACCCCCTGCAACGCGGACTTCTACAACCCCGAGACCCCCGGCGCCACCAAGCTGGAACCTTCCGTGGGCCTCTCGTTCCGGCCGATAAAAGGCTTGTCGGTCGACGTGGCGTTCATGTATGTCCATGGCTTCCGGAAATCAGGTACAGGCCAGTATGATGACTTCATCGCCCCCATATACAATGCTGCGGTCAACGCGGCCGGACTTTCCGGGAAGCTTCCTCCCCTCCCTATGACGGGTGAATTCACTGCTGACTATAAAGTCCATGCTCTTATCCCCGCAATCGGTCTGAGCTATAGTTTCTGATTCTCCCCCTCCTGCCGGGACTATTCTTTGCCGGACTTCAGTTCGGACAACGGGCAGTCCGCGCCACATCCGGCGCAGAAAGGCCCTTTTTCAGGCTTCCCTGCGGAAGCCTTTTTCTTTTTCTCCGGGCCGCAGCAGGGGGGAAGCGCGTCGGAAGGGGTGTCTTTCATCCGCCGGCTCCATCGTACCATACCTATGATGTGACGGACAGCGGCCACTGCCACTATCACAAGCACTATCGCCACGCAAATCCATTGAATCCAGTCGTTAAGTGTCATTCCGCAAGGCTTGTTCGAGAGCTTGTTTAAAAACTAAAATCCTGTTTAAAAACACAGGGGTAATATCAGGGAGCGTTTTTAATCTTCTTAACGTTTTTGCGGATAAGTGTGTTCAGCTTGGCGGGGGTGAGGTCAGCGGAATACTCCCCGAAAGGCAAACGCAGGGTGCAGCCGGTGCGGAATTCCGAACATCCGTAGGCCGAATGGCCTTTCAGCAGATGCCCCTTGCCGCAGAGCGGACAGACAATCTGCTCAAGCGATTTCACGGGAGGACGGCGTGGCGTTTTGGGCTTGACCGGCACTTCCGCGGCGCTGTCTCCGGGAGGAGGGGGAGCCTGTCCGGTGTCGATTTTGCGGGCTGAGGCATCCGTAAGCACCTCATTGACAATCTTGTCTATCTGCTCCTTAAGTTCGGCGATGAATTCCGCGGCCGAGAAAGTTCCCCGCTCGATGCGGCGCAGCTTGTTCTCCCAAAGTCCGGTCAGCTTTGCGCTCTTGAGCAACTCCTCGTTTATGGTCGCGATAAGGTCTATCCCCGCCTGTGTGGCGATGATGTTCTTCTTCTGGCGGCAGATATAATGGCGCTTGAAAAGAGTCTCGATGATATTGGCGCGGGTAGACGGACGACCGATGCCGTTCTCCTTCATCGCCTCGCGCAAGGCTTCGTCATCGACGGTCTTTCCGGCCGACTCCATCGCCCGCAGGAGTGTACCCTCGGTATAGGGCTTCGGGGGCTGGGTGGTCTTCTTCTGGAGTGACGGTTCATGGGGGCCGCTCTCCCCCTTCTCGAAATGAGGAAGAATATTATCTTCCCCTTCCTCCCGTTTCTTTGGGGGAGTCTCGTCGGATTTCTGATATATTGAACGCCACCCCGGACTGGTGATGACCTTTCCCGTGGCCTTGAATCCCACTCCGCCGGCATCGGCCAGGACGGTTGTCTGCATGAACTCGCAGTCGGGATAGAATACGGCTATAAAACGTCTGGCAATCAGATGATAGAGCAGACGTTCGTTCCCCACCAGTCTTTCCGGAGACTGTCCGGTGGGGATAATGGCGTGGTGGTCGGTAACCTTCGAGTTATCGAACACTTTCTTGCTTTTGGGAAGTTTCGGCAGCGCCAGCAGGGAAGCCGTCAGAGGAGCGTAGGGGGTCATGTTGCGCAGAATCCCCGGCACGGTCGGATAAATATCGTCCGACAGGTAGGTCGTATCGACGCGCGGATAGGTCGTTACCTTCTTCTCGTAGAGACTCTGGATAAGTTTCAGGGTCTCGTCGGCGGTCCACCCCCACTGCTTGTTGCACTCCACCTGCAGCGACGTAAGGTCGAACAGCCTCGGCGGAGCTTCCTTCCCTTTTTTCTCCTCGATTGAGGTGACTGTCAGAGGAAGAGGGCGGATTTTCTCCAGGGCGCCCTGTGCCTCCTCCTCTTTCTTGAATCGGCCGGAAGTGGCGTTGAACGTCGCCCCGCGGTAAAGGGTCTTGAGTTCCCAGAAATCCTCCGGCTTGAAATTGGCGATCTCGTGGTGGCGCTGGACCACCAGCGCCAGCGTAGGCGTCTGGACGCGGCCGATTGACAGCACATTGCCCGGAGAACTGTATTTCAGGGTGTAGAGGCGGGTGGCGTTCATTCCTAAGATCCAGTCCCCTATGGCGCGGGACAGACCGGCATAGTAGAGCCTGTCGAAGTCCGACGAAGGGCGAAGATGCAGGAACCCGTCGCGGATCGACTGGTCGGTAAGGGAGGAAATCCAGAGACGTTTCACCGGACATTTCACTCCCGCTTTCTGCATTACCCAGCGCTGTATCAGTTCCCCCTCCTGTCCGGCATCGCCGCAGTTGACAATCTCGTCCGCTTCGGCGAAGAGCTGGCTGATTACCCGGAACTGGCGTTCGTAATTCTCGACCGGAATCAGCTTTATGCCGAATTTCGGAGGAATCATCGGGAGGTGGACAAGCGTCCAGCGCTTCCACATCTCGGTGTAATCGTGAGGTTCCTTTAGGGTACAGAGATGCCCGTAGGTCCAGGTGACCCGGTAGCCGTTCCCCTCGAAGAAGCCGTTTTCTTTCCTGTCGGCGCCGAGGATGGCGGCGATGTCGCGGGCGACGTTGGGTTTCTCGGTGATACAGACTATCATCCGGATGTTTACTGACGGGCCGGGGCCACTACGTCACCCTTCGATGTATGGAAAGTGAGAGTTGCTGTTTTGGGCAGTTTCCCGGCGAAGGGGAAATCAAGTTCTACAACCTGCACTCCGGTGTCCTCGAACTGGAAAGCGCGTTCGAAGTCTATGCCGTCGATGTCGGTGGCTTTCACAACCTTATCGCCTACCGTAAGGTCCACGGAGTCGATGCGCTGGGAAGTAGAGGGGATGCCGACAAGGCAGACAGAGATGCGGATACCGCCGTCGGTCGGGGTCACTTTGTCGGGAATCACATTGAACTCGGCGTCGAGCTGGTTTACCTGTGCGGCCGCAGGAGCGGGAGCCACGAAAGCGGCGCCTCCGGCCAGGAGCATGATAGCTGCGAAACGTAAGGCTTTCATCGGTTATATCTTTATTACGGTTATATCTTAATATCGTTTGTTGTCTTTATGTCATGCCCTGGGTCAGGCCTGGGATTTGGCTTCCTGCCATAGGGCTTCCATCTCGTCCAGAGTAAGATCCTTGAGCTTCCGTCCTTCCTGACGGACGCACTGCTCGATATAGTTGAAGCGACGGATAAACTTCTTGTTGGTTTTCTCGAGGGCGTTTTCCGGGATGATGTCATAGAGCCGGGCGGCGTTGACCATCGAGAAGAACACGTCCCCCATCTCGGCCTCGGCGCCCTCGCGGGCTTTCTGTTTCTCCTCCTCCGGAGCGTCGGACGCCTCGAGACGGCGCACTTTCTCAGCCTCGGCGGAAAATTCGGCGATTTCCTCCCTGACCTTGTCCCAGACCTGAACAGGCTCCTCCCAGTCGAAGCCGGCGTTGGCAGCTTTCTCCTGGATGCGGTAGGCCTTGTTCAGAGCCGGGAGCGTGGCGGGCACTCCGGCCAGGATCGACCGGTTTCCGTCCTTCTCCTTGAGTTTGAGTTGTTCCCAGTTCATTTCGACCTGATGGGCCGTGTCGGCCTCCACATGACCGTAGACATGAGGATGGCGGAAAATCAGTTTCTCTGCCAGGGAGTCGCAGACCGTAACGATGTCGAACGCCCCCTTCTCCTCGCCGATTTTGGAGTAGAAGATCACGTGGAGAAGCACGTCGCCGAGTTCCTTGCGGATTTCGGCGTCATCCTCGTTGATGAGCGCCTCGCAAAGCTCGCAGACCTCCTCCATCGTATTGGGGCGGAGTGATTCATTTGTCTGCTTTGCGTCCCAGGGACATTTCACGCGGAGAGTGTCGAGTACATCGAGTACGCGCCCGAAAGCCTCCAGCTTCTCCTGGCGTGTATGTTGCTGAATCTTATTCATCTTTTGTATTGAAATTCCTGATTCCTGAGTTGAGCCACTCCACGAATTTGCCTACGTTCTCGTCGTAGAAATACGGGAGGGCCAGAGGCTGGCCGTTGCCGCCGAGCATCACGTAATAAGGCTGGGAGTTGGCTCCGAACTTGTAGCGCTGAAGGTAGCTCCACTTGTCGCCGACGGTATGCAGGACGATGGTCTTGCCGTTTTCTTGAACTTCGAGGGGCTCTGAAAGTTGAGTCTTGTCGTCGACCATGAGAGTCACCAGCACGAAGTTTTCCTTTATGATTTTGCTGACTTCGGGAGTATCGAACACAGCTCCCTCCATCTTGCGGCAATTGACGCACCCGTAGCCCGAGAAGTCGACCAGCACCGGACGGTTATTCTCCGAGGCGTATTCCATCGCCTTGTCGAAATCGTCGAACTGGCTGAACTCTCCGCCGGCATAGAGGCTGAAATCCTGGGTGAACAGAGGGGGCACAAAGGCGCTGACCCCCTTGAGCGGAGCGCCCCAGAGGCCCGGAATAAGGTACAGCGCGAAGCTCAGCGACGCCAGCGATAGGAAAAAGCGCGGAAGCGACACGTGGCCCAGTTCCGAATCGTGGCTGAACCGGATTTTGCCGAGCAGATAAAAACCGAGCATGGCGAACAGCACTACCCAAAGGCAGATGAAAATCTCTCGGTCGAGGATTCCCCATCCGTAAGCGAGGTCGGCCACCGAAAGGAATTTCAGCGACAGAGCCAGTTCAAGGAAGCCCAGCACCACCTTCACCGAGTTGAGCCAGCCGCCGGAGCGGGGCATTTCCTTGAGCCAGGAGGGGAAGAGGGCGAAAAGCGAGAAGGGGAGCGCCAGGGCCAGGGCGAAGCCCCCCATGCCGATAGCGGGGCCGACAAGGTTGCCCATCGTGGCGGCCTCGACAAGAAGAGTACCTATAATCGGGCCGGTGCAGGAGAAAGAGACCAGCGCCAGGGTAAAGGCCATGAAGAATATGCTGACCAGGCCGGTGGCCTTCTCGGCGCGGGCATCGGTGGAGTTGGACCACCGCGACGGCAGCGTTATCTCGAATCCTCCCAGGAAGGACACCCCGAAGAGAACCAGCAGCAGGAAGAAGCAGATGTTGAATATGGCGTTAGTACTCAGTTCGTTGAGCTTGCTGGCCCCGAAGATTCCGGTAATGATCAGCCCCAGGGCGAGATATATCACGATGATGCTCAGCCCGTAGATAAGGGCGTCGCGCACGGTCTTGCCGCGGCTTCCGCTCTTTTTGAGGAAGAAACTTACGGTCATCGGTATCATGGGCCACACACAGGGGGTCAGCAGCGCCAGCAGGCCGCCGCCGAATCCCCAGATGAAGATAACCCACCAGGGGGAATCGCTCACGCCGGTGCCGGCGTCCACATCGGACTCCGACAGCTCCACCGGCGCCCACCAGTCGGGGCGGTCCTGCTTCACCGGCGTGTCAGCCACCACTTCGGCCACCGCGGCGAGCGTGTCGGGAGTCTCCTCCTTCACTACGGCGGGGCCGGTGCCGACCGAAGCCTCCAGCATCTCGGTCTTGGGGGCGATACAGGTTTCGTCATTGCACCCCTGATAAGATACTTCGATAGGGACAGTATGGGTCTTCTCGTCCGAGATCTTTACTTTCTGGGCGAACGACACCGAGTTCTCCCACCAGGAAAGATTCAGCGAGAACATCTCGTCGAACTTCTCGACGGGCCGGCGCGAGGGGGTCAGCGGACCGTCGGCCGTCACTCCTTCGGGATATTCGAAGCGGATGGTAGTGGCATTGGGACCGTCGTCGGGAAGATCCAGGCCGTAGAGATGCCAGCCACCTTCAATAGCGGCGTGGACGCGGATTGTGGCGGCGGTGGTGGAATTGTTCTCCACCGTGACGCTCCAGACCACGGGATCCAGAATCTGTGATTTGCCGAAACCGAACTGTGCCCTGACGGGAACGGCCAGGAACATCACCGCTGCGAAAATCAGCAGCGTACGTATGATTACAGAACGTTTGTTTTCCATAAAAGATGTTATTTTTAGCCGGAACAACCCTGCGGCCGAGTGCGCCGGAGGGTACCTATCCGGATGCAAAGTTAGCAATTTGCCCCGGATTTCGGAAATTCGGCCCGAAGTTTCAAAAAAAATTCGTAACTTTGCAGTCGAATAGTGTCTATTTATCAATGAATACCAAGCAGAAAATTCTCTACATCTCCCAGGAAATTACCCCTTACCTTCGTGAAACCCCCATGGGCCTTCTGAGCAAGACCATCCCCCAGAAAGTCCAGGAGAAAGGGTTCGAGGCACGCGCTTTCATGCCTAAGTACGGCTGTATAAACGAACGCCGCAACCAGCTCCACGAGGTAATCCGCCTGTCGGGCATCAACCTGGTCATCGACGACGCCGACCATCCCCTGATTATCAAGGTGGCAACGCTCCAGGCCGCAAAGATGCAGGTATATTTCATTGATTCCGACGATTATTTCCAGCATCATGCCGTGTCGGACCTCGAAATCCGCGAAGTTCCCCGGGACAACGACGAGCGCATCATGTTCTTCACCCGCGGCGTCATGGAGACCGTCAAGAAGCTCCGCTGGGAACCCGCTATCGTCCACTGCTCGGGATGGGTGTCGGCCCTTGCTCCTCTCTATCTCAAGAAAGCCTACGCCGACGACCCCACCATCGGCAACTGCCCCGTGGTGTATTCCATCTACGACGATTCTTTCGAAGGGACCCTCGACCCACGCTTCAGGGAAAAACTCCTGATGGACGGCTTCTCCAAAACCGATCTCAAGCCCCTGGGTGACAAGCCGGTCGACGCCATCGCCCTCAATAAACTCGCCATTCTCCACGCCGACGGCATAATCCAGGGCTCGGAAAACATCCCGCAGGAGCTTATCGACTATGCCGCCTCCCTGGGCAAGCCTTTCCTCCCATACCAGGGGGAAGCCGCCGACTTCGACGCCGCCCCCACCGTGGCTTTCTATCAATCCCTCCTCCCTGAAAAATAATGAAAAAAATCCTTTTCGGCGCTTTCGCCGCATTATACGCCCTGATGTCGGCGACCTCCTGCTCGGACACGACAAAAGAGATCGGTTCCTCACTTATCCAGGAGGAATCGGAGGTCGTGATTCACAATGAATTCAAGGTCACCGGCCACACCACCCCCAACCAGAGGATCGAGTCGCGCACCATCGTGCAGCTTCTCGGCGACATCTCGGCCCAAGGCTACGGCAACTTCACCTCCGATTTCGTATGCCAGTTCATGCCGGCGTCGAAACTTGTCACCGAAGGGGTCACCGCCGACGACATCGACTCGATGAAACTCATCCTGGCCTATCCCAACGGAGGATATGTAGGCGATTCCATCGCCCCTATGGGCCTGGAGGTTTTCCTGCTCGACAAGCAGCTCCCCTCCCCGATTTTCTCGACGCTCGATCCCGAGGAGTACTGCGATACGAAGAAAGCTCCCCTGGCATCGAAGATCTATGTCGGAAACGCCCAGGGGGAGAACGATTCCATCCGCGGACTAAGCTACCGTGAAATCAAGATCGATCTTCCGCTGCGCCTGGCCCGCGACCTGTTCAACCTGTATGTGGAAAATCCGTCGGCCTACGCTTTCCCGGCCAATTTCGCCAAGTATTTCCCCGGCATCTATGTGCGCAACTCCTTCGGTTCCGGCCGCGTCACCCAGATCCAGCGCACCAATATCATAATGTATTATCACACCGTCGGGACAGACTCCGAGGGAAAAGAGGTCATAAACCGTTTCGAAGGCAACTACTTCGCCGTAACCCCGGAAGTAATCTCCAACAATAACATCAACTTCACAATCGACCCCTCCCTACAGGCTGAAATCGACGGGGGCGCCAACATTATCGTGGCACCAGTCGGCCGGGACATCGAACTTACATTCCCGATCGAGGACGTAATCGACTACTACCTGGCCAACCGCGGCCCCCTCTCGGTTGTCAACACCCTCTCGATGGAGATTCCCGCCGAGACAATCACCAACGACTACGGTATCGAGCCTCCCGCCAGCCTGCTGCTCGTTCTCAGCGCCAAGAAAGAGGAATTTTTCCTCAACAATTCCCTCAACGACGACAAGACCTCTTTCCTTGCCAACTACAATTCCGCCACCAAAAGTTACAGCTTCACCGGACTGCGCAACTATTTCCTCAATATGTTCGACCAGTATAACGCTTCGGGACGGATCAAACCCGAAGATGTGACGTTTACCCTGACCCCCGTGGCAGTCACAACCGAGAACACCTCCAGCGGCTATACCTCCTCGGTCTACGTCAGCGCAATCACCCCCTACATCGGCAAGCCCGCGATGGTACGTCTCGATCTTGACAAAGCCGACATAACCTTCCAGTTCTCGAAACAGTCCCTGAAATAATCCCTCCCCGTCAGAATAACACGGCTCCAGACGACTCCCGGAGAGTCTGGACCGAAGAACGGCCGAAGAACGGAAGAAAATTACAGGAACCCGCAAAGAACCCGGGCCAAAAATTTGGCGGTTACAAATATTATCGCTAACTTTGCAACCGCAAAAGGCCCGAAGCCTTCCGATGGTGCCATGTCCGAGTGGTTAGGTACCGGTCTGCAAAACCGTTCACAGCGGTTCGAATCCGCTTGGCACCTCAATCCCGACCCCAGCAGGGGCCGGGAATTTTTTATATTCCGACATTTCTTCGAGCATCAGACTCCGCCTCACCCCTATAACACAGGGACCGCATCCAGCCACCCTCCTGTGAGGGCGGTCCTGGGATGCGGTCCCTTGTCTGAATCCCTGAAAGGGAATTACTTCACAATAATCTTGACAGCGGAATTTCCGGCTTTCACTACGTACACACCCGGTTGAACAGGAATAGCGAGACTATCGGGTGCAGATGCATCGTGATACAGCAGACGACCCGACATATCGTTGACAGAAACGTCCAGGCCCGCGGCACCGGCGACTATAATGCTGACACCGTCAGATGTGACAGTCACTCCGTATTCACCGGCCGGCGCATCCACTGACGCCGTTATGGAAACAAGATTCGACAGGGCAGATTCTCCGGCATCATAAACGGTGGAGACACCGTAAGTATAGGACTTGGCCTCAGGCTGACGGTCGGTATAGCCCGGAACAGACAGCGGAGCATCGTTGAGTTTCACTCCGTCGCGATATACATTATAGCCCAGTATCTCAAGTTTCATGGGTGCGGCACCGGCAGGTATGTAGGTCACATCATCCACAAAGAAGATAAAACGGTTATGCGACACGCAGCGGATAGCGAAATAACGGGCACCTTCGGGGAGAATGTACTCATACTCGGTCCAGTCGACAGGAACATTGTGGTCTTCGCCGATTTTTATAAAATCCTCGCGTGCTTTTCCCGTCGTGGAATACAGGAACTCGAATTCCTCATTGCCGTAGTTTCCGGCATAGGTCTTCGCCCAGAAAGTGACGGCCTGTCTTACGCCTTTAAGTTCCGGCGATATCATCCAGTCGTCGTTCTGTCCGCTGGTGGCAGCGAAAGATGCCATATACTGGTGGCCCGAATGAGCATCGAACATATTGGTTGTTGTTATTCCGGTATTATTGAATACCGTATATGCCATCGGCATTTCCATCCCGGGGAACACCAGGGCGTCTCCGAATCCGTGTGTGGCGCTGCCGTCTCCGTCGATGAAGGACCATTTGCCTGCGGTATTGCTTACAAACTGGCCGTAGCTTTCAAAATCATCCGTAATGCTCTGGAACATCGCGTTCTCAATGGCAGGAACGCTCCAGTCAAGAACGATGTCGCCCGATGCACGCGTCGCGTTCAGGTCGGTCACCGCGGGATAAAGCGGCAAAACCAGGGTTGCCGTGCGGGATTCGCTGATATTGTCATCCGGGTCCTCGTCTTCTTCATAATTGACGACGGCATGATAACGTAGAGTACGCGCTTCCGCTACCGAAGGAGTGACAATGAACTCCACATCCGTTCTTTCGCCTGTGTCAAGAGCCGGCCCTTCGGCGCTCTGCACCTTCTCATCGTTGCAGTAAAGGTCCACCGTGTAGCCAGCGGCCTCCTGCAGTCCGGAATTCTCGACGCGCACGGTAATCGCTTCCTGACGTCCGCCGTGCATCTTCGAAGGAACGCGGATACCGGCTGCGGTCAGATTATGTCGTTTGATATCCTTTACGGAAATATTGTCAATCACCACATGGGAATAATCAACCGTCTTGGTGCTGAATCCGATCTGCACCGTCTTTCCGGCATAAGCCTCAAGCGGCACGATCACCTCGGACCATCCGGTAGCGTCTCCGCCGGTAGCCAGATATGTCACCGTCTCAAAACCCTTGCCACTGTTGACTTTTACCTCGATTACGTTGCCGCAGTCGGGATAGAAAACCCAATAGTAGAATACCAGGGCCGGATTGACTGCTCCGGCGAGATCAATCTTGCCCGAGTAGAGCATAATTTCGTCAAACTGATACTCGGAATAGCTTCCGCTGAAAGCATTATCGCCGTCCTGGGCCGAGAGGTCTGCGCCATCGCTGTAAATCTGCCATACGGCATGACTTCCGGTGGGAGATTTGGTTGCCCAGATACTGTTATCCTTGATAAGTTCTTCATTAAGGAAACGGACCCCGGCGAAAGATTCGTTTACCGGGAGAGTGAATGCCGGCCCAACGGGTATACGGTCTGTGGACGCGTATTCGTCGCACACACCTTTCTCCGTGGAAGCGAACACCTTATAGCGTCTGAAGGTCTGCCGGTCGGTCTCGGCTTGCCAGGTATATGAGAGCCCGGAGATTCCTTCCGCCACCAGAGTATTGTCATTGAAATTTCTTATGGTATAGGTCACCTGTTCCGGCTTGAGGGGGTTGCCGTTGATGTCGAACAGGGGTGCTTCCCAGCTGACGGTGACTTCTCCGGGAACCGAGGTCTCGCAGGCGGAAGCGTTGCCAGGAGCCGTCGGAAGGGCCACGCCGACATATACCGTCGCGGTAGCCACTTTCCCCGCGCCCCCCGCGTTGAATGCGACAGCAGAATAAATGTGGCTTCCCTCAGTGACGGTTTCATCTGTGAATGAAAGTTCGGCCCCTGGCCTCGGAGCCGCGAAAGTCTCTATCACTTCCCCGTCGCGGCTGAGTTCGATTTTCGTTATTGATTCCAGAGACTTCCCGTCTATGTCGGTGCGCGGGGCGGTCAACGATACGGTGGCTTTCGCCAGGTGGTCAGGATCGGGAACTGCCTTGAGATTCTCCGGGGCGGCAGGAGCGGAAATCCTGACGCCGGCTCCTATTGTAAGGTTATCGACAAAAAGGCGGAACATATCCATATCGCTGCATCCATGGATGCCTATATAATATATACCCGTCTCCGGCACAGTGATTTCTCCCGAAAGTGTCACCATTTCATATACAGGATTGGTAAGTTCCACCGGTCCCAGCAGACGAGTTTTCATGGCGTCCGGAGTCGGTTCGGACCCAAGATAAGCCTCTACGCGTTCAACATAGCTATTGTCAAATCCCGAAGCGTCGAACGAGAAAGAATAGACTTTTCCTGCCTCAAGTCTTACACGTGGAGAAATCAGCCATGCGTTCATATTCTTATAAGAGGTCCATCTCATATAGACGCATTTACGGGAGCTGTCCCAGGCCCAGTTGATTTCTCCGGTCGGATCCTGAAGATTCAGGCGCGTAAATCCGTCCAGTTGACTCTCCGTATCGAAATTGTTGAGATAAGGGGGAGTGATCACGGCTCCGACAACAAGATGATTAGACTCAGCGGGGTCGGAAACCGCGCCGGCATAAGAGGCCGCTACCGTGTAATAATAGTCCACAAATCCTTCCGACGGTTCAGCCAACGGTTCGGAGAACTGGCTCCCCGCGTGGCCTGACGCCACCTGCGTAGCACCTGGATAACGGACAATCGTATATGTAACCTCCCCGGGATTCACATATCCGTCGTGTATGCCATCGGTGACCGGAGCCCAGGACAGTATGACCGTACTACCTTCCAGCTTCATTACAACGTCGGCGGGAGACTTGGGGACATCGTTCCCGGCCCAGCTGCTCACCGAAGTTGCCGCGCTGCTCTCTCCGTCCTGGCTGACAGTCACAGTGAATTCATAGTTTCCGGCTGCGGAGACTGTGACAGGAAGAGAGACCGAAGCTCCGTATTGCGTTGTCCCCGTCAGGGATTCCACGCCGTTTATGCTGACCGAATAGGTTATTTCGCCCGACGCCGGATTACCGTCGGTGGTCGTCACCGGCGCATCGAAAGCCAGGGTTCCTTCCAGGCTACCGCCGGGAAACGATGCCGTCAGATTGGTTACCGGAGCGGGAGCGCCGGCTTCGGCCGCTACCGGAGGCACATTCAGGCCAAAGAACTGACAACCGTCAAATCCGGCTACGAGCGTGGCCTCGGCAGTAGTCCGATTAATCTCATAAATTGCTGACTCACTGCTATTATAGCGCGAGTAATACATCCGGCCATTTTTAGGATCGATGGCTGCGGAAGCGATTTCAGTCGCTGCCAGACCGGTATTGCCGATAGTAACGGTGGCGCCGGTAGTTTTGTTGACAGTCATCAGTTTTCCGCTTTTGTCAATGGCATACAGCGTTCCGTCGGGTGCGGAAGCTACTCCATACCATGGATTGTCGGAGGCAATCGTGGTGATTTCGGTACGTGTGCGGTCGTCAAGATCAAGCGTGCCGAAGACGAAGCCCTTACCGTCTTTTGTGTAAAAACACCCGTAGACCTTCCCGTCGGTTGTATCATAGGCCATATCCATAGCCACCGCACTCCAGTCGTTGGAAAACGACTGCGTCTTCTCGCAGTCCCAAGTCGTGGCGTCAAAGACTTTGTATGTGACATTGAGATCTCCCCAGAAGCCGAGGCGGTAGCTCATCGAATAGTACTTTCCTCCGGCGAGAACTCCCCCTCCGTTGGGCTTGATGTCAGCTACGCCGAGAGTCATCGAAGTAGTTCCGTCAGAGGGAATCGTGTAGATTCCTCCTTTGAAGGAACTGTCTTTTGGCTTGATGACACCGCCTACAAGCGGATGACATCCCCCGGAAGCGTCGGTAACACTCCGGTGTTGTGCGCTCATCTGAGGCAACAGGCCAGCCATTGCTGTCAGCGCAACGACTGAACGAACAGAGAAATGCTTCATTATAAAAACGTTTGACAATGATTTTATGGTTATGCAAGCAAAATGCAAAGGCAATCTTAATTTTCGCAAAATTATGAATAAATATAGAAATAACTCTGTTTATTCAGTTAAATATTGTTAAATTGTTTATTCCCCACCTATTATTTATTATTTATATGGTTGATTGACAGAATATATTATAGGCGGCGTATCAAAATTTTGACACACCGCCTTATTTTTCGCCCCTCGGGGCGAGGAAAATTGCAAGATTACCGCCGGAGGTATTTCAGGACGGTTGTACCCTGCCGCAGGATGTAGATATTCCCGGGGAGCATTTCGCCGACGCGACGCCCGTCGAGAGTATGGATTTCATACGGACTGTCGAAATCTATTGTCGGCGCGGAGAGGACGCTGTCAGCACTGTCGATGCCGGAATTGCCGGGACGGACCACGGTCACTTTCTTTATCGTGTAATCGTGTCCCTTGAAGTAGAGGCCGTCGGTGTTTGCGCCGTCGCGCAGGGCCTGGTCCTCCATGCGGAGTTCGTAAACGGGGGCGCTGATGGGCGCGTAAGCGATATATTCGGTCCAGTTGTAGGCGGCGTCCTTGTAAGCCACCTGCACCTCGGCTCCGCTGTTTGTCTCCACATAAAGGCGGACGATATCGGAGCTGCCGACGGTCCCGAGTTTCTCTTTTGTCAGATGATATTCCGTGGTATTCCAGTCGGCCACATTGTAGTCGGGAGTGTCAACGGTGGTCTCCCGGGAGTCTCCGGGCTGGTCGCCGCCACCACCCTGGCCTCCGCCGGCCTTGACCAGCTCGACCTTTATAAGAGTGGCGTTCTGCCCCTTGACGGCGAATCCACGCTGCGAAAGCATCTCCAGGTCGGTGAAATCCCCGAAAGGATCGCCCGAGACAGTGTAGGTGTACTTGCCGTCGGTTATCGTCTCATATTTTACGATTTCGGTCCAGGTCCAGTTGGCATCCGTCCCGAATCCTACGAACTGAATCTGTCCGGGAGCCTCGGGGTCGGAGGAGACACCGGTATAATGGAACACCAGTTTGTCGCCGACGGCCAGGTTCTTCATCAGGTTGTCCTTCCACTGGGTGTTGTCCGGTGTGTTCTTGTAATCCATCTCCCCGGTCCATGCGCCCATGACCACGTTGCCGGTCCAGAGGGCCGAACCGTCGGCGGGGGTATCGCCGCCGGGTTCGTCACCGCCACCCTGTTCTCCTCCTCCCTGCTGGCCGCTGTAATAGCCGCACTCACGGGAGGTAGCCTTGATGCCGTTACGCCCTTTTACGGTGTTGGTCCCGTTGGGCTTATAATAAGAATCGTCATAACCGCCGAACATATCGCAGTCCTCGGCGCCGTTGCCGTTGCCGGTCCAGGACCATACGAGATAGCCGACATTTTTCTCCTTGGTGTAATCCAGAATCGTCTGCCAGGCTACGTCATGCCCCTGGTGACGGTAGGCGAACTCGCCGATGATAAGAGGCACACCAAGCTGCAGCCCCCTGTCGATATTGTTTTTTACGGTATATTCATCCTTGCCCGCATCCTGATACATATGGATGGAGAACACAAGATTATTGAGCCTGTCGGCCCGGGCCACATCGCGTCCGCGGTCGAACAGACTCTTGGGATACTGGCCGTAGCCTCCGCAGTCGACCACCAGCGTGTTCAGCAGACCGCCGTCGCGCAGCTTGGGAATCGCTTTAAGATAGCCGTCGGCCCACAGGCCTGAATTCCAGTCGCCGCACCATTCGTTGGAGATATTCACAAGCACCGTCTTGCGGTGGGCGTTCAGCAAGTCCTTGATTTCCAGCCAGTAGTTGCAGGCGTTCTCCAGGTCGCCGTAATCATTGGAACCGGTCTCGTCGTGGGTATTGAAAATTACAATCAGCTTGTTTTCCTCGCAAAGGCGGATGAGACGCTCCACGGCCGAACGGGAAGTCCTGCTCCACTTCCGCCCCGTGGAAAGCTGGATACGGATGGAATTGCAGCCGATACGCTTGGCCGCCGGAATCACGGAATATTCATTTCCGGTCTGCCACGCGTAGGAATAATTGCAGCCGCGCATCACGAATTCATTGCCGTTGGCGTCCATCAGCTTCGTGCCGGACGTATAAAACCCGTCGGCTGCGCTCACGGCGCCGACGGCCATAACCAGCATCAATATAAGACTAAAGATCTTTCTCATGGATGATTTGATGATATTGAAAGAAGGTTTATTGATATTAAAGTAAGGGATGAAAATTCAAGTAAGGAATTCCGTCTGCAAATTAACCACAATTTTTCCGCCCGCGCCACAACTATTTTTTCCAATCCTTACACTATTTTGACAAAATCGCCCATCCTCCCCTCCCTCTTCCCCCGGTTTTGCCTCCCGTTACTGTCCCCCCGACGATACCTGTTGCCGCCGGCGCTGCCTGTCGTGTGGTCCGCCCATAGGCGGACATCGCCCCATCCCGCGCCCCTCCGGACAAAATAAGATTTCCCCGTTTCGCAAACATTTATTATCTTTGTAACCCGGGCCGACAGCGGCTCACGCCAACCTTTCAGACCTCCGAGTATGAAGAAACTTTTCCTCCTGGACGCCTACGCGCTGATTTACAGAGCATACTACGCCCTCATCCGGGCGCCGAGAATCACCTCCAACGGATTCAACACATCCGCGATTTTCGGCTTCTGCAACACTCTCGACGAGATTCTCCGGAAAGAGAATCCCGACTACATAGCCGTATGTTTCGACCCCCACGGGCCGACATTCCGCCATAAACTCTACCCCGGATACAAGGCTCAGCGCGAGGCCCAGCCGGAAGACATCTCAGCCTCTGTCCCCGTAATCAAGGAGATCATCAAGGCCTACAACATCGCTGTCTTCGAGATGCCGGGATTTGAGGCCGACGATGTGATCGGCACTATCGCCCGCATCGCCGAGCAGGAGGGGATCAGGACCTACATGATGACCCCCGACAAGGATTACGGACAGCTGGTGACAGATAATATATTAATGTATAAACCCTCCATGCGCGGCCAGGGATTCGAGCTTCGCGGACCAAAAGAAGTCTGCGAGAAATACGGCATCAGTTCCCCCGCGCAGGTCATCGATCTGCTTGCCCTGGAGGGGGACGCCATAGACAACATCCCCGGATGTCCGGGCGTCGGACCCAAGACAGCCTCGAAACTAATCGGAGAATACGGTTCGGTGGAGAACCTCCTGGCCCATGCCCCGGAAATCAAGGGGGCCATAGGGCGCAAACTTGTTGAACACGCCGAAAACATCCGTTTTTCCTACAAGCTGGCCACCATATGCACCGATGTCCCCCTGACAGTACATTTCGACCAGCTGACGCGCCGCCCCGCCGACCTGCCCGAACTGAAAAAAATCTTCACCGAGCTGGAATTCAAGTCTTTCCTGGCGCGGCTGAACAGTATGGCGCAGGTGGCGGCAGTCCCGACCGGAACTCCCTCCGACAAACCTGTTCCCGGCATCCCGGCGCAACCATCCCTGTTCGATTTCATGGAGGCATCGGAGGATATCGAGCCGGCCGCTCCCGTAAAAAAACTCGGAGACCTCCGGGTGGATTACCGCCCGCTGCAGACCGAAGCCGAAATCCGGGAATTCGTAGACGAGGCTCTGAAGGGAAAGGAACTCGGTATGGCCCTTTACGCCGTCGGCGCCGAGGCGATGACCGCCTCCCTCCGGTGCGCGGCTTTCAGCCCCTCGGAGGGGAAAGCCGTGTATATTGACTTTCCCGCGCTTGCGGATGACCGCAAGGGGATTTTCAACCTGCTCCACCCTCTGTTCACCGCCCCCGGCCTCACCCTTGTCAGCCATGACATCAAACGCGACATGGTACTCCTCAGCCGCGAGGGCATCGAACTCACATCCCCCTATTACGACACCCAGCTGGCCCATTATCTGCTCCAGCCCGAGATGCGCCACAAGCTCAGCGACATAGTGATGAATCTGCTTCAGATCCAGATGGATGACCTCCCCGACGGCTCTTCTAAATCAGCCCCAGCGCTGCGTCCAGGTGAGGAAGTCAGCCAGCTGGGACAGCAAGCCGACATGGTCCTGCGTCTGCGCGGCCCGCTGACGCGGCTGCTCGAGCAGAACGGACAGAAACAACTTCTTGACGACATCGAACTTCCCCTGGCCCGCGTACTGGCCGACATGGAGCGCACCGGCGTCCGCATCGACTCTTCCGAACTGGCCCGTATGTCGGTCGGGCTGAAAGCCCAGCTGCGCCAGCTGGAGGAGAAAGTCTACGACTATGCCGGCGAGAAGTTCAATATCAGCTCCCCGATGCAGGTCGGAGAGATCCTCTTCGGCAAACTCCACCTCGACTCCAGGGCCAGAAAAACCAAGACGGGGGCCTACTCAACCACCGAGGAAGTACTGCTCAAACACCGTGCCTCCCACCCGATCGTGGATGCCATCCTGGAAGTGCGCGGAGTGCGCAAGCTGCTGACAACCTACGTCGACGCCCTCCCCGAAATGGTCAATCCCCGGACCGGCAAAATCCATACCACATACAACCAGACGGTCACAGCCACGGGACGCATATCCTCGGCCAATCCAAACCTCCAGAACATCCCAATCCGCACCGAGGAGGGACGCGAGGTGCGCCGGGCGTTTATCGCCGATCCTGGATGCCTTATCATGTCGGCTGACTATTCCCAGATAGAACTGCGTCTGCTGGCCAACCTATCGGATGACCCCGAACTCACCGAGGCATTCCTCTCGGGGCTCGACATCCACCGGGCCACCGCGGCGAAAATCAACCATATCCCCTACGAGGAAGTCACCGACGACCAGCGCCGGGCGGCCAAGACGGCCAATTTCGGAACCGTCTACGGCATCTCGGCTTTCGGCCTTGCCGAACGGCTGAATATTCCACGGGTGGAGGCCAAAGCACTGATAGAAGGATATTTCCAGACCTATCCCCATATCCTGGAATTTATCGAGAAATCAAAGGAAGACGCCCGCAAGGCCGGATTCGTCTCCACCATCATGGGACGTAAGCGCTATCTCCCCGACATAAATTCCCGCAACGCCACAGTGCGCTCCTTCGCCGAGCGAAACGCCGTCAACGCTCCCCTGCAGGGCTCCGCCGCCGACATCATCAAAATCGCCATGATACGGATTTCCGACGAAATCAAGCGCCTCGGACTTAAATCCCGCATGATAATGCAGGTACATGACGAACTTGTGTTCAACGTCCCCCGGGAGGAACTCGACCAGATGCGCGAACTTGTGCAGCGTCTGATGTCGGGCGCATACTCCGGCAAAGTACCCCTGGATGTCTCCGCCGGTACAGGCACAAACTGGCTGGAGGCCCACTGATTCCCCTGACACGAAAATCATTTCCCATGGAAAACAAGAATAACCCCCAGGCTTTCGACCCTCATCACGGTCATTACGACCATCCCGAGAACTCCGCCGATTATATCGGCCTTACCGTAAACTCCGGAGTAACGCAGCCTCCCTGTGTGAACCCCTATCTGAAACCCCGCAAGAGGCGCGTCTACACCCCGGCGGAACTTGTCGAGGGGATTCTGAAAGGGGACGTCACGATGCTCTCCCGCGCCGTAACACTTGTGGAGAGCATCGCCCCCGACCATCAGTCCCAGGCACGGGAAGTCATCGAGAAATGCCTTCCACACTCGGGCAAGTCGCGCCGCATCGGCATAACTGGCGTTCCCGGGGCCGGAAAGTCCACTTCAATCGACGTCTTCGGTCTCCATGTCCTCAAGGATGGCGGAAAACTGGCCGTACTGGCCATCGACCCCTCTTCGGAACGCACCAAAGGGAGTATTCTCGGCGACAAGACCCGCATGGAGAAACTATCCCAGCACCCATCGGCGTTCATCCGCCCTTCCCCTTCGGCCGGAAGCCTCGGAGGTGTGGCCCGAAAAACCCGCGAGACGATAGTTCTCTGCGAAGCAGCGGGTTACAACAACATATTCGTGGAGACCGTCGGCGTCGGACAGAGCGAGACGGCGGTCCACTCGATGGTGGATTTCTTCATGCTGATTCAGATCGCCGGAGCCGGCGACGAACTCCAGGGCATCAAGCGCGGCATCATGGAGATGGCCGACGGCATAGTCATCAACAAAGCCGACGGCGACAACATCGACAAAGCGCGCCTGGCCCAGGCCCAGTATAAATCGGCGCTCCAGCTCCTGCCCGCTCCCCCTTCGGGCTGGCAACCCGAGGTACTGTGTTATTCGGGCTACTATGAACTCGGCATACCCGAAGTATGGGACATGATCGACCGCTATTTCAGTTTCATCGAAGCCAACGGTTACTTCGAGCGGCAGCGTCGCCATCAGGCCCGCTACTGGATGTACGAGACCATCGACTCGGAACTCCGCCGCCGGTTCTACGACGACCCCGACCGCGCCGCCGCACTGGCTGAGGCAGAGCGCCTTGTGCTTTCCAACCGCCTCTCCCCCTTCACGGCGGCCCTGCGTCTGCTCGGGGAGGAATAGCCCTGCGGAATTTGCATTTGCAAACACCCGCAGATGTTGTGTCTGAGGGTGATTTACACGGTATCCCGGGATGTTGATAACTTTTTCGGGAGGTTTCGCCATTTTTCTGTTTGGAGTTGTAAATTCTTAACAAGATTTTTTGTAATTTTACGCTCGAATTTGAAAGAATATGGACGAAGCCTCTGCAACATCCCTCCCCTATCATGTGCCGGCCCTGCTGACCCAGTCGCTCGACGCTCTTGACATACGCCCCGGCGGGGTGTACGTCGACTGCACCCTCGGCGGAGGGGGCCACTCACGCGCCATCCTCGCCCGCCTCGACGCGGCCCGCGGAGGGCGCCTGCTGAGCTTCGACCAGGACCGCGCGGCAATCGCCCGGGCGGCTTCCGACCCCGACTTCGCCGAGGCCCCCGGCTTCACCGCCATCCTGGGGAATTTCCGCTACCTGAAAAATTTCCTCCGCTTCTACGGCGCCGACAGCGTGGACGGCATCCTGGCCGATCTCGGAGTGTCGTTCCATCATTTCGACGACCCCTCGCGGGGATTCTCCTTCCGATGGGAAGGCCCCCTGGATATGCGTATGAACCGCAATGCCCGCGTCTCGGCGGCGACGCTGCTGCGCGACGCCTCCGAGGAGGAACTGGCCGACAGCTTCTATCTTTACGGCGAACTGCGCCAGGGACGTCGGCTGGCCCGCGCCATCGTTACGGCCCGCGCCCGCGGCTCGGTCGACACCGTAGAGCGGCTGCTGGAAATCGTAAAGCCCCTGATCAATCCGCGTCAGGAGAAGAAAGAACTCGCCCAGATTTTCCAGGCCCTCCGGATTGTGGTCAATAACGAAATCGACGCGCTCCGCGAGATGCTGCTCCAGGCAATCGAAGTCCTCAGACCCGGAGGACGCCTGGCCGTCATAACCTACCACTCCCTTGAAGACCGCCTGGTGAAAAATTTCATGAAGACGGGCAATCTCGAAGGAAAAATCGAGAAAGACTTCTTCGGCAAGGTAATTTCCCCGCTGAAATGCCTCACCTCGAAACCCATCGTGCCGGACGACGCGGAGATGGAACGCAATCCCCGCTCCCGCTCGGCGAAACTGCGTGTGGCCGTAAAACTTCCCGTTAACGAATAAATCTCTCCCGCAATGGCAACAGACAATTATTCCGATCCCATACTCCAGGATTCTCCCGCCGACGGAGAACCTGCCTCCGGGAAGAGCCGCCTGTCGGCGTTCACCCGGTATTTCCGTCGGCCGGCCGATTCGGTCCTGGGAGACGCCCTCCACGGCCGCGTCCTCTCCACCGACTTTTTCCGCCGCCACTGGCTTCCGGTGTTCGGCGTGGTGGCGATGCTGATGATATACATAACCAACCGCTATACCTGTCAGACCCAGATGGAAACCATCCAACGCCTTGAGCGCGAGCTGGAGGTGGCCAAAACGGAACGAATCCGCGAGAAATCGAACTACATGAGCCGCATCCGCGAGTCCCGGATGCAGGCCCGGGTCGATTCCCTGAGACTGGGACTGACCGTCCAGGAACAGCCTCCCTTCAGGATAACCTTCGACTGATTCATCCCTCACTTTCCGTACAATCTCCCTTCATCAAGCAATTATGTCGCAGAAAACCAACCAGAAGCATATCCTTTTCCGCTACGGACTGATCACCATCCTGATTCTCTTGTTTTCAGGAACGATCTCCTATAAGCTCTTCTCCACCACGGTAATCCATGCCGACGACTGGAACCGGAAAGCCATGAGGGAGATGCAGCGCGTCGACACCATCCTGCCCGAGCGCGGGGAAATCCTGTCGGACGACGGTTCCATCCTGGCCACCAACCTGCGCTTCTACACCGTGCGCCTTGACTTCCGCGCCGAGCGCTTCATGGAGAGCCGTTACCGCGAGGCCCTGGACTCCATCGCCGATTCCCTGGCCGTCCATTTCCCCAAAAGAGACAAGGCAGCCTGGTACGCCCATCTACAGAAACCGCTGAACACCGACCCCGCCAAGCGTCCCCGTGCGTTCCTGGTCCTCAACAATCTCTCGTTCGCCGACCTGCAGCTGCTCAGGACGTTCCCCTTCTTCAACATCAAAAACCCCAACCGCAACGGCATGACGGTGGAATCCGTCCTCAAGCGCTCCAATCCCTACGGCGATATGGCGCGCCGCTCCGTCGGCGGTGTGGGCCAGACCGCCGAATGCGCCGAAATCCATGGCATATCCGGCCTGGAGAAAGCCCTCGACTCGCTGCTCTACGGAGTTCCCGGAATCGCCAAGAAAATCCCCCTGACGAAGAATATCGTCAACTGGACCGACATCCCGCCCACTCCCGGCTACTCCCTGCGCACCACAATCGACATCAACCTCCAGGATATCGTCGAGAACGAACTCAACCGCGTGCTTGATTCCTGCTCGGCCGACTGGGGATGCGCCATCCTCATGGAGGTCAAGACCGGAGACATCAAGGCAATCTCCAACCTGGAGCGCAACGCCGACGGCACCGACTACATCGAGGCCCTGAACTATGCCGTCGTCGGCTTCGAGCCGGGTTCGGTAGTGAAACCCATATCGATGATGATAGCTCTCGAAGACGGACTGGTGAGCAATCTCGAGGAGATGATTCCGATCGGCTCAAGCTGGGCCTACGCCGGAGGACGCCCCATCACCGACTCCCACTACAACTCGGCCCTGCGTGTCCGCGAAGTCATCGAACAATCCTCCAATATCGGCATGGCCCGCATCATCACCCGCGGCTACGACAAGAACCCGAAAGCCTTCGTCGAACGCCTCCGCTCCATCGGGTTCCTCGACCCGATGCACACCGGAATCGCCGGCGAACGCACTCCCTATTTCAATCCCGAACCCTCGCGGGTGGACCTCTCGCGTATGTGCTACGGCTATGCGTCGCAGATTCCCCCCATCTATACCCTCTCCATCTACAACGCCATCGCCAACGGCGGCAAATACGTGCGTCCGCGCCTTGTAAGCGGCCTGCATACCGAAAACTTCGACTCCGTTATTCCCGTCAGCTATATCCGCGAGCGCATCTGCTCGGAGGAGAACGCCCGCAAGATGCAGTATATGCTCAGGCAGGTTGTCTGGGGTGACCACGGAACGGGGCGCTCGCTCAAGAGCGACAAAGTGGCCCTGGCCGGCAAGACAGGTACCTGTTACTCCGTCGATCCCGCCACGCGCCAGTACAACACCGCCCGCAAGCGCCTGGCTTTCTGCGGCTTCTTCCCCGCCGACAATCCCAAGTATTCCTGCATGGTTCTGACCTTCTATCCCAAGCGGAATATGTTCGGCGCCGCCTCCACCTCCGGGCAGGTGATGCGCAACATCGCCCTGAAGATGTATTCCCGCGGGATGCTCGACAACGCCTCCGACTATACGGCCGGCGCCGGGGAAAGCCACCGGGCGATGCTCTACGGCTCGACCGATGCCAACCGCCACAAGTCGATACGCAAGGCCGCCGGAATCACCCAGGAGGTACATCCCGCCACCCCCCGGAAAATGCCGAGCGGAACGGTACCCTCCGTCAGAGGGCTCGGAATCCGCGACGCTATCGTGGCCCTGGAGAAAGCGGGCTTCAACGTAGCGGTGACCGGTTCGGGCTATGTCCGCTCGCAGCTTCCCGCCGAAGGGACCTTAGCCACTCCCGGCACCCGCGTCACCCTCGCCCTGGCTCCCTGACCTGCTCCCTCCCCGAGACAAGATAACGATAACATATCCCATATTCTTCCGAAATTAATATTCTTCCGAAAGTGAAGCTCAGACAACTTATAGAAAACCTCGACATCGTAAAAACCGAAGGTTCCCTTGACAAGACAGTGACCTCCCTGACGGCTGATTCCCGCAAGGCAGCCCGGGGAGGGATGTTCGTTGCCGTCCGCGGCGTTACCGTCGACGGCCATTCGTTCATACCCACCCTGGCCGCAAGCGGCCTCTCGGCTATCGTGGCCGAGGAGATGCCGGCCGAAATTCCCGACGGCACCACCGTAATCGTGGTCCGCAATTCGGCAATCGCTCTGGGATTACTCGCGTCGGCATGGTACGGCAACCCCTCCTCGAAGCTGAAACTCGTAGGGGTCACCGGAACAAACGGAAAGACCACCACCGCCACGCTCATCTATGAGATGGCACGTCTTATGGGCTTCAAGGCCGGGCTGCTCTCCACCGTAGTAAATTACGTCGACACCGAAGCCGTACACGCCTCCCAGACTACGCCCGACGCACTGACCATCAACGAACTGCTTGCCCGTATGGTGGCAGCCGGATGCACCTTCGCCGCCATGGAGGTAAGCTCCCACGCCGCCGACCAGCACCGCATCGCCGGACTGACTTTCGCCGGAGGTGTGTTCACCAACCTCACCCGCGATCACCTCGACTACCACAAGACCGTACAGAACTACCTCAACGCCAAGAAAAGCTTCTTCGACGGACTTCCCGCCGAGGCCTTCGCCCTCACGAACATCGACGACAAGGTAGGGGAAGTGATGCTCCAGAACACGGCGGCCCGCAAGCTGACCTACTCCCTGCGCTCGATGGCCGACTTCATGGGACGCATCATCGAAAGCCGTCTGGACGGCACCCTCCTGAGCCTGAACGGCAAGGAAGTGGAGGTCCGCTTTACCGGACGCTTCAACGCCTACAACCTGACGGCAGTCTACGGCGCATCCATATCCCTGGGCTGGCCGGTCGACAAAGTGCTGGTGGCCATGAGCCGGCTGATTCCCGTGGCCGGACGCTTCCAGACGTTCCACTCCCCGCAGGGCTGCACGGCAATTGTGGATTACGCCCACACCCCCGACGCCGTCGTCAACGTGCTGACGGCAATCCGCGAGGTTGTCGGACAGGGGGGACGCATCATCACAGTAGTGGGCGCCGGCGGTAACCGCGACAAAGGGAAACGCCCCATAATGGCCCGCGAGGCCGCCCGGCTTTCCGACCGGGTGATTCTCACCTCCGACAATCCCCGCTTCGAGAACCCCCTGGATATTCTCCACGACATGGAAGCGGGTCTCGACTCCCCCGAGCTACGGGAAAAGACCGTCAGCATCGCCGACCGCCGCGAGGCCATTGCCACAGCCGTCTCCGGTGCTTCCAGGGGCGACGTGATTCTCATCGCCGGAAAGGGACATGAGGATTACCAGGAAATCCGCGGCATAAAGCATCATTTCGATGACGCCGAGATTGTCCGCGGACTCTTCGCCGCCGAGTGATTCCTCCATGATTACTTAACCAACCCCAAAGCAATCCGATATGCTTTACTATCTTTTCCACTGGCTCGAAGGCACCGGTTTCCCCGGAGCGCGCCTGATGGACTACATAACCTTCCGCTCCGGGGCGGCGCTTATCCTGTCGCTGTTCATCGCCCTGGTGTTCGGGCGCAAGATCATCGACCGGCTGCAGAAGATGCAGGTCGGCGAAATCGTGCGCAACCTCGGCCTGGAGGGGCAGATGAAGAAGACCGGCACCCCGACGATGGGGGGCGTCATCATCATCCTGGCCACCGTAGTTCCCTGTCTGCTTGTAGGCAAACTGGGCAATATCTACATGATTCTGATGCTGGTGGCCACCGTATGGCTCGGCGCCCTGGGTTTCGCCGACGATTATCTGAAAATCGCCCGCCACAACAAGGACGGCATGAGCGGCAAATTCAAGATCATAGGGCAGGTGGGCCTGGGACTTATCGTGGGCCTTACGATGCTCTTTTCCCCCGACATCGTAATCCGCCAGAACCACGAGATAATCAACGCCACCTCCAACGAAGTAGAAGAGGTAATCTACGAGACCGAGAACATCAAGGCCACGCAGACAACCATACCCTTCGTCAAGGAGAACAACTTCGACTACGCCTGGCTGACACAATGGGCCGGCGACCACGCCCAGACCGCCGGATGGGTGCTGTTCATCCTGGTGGCGATTTTCATCGTCACCGCCACTTCCAACGGCGCCAACCTCACCGACGGCCTCGACGGCCTGGCGGCGGGATGTTCGGCCATCATCGCCGTGGCCCTGGCCATCATGGCCTATCTCGGAGGCTCCGTAATCTACTCCTCCTACCTTAATATAATGTATATCCCCGGCAGCGAGGAGCTGTCGGTGTTCTGCGCGGCCTTCATCGGCGCCCTCATCGGGTTCCTGTGGTACAACGCCTTCCCGGCTCAGGTCTTCATGGGGGACACCGGTTCGCTCACCCTCGGGGGAATCATCGCCGTGCTTGCCATCCTTACCCACAAGGAACTCCTCCTCCCCCTGCTGTGCGCCATCTTCTACGTGGAAGACCTTTCGGTAATGCTCCAGGTCGGTTACTTCAAGTACACCAAAAAACGGACCGGCACCGGACGCCGCATCTTCAAGATGACCCCCCTGCACCATCATTTCCAGAAAGCCGGCAACTCGGGTATCGACGCCCTTTGGCAGAAACCGCTCCAGGCGATTCCCGAATCCAAAATCGTGACGCGCTTCTGGATCGTATGCATCTTCCTGGCCGTCATCACTTTCGTCACACTCAAAATCCGCTGACAAACAGCAATCAGTAATCACATATGGAAACAAAAGAAAATATCGACAACAACATAGAGACCGCCGGCCACCGCCTTGTGATTCTCGGCGGAGGAGAGAGCGGGGTCGGTGCCGCCATCCTCGGCAAGAAACTCGGCATGGACGTATTCCTTTCCGACGCCGGGAGTATCGCCCCGCGCTATGCCGACGAACTCACCCGCCGCGGCATCCCCTTCGAGCAGGAGGGACACACCGAGGCGCTGATTCTCAACGCCGACGAAGTGGTCAAGTCGCCGGGTATCCCCCCGACGGCACCTCTCGTGGAAAAACTTTCCGCGCAGGGTACCCCCGTCATTTCGGAAATCGAGCTTGCAGGGCGCCATTCCGACGCAAAGATGGTCTGCATCACCGGCTCCAACGGCAAGACCACGACCACGATGCTCATCTACCATATACTGCGCGAGGCCGGGCTGAACGTCGGGCTGGCCGGAAACGTCGGCAAATCGCTGGCATGGCAGGTGGCCGAGAGCGACCATGATGTCTACGTGGTGGAACTCTCCTCTTTCCAGCTGGAGAATATGTACCGCTTCCACGCCAACATCGCCGTAATCCTCAACATCACCCCCGATCATCTCGACCGCTACAACTTCGAGATGCAGAACTATATCAACGCCAAGTTCCGTATCCTCCAGAATCTTACCCCGACGGACGCCTTCATCTACTGGGAGGATGACCCCGTCATCACCGCCCAGCTCCGCCGCATCGAGACGGAAGCCCGGCTGTATCCTTTCTCGGAACACCGCCATGAGGATTCCGCCGCCTGGGTCGACGCCGACGGCAAAGTGGTGTTCAACACTCCTGAAGAGGATTTCGAGATTCTCCGCACGGAACTCTCCCTGCGCGGCCTCCACAATCTGTTCAACTCCATGGCTGCCGGTCTGAGTGCCTGTCTGCTCGACATACGCAAGGACTCCCTGCGCCGCGCCCTGAGCAACTTCGAAGGGGTCGAACACCGTCTGGAATTCGCCGGAGAAAAGGACGGCGTCCGCTGGATCAACGACTCGAAGGCCACAAACGTCAACTCCTGCTGGTATGCCCTGGAATCGATGCCCGACAACAAATCGACCATCCTTATCCTCGGAGGAAAGGACAAGGGGAACGATTATTCCGAAATCCTCCCCCTGGTGGAAAAGAAAGTGAAGGCGATAGTGGCGATGGGACTCCACAACGAGAAAATCGTGGACTTTTTCAACGGCCACGTCGATGCGGTCATCTCCACAGGTTCCCTTGACGAGGCCGTAGACACCTGCCGGATGCTTTCCGAGAAAGGGGACACCGTCCTTCTCTCCCCCTGCTGCGCCTCTTTCGACCTCTTCAAAAGCTATGAGGACCGCGGACGCCAGTTCAAGGACGCCGTCCGCCGACTCACCGACGAAAAATAATCAATCTTCCCCCATACCTCTCCCTGACATGGCAACCGAAAATCAGAATCACTTACCCGGCTACTCCGGCACACCCGAACAGCCCCGCAAAGCCGACAAATATATCTGGGCCATCTACATAGCCCTCCTGGCGATTTCCATCGTCGAGCTTTACAGCGCCTCCTCCCGCGAGGTGCAGGCATCCAATGTCTTCGGTCCGCTGCTGCGCCACGGCATGATGCTCCTGCTCGGCATCGGCATTACCGTGGGGCTTTCGCGGCTCAAATTCAAATGGCTCTATTCGCTGACTCCCGTCTTCGTGGTGTTCGCGCTTGTGGTGGCCGTCTACGTTCTCTTCAAGGGGCAGATCATCAACGGCGCACGCCGCTCGATGAGCCTGTTCGGAATCGCGCTGCAGTCGGCCGAACTGCTGAAACTGGCCGTGGTTCTGTTCATCGCCCGTATCATCGCCGTCACCCGCGAGCGGGAAGGGGTTACTACCGGGGGAGTCATGGCCTGTGCGGCTTTCGTACTCCTCTGCGGCGGTCTGCTCTTCTCCCAGGGACTCACCAATACCATCCTGCTGATGGGCATCTCCATGTCGATGATGCTCATCGGCGGAGTCCAGCTGAAGAAATTCGCCCTGGTGCTTGTGGCCTACGGCGTCATCGCCGGATGCGGGATGATATACAAAGCCCGGAATGCTGAAACAGCCGCCGACGAGACTACGATGATCGCCGAGACCGGCAAGGACGCCCAGGGGAACCGGAAGACAATGGAACGCACCGGCACCTGGCGCGGGCGTCTCGACCGCTGGGCCGCCGACACCGTCCCCAAATATGACCAGCCTATCACCGCCATCAACCGCCAGGAGATGTATTCCTATATGGCCCAGGCCAACGGTTCATGGTTCGGGGTGCTTCCCGGCAACTCCCGCGAGACGGCCCGCCTCCCCCTGGCCTTCTCCGATTATATCTACGCGATTATCGTCGAGGACTGGGGCTTTGCGGGCGGTTTCTGTCTGCTGTTCCTCTACCTCTGCCTATTGGGAAGAGCCGGGGCAATCGCCTCCAGATGCAGCCGGGCGTTTCCGGCGCTCCTTGTGATGGGTATGGCAGTGATGATAGTCCTGCAGGCGCTCTTCCATATGGCTATCGTGACCGGCGTATTCCCCGTCTCGGGACAGCCGCTGCCGCTGATTTCAAAAGGAGGCTCCTCCATCATAGTCACCTCGATCGCTTTCGGCATCATGCTCTCGGTAAGCCGTTTCGCGGCCCAGACAAACCGCAACCGCGACGTCAGGGCTGAAATCGCGGAACTGCCCGCCGAACTTACAGCGGAAAATATCCTGGCGCGCCATCAGTGACCCGCCGGAGCGAAGCTCCCTGAACACCTCTCTTTTCCAGGATGCAGCTTACCCTCTTTCACCGACTTAACGTAAAAAAGCAATGAAAATCCTTATTTCCGGTGGTGGTACCGGAGGACATATTTTCCCGGCGCTGTCAATCGCCAACGCACTGCGGCGCCGCAAGCCCGACACCGAAATCCTCTTCGTAGGCGCCCTGGGGCGCATGGAGATGGAGCGCGTTCCGGCGGCCGGATACGAAATCGTAGGGCTCCCGGTGGCCGGCTTCGACCGCCGGCGACCCTGGCGTAATTTCCGGGTGCTGGCGAAGCTTTGGAAAAGTATGCGTCTGGCCCGCAAGGTGCTGAAAGATTTCCGGCCCGACGCCTGTGTGGGTGTCGGAGGCTATGCGTCCGGCCCGATGCTCAAGGAAGCCCAGAAGCGTGGGATTCCGACCCTGCTCCAGGAACAGAACTCCTACGCCGGAGTGACCAACAAACTGCTGGCCAAAAAGGCCAGGGCCATCTGCGTGGCCTACGACGGGATGGAGCGCTTTTTCCCCGCCGAAGCGATCACCCTCACCGGCAATCCCGTGCGCCACGAAATCGCCACGGCGTCCGCACCCCGCGAAGAGGCCAAAAAAGAGCTGGGATTCGACGCCGGACGCCCCCTGGTGGTTGTCGTCGGCGGAAGTCTCGGCGCCCGCACCATCAATGAAGCCATGATCGAATCGTTCGGCGCGATTCTGGAAACCGGAGCATCGGTGCTGTGGCAGACCGGGAAGCTCTACTCGGAGCGCTGCCAGGCTGAAACCGCTCCGATAGTGGAAAAATACGGCGCCGACCGGGTGCAGGTAGTACCTTTCGTGGGGCGCATGGACCTGGTGTACCGCGCCGCCGACGTAATGGTCTCCCGGGCCGGAGCGTCGACCATCAGCGAAATCCAGCTGACGGGAGTTCCGTCCATCCTGGTCCCCTCCCCCAACGTGGCCGAGGACCATCAGCGCAAGAACGCCCAGGCACTGGCTTCGCGCGATGCCGCGATAATGGTTCTCGACAAAGACTGCCGCGAGCAGCTCGCCCCGCAGGTGAAACGGCTGCTCGATGATCCGGCCCTGCGGAAATCCATTTCGGAGAACGCCCTGAAAATGGCGCTTCCTGGGGCGGATGACCGAATCGTGGACCGCCTCCTCTCAATTATCGGCTAATCTCTCTCCGGTATCGGTTGACATTTAACATTGAAGAAGATGAAGAATAACATATATTTCGTAGGAGCCGGAGGGATCGGCATGGCCGCCCTCGAGCGCTATTTTCTCTCCAAAGGTTGCAAAGTGGCCGGATATGACCGTACACCGTCGGAACTGACCGACGCACTGGCCGCCGAAGGGGTGGAAATCACTTTTACCGACGACGAGACCACGATTCCCGCCGGGTTTCGCAATCCGGAGATGACACTGGTTGTCTACACCCCCGCCATCCCGGATGACAACAGGATACTTACCTGGTTCCGCCAGGGCGGATTCGAGGTGGTGAAACGCGCCGTAGTACTGGGACTCATCACCCGCAACTCGAAAGCCCTCTGCTTCGCCGGAACCCACGGAAAGACAACCACCTCCTCGATGGCCGCCCATATCATGGAGACCGAGGGAGTAGGAAGCAACGCTTTCCTCGGAGGAGTCCTGCGCAACTATAACTCCAACTTCCTGCTCTCCCCGTCGAGCGCTTTCTCGGTTGTGGAAGCCGACGAATTCGACCGTTCATTCCATCAGCTGACCCCCTACATCGCCGTCATCACCTCCACCGATCCCGACCATCTCGACATATACGGCACCGAAGAGGAATACCTCGAGGGATTCGCCCGGTTCACCGAGCTGGTGACTCCAGGCGGGGCTCTGGTCCTCCACAAAGGACTGAAGCTCAAGCCGCGTCCCCGCGAGGGCGTGCGCGTCTACACCTATTCGCGCGACGAAGGTGATTTCCATGCCTCCTATATCCGCTCCGACCACGGAGTGATAACCTTCGACTTCGTCTATCCCGACGGCATCATCCGCAACATCGAACTTGGCGTCCCGGTGGAAATCAATATCGAGAACGCCGTAGCAGCCCTGGCCGCCTGCTACCTCTCCGGAGCCTTCGACGCCGCCAAGGCACGTCAGGCGATAGGTTCTTTCCAGGGCGCCCACCGTCGTTTCGAGGTCGTCTACAAAGAAGAGGGACCGCAGGGCCGCGTGATGATCGACGACTACGCCCATCATCCCGACGAACTCAAGGCAGCCATCTCCTCGGTGAAGGCACTCTATCCCGACAGGAAACTGACCGTGGCCTTCCAGCCTCACCTTTATACGCGCACCCGCGATTTCGCCGAAGGATTCGCCGAAGCCCTTTCCCTGGCCGACGAGGTAATCCTGCTCGACATCTATCCCGCCCGCGAGGAGCCTATCCCGGGAGTGACATCCGGAATCATTTTCGACAGGATAAATGTAGAAAAAAAGACATTAATTCCCCTGAAGGACTTGATTCCCACGATAAAAAACCGTAACTTTGACCTCCTGTTGACAGCCGGGGCAGGCGACATCGGCGCCGTGGTGCCCCAGCTGGCAGCCGCCCTCAAAGCCAAAGAATAAATGACAAAGAAAAGCGTCATACGTTGCTTGCTCGCCCTGGTGCTGGCCCTCTACGTGGGCTTCACGGTTGTCATGGCCAATGAAGCCATGTCCCGCGCCAAATGCCAGGGGTTCGACATCCGGATCCTCCAGATCGAAGGATCGCGCCACTTTGTGACCGCAACTGAGGTAAAACGGCTGCTGAAGGAGTGGAATCTGGACGACACGGACCGTCCGGCATCCTCCATAAATCTTCAGAAAATCGAAAACCATCTGCGCTCGGTCATCAACATCGAGGACGCCGAGGCCGAACTGCTCCCTGACAACCGCATCCGTCTGACGATTACCCCGATGATACCCGTGGCGAGGGTGTTCGACTACTCAGGCCACTCCTACTACATCAACCGAGAGGGAAAACGCCTGACGGCCAACGCCCGCTACCATCTTGACGTGCCGGTCATCACCGGAGTGTTCGACTCCGTACATCCGGCCGCCGGGGTGCTTCCCGTGGTCAGGTATATCCAGAACGATTCCGCCTGGAACTCCATAACGGCCCAGCTGATGGTCGACAGCCGCAACCGCGACATCATCCTTGTGCCCCTTATACGCGGCCATGTGGTCAACCTTGGGGACACCACAGCCATAGCCGACAAGCTGTCCCGGGTGATGACGATGTACCGGAAAGTGCTTCCCGTCAAAGGGTGGGAATATTACGACACCATTTCGGTGAAATGGGCCGGCCAGGTGGTGGCCACGCGGCGCGTCAAGTCAATCCCGGAACCCGCCATCAGATTCGACCAGGAGGGGGACGTCCAGGAGGAGGACATCAATTCGATGCTTGTCGCCACCGATTCCGACACCACCGCCGTCAGCCGTTAGCCACAATCCTGAAATCCTGTTATTGCGAAAAACTAAAAATACTACGATATAATGTCTGAAAGATATATTGTTGCCATAGAAATAGGCAGTTCCAAGATAAGAGGCGCGGTCGCCATCGCCGACGAAGCGGGGATGGTGGACGTGATCGCTTCCGAGGAGGAGAAGCTGATTGACTCCGTCCGCTACGGATGTATCCAGAATGTCGACGTCAGCAATGCCGTCACCCGCGTATGCGAGCGCCTGGAAGCCTATCCCCGCCTTGACGAAGGGAAAATCACCGGCATATACGTGGGACTGGGAGGCAAATCCCTCTCGAGCAAGATTGTGGAGGTCTCCACATCTCTCCCAGCCGAAATGGAGATTACCCGCCAGCTTATCGATGATCTCAAGACGAAAGCCGAAGCTCTGGTTCCGGAAGGACGCGACGTGGCCGACGTGGTTCCCGTGCGCTTCACCGTCGACAACAAGACACAGGTCAATCCCGTAGGCTCCTACGGACAGCAGGTAGGCGCCCGTATGGCCGTCATCAGCTGTATCCCTCAGATAAAAAGGATGCTCCGGAGAGTGCTGGGCGAAAGGCTCGGACTGACCATCAACGGCTACATAGTCCGTCCGTTGGCCGAGGCGGCCATGGCCCTTACCGACGACGAGCGCCGCCTGGGATGTATGTTCGTTGACTTCGGCGCCGAGACTACGACCGTGGCTATCTACAAGAACGGCACTCCGGTCTATCTTGTGACCCTGCCGATGGGCTCCCGCAACATCACTCTGGACCTGACGTCGCTGAACTATATCGAGGAACGCGCCGAAGAAATCAAGCGTACCTCGGGCAACGCAATGCCCCAGGAGGGTGTGCGCCGCCAGCTTGCCGACGGCATCGACTATACGGAAGTAAACAATTATGTCCATGCCCGCGCAGCCGAGATTATCCAGAATATCCTCGCCCAGATAGAATATGCCGGCATGAAGGCTTCCGATCTCCCCGGCGGCATCATCATAGTCGGAGGGGGCGCCCGTCTGCACGGCTTCAACGACCTGCTCATCAAACAGGGGAAAATGAAGGTCCGCGCCGGTTCCGTACAGGGCCCGATAAGAATCTCCGACGGCGCCATCCATCCGGCGATGAACCTCGACGTCATCTCCATCCTGCTGGCCGCCTCCCGGCTGCCGGAAGCGGAGTGCGTGGTTTTCCCGGCCTCCCAGGATAATGACGCCCGCGACGGAGCAGGGGAAGACACTTACGAGACCATGTACGAAGGAGAGGACGAGGATGAATCAACCTCCCGCATCGGAAGAGGCTACGAGGAGGAAGATTCCCCGAGAAAGCGCAACAAGAAGAAAAACAGACATCCCGATGACTTCGGGGAGGAAATCGACCCCAACGACGAAGAGCCGCGCCGCGGAAGCCGTGGGTCGCTCTTCGAATCCCTCCGCAGCCGCCTGGGACGTATCTCGACGATATTCACCGAAGAGACCGACGATTCTTTCAAGGACTGACCAGTACAACCGATTCAAGAACTGATTTAAAGAAACTACACTCATGACAAGCGAAGATATAGACAAGAACTCGAATTTCGTTGACCAGCCCCGCGATGAGGTCATCATAAAGGTAATCGGAGTAGGCGGCGGCGGCAACAACGCCATCAGCCATATGTACGGCCAGGACATCAAACGCGTCTCTTTCGTAATCATCAACACCGACCGCCAGGCCCTGAACAATTCCCCGGTGCCTAACCGTGTGCTGATCGGCCGCGACGGACTCGGAGCCGGAAACGACCCTGAAGTGGCCCGTCTGGCCGCCGAGGAAAGTGCCGAGGAGATCGCCAAGCTCTTCGACGACGAGACCAAGATGGTGTTCATCACCGCCGGTATGGGTGGCGGAACAGGTACGGGAGCCGCTCCTGTCGTTGCCCGTATCGCCCAGGAGAAAGGTATGCTGACAATCGGCATCGTCACCATCCCCTTCCTTTTCGAGGGGCAGAAGAAAATTCTCAAGGCGCTCGACGGCGCCGAGGAGATGAGCAAATATGTCGACGCTATCCTGGTGGTCAACAACGAACAGCTGACCGAAATATACTCCGACCTCAACTGGATGAACGCTTTCGGAAAGGCCGACGACACCCTGACGAACGCCGCCCGCTCGATTTCGGAACTGATAACCTCCGACGGCTACATGAACCTCGACTTCAAGGATGTCAACACCACCCTCAAGGACGGAGGCGCCGCCATCATTTCCACCGGCTACGGCGAAGGGGAACACCGCGTCACCAAAGCCATCAACGACGCCCTCCACTCGCCGCTGCTCAAGAACCGCGACATTTTCGGCTCGAAGCGTCTGCTGTTCAACCTCTACTTCTCGCGCAACGCCGATCCGGAGTTCGCCATGGGAGAGGCTGCCGAACTTACCTCCTTCATCAATAACCTTGATCCGGACGTCGATGTGATCTACGGTATCTGTTTCGACGACACCTTAGGGAACAAAATCAAGATCACCATCCTTGCCGCAGGCTTTGAACTGGTAATCAAAGGCTCCCAGCGCCCCGCAGCTCCGAAGGGAACAATCGGGCAGAAGAAACCCCAGGAACAGACCCGCGGAGGAGGTTTCTTCGGCGGAGGACACAAGGAGCAGGAACCGGAACCCAAGAAGGCTCCCGACAATTCCGACAAGGAGGTAATCAAGAACATCTACGGCCAGGACAAGGTAGAGAAGATTGAAATCGACCGCGAGGCATCGCGTTACATCGTTCTCTCTCCTGACCAGCTGGAGGATGACGCGGCTATCGAGGCAATCGAAAGCACTCCGGCATACAACCGCGACAAGACCCTCATCGACGAGATGCGCCGCGACCGCCCCGTGCCCGGCGCCCTCCCCTCTTACGATTCCACACGCCGAGCCGACACCTCTCAGAAAACAGCTTCCCACTCCGCTCCGGAAGCTCCGGCGCCCGATCCCTCACAGTCGAAAATCATCTCCTTCGATGACTGAACGATAATTGAGTGCTGACGCATTGACAGCCGTCGCGCCGTCAGTCAGAAGAACCGCCATCCAGGCAGAACGATTTATAAGTTCTGCCTGGATGGCGGTTCTTCTGACTGGCGGCGCCCGGGCGGGGGCGGCTCATACTATTTGACGCGGGAGGGGTTTGCGGTGATAAAGGCTTTCCAGGATTTCGGGGAGGAGGCGGCCATAGGTTTGGAGGATTCATAGAAATGGCAGAGGGCGGCCGCCAGCGCGTCGGTGGCGTCCAGTTCCGGCAGAAGCCGGTCGCGGGAAATGGATAGGATCCGGCGGAGCATTTCCTGGACCTGCTCTTTGGAAGCGGCGCCGTTGCCCGTTATCGCCATCTTGATTTTGCGGGGCTCATATTCCGTGATCGGGATGTCTCGCTCGAGGGCTGCGGCCATAGCCACCCCTTGTGCGCGCCCCAGTTTAAGCATCGACTGCACGTTCTTGCCGAAGAAAGGGGCCTCGATGGCCATTTCGTCGGGCAGATATTGCTCCACAAGACCCAGGACACGCTCATGGATGCGACGCAGACGCAGGTAATGGGTCTCATACCTGGATAGCCTGATGACCCCCATCGCAATCATCACCGGTTTTTTCCCGTTGACGCCGAGAATTCCGTAACCCATGACGTTTGTGCCGGGATCGATACCTATTATTATACGCTCGAAGCCGGAGGTCGCGTTGGGGGAGGAAGTATCGGAGGTGGTGGAGTTCATCATATGGGATATTGAATAAGACGAAGAAGCGGAATCAGAGAATTTCCATATAGGTGGTGAAGAAAAGCGCCTGTCCCTGGAAACGGGCCTGGAGGTCATCCTTGAGCAGGGAGGCGGTCTCGTCGTGCCAGCGGGTAGCCTCCGTCAGATCGGGCGCCTGAGCCTGGATGGCAATCGAGGTGGTGCCGGGTTCCACGCAGGCCAGTACTCTGGCCATCAGCGGAGAGAAGAAAATTCCGGCATCGCCCAGTGCGGGCAGATAGGTTTCCCGCGCCCATTTCTCAAATTCCGGCAGACGGTTGTCGGCCACTATAAACGTAGTGTTCAGAAGTATCATCGGGTAAGTTTCTTTTCAAGTCTGCGACGCCGCAGGAAACGGGGGATAAACGCTATATGGCGCATTACGGTGGAGAACGTGCCGTAATAATAACACATGATCCGGAACCGCTCCATGAGCGATTTGCGCCGGTTGCGGGTCGTCATCCCCTCCATGAGGTAATCGGCAAGGACAGCGTCGATATAGCAGTTGTGGCGGGAGTGCTGGAGGACGCGGATACACCATTCGTAATCGGCCGAGAAACGGTATTTCATGTCATAATATCCGGCGATGCGGCGCAGGACAAAGAAAGCCTGGTGGCAGACCACCATGCCGTCGCGGAAACTGTCGTATGTCAGTTCGCACGGAGCCGTCAGATGGCGTCCGGCGATGCGGCGGCGTCCGGCGTCGACAAGATCGGTCTGGCCGTAGACCACTCCGGGAAAATCGTTGGCCATGACGGCGTCAGCCACATCCGCCAGGGTAGAGGAGGAGTGGAAAGTGTCTCCGGCATTAAGAAAGACCACATATTCTCCTCGGGCCATTCCCAGTCCCTTGTTCATAGCGTCATAAAGCCCTCTGTCAGGACCGGAGACGAGAATCTGACACGCAGGTGCGTTCTCCTGCGCCAGGGCGATGGTGCGGTCCCTGGAAGCTCCGTCGACAATGATATGCTCGAAAGAACCGAATGTCTGGCTGCGGACACTGGCGAGAGTGGCCGGCAGTGTGTCCTCGGCATTATAGGTTACCGTAATCACCGAGAACAGGGGGGCGGAGGGGGATTGAGTGTCTGTCATAGATAATCGAGATTTACGCTGTCGGGAGTCACGGACATACGGGCCGGACGGTTAAGAAGCAGGGGGCGGTTGCCGTCGATATGACCCACTGGGATATCCATCGCCACGGGGAAACCGCATCCGCGGGTAAAGTCGGCTATCATGGCGTACATATCGCTGTAATCCCGCGAGGGGTGGTTATAGTCAGTAAACTGCCCTACGAGGAGTCCGGCAAGTCTGTCGAAGATTCCGGCCAGGCGCAGTTGCCACAGGATCCGCTCCACCTTGTATATCGGTTCGGCGATATCCTCCACCAGCAGTATCGTGCCGGGGCGGATTGGGTTGAAAGGAGTTCCGATCAGACCGCCAAGCACAGCCAGATTTCCTCCGACGACCATTCCCCGGCAGTCGCCGCAACGGTTTTCGCGCCCGTATTCCGAGCCGGATAAGGCCGTCGGCAACGTAATCCCGTCGACCTGGCCGCGGAGAATATCGCGCAGGCTGAGGTTTTCCAGGTTATCGGGTCCCCCCGCGGCAAGCTGTTTCGTCATCGAGGCATGGACCGAGGGGAGTCCGTGCAGCCCCCAGAGAGCATGGAGGGCGGAGACATCGCTGAAACCCACGAGCCATTTGGGATTATCGCGCACCAGGGGCGTACTCATAAGCCGGTCCAGCTCCCCAAGCAGATGTACACAGCCGTAACCGCCTCGGCTGCAGATGATCGCTCTGACCTCCGGGTCGAGCAGCGCGGCCGAGAAATCGGCCAGACGCTCCTGTACGCTCCCGCTGAACGATCCGCGGGAACCGAGCGTATGGGGCATCACTTCCGGACGCCAGCCCCACTCGCGGAAAGTGGAGACCGCTCCTTCCACATATTCGGGGCGGATGGATGAGGCAGGGGAGAGAATGACAACTTTGTCTCCTCTTCTGAGTCCTTGTATTTCCATTTGCTTGCTGTTGGAGTTAACTGACGGGTAAACGGGGTAGAGTCGAGGGAAAGATTCAGTTGACCTGGACGGGAATTCCGGTGGCGAGACTGATGCGTTCGCCGATGGCGCGGAGTTCCCCGGCGGGAATTTTCTCCAGGGAACGCGCCGGAGTAGGCCGGTCGATGGAATAGAGCATGATTTCGCGCGGACATATCCGGCGGTACGCCCCGATCAGGGCCTCCACTTCCGCTTCGGTGGTGTTGTCGATTGTCTGTCCTTCCCACCGGCCGCGCAGCATCATGGTCTGGATGATTCCCTGTCCGGCGAACTGCCTGAGCAGTTCTGTCACTCCTTCGGCCGAAAAACCGGGTGAATTGGGGCGGTCAAGAACCCTGACTGTATTTTCCAGGGCCGAATCGAGCTTGAGGATATTGTTGTCCACTTTCATCAGTGCGCGACACACTTCCGGGTCTCCGAGACGGGTGGAATTGGTCAGCACACTGACTTTCGCCGCCGGGAAGAACCGGTCGCGCAGGGCGATTGTGTCATCGACAATCGCCGGAAAATCGGGATGAAGAGTCGGTTCGCCGTTACCGGAGAAGGTTATCACGTCCAGGCCGTTCCCCTCCTCCTTCATCCGGGCGAGTCTGCACTCCAGCAACCGGGCCACCTCGGCGCGGGGCGCGAACCCCGTAGTGCCTGGACCCTGGGCGTTGAAGCCCGCCTCGCAGTAGAGGCAGTCGAAAGAGCATATCTTACCGTCATTGGGAGTGAGATTCACTCCCAATGACGTTCCGAGACGGCGCGAATGTATCGGGCCGAAAATCGTTTCATGAAACAGAACTGTCTGCATCTCAGCCAATCGCTCAGACGGTCAGGATTTCCTTTTCCTTTGCGGCGAAAAGTTCGTCAATCTGTTTGAGATACTTGTCGTGGAGCTTCTGGGCCTTTCCCTCGGCATCTTTCTCAACATCCTCGGGCATACCCTGTTTGATGGCTTTCTTCAGCCCTTCGATTGCATCGCGGCGCGCATTGCGCACGGAGACTTTCGCGTTCTCGGCCTCACCTTTGGACTGCTTTACAAGCTGTTTGCGGCGTTCCTCGGTCAGGGGGGGAATCGACAGGCGGATTACCTCGCCGTTGTTCTCGGGGGTGATACCAAGCTCGGAGTTGATGATGGCTTTCTCAATCTCGCGGAACATGGATTTCTCCCAGGGAGTGATGGCTATGGTGCGTGCGTCGGGGACGGAGACGTTGGCTACGTTGGAAATCGGAGCGGCCGAACCGTAATAGTCCACCTTGATTCCGTCGAGAATCTTGGGATTGGCTTTGCCTGCACGGATGCGGGCGAGGGTCTCGTCGAGATAGGCTACGGCCATCTCCATCTTCTCTTCCGCAGGGTCGAGATATGTCTTGGGGTCAGTCATGGTTATATGGTATATTTGTTAATATTCAGCGGATTAATAGACTAATGTCCCGATAGGCTCCCCGGCAAGCACTTTCCCGAGGTTGCCGACGGTGTCCATATCGAAGACGACAATCGGCAGATGGTTCTCCTTGCAGAGGGCCGTGGCCGTAAGGTCCATGACTTTCAGGCCGCGGGTATATACCTCGTCGTAGGTGATTTCGGAGAACTTCGTTGCAGTGGGGTCTTTCTCGGGGTCGGCGGTATAGATACCGTCCACACGGGTTCCCTTGAGCATCACGTCGGCCTCGACCTCGACTCCACGGAGGGCGGCGCCGGTGTCGGTGGTGAAGAAAGGATTGCCGGTGCCTCCTGAAAGGATGGCCACCTGACCGTTCTCCATCGCCTCGATAGCGCGCCATTTGCTGTAATGGTTCCCTATGGGGTGCATGGCGATGGCGGTAAACACCTGGGCTTTCTGTCCGATGGCTTCCAGGGCCGAACTGAGGGCCAGGGAGTTGATGACCGTGGCGAGCATTCCCATCTGGTCCCCCTTTACGCGGTCGAAGCCTTTGGCGGCTCCCTGCATTCCGCGGAAAATATTTCCGCCGCCGATTACAATGGCTACCTGCACTCCGGTCTCGACGACAGCCTTAATCTGGGCGGCATATTCTCCCAGACGCACGGGATCGATGCCGTAATGCTGCTCCCCCATGAGGGATTCACCGCTGAGTTTGAGAAGGACTCTCTTGTATTTTGCTCGCATAGTCTGAAATATCTGAAATATAAGTAACTGTTCAAAATTATTTTATACCCGCAGGTCCGATTCCATGGATTATCCTGCAGCAATCCCCGGATTGCGCCGGAGTCTTTCTATTTTACAAAAGTACGTCAAATTTTCCAATCCTCCAACATTCCGCCCAAAATCTTGCCGCCTCAACCCTTCCCCCGGGCCCCGCCAAGGATTCAATCTTATAGAAGAGAGGGTAAACATTCGCTTAGCGGGGAGCGTTTATTACTGATAGTGGGAGTCCGGCAACGCGTTTTAATGATTTTTTATTAAAATTGTTAAGGTTGTTGCAGAATTTCCCGTAACTTTGCACACTGAACCTGTCGGTCCTGCCCCGGGGGAGGACTCATCCCCGGAAGAGCGGAGCCGCAGATTCCCAATTTTATTTATAACAATGGACGAAAAGAAATTAGACCGTATCAGCTACGCGCTGGGACTGAGCATGGGAAACAATTTCCGTGCCTCCGGTATTCAGGAACTCAATATCGGCGATTTCGCCGACGGCGTGGCCGCCGTGTTCAACGGCTCGCAGCCAAAGATGACATACGACGAAGCCAAAGCCGAGATCCAGGCTTTCTTCTCCGCAATGGAAGCGCGCCAGAAAGAGGAAGCTGCCAAGATGGCGGAGGTAAACGAAGCTCAGGGCAAGGAATTCCTGGAGAAAAACGGCAAGCGCGCCCAGGTGAAGACCACTCCCTCGGGACTGCAGTATGAAGTTCTCGTGGAAGGGAACGGCCAGCAGCCTTCCCCTCAGGATCAGGTGGAGGTTCATTACACCGGCACCCTGCTCGACGGCACAAAATTCGACTCCTCGGTGGACCGCGGCGTTCCCGCCACTTTCGGCGTCACCCAGGTGATTCCCGGATGGGTAGAGGCCCTGCAGCTGATGAAGGAAGGCTCGAAGTGGCGTCTGTTCATTCCCTCCAACCTCGCCTACGGGCCGGCCGGCACTCCCGGCGGTCCCATCGGCCCGAACCAGACCCTGCTGTTCGACGTGGAACTTCTCAAGGTCTACAAGAAGTAAGAACCGTACGCGGAGATTTCCCGACATGAAATCCTTGAAACTATCTGCGGCGGGAGCTATTATCCTTTCCGCCGCAGCAATAGCACAGGCCGCCGGGCCGGCCTCCTCTCCGGAAACATCTCCAGCCGCAGCGGCGGAGGCATACGCCACCGCTGTCAGGCTGTCGCCGGAAGAAGCGGACTCGGTCAACCGCGCATATGCCACGGTGATGGCCTCCTATCTCGCGCCCTATCTCCGGGAGAATTTCCCGGACGACAGCCTGGCCGCCTCCAGGTTTATCGAAGGGATGCGCCACGCTTTCACCATCCGGCATGAAGAGGACCCCTATTTTGCCGGAGTCAGAAGCGCGATGGCCAACTTCGACCGGCTCGACGGAATGATCTCCATGGGATTTCCCATCACCCCGGAAAGCTATCTGACCGCGCTGGAGAGAGCCCTGAAAGGGGACACCTACGGCATGGACCAGAAAAGCGCCGACAATTATCTCCACGGGGCAATGGCCAAGCTCTACCCTGCCCCCGAACCTCTGACGCCAGAATCCCAGCAGGCATTTCTCGACAAACAGAAAGCCCGGGAAGGAGTAATCCAGACTCCGTCCGGACTGCTGTTTGAAGTCATCACCGAAGGGGAAGGTGCGGCTCCCGGTCCGCAGGATACAGCCCGCGTGCTTTACACCGGCTCCCTCGCCGACGGCACCGTCTTCGACTCCACCGAAAAACCGATAGACCTCCCCGTCAGCGGAGTGGTTCCCGGTTTTTCCGAAGGACTGAAGATGATGAAACCGGGTGGTACCTACCGGCTCTATATTCCGGCATCGCTGGGCTACGGCGACCGGGGCGCCGGCGGCGGAGTGATTCCTCCCGGAGCCGCCCTCGATTTCAAGGTGACCCTGCTGGACGTTATACCCTCCGCCACACCCTCACAGGCAGATTCAGAAAAATAATAATCCAATATAATAAACAACAGTAAATGAAAAAACTCATTCTTTCTCTCGGTGTGGCCGCTCTGGTAGGCGGTTCACTGACATCCTGCGGCGACAAAGGTTCCTCTTCCGCTACGGCTGAGGAAAAGGCTTTCGCAGACACCCTGGCAACCACCCTCGGCGAATTCGCCGGCGCACAGCAGAACGCCAACTTCCTGCGCATGAAAGCTCAGATGACCCCTGAGGAACTCGCCAAGTTCAAAAAAGATGACTTCCTGGCCGGTCTCCGTTCCGTCCTCGAGTCCGACACTTCCAAGATGGCCTACTATCAGGGCGTACAGCTCGGTCTGCAGCTTCTCCAGCCGATCATGGGCGTTTCCCAGAACTACAATTATCCCGTTGACCCGAAAGTGGTCTACAATTCTTTCAAGGCTGTCTACGAAAAGGATTCCGTAGCTTCCGCCGAGGAATACTACGAAGCCTATCAGGCCGCTTACCAGCAGCTCCAGGATCGCGCCCGCGAAATCGAGCAGAAGAAAATAGCCGAGTCCCAGGAGAACAAAGACAACCTGGCAGCCGGACAGGCCTACGCCGAGAAGGCTCTCAAGGAAGGCTACACCAAAGCTCCCAGCGGTATCGTCTACAAAATCGAGAACCCCGGCGCAGCTCCCAAAGTGCAGCCCGCCGACAAGGTTTCCATCTTCTACAAGGGAAAGAAAGTGGACGGCACGGTCTTCGACGAGACAAAGGGTAACCCCTACACTTCCTCCGCTTCCGCCTTCATCCCCGGCTTCAACGAAGCCCTCACGATGCTCGGCAAGGGAGGCAAGATGACCGTCATCATCCCCGGCGAACTCGCCTACGGACTTGACGGCGCCGGCAACCTCATCGGCCCGAACGAGACCCTGGTCTTCGACATCGAAATCGCCGATGTGCAGCCCGCTCCCGCCGCAGCCCCCGCTGCAGCTGCTGACAAGGCTGCCGCAAAATAATCGTCCCGGCTGACATCCCCCAAAAAGGGATCACATACGACATTTATCCCCCGGAACCGGCAAGGACTGAGAATCCTCGGCTGACTCCGGGGGGTATTTTACATCCATAGCGCCACGGGGCAGTCTGCCGCACGTTGCGAAATGTTAAAAAATCAGACCCGGCGGGGGTTTTTCGATTGACAATGGGGATTGGTCCGATTACACCCAGGAGGTGTTAAACTTATTCCGTAATTTTGCGTCAGAGTTTCGAAACTTTCAACTATTCGATATGTTTTTAAAACGCCACATTCTCGCGACAGTACTTCTGCCGGCCGCCCTGGCCGCATGGGCCTATACGGTTTCCGGCGTCATCACGGACGACGGTGGGGAGCCTCTGTCGGATGCTACAATCAGGCTGCTGTCGGCCCGCGACTCTTCGTTTATTGCCGGAGGGGTCGCCGACCTTGACGGCAGATTCTCGCTGAAAGGAATCAGGCAAGGAAAATACCTGCTGGAAGGAACATACATAGGTTACGGAAAAGGTTACCGCCAGATAAATGTCTCCAACAGGAACGTCACCGCCGATACACTCCGCCTGGGGGACGCCGCCATAAGCCTCGGAGAGGTTACGGCCGTGGGAGTGAAAACCCCCATCAAGGTGATGACCGATACCGTGGAGTTCAACGCCGACAGCTACAAGACCCAGCCCAACGCCGTGGTCGAGGAACTGCTCAAGAGACTTCCCGGAGTGGAAGTGGACGCCGACGGAAAAATCACCGCCAACGGTAAGGAAGTTACAAAAATCCTTGTCGACGGCAAGGAATTCTTCGCCGACGATCCCAAAGTGGCGTCGAAAAATCTGCCTGTCAACATGGTCGACAAACTCCAGGTAGTGGACCGCAAGAGCGACCTGTCGCGTCTTACGGGCGTAGATGACGGCGAGGACGAGACCGTAATCAACCTTACCGTAAAGAAAGGGATGAAAAACGGATGGTTCGGCACCGTGGAGGCCGGTTACGGTACGGATGACCGCTATCAGGCCACGTTCAACGTCAACCGCTTCTGGAACGAAAATCAGATTACGTTCATCGGCTCGGCCAACAACACCAACGACCTGGGATTCACCGACGGCAACGGCAACCGCTTCCGCCGCTTCGGAGGGACCGAGGGGATCAACAATTCCCAGAGCTTCGGCGTAAACTTCAACGTGGGCAAGGAGGAGATTTTCCGCGTCGGAGGTGATGTCATGTACTCCCACACCGACCGCGACACCCGCAAGCGCCAGAACCGCCAGTATCTCTTCCCCGACTCCGTATCATACGAGAACTCGATGAGCGATGCCCGCGACAGAGGCCACAATGTACGCGCCGATTTCCGCATTGAATGGAAACCGGACTCTTTCAACACGTTCGATTTCCGTCCGAATTTCTCCTTCAACCAGAACGACAGCCGTTCCCTGGAGGTCGACACCCTCTTTGCCGGCGAACCCGGTCTGCCGCGCGTAAACCGGTCACTAAATTCCTCCTCCTCGCTCGGACGAAGCTATGAGGCGGGCGGACGCCTTATCTACAACCACAACTTCGCGTCACGCCGCGGACGCTCTTTCTCGGTGATGGCCAACTACCGCTTCTCGAACGTCCGGGAAGATGACCGGTCGCTCTCCTACAACCATTTCTACCGCCTGCTCAACAAGCTCGGCACCGACTCGATAGACCTCTACAACCAGTATGCCGACAATCATACCTGGTCGAACTCCATCAATGCCCGCGTAAGCTGGACCGAGCCGCTGGGCAATGTCAGGAACGGCAACTTCCTGACGTTCAGCTACCGGTTCCAGTACCGGTGGAACAACTCCGACAAGATCGTCAACCGGCAGCTTCCCGTAGATCCCTATAATCTCGGCGAGAACCCCTACGACGTAATTCTCGGCCCGATGGAATACTCCGATTCCCTCTCCAACAGCTTCCGCAACAATTTCATGACGCAGGAATTCCGGCTGGGCTATAAGAAAGTAGCCGCGAAATACAATCTCGACGTCGGCCTGTCGCTGGTTCCTTCGATGTCGAAATCGACCAACCTCATCCACGGCGCCAAGAGCATCCCCGAGCGTTGGGTATGGAATTTCGCTCCGTTCATGCGCTTCCGCTACAAGTTCGACAAACAGAGTTCGCTCAACCTGTTCTATCACGGCCGCTCCTCGCAGCCCTCGATGACCCAGCTGCAGCCCGTGGTGGATTACTCCAATCCGCTGAACGTCATTGTCGGTAACCCCATGCTGAAGCCGACCTTCTCCCACAACATACGCCTGCGTTTCCAGAAATACAACCCCGAGCGCCAGAGTTCCATCATGTCGATGGCCGACGCACAGGTGACACAGAATTCCATCATCTCGCGTACCGACTACAACCGGGTGACCGGCGGCCGCACAACAACCTACGAGAACGTCGGCGGCGTCTGGAACCTCCGTGTGATGAATATGTTCTCACAGCCTTTCGGAAGCACAAAGGCATGGAGCTTCAACAACAACGTCTTCATGATGTTCAACCAGAACATGGGCTACAACAACGGCGAGAAGAACTGTTCGCGCACCCTGATGGTTGCCGAATCCCCCTCGCTGGCCTTCCGCCCGACAAATCTGGAGCTGGAAATCCGTCCCTTCTACCGCTTCAACAAGACGTTCAACTCCATCGACGCCGTCTCCACTCCGACAATCCACAACTACGGAGCCGGTTTCAACGGCACCTATTATACCCCCTTCGGCCTGGTGCTTGCCACCGACCTGAATTACTCCGCCTCGAAGGGCTACGCCGAGGGATTCAACGAAGACCAGTGGATGTGGAACGCCTCCATCTCCTATCAGTTCCTCCCGGGACGCGCCGCCACCGTCATGCTCAAGGTCTACGACCTGCTCCAGCAGAAACAGAACGTGCGCCGGTCAGTCACAGCCAACTATATCGACGACACGGAATACAATTCCCTGACGCGCTACTTCATGCTGACCTTCACCTACCGCTTCAACACCTTCGGCAAGGGCAACGAGCCGGCCTCGCGCACCGAGCGCCGGTGGGGTCCTCCCGGACGAGGCCCCGGCGGACCGGGCCGTCCCCCGCGCTGATTCATGACATGACACGCTGTGTCGGAAATTACAGCTGAGGCAACCCTCAGCTGTAATTTTTGCTAAAAAGTTGGTGGTTGGCATTATATTTGCTACCTTTGTCCAAGCAAGCCCGGATATGCGGCCGCGCATACGGACTTCATTCCCTGATTTATTCACCCGAAGCTGTGCCAGAAACAACAGAAAATACAGCTTCCTAAAGACGAACCACTGTCATGGCAGATAACAACAAACAAAACGAAATCAAAATCGAGCTGACTCCCGAAGTAGCTTCCGGCAACTATGCCAACCTCGCTGTAATCGCCCACACTCCCGGCGAATTCTTCCTGGATTTCATCGCCGTTTCTCCCAATATGCCCCAGGCGCGTGTCAACACCCGCGTAATCATGAACCCGGAGAACGCCAAGAACCTCCTGTTCGCTCTGCGCGACAACATCCAGAAGTATGAGAACACCTACGGCGAAATCGAGCGTAAGGTGCCCAAGAACAACGACGCCAACCCCTTCCAGGCTTAATACAATACCCTACACCTTCAGGCGCGGCTTTCTTCCGGGAAGCCGCGCCTGAACGGTACATCTTACACGGCAATCGTCAATCCTCCACCATTTCCAGCAGAACCGATGAAACCCAACAACCTGTTGATTTATAACTCCCTGTCACGCAACAAAGAAATTTTCCGCCCGATTCATGAAGGCAGAGTAGGAATGTATGTCTGTGGGCCGACGGTCTACGGCGACGGCCATCTCGGCCACGCCCGTCCGGCAATCACCTTCGACGTACTGTTCCGCTATCTCACCTGGCTGGGCTACAAGGTGCGCTATGTCCGCAACATCACCGACGTAGGCCACCTGGAGCATGACGCCGACGAGGGGGAAGACAAAATCGCCAAAAAGGCGCGTCTGGAACAGCTGGAGCCTATGGAGGTCGTGCAGCATTACCTCAACCGTTACCACAAGGCGATGGAACGCCTGAACGTGCTGCCCCCCTCGATCGAGCCGCACGCATCGGGCCACATCATCGAGCAGATAGAATACATCAAAAAAATCCTCGAGGCCGGATTCGCCTACGAGAGCAACGGGTCGGTATATTTCGACGTGCCGGCCTACAACGCCGCCCATCATTACGGCAAGCTCTCGGGACGCAATATCGACGAACTGCTTTCGGAGACCCGCGCCCTCGACGGACAGTCGGAGAAGCACCATCCGACGGACTTCGCCCTCTGGAAAAAGGCCGCTCCGGAGCATATCATGCGCTGGCCTTCCCCCTGGAGCGACGGGTTCCCCGGCTGGCACCTGGAATGTTCCACGATGAGCGAGAAATATCTCGGCGCGGAATTCGACATCCACGGCGGCGGTATCGACCTGAAATTCCCCCATCACGAGTGTGAGATCGCCCAGACCGTGGCCCGTAACGGCAAGGACTCGGTACACTACTGGATGCACAACAACATGATTACCATCAACGGCCAGAAAATGGGCAAATCCCTGGGAAACTTCATCACCCTCGACGAATTCTTCACCGGTTCGCATCCGAAGCTCGACAAGGCCTACTCGCCGATGACCATCCGCCTGTTTATCCTCATGGCCCATTACCGTTCGACGGTGGACTTCTCCAACGAAGCCCTCCAGGCCGCCGAAAAAGCCCTTGAACGCCTCCTTGACGGATGGCGCAGACTGGGGTCCCTGAAGCCTTCCGACACTTCGGACATCGCCGCAGACACGGAGCGCATAGCCCGCGAATGTCAGGAGGCGATGGACGATGACCTGAACACCCCGATTGTGATCGCGCGTCTGTTCGAGGCCGCCTCCCTGGTGAACAAAATCCACGACGGCCATGTTAAAGGGACAGCCGCCGACATAGACCGGCTGCGCGAGATTTACAGCACATACTTTTTCGACATCCTCGGGATGACCGACGAACAGGCCGGAGCCGCAGGCGAAGGAGCCGACGCCCTGGAGCCTTACCGCGGAGCCGTGGATCTGCTTCTGAAAATCCGTTCCGAGGCCAAGACGAAAAAAGACTGGGCTACTTCCGATCTTATCCGCGACCAGCTGGCCGCACTGGGTTTCTCGGTGAAGGACACAAAGTCCGGAGCCGAATGGACCCTGTCGAAACAATAACCGCACTTTACTGATTCTGACGCATGGATGTCCTGGGTTTCGGGAAACTGATGCTCGAGGAATTTCCTTTCGAGCCGACCGATCAGCAGATCAAGCTGACGGCGGCCCTGGCGCGTTTCTGCTCCTCCCAGACCCCGCAGGACACGGTCTTCATCCTCAACGGTTACGCCGGAACGGGGAAGACTACGGTCATGGGGGCTCTTGTCAGGAGTCTGGGGCGCGTGGGGCTGCAGACAGTCCTGCTGGCCTCCACCGGGCGCGCGGCCAAAGTGCTGGCTTCCCATACCGGATTCCCGGCCCACACCATCCACCGCAAAATCTATTCGGGCCACGCCGTGGTGTCTGACGGCGCTTTCTCTGCGAAAATCAACCGGAATCCCCACGTCAACACAATATTCATTGTCGACGAGGCGTCGATGATCGGGGAAGGGAACGACGGGGGGATGAACCTGCTGCAGGACCTGGTGATGTATGTCTACACGGGCATCAACTGCCGGCTGATCCTCCTGGGAGACACGGCGCAGCTGCCTCCGGTAGGGAGTGCGGAATCCCCGGCGATGGTGTCGGCTTCGTTCAAGGAAATGGGGATGCGCGTGATGCGCGCCACCATCACCCGGACCGTGCGCCAGGGAGCGCGCTCCGGAATACTTTACAACGCCACATGGCTGCGCCGGGCCATGCAGCAACAGCAGCTTCCCGAACCGCAACTTACTGTCACCCCCTTTGATGACGTCGAAATCGTCTCGCCTGAAGACCTGGAAGATTCCCTGGGGATGTCGCTGGCGGAATACGGCGAAGAACAGACCATCCTCATAACCCGCTCCAACCGCCGGGCCGTGGATTTCAATCTCGCTATACGGAGGCAGATTTTCGACCGCGAGGAAATAATAGCCAAAGGGGATCGTCTGCTCATTTCCAAAAACAATTATTTCTGGACCACCCGAGCGCGCCAGCAACGCGCTCAGGCACTGCGCGATAGCGCGCAGACCGGAGCGGGCATAAGCGGCCTTCCCCTCCCTTCTCTTGCTTCCGGCGAGGGGGAGCGCGAGGTGCCGGTACCGGACTTCCTGGCCAACGGCGAAGTGGCGGTCGTGGAGGATATCTACTCTACGGAGACCCGCGACCAGATTCTCTTCGCCGATGTCAGTCTGCGTCTTGTCGATTCCGGCGCGACCATCGACGCCAAAATCATTCTTGACTCCCTTACCTCGGAGAGCGCGGGACTCCAGCGCGACAAATACGAGACAATCGGGCGCCGCGCCCTTGCCGACGCCGGAGTGACTTCCGGCTCGATGACCGCCCAGCGGGAAGCCCTCCGCCAGTCCCCCTACTTCAACGCCCTTCAGGTAAAATACGCCTACGCCGTCACCTGCCACAAGGCCCAGGGAGGCCAGTGGGAGAGCGTGTTCGTCGATATGGGCTATATTCCCCCCGAAGCCTACCTCACAACCGATTTCTACCGCTGGCTCTACACCTCAGTCACCCGCGCCTCCCGCCGCCTCTCCCTGCTCAACCCCTCCTGTCGTATCCGCTGACTCCGCGGTCACATCCCATCCCCTCTTCCACCACATTTTCCGTCTGTTTTACCCTGAAATATCCATTTACCACGCTCATATTGGATAAAAAAGTACTGATTTTATCCAATACAATGTTTCTATTGAATAAATTCGGATATTTCGACTCATAACATAACAGTCCCGGCCGCAACCGGAAGCGCTCCGAAGGGGAGACGCCGGGGTTGCGGCCGGGATAGTATTGTAATCTCAGGGAATTACCTGAGACGGGGATGCCGGAGGGGATTAGTTGATGATGTCGAAGCCGGTATAGCGACGCAGGCACTCGGGGACCATGATGCCGTCGGGGGTCTGGTTGTTTTCCAGCAGGGCGGCAACGATGCGGGGAAGGGCGAGAGCCGACCCGTTGAGGGTGTGGCAAAGGCGGGTCTTCTTGTCGGCACCGCGGTAACGGCATTTGAGGCGGTTGGCCTGGTAGGTCTCGAAGTTGGAGACGGAGGAAACCTCCAGCCACCGTTCCTGGGCTGCGGACCACACCTCGAAGTCGAAGGTAATGGCAGAGGTGAAGCTCATGTCACCGCCGCAGAGACGCAGGATATGCCAGGGAAGACCGAGTTTCTCGAGCAGACCCTGGACGTGGTCCTTCATCTCTTCAAGAGCGGCGTAGGAGTTCTCGGGCTTCTCGATGCGCACGATTTCCACCTTGTCGAACTGATGCAGACGGTTCAGACCGCGGACATCCTTGCCATAGCTGCCGGCTTCGCGGCGGAAGCAGGCCGAGTAGGCGCAGTTTTTCTTGGGGAGGGAATCCTCGGAGAGGATGACGTCGCGGTAGATATTGGTCACCGGCACTTCGGCGGTGGGAATCAGATAGAGGTCATCGAGTTCGCAGTGATACATCTGGGCCTCTTTGTCGGGAAGCTGGCCTGTACCGTAGGCGGAAGCCTGGTTCACCACGTAGGGGGGCTCTATTTCGGTATATCCGGCGGCATTGGCCTCATCGAGGAAGAACTGGATGAGGGCGCGCTGCAGGCGGGCGCCTTTACCGATATAGACCGGGAAACCGGCACCGGTAATCTTCACTCCGAGGTCGAAGTCGATAAGATTGTATTTACGGGCGAGATCCCAGTGGGGAAGCGCTCCTTCGGGAAGGGAAGGCATCGGACCGCCGGTCTTTTCAACGACATTGTCGGCTGCGGAGGTTCCGGCGGGAACCATGTCGCAGGGAAGGTTGGGGATAGTGCAGAGAAGTTCATGCTGGGCTTTCTCGGTGGCGTCGAGCTGGCGGGCGATCTCCTTCTGCGCTTCCTTGAGCTGGGCCACGCGGGCTTTGGCCTGCTCGGCTTCCTCTTTCTGTCCGGCTTTCATCAGCGCGCCGATGGAGGCTGCCAGGCGGTTAAGCTCGGCGGCTTTGTTGTCGTTGTCCAGCTGGAGCTGGCGGCGCTGCTCATCCAGGGCAAGGACTTTCCTGACAGGCTCCTCACCGTCGAAGCATTTGACGGCCAACCGCTCCACCACCCGGGCGGGGTCAGCCTTTATCTGTTGAAGTGTAAGCATCTTGTGTAATTATTTGTTGAGCAGTTCCTTTACTTTAGCGGAGATTTCCCGGCCGTCTGCCCGTCCGGCCAGTTCCTTCGAGGCCACGCCCATCACTTTCCCCATTTCTTTGGGGGAGGTGGCTCCCACGCGGTCGATGATTTCCTGTACTTTCGCTGTCAGTTCCTCTGATGAAAGACGGGAAGGCATATAGCGTTCAATCACTTCGGCCTGAGCCATTTCGACGGCGGCCAGTTCGGGGCGGTTCTGCTGAGTATAGATTTCGGCACTCTCTTTCCGCTGCTTCACCATCTTGGCAAGGATAGCGACAGCTTTTTCATCGGAAAGATTACCGTCGGAGCCTTTGGCGGTCTTGGCCTCCAGGAACTCCTTTTTAATTCCGCGGAGGGCCTCCAGCGCCTGGGTGTCACGGGCCAGCATCGCTTTCTTGATATCCTCCGAAACGCGGTCAAAAAGATTCATAGTCTTGTTATTGGTTTAATTTACCGCAAAGTTACACACAATCGCGAAACTAAGCAAATGTCTGCCCCTCAAACTTTCGCACCGTCGCCCGGATTCTTCACCGGAGTTCTCTCGGGACTATTGATGCGGCGTGGAGGACGGGGATATGTCAGAAACGGGGAGTGACGGAGATGAAGAACTCGAAATTGATGCCGGGCATCGGACGGGAGAGGACCGAAAGGTAATCTTCATTGAAGAGGTTGTTGACGGCCAGGCGCAGCTGGAGGTCGAGGGGGCGGAAACTGAAATTACGGGCCAGGGAAATGTTGCTCATATAATAGGGAGGGAGGGAACCGGAGATGGTGTTGTCGTTGCTCGACATGGTGAACCTCCGCGAATAAAAGGCCCATTTGTAGAGGAAACTCCAGGAGCGCCAGGACACGCGCCCGGTCAGCGACGCCGAATGACGCGGAACGTATGGAAGCTGTTTCCCCACCGATTTGTCGGCGGGGGACATCGGTTCGCCGACATTGACCGAAGGGGTCCAGGAATACGTGCCGTTCAGCTCGAATACCCACCCCTTGAAAGGCTCCAGGGCAAGGTTCAGCCTGGTCTCTATGCCGTAGGCATGGACTTTCTTTACATTTCGCGGCGAAAAGAAACCTTTCGGAGTGGGGAGCCATATTATCCAGTCGTCAATCCGGGAGTCAAACCAGGTAATACCTCCGCCGAGGGTGAAAGGAACGGCGCTGCCGCCTGAAATATCGAATGTCGCCCCGGCATCATACGTCCACCCCTTCTCGCTTCGCAGATCGGGATTGCCGCCGGGAAGAAAATAGAGGTCGTTGAGCGACGGGAAACGGTGGTTGCGCGATACGGAGGCTTTCAGCATGACGTTTCCGGCGCTCGAGACAAGTCCGTCGACGAAAAACGCGGGAATCAGCGGCGCCCACCGGTCGCCGTACATCTCCTGGCGCAACACCACCGACAGACCGAGCCGGTCAACGGGCTGCCACTTGGCCGAAGCGGAGCCGGAAAGTTCCACCCGCCCGCGGTCATACCCCACGATACCGATATCCCCGTCCTGGAGGATGACGTCCTTGTCATGCGAGCGTACAAAATGCTGATATGCCGAGACTGCGGCGTTAAAGAACCATCGGCGCGAGGGGGAATACTCCCCTTCGGCCTGTCCGAAGAAAGTGTTGACCCTGCTGCGGGAGCGCGTCATCGCGGCCCAGTTGCCGGGAGCGACCTCGCGCTTGTAGTCGTAAGCCATCCACGTGTGGATATACCCTCCGCGCAACGCTCCTTTCCAGTTGCTCCGAAGATGGTCCCAGGACAGGACACCGCGGAACGTCCGCTCGCGCTGGCGGTTCTCGAAACCGGTCTCGGCGCCGTAATCCACCGTCAGCAGAGGCAGCTCGCGGTTGGAGTCGATATACCATGCGGCCAGCCCCAGCCGGTCCCCCTGGTTGGTGTTGTAATAGACCTCCTGGAGAGCGTGGAAATCCTTGTACGCGCCGCTGCGGTTGCGTTCGCGGGGATGATACTGACTTACGATATTATTGTTGTCGTCATAGACGTTTACCTTCTTGTCATGATTGATGTAGCGGTAATCGTTGGGAGACGAGGAATAGACCACGCGTGTCGACACGCTCCAGTGGTCGTCGCCGTAAGTGAAGCGGCCGAATTCATCGAAAGTGCTGAAAGAGCCTATCCCCTGCACATACTGGGCGCCGAAGCCCTCGGGGACCTCCCGGGAGGTGGCGAGTTTCACCAGTCCTCCCAGTCCTCCCCCCGATTCATTGACCGAGGAAGTGCCGTGGAGCAGCGACGCCTGGTCGATGAAATATGAGGGGATAGTGGAGAAATCCGTCATCCCGAGCATAGGATTGTTGACGCGCATCCCGTTCCAGGTTACCTGGGTGTGACTGGGGGAAGTGCCTCGGAAAGCGACAGTCGAGAGAGTGGCGCGTCCGTAGCTCTTGACGAAGACCGATGAATTATATGTCAGCACATCGGCCATCGACAGGGCTATGTTCTCCTTCAGCGCCATGGAATCAAAGGTCGTCTTCTGTACTCCGATTTCCTTCATCGGGCGTTTCCCCCAGGCAGTCACTTCCCGGAGTCTGTGAGGAGAGGAAGCCATATCCTGTCCGCAGACCGGCATCAGAGCCAGCAGGGCACCGGCGGCTATAAACCAATGTTTGCTCATTTTTTCCAACAGAAAGCGCCGGGTGTGATTCCGACATAGAATTCATCAATCAGTTCGCCGCCGGAGGTGTAGCGGTAAATCATCCCCTGCTGCTGATAGTCGATGGCGTCGGCCACATAGACATCGCCGCCGGCGGGGTCGACGGTCAGTCCGTAGTATTTCGTGCGTCGCGACTCAAGAAACGGGGTCGCGGGGAGCGTGGCCGAGGAGATATTCATCCGCCAGACGGCGTCGTTGAGCCAGTAGAGCGTGGCGCCCGTGCCGTCGGTCTGGAGTTCCGAAGGGGTGGATCCGAGGGGGAACTGCAGGCGGCGTTCCACCGCAAGCGTCTGCGGATCAATCCGCAACAGTGTCGGAGCCTCATAGCCGTAGGGGGAGCCTTCATATCCGCCGTCGGTCAGGACCCAGAGCTTTTTCTCCCTATCGACGGCAATCGAGGATGGCTGGATGCCGACGGTCAGAACGGCGACAATCCGGTCCGTGGCGGGATCTATTTTCAGGATGCGGTTCTGATAGCTCCAGCAGGTACAGTAGACGTATCCGTCGCAGAGAACCATCTGCTCGGTGGAGCCGGTCTCCATCGCCATGTCCGGCACCTGGATATAACCCGTTACGGAATATGTCCGGGGATTGATGATAAAGATGCGGTTGTCCCAGAGCTGGCTTACATAGGCTTTCTCGTCACTGAGGAAAAGGATATAGCGGGGAGAAGCCACGTTTTCTATGCGGCCCGTCTCCCGGCAAGTATTGACGTCGATGGCGAAAATTACGTGACTGTTGTTGACGGCGATCCATCCGCGCCCCCCGTGGATTGTCATCGACTGGGCGACATCGCCGAGTTTCATACCGTTGGCGCGTAAAAACACCTCGTTCTCCACCCGGTGCGACGCGGGATCATAGAACGACAGCGACGCGTTGCCGTACTGGAAATTCCCCTCGCAGGCGATGAACAGCCCCGGACCGGAGGTGTCGAACCCCTCCGGCATTCTGTCATCTTCCCATTTCATGCACCCCTGCGCCATCAGGAGAAGCAACAGCAGGGGGAACCACAGAAACCTACGGAAGGTCATTTCACAAGGCTCAGATCAACGAAACTCAGCACTTCGGTCGACACTTCGCCGATCATTGCGTTTGAGGCAAGCACGGCGGACTGCACTTTCACAAAGTCTATATAGGAAAGTCCGGCGGGATTCCCCTGGGCATCTACGGCATTGGAAATCCGGAAGCCGGTGAAGCGCCCCTCCTTGCCGTCGACAGCGAGGGAGAAGGAGTCGGAGCCGCAGTTGTCAGCATATCCCCAGTCGTAAGGTTCGTTGGACCAGTATCCTCCGGAGGTTTCGGCATTGCGCGGTCGGAGACAGGTGCCCGACAGAGTATAGGACGCCGCGGCCCACGCGGGATAATAGTAAGGCTGCTTGTGGAAGGATGGAAGATATTTCACGACGCCGGTTTTCCCGTCAGAATCGGTCCAGGGTACGTCCATCCCCTCCCCTTCGGGACGGGTGTAGGTGACGCTGAAATTTATCCGCTCGGTCGACGTGCCATATTCGCTCCCCTTGAGCTGATACCATACATCGTCGGGCTGTCCGTTTCCGTTGGTGTCCTGCATTACCCAGACCACTCCCGGCTCATTGCTCGAACCGGTTTCGCTCAGGAAAGCGTTCCCCTCCACGGCGAAGTCGTAAAGAGCTCCTCCGCGGGGACGTATATGATGGTCGAAACCCACGACGATATAACCGCCGAAGCTGCCGAGCGACACATAATTACGTGCAGCGAGCCGTTCCTGCGCCCACTGACGGGCCGTCTCGGCATCGGCGTTCCAGAGGATTTCCGGTTCTCCGACGAACTGGCCGGGAGCCGGCATATATTCAAAAACGTTTGTCTGAAATACCGAAGTTCCCTCCGCAGGAGGTTCTGGCGCGGGGATATCGGGTATCACTTCTTCTTTGTTACACGACACAAGGGCGGTTCCGGCCGCCGCAATCAGACATAATACTTTAAAATTTTTCAACATGGCTGTTTTTCCTATTTCCCGAGGATGAGACATCGCGGCCGCTCCGAGGGCGTCCGACATTAAATTACACACTGACGGCAGGTCTTCTGACTTATCCCGGCCTTTCCGCGCCTTCCCGGCCCGCGGGGCTGTAATCGTCGACAGCCCGACACGGCGGCCAGTGGCAGGTTTGCGGAACGCCTGTTTTCGGGATTCACAGCAGCGGGTACTGTCGGGGACTCACACCCCGTTCCCTTTTAATGCCCCGGCGCCTGGGGCGTCTTCGGGCAACCGTTCCGGCCCCAAATTTACGAACATTTCTCCACCCGGCCAAACTCTCCCCCATTTCTTTTACATAAAACGGACCGCGTCCCCCGGAAAGCTGATACATATACTCCGTCAGTGCAGTGCGGGGAAGGCATCTTCAGGGGCATAGGGAACATACTCGAACCACTCGAAGTCAGAGGTCTTTTCGGGACGCTTTACTTCGTAGGTCTCACCGCAACCGTTCAACAGTATGCGGTCCGGTTCAAAGGAAATCAGAGACCAATATATTCCCCCGTCAGGACTGAAAGTACATTTATCGGGTTGGATAATTTGGTTTAGTTATCTGGCAAATTTCAATATCCATCCATAACCCTTCTGATTATCAACAATATCTATAGATCGCAGTGTACTAATAGTGTACTTTGGGAGAAGCTGGCGGCAAGCCGGAGCAAATGAATTTGAAATAATTGTCATTCATTAGAGATTTTTAACTGCGTCGATTTGCCTATTTCCCCAACTACGCAATCGTCCGGAATTAACTAATCCATATTTTATCACGGAATAGACTTGACGTGTAGGGTACAGTTTTGTGTTTTCGGAAATAATTAGTAACTTTGCAAATAACCTCAAGAAATTGAACCATGAGAACTGATTCCGAGATAGTTATTGAGCGCATAAATAGACTAAAAATAGTCTTAGCGGAACAGAATCGCAAAGGCAAATGGCTTGCCGAACAATTAGGCAAAAACGAAGCCACCGTCTCCCGATGGTGCTCCAATGCCTCCCAACCCTCCCTCGAAATGCTCGTCAAAATCGCTTCTATCCTCAAAGTTGACCCCCGCACCCTGCTTAACGGCGGAAATATCTATTGATTATGGCCTACTCCAATCAAATACGTGAAGAAGAACTGAAAAATAAAGTCGCCCAAGATTTTTTTCAGGCATATGATACTACACAAATTTTAGGCAATGTGGATTTTTGCGTTGCCGTGCCGTCTAACGGACCACAATTATTTGAGACGGAATATCTCATGTGGGCGGAGGCGAAGAAAGGCAATAAATCTAATCTCGAGGAATCTTTTGTTCAACTTGTAATAACAATAGGTAAAGCTCATACATTCGAGAAACATCTTCCGCCCCGTTTTCTTGGTGCATTTGATGCAGCAAAAATTGCATTCATACCATATAATAATCTTCTTGAAATATTTCATCAAAACGATTTCAATTGGAATGTAGCACCTTCAGATCATTCCACAAAAGAATTTGTTTTAATTCATGAAAAGGTTAAAGAGGTTTTATCCCATCAAATCCTTACATTCAATTTTGATCGGGATAAAAAAGAACTTGAAAAATTTATCAAGCATAATTTTATTGTTGGTAAGTCTAAGTTATCAAAGATACGAATAAGTAAAAATAACTTCGTAGCCATATATCAAAAATGGCTACTTGAAGTAAAGCCGACAATCAATGTGAATTGGGATAAGGCCAAGAAGTCCGGCATAATAGACGCAGATTTTTATTTGGCAGATATTCTTTCGGAACACAATGTATCCTTGAAAGAGAAACTTTTCGTATTATTGCGAGAATCATATTATGAACTTGATAGGAAAAAGAACGACCTCGGACTATTCACATCAAGTAAAGCCAATTTCATTGATGAACAGAATGCCCACAATCAATTCTGGAATCGATATAGCCGTCCTCCAAAGAGAGAATATTGGGATTATATAGTTGAACGTCGTGACTTACTCGTTCCTCCAGACGTTCGCGAACGCAAAGGCTCTTTTTTTACACCTCAGAAATGGGTGGAACTATCTCAACAATATCTTGCTGATGAACTTGGCGAGAATTGGCAAGATGAATATTATATCTGGGACTGCGCTGCCGGAACAGGAAATCTGCTTAACGGATTGACAAATAAATATCGGATCTGGGCATCAACTCTTGACAAAGCAGATGTTGATGTTATGAAGGAAAGAATAAAGAATGGCAGTGCCAATCTACTAGAAGATCACGTATTTCAATTTGACTTTCTGAATGATTCATTCGACAATCTACCTCCTCGGCTAAAGGAGATAATTGATAATGAAGAAACAAGAAAGCGGTTAGTCATATATATTAATCCGCCTTATGCAGAGGCTGGTGATAGCAAACAAATATATGGCACAGGAAAGAACAAGACGAATGTATCAGTTTCTAATTATATCTATAAAAAATATCTTGACCGTATTGGAATTGCAGGTCGAGAACTATTCGCTTTATTTCTTATAAGAGTATACCATGAAATCCCTTCTTCGGTGCTTGCAAATTTTTCAAAGTTGAAAAATTTGCAAGCACCGAACTTCCGCGATTTCCGGAACTCATTCCGAGCGAAGCTCGGTCGAATTTTTTTGGTACCCGCTGATACCTTTGATAATGTTCGAGGGAAATTCCCCATTGGATTTTATATTTGGGATACAGGCTCTACTGAAACTTTTTCGGAAATTACAGCTGACGTCTATAATTCCCAAGCAGAATTAATTGGGGAAAAAACAATTTCTTGTTATGACGGATACGCTGGAAACATTGGCCAATGGGTAAATAAAGTTAGAGATGATAAAAACTCATTGAAGCTTGGATTCATGAGCAACGGTCGCAATGATTTCCAAAATCAGAAACTTGTGTACTTTATGAACCTTAAATCCCAAATGCCAACTCCACGCGGTTGGTGGATAACCCCCAACAATCTCTCGCGTATTGCAATTTTTGTTGCCGTTCGACATTCAATAGAAGCGACATGGCTAAATGATAGAGACCAGTTTCTATTTCCCGATAATCCAGAAAATGACCTTTTATTCGTATCGGACTGTCTTGCATACTGTCTATTCTCGAATGCTAACACTATACAATCGTCTATTAGCACTAATCATTGGATTCCTTTCACAGAGGAAGAAGTCGGAGCACGCGATTGTTTTAAAAGTCATTTTATGACGGAGTTTATTTCAGGTAAATCCCGACCTAAAATAGAAGCTGATATTTTCTCAAGTCGTGTTGAAGAGAACGAGCCCATAATTTTTTCTGCGGAAGCAACCGCGGTATTTGATGCCGGACGGGAATTATGGCGTTATTATCATTCTCAACCAGACTCCAATCCTGATGCGTCACTATATGACATTAAACTATATTTTCAGGGGACCAAAACAATGAAAAACGGTAAAACTCAAATGAAGTCGGACAGTGATGATAAAATCTATACTGAACTCCTCCACAATCTGAGAGATAAACTCAAAATTTTGGCTTCAAAAATTGAGCCTAAGATATATGAATATGGCTTCCTCAAATCGTAAACCTTATTTATAAATATGCGCCATATTAACTAGCGCGATAAGCATATGATTCTCATTAACTCAAACCTCGGATATACTGAAAGATTTGTATTTTTCGTGCTCAGCCAAGAAAGCGTACAAAGCTCCAAATAGCAACGAAATAGTATAATTTGATATGACCAAACAAGAGCTTATCCAATTCTTTACAGACTGCATAGCGACCCAACAAGGATTTCTAAATGTCTGTACTACAGATGATGAAGTTGTACGGGTGGTGGATATCCAAAGGGCCAAAGCCAACATAGATATCATCAATATATGGATTGATGAGGTTATGAAAGACATCAACTCTAACCTCATCCCAGAATCGTTCTTTGAAAAGCTAAAGCACGATGTAGAACATAATATTCCTACCCAGTATTACACGTCTTTCAGACCAAACGAATCAAAATTGTTGTCGTTCAAATCCATTTCAGAGCAATTATCGGGAATAAATAATCTTATTGAGATATATGCTTTTTACAAAGCATTAGGCTTTGCGCAACAGAACACTGTCATAGTTGGAGCTAATGGATGCGGCAAAACCTCCCTTGCAAATCTTCTTCAGAAAAGCCTGAATATTTCAGATGGCATAGTAATTCCAGCTCAAAAATTACTAATTTTCCCCTCTTTTGCCAATACACCTACTTATAATAGTGCCCAAAGTCATTTTGATAAATACCAAAAGTCTATTTATGATGACAAAGTTACCTTTGATGCTCAAAAAATGGATGACTTTGAGTGGCAGTTAACGCAAAAATATGGTTCAGAGATGGTAAAAGTTCTTGGGATGTTATTAGGTCAACGCCAATTGCGTATAAATCAAGCTGCTTCAAAATATAGTAATGACGAATCTGTATCAAAAGAAGATTTTAGAGGGATTCTTGACGATGTTATAGAAATCTGGAATCAACTCATCGAACATCGTACATTACTCTGTAACGATAGCAACCAATTAAAAATTAAGTACGGATCTATAATTTATGACGCACACCAAATGAGTGATGGCGAACGAGTAATAATTTACTTAGCCGGCAGAGTACTTTTTGCGCCTAAAGATAGCATAATTATAACTGATGAGCCAGAATTGCATCTACACAAGTCAATTGCTAACAAACTTTGGGATCTACTGGAGAATAAACGTTCGGATTGTAGGTTTATTTACTTTACCCATGATTTGGATTTTGCTACATCTAGGAATTGCCAGAAAGGATGGATAAAAAACTTTCATTATCCCAATAGTTGGTCAATAGAACTAATTCAAGAGAATATTATTCCCGAGGAGTTATTGTTAAAATTGGTGGGAAGTAGAAAACCAATTCTTTTTTGTGAGGGAAAAGTCAATAGTCCGGATAAGCAAATTTACGAGGTTCTATTTCCAAATTATACTATTCAAGAAGTTGACTCATGTAAAAATGTAATTAATTATACCAAGGCATTTAATTCGATTCCCGGAGTATCAACAAAAGCCCATGGTATCATAGATAAAGATTTTAGGAATTCTGCTCAGATTTCTAAATTTGAGCAAGAGGGGATTTTTACTTATGGTGTCTCTGAAATAGAGAACCTTCTTATTTCAGAAGAGTTTTTATCTGAGTATTGCAAAGTCAAATCAGAGACAGTTGATATCGAAAAAATAAAAGAGCACGTGTTATCTGAATTCAAAAATTCTATTGAATCTCAGATTTCTTTATATCTTTCTGCGTACATTGATTTTATGTTTAAGGAGTGTCATTTACGTAAGGCCGACACAAAAGAGAAAGTTCAAGAAAACTATAATACTTTTCTCTCGGGTATTGACATCGAAGAAACATATAAAAAGAGGAAAGAGTATCTATCTGAAATAATTGACTCCAGAAATTATAAGGATCTTATAACTGTTGCAAATCACAAGGGTCTGACAACAAAGGTGGCTCAAGAATTTGGATTGAGAGGTCGTAATGAATACATTGAGCGTGCAATTCAAGTGATAAGAAGAGACTTGGAAGCCCAGAATATTATTAAGAATTATTTCCCGGATGCATTGACTCAAATATAGAACATTCATTTTTGATAACAAACGATATCAAGTTTTAAGCACTATGAATCAGGATGTCAATATTTTCAACTGCCTCATAACTCGACCAGAGAGTGAGGTAGTGGAGTTCAAGAAGGCGGAGAACAACTTCGACTTTGATGACTTGGGCAAGTATTTCTCGGCGTTGAGCAATGAGGCGAATCTTCGCAAACTCGATTTCGCGTGGCTGATTTTTGGCTATGATGAAAAAAGGCATGAGATTGTCGGCACGTCATATAAAAACGGCGAAGGGGCTCTCAACAATCTCAAGCACGATTTCTCTCAGCATACCACCGATGGACAGACTTTCCGCGAGATTATCCCGATTGAGGTAGATGGAAAGCGAATACTGATGTTCAAGATTCCGGCCTCGCCACGAAATATCGTGATGAAATGGAAGGGAATCGCATACGGTCGTGACGGAGAAAGCCTCAAACCGCTTAATCAGTCCAAGCAGGATGAAATACGTCGGCAGACACCGGCTCCTGATTGGTCTGCTGAAATTGTACCTGATGCTACGATTGATGACCTTGACGAGGTGGCTCTCGCTAAGGCGCGAAAGATGTTCAAGAAGGTGCATAGCCGTATTCCGGCTGAGGAGGTCAACCGTTGGTCTACAGAAGAATTTCTGAGCAAGTGTGAATTGATGGTCAATGGCAAACTTACCCGCGCAGCCATAATATTGCTTGGCAAAATGTTCTCAGACAGCAAGCTGCGTCCGGCAGTCGCGGAAGTAACATGGACTTTACGCGACGAGAATCAGGATGTCGTGGATTATGAACATTTCTCTGTGCCGTTTATCCTGACGGTAGATGAGATTCTTGCCAAGATACATAATCTGACCTTGCGTGAGATGCCGGGCGGCACATTGTTCCCCGACACGATGAAACAGTATGATGACTACACTATTCGTGAGGCACTTCATAACTGCATAGCTCATCAGGACTACACTCTGCGTCAGCGCATAAACTTCGTTGAGAATCCGGGATTTCTTTATTATGCCAACGGAGGTTCCTTCATTCCCGGCACATTGGAAAATGCACTTGCCACCAATGGTCCGCAGCGATTCTTCCGCAACGCCTGTCTATGCAAGGCTATGGTGCATTTCAATATGATTGATACGGTAAGCCGTGGAATCAAAAAGATGTTTACCGAACAGATGGAGCGTAGATTCCCGATGCCGGACTATGAGATTGACAATGAGAAGAAAGAGGTTGCGGTCCGCATCTATGGCAATGCCATAAATGAACGGTATACCAAACTGCTCAAGGACAATGACACCCTGACTCTGCACGACTGCATTTCTCTTGATGCCACTCAGAAAGGACATCGGATTGACGATGAGATAGCACAAGAACTCCTTAAGCGCGGTTTGATTGAGGGAGAAGCCCCAAACTACACCATATCCCTTGGTGTAGCCAAAGCCTCCAGACAGCTACCGCAATATACGAAAGCAAAAGGTTTAGATAAGGCCCGATTAAAACAGATGGTTCTGCAATTATTGCAGAATGCAGGTAAAGAGGGTGCTCGCCGAGAGATCATATATGATTACCTTAAGGATTTGTTGCCGTCTAATAAGTCACAAGAGCAACAGCTTCGTTATTTGGGGCGACTTCTTGTTGAGATGAATGAAGAAAGAACAATTGAGCGTATCGGGCTTAGATGGTTGCTTTCAACTTCATCCGACCGAAAACAGCCATAATCCGACCGTTTTTATCGCATCCGACCGAAATTCTGGTCGGATGGGTGTTTATCAGCCGTAATCCGACCGTTTTCATTCTTAGGTTTCTGTGTAACAATCGGTCAGATGGCAAGTCAGTCGGTCAGCTGAATGACAAATAGGTGATACATTCAAACGGCAATTCTTCCTGTCATTCATCCATAAGGCCTGACATCCATCTGCTCATAAGTTAATTCAGTCATCTGTTCATACGTATGTACATCCATACGTTCAGATGTTCATACGTCAATACGTCAGTACGTTCATACGTCAATACGTACTAACAGCATCTTTGCAATCAAGACTTCAACAAGTAACTACTTGTAACAATGCATATTAACCGAATTACAATCTCGAAAGCATTATGTATCGCGTATTGATATATCAACTATCTTTCGTCAAATCTTATTCTTCCTCATTGCAAGAAGTTGGATTTTGCCACTATTGATGTGGTAAATAATTGAAACAATCGGCTAACCCGATTACAGCTGGCTTTTCTGTAAGAGGTCTATTGTAATTTGGTGCTATCAAGCCGTCTGATTCTGTAGATCGTAATGGAATCCGTCGGGATTCTGCAAGGTATGTTTTGAGCTGCATGAAATTGATTTTGCAGCTCAAAACCCTTGCAGTATGTTGGTGGGTCTTACTCCAAAGTCGTAATCCCCGTTGCCGATTTCACACTCCGATTTTCCCCTTTTTGTTTTCATTATGATTGGCGGCGAAAAGAAAAAAGCCGACAAATCACATCGGACTTATCGGCTTCGGATTGGGTGGCTTTTCCTTTACATCGGTACATAGTTGATTTCACCGAGGGAATTAATTGCGTCTTGCTTTAGACTGTCAACGACGTGGAGGTATCGTTCCGTCATCTTTATAGAGGTGTGTCCGAGGAGGCTCGACACCGTTTTTATATTCGCTCCTTTGGTGAGGACGTTTACCGCAAAGCTGTGTCGGGCGCAATGCCATGTGATTTTCTTCTTAATGCCTGCCGCCTTTACCCATTTACGCAGATACAGGTTGCAGATGTTATAATGTGGAACTTTGAATATCCGTTCATCAAAGTTGTCGTTATCCGGCTCGCCGATCAGACGGATAAGGGTGTTGTTCAACGGAACGATTACCCAGCTCCGGTTGCTATGGTCTTTAGTCTTTTGCTGTTGGAACCGCAATGCCTGGGTTGAGTAGTCCACATTGCGGTAGGTCAACTGGCTGGTGTCGCACCAACGCACTCCGGTGTATAAACCGAAGATGAACGCACGGTGAATTTCCGGCCTCTCGCCTTCAAAATGTGTCGCAACAAGCTGCTGTATTTCCTCCGGCAGAAGAATCTCCTTTTGTAGCGTCATGTTGTCGTTCTTCAACACGAAACCACGGCACGGATTTTTCTTGATTAGGTCTTTGTCAACAGCCGCAGTAACCATACGCTTGAACATTCGGAAATATATTTTCGGACCGTCGCCTGTTCCGTTCTCTTTCAGATACTCAACATAGGCAGCTACCATGTCGACTGTCAACTGTGTCATCTTGAGATTATTCTTGTAGAGAGAATATCTCGGTGTATCGGCAAGAAAGTTCTTGAACTTTTGGAGTCCGTGCCCGAGCGTTATGCGGGTGTATTTAGTGAGGGTCGGAGATTTGATGAACTCCTTGCAGAACTCAAGGAAATCCTCGTCCATGTCTTTTCGGAGACGATAGCCCTCCCTGTCCTCCAAAAAGGATTGCTCACGTTCAAAACGTATCTTTTCAGCAAGGGCAAGAGTATTCTTGTTCTGCAAACGCTCTTGCTGGTTGCGGGGATGAAGCCAGATATACAGGTTGAGGTTCTCTTTCTTGCGGGAGTGTTTGATTTGATATTTCGGTTTACCCGCCATCGCTCCCTCGGTGTAAAACACCTGATTGCCGTCCTCGTCAATGACAGGCGTTTCACTTCTGCCGAGATAATATTCAAGGTAGAGGCTGGCACGTCCGTCGCTCAGTTCCGACTGCCGGAGCTTGGGATTCTGCTTCTTGCGATTTTCTAATTTTGCCATACAATTATAATTTGCGCAAAGATAATCCGAGGTATAATAATCTGAAAATCGCCGTTTACAGACCTTAACATTTTCCCTCTTCCTACAGTCCATAATCGAGGGTACAAAAGGTGTACTTTTTGAGAAAATCGGGTCAAAAGCAGGAAAATCACCGCAATATCGATAACGACTATTGCACTGATAACAAGCACAATTAGCTCATTTGACTTATCTCGACTTTTCCATCAAAGAAATCTGGTAAATTTACATATTTTAAATCTAATATCACACATCATGCCGGAAAATCAATCCGGAGTCGGGTAAAAACTTCATTCAGCCCCGGAAAGGTGTCGTTGGCCAACCTGGACTAAACTTTATCGGAGCCGGATGTCTTATTATTTCAGAGAGGATTTCTCCCTAAAGGAAATCCAGGACAATCACTAATTACCTTTTTTATGAAAATAAAAACTTTCCTCGGGGCGGGGTGTTTATAAAGTACAGCGCGGCAGAATCCGCGCCGGGCTTTCCAAGCCTCCGGGCGATTTTCCCCGGCAATGGAAAGCGGGATGTAAGAAATTTCACAAAAAATATAAACCTAAAAAATTCAAGTTATGAATACCGCTCCTCTTCAAGGTATAAAAGTGGTGGATTTCACCAGTGTTCAGTCCGGTCCCTCATGTACTCAGATGCTGGCATGGCTCGGTGCCGAGGTCATCAAGATTGAACGTCCCGGCGTAGGGGACGCCACCCGTAAGGAACTCCAGTTCAACCCCGACTGCCCGAGCTATTACTTCCTTCAGCTCAACTCCGACAAGAAGTCGCTGGCGCTCGACGCCGCAACTCCCGACGGCAAGGCCATCCTGACAAAACTTATCCAGGGCGCCGACATCTTCGTGGAGAATCTCCACCCCGGAGCAATGGACAAGCTCGGTTTCAGCTGGGAAGAGGTCCACAAACTTAATCCGCGCTGTATCTACGGTACAATCAAGGGATTCCCTCTGTCGTCCCGTTTCAAGGACCTGAAGGCTTACGAGCCTATCGCCCAGGTTACGGCCTGCGCCGCCACCACAACCGGATGGTATGAAGGGGAGTACAACATCCCGACCCAGTCGGGCGCCGCCCTGGGCGACTCCAATACGGGTATGCACCTGCTGATCGGTCTGCTGGCGGCCCTGCAGCAGCGCGAGCGCACCGGCGAGGGTTGCTTCGTCTATCAGTCGATGCACAACGCCTGTCTGAACCTCTGCCGTATCAAGACCCGCGACCAGCTGACCCTCAACAAAATCGGTTATCTGACGCAGTATCCCCAGTACCCGAACCAGAAGTTCCCCGACTACGTGCCCCGCTCGGGCAACACCGAGGGTTCCGGCGTTCTCGGCTGGACCTACAAATGCAAGGGATGGGAGACCGACGACAACGCATACGCCTACATCATCTTCCAGCGCGGAGCGAAAGACTTCGAGAAGGCCTGCCAGGCATTCGGCTTCGAAGACTGGCTGACCAACCCGGACTTCAACACCGCCGACGCCCGCGACCGCAACAAGGCCGCCCTTATCAAACGTGTCCAGGAATGGACAATCGACAAGGACAAATACGAGATTGTCAAGCTGCTTGCTCCCTACGGAGTTCCCTGCGCTCCGGTTCTGTCGACCCGCGAGACAATGGAGGACGAAAGCCTCTACGACGGCAACACCCTTGTAAGAATCAACCAGGGAGGTGAAGTCGGCGAATTCGTAACCGTAGGATGCCCGTTCACCCTGTCGAACTATCAGCCTACTTACGGTCCCTGCCCGACTCTGGGAGGCAACACCGACGAGGTGCTTTCCGGTCTGGGATATACCGCCGAGCAAATCGCTACCTTCAAGGCCAACGGCACCACCGCCCCGATGCCTAAGCCCGATGCTCCCGCTGCGAAATAATCTCATACCGGCCCCTCGATTACAAATCTGACATAATTCCGGCTGCGTCGCGGCCGGACCAACACATCCGAGGCTTGCGGAGCGTGCTGCACAAGCCCTCCGCAAGCCTCGGAGTTTCAACTATTCCAGTCAAAAACAATTTAAACACCTGATTATGACTACTCCCGCCCCCAGCGCACCCCAGTTCCCCCAGCAGGTAACCGGAATGTATATATTGGCCCAGGCTCTCAAACGTGTCAACCTCGATACTGTCTACGGCCTTGTGGGCATCCCCGTCACTGAAGCCGCCTACGCCATGCAGAAAGTAGGCGTGAAATTCGTGGGTTTCCGTTTCGAACAGCAGGCCGGCATGGCCGCCGCCACCCACGGCTATCTGACAAAGACCCCCGGCGTACTGCTGACCGTCTCCTCCCTGGGCTTCCTCAACGGACTTACAGCGACGGCCAACGCCACCGTGAACTGCTACCCTATGATTCAGATTTCCGGAGCATCCGACCCGACGATGGTAGATATGAACATGGGGACATACGAACAGCTTGACCAGCTCAATACGGCCCGTCCCCTTGTAAAAGCGGCCTTCCGTTGCAGCCACGCAAAAGATATTCCCTCGGCCGTAGCCCGCGCCTACCGCGCCGCTGTCTCCGGTCGTCCCGGCGGAGTTTATATCGACATGACCACTCCGGCGCTGGCCGAAATTATGGACGCCGCAGAGGCCGAGAAACTCTTCTATGAACCGGTGGATGTCTACACTCCCGTCGCCCCGAACCAGCAGGCCGTAGCCCGCGCCGTGGAACTCCTGTCCACGGCAAAGCGTCCGGCAATCCTTTTGGGTAAGGGAGCCGCATACGCCCGTGCTGAGGATCGTATCAAAAAACTTGTCGAGACCTGCAACATCCCCTATCTTCCGATGTCTATGGCCAAAGGCATCATGCCCGACAACGGCCCCCTGAGCGCACTTTCCTGCCGCTCGGACATCATGGAGAAATCCGACGTGGTGATGGTCGTCGGAGCGCGCCTGAACTGGATGCTGTCTTTCGGTCGCGGCAAATGGAATCCCGCCATCAAGTTCATACAGCTTGACGTGGAGCCTCAGGAAATCGACGTCAACGTGCCGGTGGCAGCCCCCGTTGTCGGCGACATCAATCTTTCGCTGGACGCCATCCTCGCCGGCATGGAAGGGAAGAAGATGCAGACCGATCCCGCGTGGGTACCCTCCCTCCAGGCCGAGACAAAGGCGAAGAACATCAAGTTCGCCGACCGCCTGAAAGCAGCCTCCACAAAGCAGCCTATGGACCACTGGAGCGCCCTGTCGGCCGTCAAACCGATTCTGGAATCCAATCCCGACATTATCCTCATCAACGAAGGAGCCAACACTCTTGACGACACCCGCGACGCCGTAGACATGGCCCTGCCGCGCCACCGCGTCGACTGCGCCACATGGGCCATCATGGGTATGGGCATGGGGTCAGCTGTCGGCGCCGCCGTAGCCACCGGCAAATCCGTCGTAGCCATCGAGGGCGACTCGGCCTTCGGGTTCTCGGGCATGGACTTCGCGACCATCTGCCGCTTCAAGCTCCCCGTCACCGTAGTCATCTTCAACAACGGCGGTATCTACAACAATATGGGCGTCAACCCCTCGACCGACCCCGCGATAGAGAAAGACCCGGCTCCGACCACCCTTGACCTTGCCGCCCGCTACGACAAGATGGGAGAAGTTTTCGGCGCGAAGAACTATTACGTCACCACCCCGGCCGAACTGACCGCCGCCCTGACAGAAGCCATCGTATCGAAAGCACCGGCCATCATCGACGTGCAGCTCGCCGGCGACGCCGGAAAGGAAAGCGGCCATATCGGCTACCTCAACCCCACTCCGCTTATCCAGTACACCGTCTGACCCCTCTTCGAAACAGGGCGACTATCTTAGAATTATCAACTATTTAGCACCTCAAGTATATGGATATTTCTCATGTAATCCTGTATGCCATCGTCCCGATAATCGTGGTGATGCTCGCCGGCTATATTTCCGGCAAGAAAGGGGTCTTCACGGGAGAAGACTCCAAGAAATTCAACAAAGTGGTGCTTGACTACGCATTGCCCGCCGCCCTGTTCGTCTCCATCGTGCAGGCCTCCCGCGAAATGCTCGTCAAGGACATCAAGCTGACGATAATCTCCACCGTGGGTATCATGGTCTGCTTCATGCTCGTCTACTTCATCTTCAAGTATTGCTTCAAGAAGAACACCGGCGCCGACGCCGCCGTCTCGGCCCTTATCAGCGGATCGCCGACAATCGGCTTCCTGGGATTCGCCGTGCTGGAGCCTATCTTCGGCACTACCCCTGCGGTAGCCCTTGTGGTGGCAATCGTCGGCATCGTCGTCAACGCCATCGGCATCCCCGTCGGCCTGTCGCTGATGAACGCCTCCCTCGAGAAGCAGAACCCCGGCTCCACCAAAAAGGAAAGCGCCTGGAAACCCGTCATCCATGCCCTGGAGCAGCCTGTCGCCTGGGCTCCTATCCTGGCAGTCATCTGGGTTGTCGTCGGGATACCCTGGCCTAAATGGGCCAGCCCCTCCTTCGACCTCATCGCCAAAGCCAACGCCTCGATGGCCGTCTTCTCCGCCGGTATCACCCTTTCCGCCATCAAGTTCACCATCAACTGGCAGGCCGTTCTGGGATCCATCCTGAAGATGATCGTCATGCCCGCCTTCGTCCTCATCCTCGGTCTGGTCTTCCACATGGAACCCATCAACCTGAAGATGCTCGTTGTAGCCTGCGCACTTCCCCCCGCATTCTCAGGCATCATCATCGCCGACGAATACGACACCTACGTTGCCACCGGCACCTCCTCGCTGACCCTCTCGGTAATCCTCTTCATCGGCTTCTGTCCCCTCTGGATATGGCTTACCGACGTAGCCCTGGCCGCCTTCTGACGTAATCCCTCTCCCTCATACACTAAAGCGATGTGTCAGAATTCAAGATTCTGGCGCATCGCCTTATTTTTCGCCCGGATGGCGAGGGTGCTGTCAGAATCTCCCCTCCCCATATGAACCGTATCACAGAATCAGGGTGTGAGCAAGTGGTGCGGGAAGATGTTATTCCACACTGTCGTATTCAATATAGACGGGCGCTCCAAAAGGTAATGTTTCCCAAGCGGATTGACTTGCGTATCGATAGCGCGTCTTACCTGTCAAAGGCTTCGTACTCATAATGAAATATTCATTTGTGAAATTCTCAAGAAACTCAAGTTCTATATAATAATTTCCCTCCTCCAACATTATTTCATCCGGAAACCTGTATGTAAACTGACCATTCTCAAGTTGAGATTTGTCATAGTCAAAATATATCGGATTAAAGTTTTGCAATATATATTGATCCTGTTCTTTGCGATAGACATTAACCCTGAATTTCATTCTGGAGAGCGGCCGGTTCTCTGTAAGAATAGTGAATCCCAACTCTTTTAGCCATGCGCGTTCCTTAACTTTTAATGGAGTTGCAAGCCCTTGACCCGCCGCCTTATATCCTTCGACTTCTATATAGATAAAACCGCCGGCACTTTTGCGCCCGGCTGTTTTCTGCTTAATTCGCTGCGGTTTCACGACAACTTCACTCAACCGTATGATGTCATCATCCAGAAGTATGGTGTCAGGCAAGTTATCAATGTCCTTCACTGCAAATGTTCTGGCTACGTAACCAATCGAAGAAATTCTTATGGAATCGTTTATAAAGTCAGAAGGTATTTTTAACGAGAAATGTCCCGACGTATCGGTCACTGTACCTACATTCCGGTTTATTACACCTACATTTGCGTACACAATCGGCTCTCTTGTTGATTCAGACAAGACAGTGCGGGAGTAACCCTGGTCTATACTGACCGATGCCAAAATTAGACATACAATAGCGCGAAGCAGGAGTTTCATATGCAAAAGTAATGATAATAGTGTTGAGAGGAGTGAAAACAAAAAAGTCACCAACTAAATGATAGTCAGTGACTTGAAGTGGAGTACAGCGGACTCGAACCGCTCACCTCGACACTGCCAGCATTGAATATCATATTATGAATCAGCGTGTTATCGCAATGGCGACACCAAACATGGCTGGGGTTATCTCCTGCAAAATTAGACATAAAATCCTGAATATCAAAATAATATCAAAACAAAAAGCAACACCTATAATTAGTGTTGCTCTCCTAAAGTTCTATATGGGATAAATTACCTATGAGAACTGTATTGGTTTAACTGATGTCAGTTAACACGTTGGAATCTACCAGTCCATGTGGCGATGTATAGATTCGCAAACAATACCAGTTCTTTTTCAGTAAGACTTTTGATTTCATACTCTACGGGTATATCGAACGATTCAGGGTCATTTGAATCATAGATGGTTACCTTGTTACTCTCCTTTTTGTATTTGGCATTATAGGATATGCCCCCCTCTGAATAACTGCAAGAACCATCGGCGTTGAACTGGATAAAATCACCCTCTTGCATCCCGGCTTCTGTTGCGAAGTCTGACTTCATGGTGACATCGGTGCAGTTCCAACGCCCTATAATAGATGCTGCTTCCGGATTCTCAGGTTCATCTTCGTTGTCATCATCTCCGCAGGAAGTGAGAGTGAACGACATGGCTGCCAGCATGACAGCCACAAGGATTGATAGATACTTCTTCATCTTGATTTAGAATTTGTAGGTTACGCCGACAGTGATGGGAAGACGGCTGAAATGGCTCATATACTGATATTTCAGTTCCACGCCTACGGAGAGTTTGGAGGTCAGTGCATATTCGGCACCTGCGCCTACGTTGAAAAGGAACTTGTTGGCGGAAGTTGAGGAATCATCCCCATAATCCTCTTCTTCTTCGGAATCATAGGGATAGCCCTTGGCACGGGAATAAGGATATTCCTCAT
>CAJUAF010000007.1 GCA_910584365.1 uncultured Muribaculaceae bacterium | reverse complement strand
GTTATCCCTAAGATTGAAACAGTCTTACTCATTTGAATTTACGTTTGATAAGGACTCGTGCATATGGCTTTTGTGGTATACCATTCTCCAAATAGTAAAGCTGCCCATCTCTTAGGCTTGGATTTAGTTCTTTTAATTCACGGGGATAAGGCTTTAATCCGAGTTCTTTACCAGAATCACCCTGAGTTTGACCTAAGATTGAAACTAAACAACAATAGAACCTTATGAAAACAAAACTACATACAGAGTGGACAGTCGCCGACATCTGCGACGGCTTTGTCTACAACGAATACGAGGCCAAAGGCCTTTTCGGAATGGGAGGAAAACTCACCATTCAGCCGGAGTATCAGCGTAACTATATTTATGCTGACGGCAAACGCGATGTAGCAGTGATTGATTCCGTACTCAAGGGCTACCCGCTCGGAGTTATTTACTTTGTAAAGACTGCCGACGGACGTTTTGAGGTACTTGACGGACAACAGCGCATCACTTCGCTTGGACGCTTCTACAACGGAGCCGGAAAACTTAGTTGGAAAGACAGTCAAGGACTACCCCAAAGCCTTGAAAGCCTACCGAAAGAATTACGCGAAAAATTTCTGAACACTCAATTGCTTATTTATGAGTGCGAAGGTACGGAGCAGGAAATAAAGGAATGGTTCAAGACAATCAACATAGCCGGAGTACCGCTCAACAATCAGGAATTGCTCAATGCTGTGTATTCCGGCCCGTTTGTCACCGCTGCAAAGGAGGTGTTCAGCAATTCGCAGACATCTCAAATTCAGAAATGGAGTGCCTATATTAACGGCGCAGTCAACCGACAGGACTTTCTTGAAACCGCTCTCGAATGGGTGAGCCGGGGCAAAACCGAGGAATATATGCGCGACCACCGTTTTAGCTCGGACATCACGGAACTTGTCAATTACTTCAACTCCGTAATTGCCTGGGTACGTGCCGTGTTCCCTCTTGTTGAAAACGAGATGCGCGGCTTGCCGTGGGGTGAGCTTTATGAGCGATACCACGCCACACCTTACAATCCGACACAAATGGCTCAAAGAGTCAAGGAATTGTATGCTGACCCATACGTTAAGAACCGTCGCGGTGTGTTTGAGTACCTGCTTGGGGGTGAAACAGAGAGGAAACATCTTGACATCCGCATATTTGATGAGGCAACCAAGCGTGCCGTTTATGCCCGGCAGACCGAGGAGGCAAAGAAAAAAGGAATTTCAAACTGCCCCGACTGCGCCATCGGCCATCAAGCTACCGCGCAGAAAATATGGAAGCAAAGTGAGATGGACGCAGACCACGTTACGGCGTGGAGCCGCGGAGGGGCAACCTCGATTGAAAACTGCCAGATGCTCTGCAAGCACCACAACCGAGCCAAAGGCAACCGATAATCCGATTTTGCAGCGGTATATTTTGTGGAACTTTAATTTTCACTTAATATGCCATACACTCTTACTTTCGGCGAAATCGCCGATCGCTGGAAAGATGCTAAGCGCAATGTGGTGAAACACTCCACGTTCTGCGCCTACGCCCTCGTTCTCAAAACCCACCTTCTCCCGAAGTTTGCCGACTATACCGACATCACGGAGGAAGCTGTTCAACAGTTCGTGTTCGACAAAATCGCCGCAGGGCTGTCGCACAAGAGCATTCACGACATCGTGGCGGTGCTGAAAGCCGTCGCCAAGTTCGGAGCGAAACACGGTCTTTGTCAATCACACGATTTGGAGATTGTCTACCCTCCGTCCGTGACTGTCCGTCAACTCCCGGTGCTGTCGCTACTACATCACCGAAAGCTGATGCAATCGCTCACCGCTGCACCAACACCGCAGAACATAGGAATAATGCTTGCCTTATGCTGCGGCTTGCGTATCGGCGAAGTTTGTGCCATGCGCTGGGAGCAGGTGGATATGGTGCGACGTATAATCTCGGTTCGCGGCACGGTAGGCAGAATCTATAACTGCGAGAAAGGGGTTACCGAACATTACGCCTCATCACCCAAAACTCGCAATTCGGTAAGGGAAATCCCAATTTCCGCTCCACTGCTTGACGCGCTCCGCAAAGTGCGCCGACAACAAGAGGCAAATATATACGTTGTCGGTTCAGGCTCTACCCCGAAAGAGCCACGCACCTACCGCGAGACATTCTCCCGAATGCTGCGCCGATTGAAGATTCCGCCCATCGTGTTCCACGGCCTGCGCCATACTTTTGCCACCCGATGTATCGAGAGCGGCTGCGACTATAAGACGGTAAGCGTCATACTCGGTCACTCCAATGTGGCGACGACCCTCAATCTTTATGTCCATCCCAACCTCGACCAAAAGAAACGCTGCTTAGACCGGCTAAACAAATTCCTTCGGCTTGAAACCACTCCAGACAGGGATTTTCAAGAGTGAACGGCACAGGAAAAAAACAGGCAAACGGGCGTAGTTAAAAATCCCTAACGCCTTATAAATATCTCAAATTCATTTGTATCTGTTTTCCACCACCTTCCCCAAAAGTACACTATTCGTACACCGCAATATCTATATGAGATTGATTGTCAGAATAGTTGCAAGCCGTAAGATAAATTTACCAGTTGTCCTTTATGCCAAAGAATGCGGTCATTGAAACCGGGGGTAAATACCGGGCGGTTGTCATTATGAGCCGCGCAACGGCCTTTAAAATCACGGAGGAAGATGCCTATCGGTTCATCAAGAGGGCGCATTACATGGAGGAGGAAATGGATATGGTCGGGCATGATGGCCCGGCGGTAGACGCGCAGAGAGGGATTGCGGCGCTGAATGGCGGAAAGTTCGAGGAGGATCTTGCGGCCGAGGGAGGACTGGCGGGTATAGGCCTGGTTGCTGACAGGATCAGCAGGGGTCCAGAGGGGATTGGGAAGAACCTCTGAAAAGTCCGGAACGCCGGGGGCTTTGGTCATGGTTATCATGTAGATACAGGGGGAGCGGTAATCATGGCGGGCGCAGCGGCGGTTATGAGAGGGCTTGACAGGAGAAAGCATAAGGAGTCGAGGGGGATTAGGAGGAAGAGTCCGCCTATGGGCGGACCACAGGACAGGCAGCGAGAAGGGAAACTTTTTTGGAAGGCAAGAGGGGGATTTTCGGGAGAGGAGGGAAACGAACCGGAGGGTCAGAGGGGGAGGGAGAGCTGTTCGGGAGGAAGGAGGCGGAAGGAGAGGCGATGGAGGGGGGAGGGGCCGTGGAGGCGGATGGCGGCGCGGTGGTCGGTGGTGGGGTAGCCTTTGTTGGAGGCCCAGTTGTACTGGGGGTACTGGATGGAGAGGGAGCGCATGATTTCGTCGCGGTGGGTTTTGGCGAGGATGGAGGCGGCGGCGATGTTGCCGAAGCGGCTGTCGCCTTTGACAAAGGTTTTCCAGGGAAGGTCTCCGTAGGGATAGAATTTGTTACCGTCGACGATGACGCTCAGGGGGCGGACGGCCAGGGCGTCGAGGGCGCGGTGCATGGCGGTTATGGAGGCGCGCAGGATGTTCAGGCGGTCGATTTCCTCAGGGGAGCAGATGCCTACGCCCCAGGCGATGGCCTCGCGCTCGATAATGGGGCGCAGGGCTTCTCGATGGGCTTCGGAGACCTGCTTGGAGTCGTTGAGCCAGGGATGATGGAAGTCATCGGGGAGAATGACGGCGGCGGCTACGACGGGGCCCGCGAGACATCCGCGGCCGGCTTCGTCGCAGCCGGCCTCGCGGGCGCCGGGCTGATAGGAATTCTGCATCGGGAAAAGGGGTTGAAAGGGAGGGAACAGGGAAGTCCGCCTATGGGCGGACCACAGGACAGGCAGGGAGGGGGAAACTTTGGGAAGAGAGGGAGCGGGAGAGGGAAATCACAGGGGGAGGCGGAAGGAGCGGCGGCGCTTGTGCTGGCGCGTCTCGAAGTATTCCCACTGGCTCTGGACTTTGTGGTTGGCGGCCAGTTCGGGGTTGGTCTCGGCGTATTTGAAGCCGGCTTTGATGTAGTGGGGGATGAGGTCGGCGAAGAGGAGGGCGTTGACCCCTTTGTTCTGATATTCGGGCTTGACGGCGATGAGGAGGAGGTCGACGATGTCGGAACCGCCGCGAAGGGTTTTCAGCAGGTGCCACCAGCCGGTCGGGAACAGGCGTCCGCGGCTTTTCTGGAGGGCGCGGGAGAAGGACTGGATGGATATGCCGACGGCTACAAGCTGGTCCTGGGCGTCGACCACGATGGTGACGAAATCCAGGTTGAGAATCCCAAGGTACATATCGATGTAATACTCGATCTGGCGGTCGGTCAGGGGGGAGTAGCCGTAGAGACTGTCGTAAGCCTCATTGATCAGGCGGAAAAGGGCTTCGCCGTATTGCTCCTTGATTTTCTTGCGGGAAGTGAATTTAAGTACTTTCAGGTTATTGCGGGTCCTGACGATCTCGGCCACACGGGCGTATTTTGCGGGAATCTCGTCGGGGACGGTGACGGCCATCTCCACCCACTCGGCATCCGGTTTGAATCCCAGGCGTTCAAGCTGACGGGGATAATAGGAATAGTTGTAGATGGTGGCCATCGTGCCGAGTTCCTCGAATCCTTCGACCAGCATCCCCTCGTGGTCCATGTCGGTGAAGCCCATCGGACCTACCATCGAGGTCATCCCCCGCTGGCGCCCCCAGTCGCCGCAGGCTTTGAAGAGGGCGTCGACAACCTCGTCGTCGTCGATGAAATCCAGGAAGCCGAAGCGGAGGTCTTTTTTTCCGGTGCGCTTGTTGACGGCGGTGTTGATTATGCCGGCGATACGCCCCACGGGTTTACCGTCGCGGTAGGCCATGAAGCACTGACACTCGCAGAAGTCGAAAGCCGGATTGACCTTCGGCGAAAGGGTATTGACATCGTCATGAATCAGCGGCGGCACGAAATAAGGATCGCCGTCATAGAGACTGATGCCGAATTTTGTAAATTTACGCAGTTCACTTTTTGTAGGCTCGATAGCCCGGATTTCAACACTCATTGCAATTATGCTGTAATTATTCTATACGGATCAGAGGGCAGGCGCTTTCCAGCAGAGCCAGCCCAGGATAAGGGTCATGAGTCCCAGGAAGATAATGATGGTAAGGTAGAGCCGGTGGTTGGAGTCGCCCGAAAGCCCCATCTTCAGGTCCTGGATGTCGCGGTAACGGCGCCGGGGATCTTCGGCCAGACAGCGGTCCACGACCTTGTTGAGCCGCGGGGCGGGATTGTTCAGCGCCGAAAGGGTCTGATGGAGAACCATACCGTAGTTGCGGATATCCTCCGAGGCGTCCGTGGGAGTCAGGTGTTCCTTCTGGTCGAACCCTACGTTGATAAGTTTCAGGTTATGGATATTCTCGGTGAAGATAATCGTCTCGGGGCGGATGGGATAATGGACGATATGGTTCTGCTGGATATAGGCGATGGCCTCGGGAAGCTGGCGCACGATTTTGTCGAGTATTTCGGGGGTTACCTTCCCCGTGTCGATGAGCTTGCGGAGGGAGTCGCCGTAGACATCGTCGGTGATGATGCTCAGCCCTACGCCGGGGACCTCCTCGAAGTCATTGATCATCACGATATTGGGATGGCAGAGGTTATACCTGACGTCGAACTCCTTCTCGATCATCGAGCGGTACTGCGCCTGGTCGCGCAGTTCGGGCTTGAGGGTCTTGAGCATCACCCACTTGCCATATTTCTTAGCGGTATATACATCATAGAACTCCTCGTCCCATTCGGGAAGATGCTCTATCTCGGTCCATTTTTCGGTTTTGTTTTCAGACATTATGAGAGGGGGAATTTTTACCGGGAGAGTCCTCAACGGCCGCGGGACTGGAGAAAACGCTCCTCGAGGGTGTTGTCGAAATAAAGTATATGCTCGCGGGACTGACCGGGGAACGTGAACTTGACGGCCTGGACGGGGCCTACCCTGGTGGTATCCATCACCCGGTCGAGCGGCACACCGAGAACATTGGTCAGGATCCGGCGGCGGTCGGCGTCGCAGATGACATAGAAGGGCATATCGGCGTTGGTCCCCCTGCCGCTCTCGAGAATCGCCGTGGCGATAAGATCGGAACGGATGGCAAGGTTCAGGGAGTGGGCCCCAGGAGTATCGCCGGCGCCATGTTCGTAGGCTCCCAGCCCGAGCAGGCTCAGATCCAGCGAGACGGGATTCAGCGGAAGGGCTTTCTCCACAAGCCGGGCCACTTCCTCATAGTCCTGCCGTTCGTAGGCGGCATGGATTTCGGGGAAAGAATCGCGAGGCTCATAGTCGGTTGAGAACGCATAACCGTAATAGACGGTGGCGACCTCCGCGGAGGTCAGGGTGGTGTCGGCCTTCTCGAAGCGCTCCAGCAGGGCACGGTATTTCGAGGGATTCATCGTCACGTCCACCTCCAGGGCACCGTAGTCGATACCGCGGACCGCCAGGGGAAGGAGAGCAAGGAGAAGCAAGCCTAAGATTTTACGCATATAAGTTGTTTTTTATTTTCCGAGCGTCAGGGAGAGAATCCTGGCGGGGATTTCTGTATTGTCCGAGAAAGAGGAGAAAGCCTCGGCGCCCGCACCTACGGCGAAGACGGGAACCGGAGCGCCGGTATGCTTGACTGTGGTGAAACCGTAACCGGCCTTGTCGTTCAGCAGACGGAACACTTCAGCCGAAAAGGCGTTGAAGCTCGCATAGAGCGTTTTCTGGTCGGCCGCCGAGTTACGCCCCTCCATCATGGAGGAGAACATTTCCTCCAGCGCGGCGGTCTCGGCGGGAGTAATCTCCACCCCACGCCAGAATCCGAGATTTTCCGAAAGATATTCCTTCATGTCGTCCCACGTGTAGACCATCCGGTTGCGGGCCAGTGACTTGACGTAGTTATCGAACGCCTCTTTGGAAATCTTCTGGGAAGACACTCCTGAAGGATAAACGGCATAACCCGTTGTGTTATTGCCTATCGAGAACCCTCCGGTCTCATGGTCGGCGGTGACCACGATCAGGGTCTCTTCGGGATGGGCCAGGTAGAATTCGTAGGCGACGGCAATCGCCTGGTCGAAACTGATGACCTCGCGGACAATCGTGCCGCCGTCGTTGGCGTGGCCGGCGTGGTCGATGCTTCCCCCCTCGGCCATGAGGAAGAACCTGTCGGGAGAGACGCGCGATAGATGGCGGATGGCGGCGCGGGTCATCTGCGGCAGGGTCAGCGCCCCGGGGATGGAGTCGATGGCATATCCGACGTTCCAGGTCGAGACCGTGTCATGGCTCAGGACAAGCATCCTGTCGGCCACCTCTTCCAGCCCCTCCGGGCCGTAGGAGACCTTCACACCCTGCTGCGCGAAATATTCCAGCAGACCCGTGGAGCGCCCCTCTTTGTCGCGGGCCTCGGCCAGGCCGGCGCCGGCGGCGAACTGATAGCCCGACTCGGCAAGCTGGCGTCCTACGGTCATCCGTTCATGACGGGAAGGGACATGGGCGTAGAACGCTCCGGGAGTGGCGTCGTCGATTCCTACGGTCGTTATCAGCCCCACGCCGAAGCCGTTGTCGAACAGCGTCCGGGCTATGGAAGTCACGGCGACGGTGTCGGCGTTCATCCCCAGCATATTGTTGCGGGTCTTGGAGCCGGTGGCAAGTGCGGTCCCCGCAGCGGCCGAATCGGTCACGTCAGAGGAGGCCGAGTGGGTGCGGATAGCCGATGCCACGGGAAACGACAGCATCGTCAGGGAGGCGGAGTCCCCCAGGACCCGGGTCTTGTACAGGTCGGCGTTGACGACATGGTGGAATCCCATCCCGTCCCCTATAAAATAGAATACATATTTCGGGGCGACCCCGGAAGGGGGGGCAGCCGAAACCGCGGAAGATACCGCGCCCAGGGCAGCAATTGCCATAGAAACGGCTAATCGGTTAAATTTCATGGTTGTATATGTGATTTAGAGAGGTTTATTTCAGTATTTTCAGAGGCATTAATCTCCAGGAGGCGTTCCATCAGGGAGCGATCATTGCTCAGGCGGGGCACTTTCCGCTGTCCGCCGAGCTTTCCGGTAGCCGCCAGCCAGCGGTTGAACAGTCCCGTATACGCCGGCACAACCTCCAGATTATCCAGGAAAATGCCGCCGGCCCGCTTGGCCTGATAGTCGGAATTCTGCCGCTGAAGCTCCATATCCAGAATCCGGGCGAACTCATCCAGCCCGCAGGAAGGGATCCGGGCGAATTCGACGAGCCACTGGTGGCGCCCCCGGGTACGGTCGCCGGCATAGACCGGCGCGGCGGTATAGTCCAGCACCTCGGCTCCGGTCTGGGCACAGGCGAGGGCGAGGGCCGCGTCAGTGTTGTAGACCATCACCTCCTCGCCGAATGCATTGATATAATGGCGTGTACGCCCGGCGATAGTGATCGTCAGCGGATCGGTGGAGCAGACCCTGACCGTATCCCCCAGGCGGTAACGCCAGAGGCCGTTGGAAGAGGTTATTATCAGTTCGTAGACTTTTCCGGCCACAGTTTCCCATGCCGGTACGGGGAGCGCCCCCGGGTCATCGACATCCAGGAACTCATAGAAGACCTCCACATCCATCAGCAAGCCCATCTCCGGCTCGCCGGGACGCTCCTGGACGGCGAAGAATCCCTCCGAAGCGTTGTAGTTCTCCCAATAGCGCATACGGGCGGGATCGGTGATGCGGGCATACTGCCGCCGGTAAGGACCGAAAGCGATTCCGCCGTGGAAGAACACCTCCAGGCGGGGCCACACGTCATGGATATTTCCGGCACCCGTCATTTCCAGCACCTGCTTAAGCACGGTCAGGAACCAGGAGGGGACCCCGGAAATAGAGCGGACATCGGCGCGGGCCGACGCCCTCACAAGGCGCGGGAGCTTTTCCTGCCAGTCAGCCATCAGGGCCGTCCGCTTGTCAGGAATCCGGAAAAGATTGACCAGCGGGTTGATACGGTCGATAAGCGACGCCGACAGGTCCCCCACGCGCACCCCCCGGGGAAGATCGGCCACTTCGTTGGCGAAGCTCCCGCCGAGGATGAAATTCTTGCCGCCGAACAGATGGCTGTCGGGGTAATAATGGAGATACGACGCGAGGGAATAGGCCGCTCCGGCGTAATGACATCCGTTTAGGGAATCCGCCGGCAGCGGGATATACTTGCTTTTCCCACCCGAAGTGCCGGAGGACTGGGCGTAGCGGCGGCATACGCCGGGCCACAGCACGTCGGCCTCTCCGCGGACCATCCTCTCCACCCAGGGGCGGAACTCCTCGTATGAGGCCGGAGCGATCCTTGCGGCGAAATCCCGGTAGGAATCCGAGGCGCTAAGGCCCCGCTGACGCCCCCAGGCGGTTTTCTCCCCCTTGCGCAACAGACGGGCAAGCAGAGCCTTCTGGCTCCGCTCGACATCCCGGCGCGCCTCCTGTCCGGAGGCGTAGACCTTAGCCATGAAAGGCTTGCTCAGTGGGGTGAAATCCATCATGCCTGCTTACGGCGCCCTCCGCGGGCCGGACGCTTCGGTTTGGCGTCCTGGTCGGCGATAAGCGCCCGACACTCCTCCAGGGAGAGCGACGCGGGATCGGTCACCGTCTTGGGTATCTTATAATTGGTTTTGTTGAAAGCTATGTAGGGACCATAACGACCGTTGAGAATCTGCAGGTCAGGCTCCTCGTCGAAGGTCTTCATTATGCGGTTGGCCTCCTCCCTGCGCTTGGCCTCGATAAGATCCACGGCCTCCTCCAGGGTGATATGGGCCGGCGACATCTCCTTCGGAATCGAAGTGAACTTGCCGTCGAAGCGGATATAGGGACCGAAGCGGCCTATTGCCACGGTGACCTCCTTCCCCTGGTATTCCCCGATATTGCGGGGGAACTCGAAGAGACGCAGAGCCTCCTCCAGGGTGATGGAGCTGACGCTCTGCCCCTTCAGGAGGGAAGCGAACTGGGGTTTCTCCTCGGAATCCCCGTCGCCGAGCTGAATCATCGGGCCGAAACGGCCGATTTTCACCGAGACGGTCTTCCCCGTTGCGGGATCGGTGCCGAGGATTCTCTCCCCTACCCTATGCTCAAGGCGCATATTCATGGCCGAGTCGACGGCGGGGTGGAAACCGTCGTAGAAACTCCTGATCTCGTTGTGCCAGGGGAGATCGCCTTCGGCAATCTTGTCGAACTTCTCCTCCACCTGGGCTGTGAAGTTATAGTCGAGAATATCGGGGAAATATTCTGTCAGGAACTCGTTGACCACCTCGCCGACATCCGTGGGGACCAGTTTCCCCTTTTCGGAGCCTACGGTCTCGGTGCGCGACCTGCGGGTGACCTTGCCGTTGTCAAGAGTCAGCACAATGAAGTCCCGCTCGGTGCCCTCTTTCTCCCCCTTCTCCACGTAGCCGCGCTGCTGGATGGTCGAGATTGTCGGGGCATAGGTCGACGGACGGCCGATGCCGAGTTCCTCCATCTTCTTTACAAGCGATGCCTCGGAATAACGCGGGGGCTGGAGGGTGAACCGCTGGGTGGCGGTCATGTCCTCGAGCGTAAGGACCATTCCTTTATGGAACGGAGGAAGCAGACCCTGTTCGGAAGCGTCGTCGGTGTTGTCGTCATCGTGTCCCTCCATATAGACTTTAAGGAAACCGTCGAAGCGGACAACCTCACCGGTGACCGAGAAGCGCGCCCCGGAACCTTTGGCGGAAATCTCCACCGTGGTCTTCTCCATCTCGGCGTCGGCCATCTGGGAGGCCACGGCGCGTTTCCAGATCAGGGAGTAAAGCCGTTTCTCCTGGGGAGTGCCTTCGATGGTCTTCTGTTCCACGTAGGTGGGGCGGATGGCTTCATGAGCCTCCTGGGCTCCGCGGGAAGATGTATGGTAATGGCGCTGTTTGAGGTAGGCGTCCCCCATCGTGGAGGTTATCTCCTGTTTGATGGCGTCGAGGGCCAGCACACTGAGATTCAGCGAATCGGTACGCATATAGGTGATATGTCCGGCCTCATAGAGCTTCTGGGCTATCATCATCGTCTGCGACACGGTGAAACCGAGTTTGCGGGCGGCTTCCTGCTGGAGGGTGGAAGTGGTGAAGGGGGGAGCGGGAGCCTTGCGGATGGGGTGGACATTCACCGAAGTGACCCCGAAGGTCTCGCCGGCGCACTCGCGGAGCAGTTTTTCCGCCTCGGAGACACTGCCCAGGCGGTTGGAGAGGACACCGGTGACGGTCTCTCCTCCCGGAAGGGTAAACCGGGCGGTAACCCGGAAATATTCCTCGGGAACAAACTTCTTGATTTCGTTCTCGCGTTCCATTATAAGGCGCACGGCCACGGACTGCACGCGGCCGGCCGACAGGGCGGGCTTGATTTTCTTCCACAGCACCGGCGAAAGCTCGAATCCGACGATGCGGTCAAGCACCCGTCGCGCCTGCTGGGCGTCGACAAGATTGATGTCTATGTCGCGGGGATTCTCGATGGCGTGGAGGATGGCGTTCTTCGTAATCTCATGGAATACGATGCGGCGCGTATGCTCGGGTTTGAGTTTCAGCACCTCGAACAGGTGCCACGCGATAGCCTCCCCCTCGCGGTCCTCATCGGAAGCGAGCCATACGGTCTCGGCCTCCGCGGCGTTCTTCTTCAGCTCGGCCACCAGCGCCTTCTTGTCGTCGGGAATCTCATAGACCGGTTCGAAATCATTGTCGACATCGATACTGAAGTTCTTCTTCTTCAGGTCGCGGATATGCCCGTAGCTCGACATCACCTTGAAATCGGGACCGAGAAATTTCCCGATTGTCTTGGCTTTGGCGGGGGACTCAACTATAACGAGATTCTTCAACATATATGGCGGAATTAGGTGGATTCTGCTCCAGGGCAGAACGTGTATTCTATATTTAAGGTGTACCCCTGCTGAGGGAGTACGATGCAACGCGGGGGCAAAATTACAAAAACAATGTTAAAAATCTGCCCCTTCACATCGAAATTTCTCATTTATCCCAACAAAAATCCGTTCGGAACGGTTCGGACGCACGAAAAATTAGTAAATTTGCGGTAATATGGAGAACGTACTGAGCTATCTTGTCGAAGAAATCAACTCCCCGGAAGTCAACCTCCCGGGCGCCGTGTTCAAACTGTTCCTGTCGATGCTTCTCGGAGTCCTTGTCGGGCTGGAGCGCAAGCGCAAGGGGCAGATTGCCGGTGTGCGTACCTTCGCCCTGATTTCGATGGGCTCCTGCATGGCGATGCTCCTCTCCATCTATGTCCCCCAGGTCTATACCGGCCTCAAGAACGGCGACCCCGGACGAATCGCGGCCCAGGTAATCACCGGTATCGGTTTTCTCGGCGCCGGAGCGATGATCCACATGAGGGGGTCGGTGCGCGGACTGACCACCGCCGCCGGAATCTGGATGACGGCCGCTATCGGCATGGCCGTAGGGGTGGGGATGTACCTGTGTTCAATTATCGCCACGGCTATGATTCTCCTGACCCTCATCGCTTTCCAGGTCTACGAAAGCCGCGCCCGCCTCGGCCAGGAGAACCGCATGATCAAAATCCAGGTGCGCGGCATTATCGAGAATATCGACGCCTACGTGGAGATCTTCGACCGCCATTCGGTCCACCTCTCCACATATTTCATAACCTACGATTACGCCAACAACCAGACCGAACTCAGCTTCGTGGTCCTCGCTCCGAGCCACCGCAACTATCTGCCCATGTTCGAGGACCTGCGCCTGCGCGGCGAGACCCTTTCACTGACCCTTTCCTCCCAGTCCTGACGCCATCATAGACGGCGCCCCGCCTTACACCTGTCAGTCATCAAATTACTTAATCGGCATCCTATCCTTTCGCTTCAAAAGAAAGGAAGCATCATTGTTGAAACCATTGCGTAAATGTAATTCAAGACGCTCATTAATCCCTGTGCTACGTTCTAACTTACGGCGGACAATGCCGGCACACCCTGCGGGAGAAAGATAAAATTTTTCCGCCGCGTCAGTGTCTATCATATCTATCATGTTAGTCAGTTTATATTCATAAGGATATGATGATGCATTAACCCAATAATCATCAACTCTTGTAAATCCATCCAGATGAAAAAGGGTATAATCAGCGCCTGACTGCTTAATCGATAATTCCGGCAGTGTCAGACGATAAAGATGATGATGTATGGTGCGTCTCAGTATCCACGATACAACGGGTACAGCCCATGAATTACCGATAGCCCGATAACGAGCGGTAGCCCTCACGTCAGGAGCAATATTGGTATAATCATCCGGGAAGCCCATAAGCCGCTCACATTCTTTCGGGGTCAAACGCCGTATCCTACCATCCTGACACACAAAAAGCGAACCATTGAAAGCTGCGGCATTTCCATTCCATTTCGTACCATAAGCTGCATATAGACAATCAGAATACTGTCTGAAAATTTCTACGGAATGTCCTTTTATAGTGGCTGTCAATGGTATTTCTTCAACCGAGTCTTCATCAAAAAGAGAAGGGTGAGCAGATTTCGCGGAACCGGCAAATGGGTCAGGAAGATATTCTCCTTTTTCAAATAAAATAGCCGAAGGATTAAAATCCGTTCCGCCACCCAGGACATACAAACGCTTCCTTTGTTGTGGCACACCGAAATATTTTGCATCCAACACTCTCCAGGCTATGTTACGGTCTTTACCAAAGATGGCACCGGCGTTAGACCATTTTCCACAATCAATCGGCTCATCAAGATCCAACAGACCCGCAAGAAAATACCCGAACGCATTGGTCTTATCTTTAAGAACTCCTTCCACATTTTCCCACATAAAACAGGAACGGGATTGCCCTTGCGCAATCCGGATGGCATCAATCGCATTGAGTATATCAATATACTTTAATGTTAATTGGCCCCGATCGTCATTCAGACCATTCTTCCAGCCGGCCAGAGAGAAAGCCTGACATGGAGTGCCTCCACACAAAAAATCAGGTGCATCAATCTTTCCGTCAATTATCATCTGCGGGATGTCATTCATATCCCCCAAGTTCGGAATATGGGAATATCTGGAAGCTAAAAATCTTTTTGGGAAATCTGCAATTTCCGAGAGCCAAAGGGGTTTGAGGCCCAACGGTTCCAACACAAAAGAGGCAGCCTCAATTCCGGAACAGACACTTCCGTATGTTTTTAAATTATTTGTCACTGAGAAGTTTTATTAGTTCCGAACGCCAACGTTCAATATCATACCAAGCACAGCCGACACATCCTTTTTCCGCAATTTTTCCAACTGCAGGAATCTTATCATCCCAATTTTCACCACCCTCATAGAAGAATGGGATTCCGTAAATTATGCCACGTTTACCTGTTTGAAAACAGTTGCGGCAAACTTCTCTTTTTTGTTGATTCCGCTGATTATCCAAAAGTTGAAATTTCTGAATAACTTCATCATCCGCCATATCCATGGGATTCTCTGCTTTAGTATTTTTATCCCAACGGACTTCTGAGAATTTATGGTCGGGTATTAAGCCTTTTGGAGTTGTAGGCTTATTCTCATAGGCATTTACACCATTGAATAAGCGTATAACTCTTGCCTTAAATTGTGGCGTAAAAGTCTCATATCCCATTTCGGCAGACTTAGGGATAGGTAACAAAATCCGTGCGGATTTTCTATCTCTGTAATGATGAATTGTTGCGACTGTGTAACCGGCATCTTTTATGTCCTGAATTCTTCGGGCCGGATTATCATTTGGAGGAAATTCTGTAACCGGTTTAAAAGTCAACATAGCAAAGAAAAATTCTTTAGTGACATCAGCCTTAGAATTTTCCCATTCTTCTCTTTCCTTAGTCCTCCATGTTTGCATGGATGATTCTTTGAAGAAAGGTTTGATACTTTTAAGATACGCAACCAACTCCTCTTCAGTTTCAAGAAAAAGTCCGGCACGACGATTGACATAGGGAACTATCGTATCCCAGGTGAATCCATCATCCTGAATGAACGTAACTCCCACATAGCACTCGGATGCTTTGCCATGTTCATAAAAATCACCAATTAAGATATTGCAATCTTCTAATAATCTGACAATTTTTATTTTATCCATTACTACATTTGGATTCTATCAGGTTAATAATATCTTTGGAAGTAATGCTATGCATATTTCCCTTGTATCTCACATAAAATTCCAATGAAGCGGGCTCTTCAAACAATTCTGTTAAAGGCACGTTCAAAGATTCTGATATACGGGTAAGCATCTCTAATGTAGGAGAAACATTCCCATTGATGTAATTACTCAGGTTCGGTTGGCTTATTCCAGACAGTTCCGAAAAAGCCTTCAACGTCATGGATCGATCTTTTAATATTTCGCGTAGTCGCAGTTTCATTACGGTGATTTTTCTACAAAGATAGTGAATTATATCAGATATAATATAATCAATAAAATTAATAACATTTTTTTTGGATTATAATATTATATATGCTAACTTTGCAATTGAATTATATCAGATATAATATGGGCGAACTAACTAATTTTATGAGGCTATGTCTCAAAAGAAAAGAAATACCCCAATCCTGGGGCATATCTCACATCATTATTTCAAAAACGACAATATCTTTTCATGTATTTGGAAGTAAGTATCAAGGAAGAATCACAATCATTGAGAGCGATTCAATTATTACTGTAAAAACCATTTATATCGAAAAACTTTTTCCAACAGCTTACGAATTGTTTAATTGGCTGGATAAATCAATTGAGTAACTTTACATATACCACCAGCCATTTTTATCTTTCGTCTTTACATCACTTACGCCATACACAAACGCTTTACCATATGGGGTAAGGTCACGCTTCAGGTATGGGCACAAAAAAGGGTAAGCTTACTACATCGCACCGCTACGACCCCCTACCGCTGCTTCGATCAAGACCTGACGGAGTTCGGGGGGAGCTGGTCGTGTAGGACTTACCCGGGTGCAAAGGTACAACTTTTTTCTTTCCCGGCAAAAAATACCGGCAAAAATTGTAATTTTGCATGAAAATAAACCAACCTACATGAAAATGGAAACTGAATTCTACACTATACTTGAGAGAGCCGTCAGCAAGGCCATGAACGGAGAAAACGGTGATATAGAGGAGCTGCTGGCGCTGGCCGCGGAAATCGAAGCCGCTCCCGGCCGGGAGGAAAGGCAGCGGAGGCTGGACGCCCTGTGTGACGGCGCCGACAGGGTGCGCCGCCATCATTGCGGCAACGCCGTGGAGACCTGCTCTATCGTCAACGGACGCTCGGGACGATGCTCGGAGAACTGCAAATGGTGCGCCCAGTCGGCGGCCCACTCAACCGGATGCGATGAATATTTGTTTATAGACCGAGAAGAGTTCCTGAAAGCCTGCCGCAGCAATGCGCGCCACGGCGTGGAACGCATTTCCATAGTCTGCTCAGGGCGCAAGGTGGCCCTTGGTGACATCAGGAAATTCTGCGGGATGTACCGCCAGGGAGCCGCCGAGACCGGCATCGGACTCTGCGCCTCGATGGGCCTTCTCAACCGGGCGGAACTTCAGGAACTTTACGACGCCGGGATCCGGCGCTATCACTGCAACCTGGAGACATCGGCCCGCTTCTTCCCGACGCTCTGCACCTCCCATACCCGGGAGGACAAGCTCGAGACAATCCGTCTGGCCCGCGAGGTAGGGATGGAAGTTTGTTCCGGAGGAATCATCGGGATGGGCGAGACCCTGCGCGACCGTCTGGAACTCGCCGCCGAAGCCCGCGATGCAGGAGCCTGCTCCCTCCCCCTGAATCTGCTGAACCCGATTCCGGGAACCCCTCTGGCCGACACCCCGCTGCTGGGAGAGGAAGAAGCCATCCTCTCGGCGGCGCTGATGAGGCTTACCGCCCCGAAACTCTCCATCCGTTTCGCCGGAGGGCGCCGCCGGATCAGCCGCGAAGCCACCCTCAGGATGCTGCGCGGAGGTGTCAACGGCGCCCTGGTGGGAGATATGCTGACCACGGTCGGGAACGATATCGACAACGATTTCCGCCTCTTCCGCGAGACCTTGTAAAACCACGTGAGCTGGCAGAACAATGCTCCCAATTATCTCTACCAAAAGACCAATTTTAATCCTTTTGGGGAAATTTTGGTAATTTTCACCGATTAAGTGAAACAAATGTTGGCTCAGGTGTTAACATTATATAAATTTGCAGCATGATTATGCCAAGCCCTTCCTCAAATACCGCCAGACATCACTGTCCGCGCCTGATGCGCGGCGCTCTCGTCTCACTGCTGTTGGCCTCCTCGGTTGTCGGGGCCGACGCCGAGAGCTATTCTCTCGAATCCTGCCGCAAACTTGCCCTGCAGAACAACAAGGAACTGATGGTGCGCCGTCAGCAACAGGAGAAAGCCGCATATCAGAAAAAAGAGGCTTTCGCCGCCTATCTGCCGGCAATCGACTTCGCGGGAGGCTATCTTTACAACCAGAAGGAACTGTCGATTTTCGACTCCGACCAGCTGCTGCCGGTGAAGTCGTTCAATCTGCAGACCCAGGGTTATGAATTCAACCTGGTCAAGAACCCCTATACCGGAGAGCCCATCAAATCGCCGAGCGGACAGTATGTCCCCGAGCAGGTGGCGCTTATCCCCAAGGAGTCGATGACCTACGACATACACAACGTATTCTTCGGCGCCGTCACCCTTACCCAGCCGATCTACATGGGTGGCAAAATTGTAGCCATGAATAAAATCACGGGCTACGCGGCCGAAATCGCCGACAAACTCTATGCCAGCGAGGCCCAGAACGTTATCTACGCCGTTGACGGCGCCTACTGGACCGTGGTCTCCCTCAAGGCAAAGCACAAACTCGCCAAGAGCTATGTCAGTCTGCTTGACACACTGCGCCATGACGTGGACCTGATGGTCAGACAGGGAGTGGCAACGCGCAGCGACCTTCTGAGCGTCGACGTCAGGCTCAACCAGGCCAACGTCGACCTCACCAAAGTAGAGAACGGCCTTAGCCTCAGCCGGATGGCCCTGGCCCAGGTGTGCGGTCTGCCCGTAGATTCGCAGATGGAGGTGGAAGACGAGGATAACCTCGAAATCAATCCCCGCGAGGAAATCGCCCGCAGCTACGACATGGAGACGGTCTACGCCTCCCGGCCCGACCTGGATGCCCTCGCCCTGGCCGCGAAGGTAGCCGAACAGCAGGCGAAGGTGGAACTCTCGGCCATGCTCCCCAACATCGCCCTCATCGGAGGATACTCTTTCTCGAACCCCAATATGTTCGACGGCTTCAAAAAGCGCTTCGACGGAGCTTTCTCCGTAGGAGTGATGGTGAAAATCCCCATCTTCCACTGGGGAGGCAACTATTACAAATACAAGGCGGCCCGCTCCAACGCCGTGGTAAGTCAGCTCCAGCTGGCCAACGCCCGCGAGATGGTCGACCTCCAGGTCAGCCAGGCCGCTTTCAAGGCCCAGGAAGCCATCAAGACATACAACATGACCACCACAAACCTCGAGAAGGCGCAGGACAACCTCCGCACGGCCACTCTCGGATTCCACGAAGGGGTAGTCACCTCGACGGACGTAATGACGGCCCAGACCGCATGGCTCCAGGCGAATTCCGAGAAAATAGACGCCGCCATTGACGTACAGCTCTGCGATGTCTACCTCTCCAAAGTCCTCGGACGCCTGAAGTATTGAAAGGGCGCCGTCACTCCCCGCTATTGAAAAACGAATAAAACAACCGCTAAATATTTCCGACCATGCTCTCAAACGAAGAGAAAAAAGAGAACCGCAAACTTATGATTGCCATGGGCGGCGTGGTACTCGCCGTCGCCATACTGGCGATTATCGGATTCCTGTTCATAAACAAGCCTGCCGAAATCCTCCAGGGACAGGCCGAGGCCACTTCCGTAAGAGTTTCCGGGAAACTCCCCGGCCGTGTCACCGAATTCTTTGTCAAGGAGGGGGATATGGTCCACAAGGGAGACACCCTGGTGCATATCCATTCTTCCCTTGTGGAAGCCAAGCTGGAACAGGCCCGCGCGATGGAGACAGCGGCGCAGGCCGTTGACCGCAAAGTCGACGCGGGAACCCGCAAACAGATCATTCAGAGCGCATACGACGTATGGCAGCAGGCACAGGCCGCCGTCGGCATAACCAGGAAGACCTACGACAGGATGCAGAATCTCTACTCCGAAGGGGTAATGTCGGAACAGAAACGCGACGAGGCCAAGGCCGCCTACGATGCCGCCGTAGCGGGAGCCGCCGCCGCCAAAAGCCAGTATGAACTGGCCCGCGAAGGCGCCCAGAGCGAAGACAAGGCACAGGCCGCGGCGATGGTTACCGTAGCCAAAGGGGGCGTCTCAGAAGTGGAGGCAATCCTCGAGGACCAGTATCTGACCGCTCCCTGCGACGGACAGATAGATGTCATATTCCCGGAGGTCGGAGAACTCGTATCGCTCGGCGCCCCGATCATGAACGTCCTGCGCATCGACGACAAATGGGTCACTTTCAATGTACGCGAAGACAAGCTCCGGGATCTCACAATGGGGAAGGAAATCACCGTAAAGATTCCCGCCCTGGGGATGAAAGAGGTCAAGGCCAAAATCTACTATGTGCGCGACCTGGGTTCCTACGCGACCTGGCACGCCACCAAGACAACCGGCGACTGGGATTCCAAGACTTTTGAAATCAAGGCGCGTCCGGAAAAGGATGTTCCCGACCTGCGTCCCGGGATGACGGTCATCCTCAAGGACTGACTTCCCCTTCCCGCCGGGGGGAGCCGCCTCCCCTACCGGAGAAGTTGATTCAAACGAATATTTTTACAGCCAACAAGTATTTTACCGCCAGGACGTATGTCGACAGGTTTCCATAATGTAGTTGTCCGCGAGCTGCGCCGGCTCACCTCCCGCCCGATCTATCTGGTGGGGATGGTGATAGTGCCGGTGGTGATGGCCCTGTTTTTCGTGGGGCTGCTCGCTCCGGGACTCCCCCTGAAGGTCCCCGCCGGAGTCGTAGACCTCGACGGGAGCAGGATATCGCGCAAGCTCACCCGTTCGCTCGACGCGATGGAACTCATTGACGTCAGCCGGACGCCTAATTCCTACAATGAGGCCATGTCGCTGATGCAGAGCGGCCAGATTATGGGATTCTTCGTGATTCCGGAGAATTTCGAGAAAGACGCGGTAGCCGGCAAAGGCCCGGCGCTGACCTACTACTACAACCTGGCCATATACGTGCCCGGCAGCCTCATGTTCAAGGGTTTCAAGACCATGGCCGTCACCACCCAGGGGGCACTGGTACAGACAAACCTTGTCGACAAAGGAGCCACAGGGCGGATGGCCGACGTAATCCTCCAGCCCCTGACAATATCCAGCCATCCGCTCAACAACCCCTGGATGAACTATTCCTACTACCTGGCCCCGTCGTTCATCATGGGACTTATAGAACTGATGGTGTTCATAATGACGGCTTTCTCCGTCACCCAGGAAATCAAGACAGGCAGCTCCCGGCAATGGCTTGAGAAGGCCGGAGGGAGAATCGGGACGGCACTGGTAGGAAAACTGCTGCCGCAGACAATTATTTTCTCGATAATCGGCTGGGGCTGCAACTCCCTGCTCTACCACTGGTTCCATTTCCCCATGAACGGCGATGAACTCTGGATGTTCGTCGGGATGTTCCTGCTTGTGGTGGCCTCGCAGAGCTTTGCCGTGATCGTGTGCAGTGTGCTGCCCAATCCGCGTCTGGCCTTGTCCATATGTTCTCTGAGCGGCATCCTGGCATTCTCGCTTGCAGCGTTCTCTTTCCCGGTCCAGGCCATGTACGGGGGGATGGCCCCTTTCTCGTGGATACTTCCCGTAAGATGGTATTTTATGATTTACAGTGATATAGCCCTCAACGGCTACGCCGTGTATTTCGCCCGCTGGTATTTCATCTACCTGCTGATATTCCCTATTCTGGCCGTACTGGCCGCTCCGCTGATGAAGCGCGCCCTGCGGCGTCCGGTATATGTTCCGTAACAGCCCCTATCAAACAGCTACAACGATGTTCAAAGGATTTTTTCTCGACATAAAGGAATGGACGCTTGAGACCGCGAGGATTTTCAGGCATGAGATGTCCGCCTGCCTCTCGGACATAGGCGTGCTGCTGTTCTTCCTCTTCCTCCCCCTGGCCTACCCTATCGTCTATTCGCTCATCTACAACCCGGAAGTCACCCGCGATATGCCCGTGGCGGTGGTGGACCGCTCGCGCACGGCCATGAGCCGCGAGTTCGTGCGCCACGCCGACGCCACGGAGGCCATCAGCATCTGCGGCTACGCCGCCGACCTGCCCGAGGCCCGGCGGTGGATGGCCGAGAAGAAATGCTTCGCCGTCCTGGAAATTCCCGAGGACTACACCCGGAAACTCCTGCGCGCCCAGCAGCCCCAGATACAGTTTTACTGCGACATGACCCTGTTGCTGCGCTACCGTACTTTCCTGAGTTCCATCACAGAACTCCAGATCGCCACCGGAGCCCAGATCCGCGAGCGCGCCATGAGCGACCTGGGGATGCCCTCCTCCGGAGCATCGGAGAACATCTCCAGCGTAGGATTCGCCATGGGAGACACCCAGCAGGGATTCGCCTCCTTTATCATCCCGGGAATCGTCATCCTGATTCTCCAGCAGAGTATGCTCCTGGGAATAGTGCTTCTGGGAGGCACCCGGCAGGAAAGGCGCCGTCTGCGCGGCCCGTTGCCCTGGGACAGTTGTTCGCCGTCGGCCCAGATTTTCGGCCGCGCGCTCTGCTACGTGCTGATTTATCTTCCCCTGTCGATATATATTCTCGACTTCGTCCCGGCGTTCTTCAATTATCCCCACCACGGAAATCTCCTCCAGTACCTCCTGATGGTGCTTCCGATGCTGCTGGCTACGGCCATGCTGGGCCAGACACTCAATATAATGGCCTCAGAGCGCGAGTCGGCCTTTGTGATAATAGTTTTCACCTCGGTGGCATTCCTCTTCCTCTCGGGGCTTACATGGCCGCGCTACGCCATGAACGGTCTGTTCATGCTGCTGGGCGATTTCGTCCCGGCTACCTGGGGCCTTGAAGGCTTCGTCCGCATCAACTCCAACGGAGGGGAACTGTGGCAGCAGAGCCACGCCTGGACATGGCTGTGGCTGCTGACCATCCTCTATACCGCCACGGCCTACCTGACCGTGCGGCTCCAGACACGGCGGTGACGCCGCCGGTAGCCTCCGTAACCCGTCCTCCCTAACATAAACGCGCCCCTGCTGACAGTCAGCGGAGGCGCTTGTATTTTCATCGGTTGTAATTCCGGAGTCTCAGGGGAGAAGGAAAGGGTTTCAGTGGCGGCGCAGCACGGAGCGCACACGGGCTTTCAGCTCACGGATGGAGAACGGCTTGATAAGGTAGTCGTCGGCCCCGGCGTTGAGCGCCCGGATAATGGATTCGGGAGACATCCTGACGGAATAGGCGATGACGGCGACCTCCTCCGGGCCATAAATCTGTTTTATCTGCTCTACATGGCCCAGACCGTTGTAATTGTCGATGCTGAGATCTATCAGCACCAGGTCGTAAAGCGACAGGTCGAGATTATAGATGTCATCCCCCTGGGTCAGGACATCGACCGTATAGCCGTCTACGGCGAAATTGTCGCACATCATCGAGGTGACTCCGGGATCGGAATCCACCACAAGCAGCCGCGGAACGTGTTTGCTCCGCAAATCCCGGGATTGCATATTTCGAATGGATTCTGTCATCACTCAGAGTTACTACGTTTTCCGGAAATAGGAAATGAATGGAAAGAGTGTCCGGAATTCTTTTGTGACAAAGTTAAACAATTTCGTGGATGGTTGGAAACAAGTAACCAAATTGTCATATCTTTGTTCCTGAATTTTATTTTTGCTTACAAAGTAGTGTTAAGTTACTTGCTAAAAGGTTTTTTCAATCCTTATAAAGTATAAAAAATACAGACATTCCTTTGTAGGGGAAATGTCTGTATTTTACTGTATGATCAATTGTCCGGCAGATTGCCGGCCTGATTTATCACGCTTTGCCGGAGAGCTTCTCCTTGAGAGCGGCCAGAGCTTCGATATCGCCCAGGGTGGTCTTCTCAACAGGAGTGGTCAGCATGGGAGCCTCTTCCTTGCGGGGACGCTCGGCACGCTTGTTGCTCTTGCGGGGCTGTTCGGATTTTTCAGGCTTGTTGGCATCCTCGAAGATTCGGCTGTGGCTGAGGATGATGCGCTTGGAATCCTTGTTGAATTCGATTACCTTGAAGTCGAGTTTCTCATCGACCTGGGCCTGCGAGCCGTCTTCCTTGACGAGGTGCTTGGGAGTGGCGAAGCCTTCGACTCCGTAGGGGAGCTGGACAACTGCGCCCTTGTCGAGCATCTCGATGATGGTACCCTGATGTACGGAACCGGGAGTGAACACTGTCTCGAATACTTCCCAGGGATTCTCCTCAAGCTGCTTGTGGCCCAGGGAGAGGCGACGGTTGTCCTTGTCGATTTCGAGGACGACAACTTCGATGTCGGCGCCGATCTTTGTGAATTCCGAAGGATGTTTTACTTTCTTGGTCCAGGAGAGGTCGGAAATGTGGATGAGGCCGTCTACGCCCTCTTCGATTTCAACGAAGACACCGAAGTTGGTGAAGTTGCGCACTTTGGCGGTATGCTTGCTTCCGACGGGATATTTGATTTCGATATCCTCCCAGGGATCCTGCTTGAGCTGCTTGAGGCCGAGGCTCATCTTGCGCTCCTCGCGGTCGAGGGTAAGGATGACGGCTTCCACTTCGTCGCCGACTTTGAGGAAGTCCTGAGCGGAACGCAGGTGCTGCGACCAGCTCATTTCGCTGACGTGGATCAGGCCCTCGACGCCGGGAGCAACCTCCACGAATGCGCCGTAATCGGCCATGACGACAACTTTTCCCTTGACCTTGTCGCCGACTTTGAGTTCGGCTGCCAGGGCATCCCAGGGATGGGGCATGAGCTGCTTGAGACCCAGGGCGATGCGCTTCTTCTCGTCGTCGAAGTCGAGAATAACGACGTTGAGCTTCTGGTCAAGCTGCACAACTTCCTCGGGGTGGTTTACGCGGCCCCAGGAGAGGTCGGTGATGTGGATAAGACCATCTACGCCGCCCAGATCGATGAACACACCGTAGGAGGTGATGTTCTTGACGGTTCCCTCGAGAACCTGACCTTTTTCGAGTTTGGCGATAATCTCGCGCTTCTGCTGCTCGAGTTCGGCCTCGATGAGAGCCTTGTGGGAAACGACAACGTTCTTGAATTCGGGGTTGATTTTGACAACCTTGAATTCCATGGTCTTGCCAACGAAGATATCATAGTCACGGATGGGCTTGACGTCGATCTGCGAACCGGGCAGGAAGGCCTCGATGCCGAAGATATCGACGATCATGCCGCCTTTGGTGCGGCACTTGATGTAACCCTTGATGATTTCGTCGTTTTCGAGGGCCTGGTTGACGCGTTCCCAGGAGCGGGAAGCACGCGCCTTGCGGTGCGACAGGATAAGCTGGCCCTTCTTGTCTTCCTGATTTTCGATGAACACTTCCACAACGTCGCCCACCTTGATGTCGGGATTGTAGCGGAATTCGTTCATGGGGATGATACCGTCGGACTTGTAGCCGATGTTAACCACAGCCTCACGTTTGTTCAGGGCGATGATGGTACCTTCGATTACGTCCTTGTCTTTGACGGTGTTGAGCGATTCATCGTAGGTTTTGGTAAGCTCCTCGCGCGACTTCTCGCTCTTGTTATCGCCGTGTTCGTAGGCATCCCAGTCGAAATCGGCGATAGGAGAGTTTTTAACTTCTTCAGTCATTTAATTAGGTTAATAAATAGGGAGGACGGAGTTTCCGTCTCCGGGGTTAATAATCATACTTCGGGGCAGGGGCGACAACGAGCCGCGGCAGGCCGACAACTTGCTGACTGACTATGGGTTGCGGGCCGCAATCAGGGCGCACCTCTCCCAAAGGTGCCGAAAGGCGACGCAAAGTTAGCAAAACTTTTTGATTTACAAGCAATTTTACCTTTTTTTTCCTAATTTTCTCCGGAATCAATCCATAAAGCTGCGCGCTCTCGGGGGGAGAAGGACGCAATGGCGCTCCGTAAGGGTGAGGAGGGGATCAGTCGTCGTAGCGGAGGAAGGTGCCGGCTTTGTCGAATTTCATCTCGACGCCGTTGGAGAGTTCGACATCATAGCCGTGGCGCTCTTTGTCTATTCCGACAATGCGCTGTCCGCTCTGATTGGCGGCCACATATCTGCGGATGGCTTCTGGAACAAATGCAGCCGGGACCGAGGAGTTATTTCCGACCTCAACGTTCTCCCAGTTTCCGTCCCGGTCGAAGCTGATTTCCGTGCCGTCCGTAAGAATGGCCTCATACTCGCTGATGCGGCCGAAGTCCTTGTCTATCTTGACGACACTTACTTTGGCCTTGAAGTTCTTGGCTATCACGGTCCGGGCTGCTTCGGGCAGTACGGACGCATCATGGGCGTAGGTGTCTTTTGCCTGCGCGAACAGAGCGATACCGACGATAGCAACAAGAGAAAATAGAAACTTTTTCATATTTGGATTCCTTTTCTGCATATCAATAAATCACATCCTATATCAACGCCGCAAGGGAGGATATTGTTCATGGCGGGGAAATGCTCTCATCTTTCTTCGGAACAACATACTTTCCGTACCGGTGAAAAACAAGGCGATGTGCCAGCGTTCTGACACATCGCCGTTATCGGAATTGTCAGAAGGAGTGCGGAAACGCCTCCTCATGACCCATCATCGGATTGTTCAGAGGATTACTTTTTCTACCTTGGAACCCTGGCGACGGATATAGAGACCGTTGGCGGGATTGTCGACGCGGATACCGCTGAGGTTGAAGTATTCGACGGGAGCATTGATATCATCAACTGTGATATTCTCTACGCCTGACAGTTCCTGATATGCGGTGAACTCGGACCATTCGGCGGCAGCCTTGTAGTCATCGATTGTTCCGGCCGGAACATAGACGGGGATAGTCTTGTCCACGCCGTCGAATGCATACATCTGTGCGACGGGAGGAACTGTTGCGGCACTTTTGATTTCAGTCAGACCGGAACAGCTGTCGAAAGCCATCATGCCGATAGTAGTCAGAGTCGAGGGGAGGGAAAGGGTAGTCAGCGCGCCGCAGGAGCTGAACGCCATACCACCGATAGTTTCCAGTCCTTCGGGAAGATTTACGGACGCGAGAGCCTTGCAGTTATAGAAGGTGCTGCCTTTGAGGGTCTTGAGAGTGGAGGGAAGTGTGACAGTCTCAAGGGCGGAGCAGCCCCAGAAAGCCGAGCCGACAGTCTCCACACCTTCGGGAACTACTGCTGAGGTAAGTTTCACGCAGTTGGCGAACGCCTGGTCGCCGAGTTCGGTCAGAGTAGAGGGGAGAGTGACGGCCGTAAGAGGCTTGTAGCCGTAGAAACTGCGGGACATGGTGGTGACGCCTTCGGGAATCACAAGTTCGGCGGGATTTGCCTCGCCATTGATGTAGAGCTTGCCCCAGCGGGATTCGGAGGAGGCGGAGAAGAGGTTGTAGATGGGGTTGGCGTTGCCGTTGGCAATCCCGACACCGCACCACGCGGCCAGGTCGGCGATGTAGACCGTCTTGATGGCACGCAGATTACGGAAAGCATCCGTGCCGATGGTCTTGATGGAAGCGGGGATTGTAAGAGAGGTTGCCGTGGAGTTGCCCTGGAAGGCAGCCTCCTTGATAGCCACCACATCGTATGTATTGCCGGCGGAGGTAATCTGGGCCGGGATGGCGATATCGGTCAGCGTGGGCAGGCAGCCGGTGACGGTGGCAGTGTTGTTGGTGCGGTCGAGCAGATAGGTGATGCCGTCGATTGTCGGGGTGTCGGTATCCTCCTCGTCACCGCCGGAAGTCTCGCCGGTGTAGATATTGAAATCAACCTCCATCTTGATGCCGGAGAACTGGTAACCGGAATACTGCTGTCCGTTCGGATATCCGAGGAATGCGGCGGAAGCGGTCATGAGAGTGTTGGTTTCCGATGTCACCACGCTCATCTCCAGGTTGTCGAGATAACCTACAGCATTGATTCCCCCGAGATAGAAGATCACGTCACCCGTACTGGCCCGGGCAGCATCGACCGGCTCGCCGAAAGTCAGTGTGCAGGTATTGGCGGCCTCGCTGAAAGCGAAAGGCACCTCATAGTAACGGCCGAAGAGCAGATTGCTGATACCCACTACCTCCAGAGAAGAATCGGTAGTCTTGGTAACAACCAGAGGTGCGGTGATATCCGTGGTTGCTCCAGTAGTGCTGCTGGTCTGCGTCACGGTCAGTTTGCCGTTTGCTTCGATAGCCTTTATGTCGACCATTACCAGCAGACCGCCCTGTTCCCCTTGGTACACTACGGTTCCGTAGAGACCGTTCTCGAAAGTGATGGTATTGCCGGTGACGGTACCGACAATGGGTTCGTCGCTATAGTGTTGGCCGTCAGTGGAGTGGATGGTGATGTCGCCGTAATCCTCGTCGCTGCCTACCACCACGCCCGTGGGAATGGTCACCTTGCCGGTGGCGGGATCGTAGGTACCTTTCACGTCATACCCTTCGGCAAAACCATGCAGGATGATGCCACCGTCGGGATCGGCTACAACTGCGACAGCGCAGTTAAGGTCGTGGCTCTGGTCGTTATAGACAGCCACATAGGTCATGCCGACAATCGATTCGGGATGCTCGCCCGCTTCGTCGGCGCGGGAAGAGAAAGCGGCAGATTCTGGCAGAGAGGAAACCTTAGTGAGAACCGGACGGATCGACCGCTGGTAGCCGGCAGTTTTCTCCATCATACCGACCGTCACGAAAGAGGCCGGAGTCACTGCGGCTCCTGCCGCAGGAAGCGCAGTCGAACCTGCAAACAGCAGCGAAGACAGCACGTAAGAGTAAATCTTGTTCATACCAAGAAATGTAAATAAAAATAAAAACCTATTGCAAACAGATTGTCGCAAGAATATACCTCAGCCTACAGTCTGAATTACACTTATAGAATTTTCTGATTTGAAAGCCGCAAAATTAGACAATCCCCGATACTTATGCAAGCAACAGAGACGTTTTAGCGACGTTTTGCCATGTTAAAATATATTAATAGCCCAATAATCATTTCAATGCGGCGGCGTTGCGGAGGAGACCCGCCAGGCGCGTGCGTTTGACGGCGCTGCGGCGGAAGAGGGCCGAGAAATCCTCCTGACTGAGGGAGAGGATGGCCCGGGGAGTCAGTTCCAGGAGCGACGGACGCGGCAGAAATTCCGGCAGGGGAGAGAAAGAGGTGAGGGAGGAAGCGCGATTGTGGGGGCATACCTCCTGGCAGAGGTCGCAGCCGTAGACGCGCCCCGGCGCAAGAGGATATTCCGGCGGAAGGGGGCCGCGGTATTCTATGGTCAGGCAGGAGAGGCAACGCCGCGCGTCCAGACAGCCCGGCTGCAGGGCGCCGTGGGGGCAGACGCGCATACAGGCGTCGCAGCCGTCGCACCCCAGAAGGCAGGGAGCGTCGGGAGGGAGCGGAAGGTCGGTGACAATCTCGGCCAGGAAAACGTATGATCCTGCTCCGGGGACTATAAGATGACGGTTACGTCCGATAAAGCCGATGCCACTCTCGCGGGCCCAGTAGCGTTCCAGCAACGGAGCGGTGTCGACACAGATGCGGGCCTGGCAGCCGGTCTCGCCGCGTATCAGGTCAGCGACCGGCCGGAGTCTTTCGCGCAGGACCTCATGATAGTCATCCCCCAGGGCATAACGGGCGATGCGCACGGCTCCAGGGCGGTAATCGGGCGCGGAAACGTATGGGAAAGCGGCGCAGATGACTGTCCCTTCGGCGGGGTTCCCTTCCAGCAAAAGGGCGGGATTGCGGCGTATTTCAAGATGATTTTCAAGATAGCCCATCGAGGCGTGGTTCCCCCCGGCCAGCCACCGGCGGTAAGCGGCGAAAACCTCCGGGTCGACCTCGCGCAGAGGCGCGAACCCGACGGCACAGGCACCGGCCCGGATGACAGCCTCCTTTATTCGCGACGGGAGAGACATCTTCGGAACGGGCTGAAAGGTTCAGGACATCGGGAGAGTGTCGAACTCATACCCCCGGGAGCGGAGGAACTCTATCGCACGGGGCAGCACGGCCTTCATGTTCTTCTCGGCTTTCAGTGAGTCATGGAAAACGATAATAGACCCGTTGCGGGCGTAGCGCCTGACGTTGCCGAAAACTTTTTCGGGGGTGAGCTTTTTGGAATAGTCGCGGGTCACCAGGTCATACATGACGATATTGTACCGGTCCTTGATGGCGCGGGCCTGTTTCCAGCGTAGAAGACCGTGGGGTGGACGGAAAAGGGGGCTGTCGATAAGGTCGTTGGCCTCGGTGATGTCATGCATATAACGGTAGGATGAGACCTTCATCCCCTGGAGGTGGTGCATGGTGTGGTTCCCGACGCTGTGACCCCGGCGCTTGACCTCCTGATAAAGTTCCGGATTGCGGGCCACGTTATCGCCGACCATGAAAAACGTGGCCTTGATACCGTATTCGTCGAGCTTGTCGAGGACCCACGGGGTCACCTCGGGAATCGGCCCGTCGTCGAAAGTCAGAAACACCACCTTCCGGCGGTTTTTCTTAATACGCCATATCGCCTCCGGGAAAAGGAGGCGATACAGCAGCGGTGGACGTTCAATCAACATGATCCGGGGGGATTATTGACGGGGCATATACCCTTCGAGGTCATTGAGGTCGATGCCACGGTCGGCAACCTCCTCCTGAAGTTTGTCGAGGTCTCCCCCTTCGTCGGCATAAAGCTGCAGAAGCAGATAGAGGTACGTCGGCACATAACGGTCGGCGGGACTCAGCCCCGTGAACCCGTATCCCGGAAGCGAGCGGCGCAGTTCGTTGAAGTAGGGGAGATAGGCTCCGTAGCGCATAATCTCGCCGCGGACGATGTCGAGTCCCTTCTTATGGAGGTTCTTGTCGCCGGTGACAGCGGCCAGACGCAGATAGGCGTCAGCCACCTGATAGCCGATCTGGATCGAATAGGGGGTGATGCGCGTGGGAAGCTTCTCCTCGATCATGTCGAGAATCTTCACCGCCTTGGCGAAACGGTCGGCGGCATACACCTTGTCGGGGGTCTTCCCGCCGACGGAATCCATCGCCTCTATCCCCTCGTTGTAGAGGCTCATGGCCAGGTCGGCCATAGCGGAGCGGTGGGAGGTCACCATGCGGCGCACGGTCTCGTCGAGATAGATGTCGCCATCCTTGCCGAGCTTGTCGAGACCGCCCCAGCGGAATTCCTCAGTGATGTTGCGGTACATTTTGTCGGTGTCGATCCAGGGCTCGCGGCTTCCGTCGGGATTCAGGAGCGGAGTAACCTGGTAGGCCAGACCCGTATTGCGCAGATAGGGTGACAGGGAGACGTAATATTCGTCGGGGACGGTCATCGCGAAGTAAGCCGGGCGGCTCCATCCCTCACGGGCCTGGGTGGCGATCATGTCGATCGACAGGGCCTGGCTGAGGGTAACGCCTCCGACAGGGTTCTTCGGATCCTGATACAGGCCGATGTTGACGGTCTCCTCGGCGGCAGGAAGCTCGGCGGCGGAAATGACGCCGGCCTTTACGGCAGCCTCGGCGTTGGCCGGGAAGTTCATGAAAGGCATACGCATGACGCGGGCCCCCTTCCAGGAGGCGTCCTTGTTATGGTAAAGGTCATCCAGCGAGGTGAAGACGTTGACGGTGTCGGTCACCATGTTTTCGGGATCGAAGTAGCTGAACTGCAGGCGGTCGTAGGCGTAATCGGCGGGCTTGGCCGAGAATTTAAGGCCGGCGGCGCCGTCGGTGGCCACGCGCATCTGGTTGGCATACCAGTCGGTGGTCAGGTAGGAAAGATTGACGACGCGCACGTCGGTGCGGTACCCCTCAACCTCCTGGGCGTACCACAGGGGGAAGGTGTCGTTGTCGCCGTTGGTGAAGATAATGCCGTTGGGAGCCACGGAGGCGAGGTAGTTCATGCCGAAGTCGCGGGTGGTATAGCGGCCGGAACGGTCATGGTCGTCCCAGGTCTGGGACACCATCTGCAGGGGGACAGCCACCCCTATCAGGGCGGTCACTCCGGCAACGGCCAGGGCGGTGCGGCGGCTCTTGTCCGGCTCCACCTTCACTCCGTCGACGATTTCGCCGGCTTTGTCGGCGTCGGCGGCTTCGCGCACGGCCTCTTTGTTCTTCAGCAGCCAGTTGAGGAAAGTCCAGAGGGCGGCCACACCCATGCCCACCCAGATGGCGAAGGCATAGAACGATCCGGCGAAGGCGTAATCGCGCTCGCGGGGCTGCAGCGGGGGCTGGTTGAGGTAGAGAACGATGGCCAGTCCCGTCATGAAGAAGAAGAAAAAGATTACCCAGAACTGTTCGATGCCCCGCTTGGAGCGGAACGCCTGCCAGGTAAGGCCGAAGATACCCATCAGCAACGGGAGCATGAAGAATACGTTATGCCCCTTGTTCCCCTTGCCGTATTCGTCGGGCAGGAGACTCTGGTCCCCCAGACGGGGATTGTCGATGAAGGGGATTCCGGAAATCCAGTTTCCGCGGTTGGCCTCCCCCTGTCCGGCGATGTCGTTCTGACGGCCGGCGAAGTTCCACATGAAATAGCGCCAGTACATATAGTTGACCTGGTACTCAAAGAAGTATCGCAGGTTCTGGAGCATAGAGGGGCGCTTCATGGCCACGGACTGCACCGTATTGCCGTCGGCGTCGACCAGCACGGGGGTGTCGACCGTCGGGAGGTCCTCCTCGGTGGCGTTGATCCACTCGAGATAAGCCTGGGGATGCGCTCCGGCGGTGGAATACATTCGCGGGAAGAGCATCTTGGGGGTCATCTCGTATTTGAACTCCTCTTTGGAGGCTACGTAGCGGTCGGGATCATCGGGAGAATTCTTTACGGCTTTGCTGTAAACCGTCTTTCCCGGGCGGCGGAGGATGTCATAATCATAGCCGTTGGGCTTGACCTGATACATGACCGTGGACTTGAACGTCTGGCCGTAGAGGAGCGGTGTCTCGCCGTACTGTTCGCGGTTGAGGTAGGAGCCGAGCGAGAAGACGTTGTCCGGCCCGTTCTGATTCATCGGAGGATTGGCGTGGGAGCGGATCAGCAGCAGCGCGTAGCTGGAGTAGCCGATGAAAATCACCAGTACGCTCAGTGATGCTATCGTCAGGATTCTGACAGGGAGCTTTTTGCTGGTCCAGAGCCAGGCGGCCAGGGCGCCGAGAAGTACCACCGGAATCCACAGCGAATTGCCGATGAAGGGAATTCCCGACAGGAGCATAGCGCAGAGGAACGACCAGCGGATCTGGTTGGCGGACTTCTGGGCGTAAAGGGTGCGGACCGACCATATCATCACGGCCACGAACAGCACCGTATATACCAGCACGCCGATATTATAGCTCATTCCGAGGGTGTTGACGAAGAAAATCTCGAAATACTGGGCCACCTCGATAAATCCCGGCACGATACCGAACAGAATCAGCGCCACAATCACCGCGGCCACAGCCAGGGCGATCAGCGAACCCGTGGCGGTGGTGTCCTTGAACTTGCGGTAGTAGATCACCAGCACGATCGCCGGAATACAGAGCAGGTTAAGCAGATGGACGGCGATGGAGACGCCGATGATATAGGCTATCAGGATAAGGTAGCGGTCGCTGTGAGGCAGATCGGCACGATTCTCCCACTTGAGAATCAGCCAGAACACCAGCGCCGTACAGAAGCTCGAGAAAGCGTACACCTCCCCTTCCACGGCCGAGAACCAGAAAGTGTCGCTCCAGGTATAGGCCAGGGCACCGCAGATTCCGGAACCGAAGATAACCAGCATCTTGGTAAGGCTCACCTCCCGGGCGTCATCCTTGACAATCAGACGCTTCACAAGGTGAGTGATAGTCCAGAACAACAGCAGGATCGTACCGGCGGAGAGCAACGCCGACATACAGTTGACCATCAGCGCTGCCTTCGACATATCGCCCCCGGCGAAATTGACGAAGAAACGGGCCGCCAGCATGAAAATCGGGTTGCCCGGCGGGTGTCCCACTTCAAGTTTCACCCCCTGGGAGATAAACTCCGGGCAGTCCCAGAAACTGGCCGTCGGCTCGACAGTCAGCAGGTATGTAACGGCGGCCACAGCGAAGCAGACCCATCCGAGTACATCGTTGTATAATCTGTATTTTTTCATTGACGTAACACTTCAATCTGCAAAATTACGTAAATACCGCCAACCCCCCAAATTTTTCAGTTTTTTTAATGCCCCTCCCCCGCAATCTCCTCCTCCCGATCTCTTCGGCAAAGCAGAATATCGCAGAAATAACAGACCCGTTATTGGATAACTTCTGGGGGTTAGGACATAACATTCTCTCAGTACCTCGATAGAGGTTATCAAAACATTGCCGGAACAGGCTCTCGCCATACTGGTGGACGCCACCTTCCGCCCAGGGATTCTTCAATCCATGCAATTCCCTGGCGGTAACTCTGTAATTCAGATCGCCGATCAGTTTAACCGCAGGCGTCCCTGTTTCATCATATTCCATCGGATACCATTGCGAAGTATAAGGAACATCCCTCCTTACCGCCTGCAGTTCAACTACAGGAGTGAGACCATAGGACTCCACGTAATAGGTGTACGGCCGAAGATCCGCCTCATAAACAAGTTTTTTCAGAATCTCAGACACATGAGTCGTTTTGATCGTCTGTTGGGTATTATATTTTTCTTTATAAAGAGTGACGCCGTCGGTATAGTAACTGTAATACTTTCCAAGAGGTATTTTAGTGAATACCCAAAAGCTCCAGTCTCCTGTAACGATGATATTACGGAGATTCGGACACTTCTCGAGAATTGAAATATCAGTGGAATAATCAACGGCATAATGATGATAATCCGAATCCACTCCGGTTATAAATTCTATCGTTTTGAGATTCTCACACTCTTGCCAGACATCGCCGGACAGCTCCGTTGGGCTCCCCTGGGTAATGTTATCTGCCCCGGAGACATATTGCTGCAAATCCGGAAAATACAGCTGAATCGATACGGCCCTGACATCAGAAGATGCAGGCTGCGCTTTCACGCGTATCTCGCCATAGTCATTCAGGCCATAACAGGTATAAGCCACGTCATTAAGCACAAATTCATACGTTTGGTCGGACACTTCGGCCCCTTGCAGACACGCCGCAGGAAGGCTTAGAACAGACAGAAGAACAACCAGCAGGAAGCGATTGAACCTCCCGCAAAGATGCTTTCGTGTCCCGGGACAGGGATAAGAACTTTTCATCGCAGATTACGGTTAAAGATGGTTGTCTTCCTGATTCCCGGGGGAAGATGAAATAGAGTTGTAGGTAAAAGGATGGAGTTAAAAAATAGAAAACGTGGGAATCTCGATGGTACTCGTCCCACGATTAGAGGCTCTCGCATTGCCCACGACAGTAGAACGAGCAACGGAGAAGCCCACGCGGATATATGACACGACAACACCGCCTTCCCGAAACAGGCACGGCGGAATTGCATAAGGCATAATACATCACGGGCATCTATCATTGCTTCATCCCTGACTGTCGTATGAATTTGCGAGATTCCTAATCGTCAAGAATCAAGCGCCAATAAACGCTTTCTTTTATGTGGTATTCCGGCACGGTATGACAGACTGTATAATCGCGGGTAACACCGGAACTCTTTCCTGGTTACCCGAAATATCGGCTCAAGCCGAAATATCCGTCAACGCACCGAGTTCTGCAAAATTATGATAAATTTGAATACCGACAAACAAAATCCCGGAATTTAACGAAAAAAATCCCATGAAACCTCCCCCTACCGGTCGGCAAGGGAGTCGGAGGAATTTTGGGCGGGGATTTTGTCAGTATGAAGAATATTGGTAAATTTGCGGTAGCAAATCAACCTGAAGACAGACATAATGACTGATACCGTTACAGAGGGCCGGTTCGCCCTCCGTTGCAACGACATTTTCGACCGCGCCACGGCGGATTATCACCTGACCGACAGCATCGATGCCGCGCCCCTGAAGCCTTTCGGCCAGGAGGGGATCGACGCCCTGCTGTATGCCAAGAACTGGATAGACGTGGCACAGTGGCATATGGAGGACCTTATCCGCGACCCGGAGATCGACCCGGCGGCCGGGATGGCCCTCAAGCACCGCATCGACGCCTCGAACCAGGAGCGCACCGACCGCGTGGAGGACCTGGACACATATTTCCGCGACCTCTACCGGGAAGTAATCCCCGCCGCGGACGCTCAGATCAACACCGAAAGTCCGGCCTGGGCCCTCGACCGCCTGTCGATTCTGGCGGTGAAGATTTTCCACATGAAGGCCGAGACCGAGCGCACGGACGCCACGGAGGAACACCTTGCCCGCTGCCGCGGCAAGCTGGCTGTGCTGCTGGAACAGCGCCGCGACCTTTCCCTGGCCATCGACACCCTCCTGGAGGATATCGCCGCCGGCCGGAAGTACATGAAGGTCTACCGCCAGATGAAGATGTATAACGACGCCGACACCAACCCCGTCCTTTACGCCCGCAAATGAACGGCGCCTCCGACATAGCTCCGAATAATCCCAGGGGGCTGAAAAGCGTCCTGGTGGTCCGTTTCTCGGCGCTGGGGGACGTGGCGATGACCGTGCCGGTGCTTTACAGCGCCTGTGCCTGTTATCCCGGGGTAAGGTTCACGATGGTGACCCGCAAGTCGATGACATCCGTGTTTCTCAACCCTCCCGCCAATCTGCGCGTCATCGGAGTGAATCTCGAGGACTACAAGGGTCCGGGGGGACTGCGGCGCCTGTTCGCGCGGTTGCGCGAGGAAACGGATTTCGACGGCTTCATCGACCTCCACGACGTACTGCGCACTAAGATACTGACCTTTTTCTGCCGCCTCAAGGGGATCCCCGTCTCGGTAATCAACAAGGGACGGAAAGGGAAACGGGCGCTGACGCGCACCCACAACAAAATCCTCCTCCCCCTCATCTCCTCGCGGGCCCGCTACCGCCAGGCGTTCCACCGCATCGGGCTGCCGGTCGAGAACCATTTCGACGGGCTGTTTGCCGGCGCACCCGCCGGCAAAGGGGACCCGGCGACCTTCGCCGCGGTGACTCCGCCGCGCCTGCGGGGGGAACACTGGGTGGGGATCGCGCCCTTTGCCAAGCACCAGGGGAAGATATATCCTCCGGAACTTATGGAGCAGGTTGTCAAGGCGCTGTCGGAGCGCCCGGGGATGAAGATATTCCTTTTCGGCGGAGGGGACAAGGAAAGGGAAATCCTCGACGGCTGGGCCGCGCGTTATCCGGGAGTAATATCCCTGGCGGCCAAAAGGCTCGGTTTTCCCGTGGAGCTGGCCCTGGCAAGCCATCTTGACGTCATGGTCTCGATGGACTCGGCCAATATGCACCTGGCCTCCCTGGTGGCTACCCCGGTGGTGAGCGTCTGGGGCGCTACCCATCCCTACTGCGGCTTCAAGGGGTGGCGCCAGAAAGAGGAGGACATCATCCAGCTCCCGATGACCTGCCGCCCCTGCTCCGTCTTCGGCAACAAACCCTGCTTCCGCGGAGATTACCACTGCCTTCGCGCCATCTCCCCCCAGTCCATCCTTTCCCGCGTTGACCGCCACCTGGAGTCCTGACCCCCGGAGAACTCTCCCAAAAGAGATGCCTCCCGGATGGGGTCTCCCCGTGCTGCCTGTCCTGTGGTTCGCCCGTAGGCGAACAGCCCCGTTAACTTTTTGCAAGCCAAATTTGTTGAAATTTCATGAAAAACTTTTACCGCCTCATACTCCTGGCCGTCGCGGCAGCGGTTTCGGCCTCCATCCAGGCTGAGATTCCGGCCGGATATTACTCTTCCCTGGCCGGCAAACGGGACGGCGAGCTGAAGACGGCTCTCCACAACCTGATCTACAATCACACGCAGGTGTCCTCCTACAACGCCCTGCCCGATTATTTCCGCCGCACGGACGTCTATCCTCCCGATAACGAAAATTACGGACAATGGTGGGATATGTACTCCGACATCCCTCTCTACACCAACTCTTTCCGGGGCCTCAACCGCGAACACTCCTTCCCCAAAAGCTGGTGGGGAGGCTCGCAGGACACCCCCGCATACACTGACCTCAATCACCTTTACCCCTCGGAAGCGGCCGCAAACATGGCCAAATCGAATTACCCCCTGGGGGAGGTTGTCGGCAAACCCGACTTCGACAACGGCATAACCACCGTGGGCCATCCCGCCTCCGGACAGGGGGGTGGCGCCCGGATGGTCTTCGAGCCTGCCGACGAATACAAAGGGGACTTCGCCCGGACCTACTTCTACATGGTCACCTGCTATCAGAACCTCACCTGGCGCTACACCTGGATGGTCTCCAACAACCTCTACCCCACCCTCAACACCTGGGCGGCGAATCTGCTGCTCAAATGGAGCCGCGAGGACAAGGTCAGCCAGAAGGAACTCGACCGCAACGACGAGGTCTACAAGATACAGGCCAACCGCAATCCTTTCATCGACTACCCCGAACTGGCGGAATATCTCTGGGGTGACCGCCGGGGGGAGACGTTCAACCCCGGATCGACCGGACCCGAGGGTGATCCGCTGCTGATTACTCCGGTCCAGGATATGGCGCTGGAGTTCGGCGAAACGGTAATCAACGTTCCCAACACGGCCTCGCTGCAGTTCCGCGGAGAGAATATCCGCACCAATCCGTCGATAACCCTCTCGGGGGTGGACCGCGGGATGTTCTCCGTGGAGGCATCCTCGGTCAGCGCTTCGGATGTCAACAAGCCGGAAGGCACCTGGGTCAAGGTGACCTACCGCCCCACATCGCTCGGCACCCACGCCGCCCGACTGGTGGTGACCGACTATGACGGCGCCAAGTCGCGCGGCATCGCCCTGCGCGGGGAATCCCTGGAGAAACCTGTCCTCCACGACATTACCGCCCTCCCCGCCACGGGAATCACCGAGACTTCCTACACCGCCCTATGGGAGGAACCCCAGGGGGATGTCATCGACTACTATCTCGTGACGCGAACTATCTATCCCCCCGATGCCGAGACATACTGGGAGGAGAGCGTGGCCGAGCAGCCCAACTACACCTTCGATGACTGCCAGCCCGGTTCCCGCGAGAGCTACAACGTGCGCTCCTGCCGCCTGGGTTTCTACTCGGATCCCTCCAATGAAATCTACGTCAGTCTCCCCTCCGGCATAGACGCCGCGGGGGCCGAAGCCGACATACCGATGGGGTGGCGCCTGACCGGCGACGGGATAGCCCTCACTCTCCCCTCCGGCGCTGAGGTCAGGGCCGTGCGCGTCCACGACCTCAGCGGACGCCTGATCCTGACAATCGAGGAGGCCACCGACGGCACTCTCCTCCCCCTCCCCCCGGGCGCCTATATCATCTCGGCGCCGGGCCGGCGCACTCCTCTGAGAATCCTTTTCTAACTCTAAACTCTTTCAGAACCTTATTATGAAAAAAGTAATTTTTGCTATATTCGCCGCCGGAGCCTTAGGGGCTTCCGGCGCCGAATATCTTACCTCTCCCGACGGACGCCTGCGCGCCGAAGTCTGGACAAACGACAGCGGCACGCCGATGTACTCCCTGACGTTCGACGGCGACACCGTGGTGCGCCCCTCGCGCCTGGGACTGCTGGGAGACCGCTACGACTTCGACCGCTGGTTCGACATCGCCTCGACGGAGCGGAGTTCGGCCGACACGGTCTGGCGCCCGGTATGGGGAGAGTTCGCCGAGGTACGCGACAACCACAACGAACTGGCCGTACTGCTGCGTGAAGATATGTCGCGGCGCACGGGCAATGAAGTTGTGGCCGAAAAAGTCCCCAAGGAGTTCGTGATCCGCTTCCGCCTGTTCAACGACGGCCTGGGCTTCCGCTATGAGTTCCCCAACCAGGGGGGATGGCCCTATCTGCGTGTCAAAAAAGAACTTACGGAGTTCAACCTGCCGGAATCCCCGATGATGTACTGCATCCCCGGCGACAACAACACCGACGAATACCTATGGACCATCGCGCCGATGGACAGCCTCGAGACGGCTTTCCGCGCTTACGGAAACCATACGGAGAGCAACCGTCTGCCGGAGCTTTCCGTGCAGACCCCTCTGCTGATGAAGATGCGCACGGGACGCAAGGATGTCAAGCCCCTGTATGTCAACATCCACGAGGCAGATCTGCGCGACTACGGAGTGCTTAACCTCGCCGTCGACACCGTGGCCAACTCCCTGACCTCCCGGGTCATCGAGGACAAGATGGGCTATGTGGCCTACTTCGAGCTGCCTTTCCACACCCCCTGGCGCACGGTGATGGTGGCCGACAACGCTCCCGGCATCCTGGCCTCGCAGCTTGTCTACAACCTCAACGAACCCTGCGCCATCGGGGATACCTCCTGGATCAAGCCCCAGAAATATGTGGGCGTATGGTGGGAAATGTTCCTCGGCGACGGACGCACCTGGGCCTACTCCGACTCCATAACCGCCCGTCCCGGCACCGACTATACCCGCGTCAAGCCTAACGGACGCCACGCCGCCAACGCCGCCAACGTGCGCCGCTATATCGACTTCGCCGCCGAGAACGGCATCCCCGGAGTGCTGGTCGAAGGATGGAACGAAGGATGGGAGGACTGGACTTCCTACCGCAAGAACCGTCATTTCGACTTCACCAAAGCCTATCCCGACTTCCCCGTGGATTCCCTGACGGCCTACGCAGCCTCCAGAGGAGTTAAACTCATCATGCACCACGAGACAGGCGCCAACGCCGCCGACTATGACTTCCAGATGGATTCCGCGTTCCGCTTCATGAACCGCCACGGCTACGAGGCCGTCAAGACCGGATATGTGGGCGAACTGATTCCCCGCTCCGAGAACCATGGCTCGCAGTGGTTCGTCGACCACGTGCTTCGCGTCGCCAAAAAGGCCGCCGACTATCACATCATGGTCGACAGCCACGAGGCTCCCCGCCCTACCGGCCTGGGACGCACCTATCCCAACTGGATGGCCCAGGAATCGGCCCGCGGAACGGAATTCGAAGCCATGCAGGGTAATCCTCCGTATCATACGACCGTCCTCCCCTTCACCCGTCTCAAAGGTGGCCCGATGGACTATACGCCCGGTATCTTCGAACCGCGTATGTCGACCTACGGAGGCCAGTACACCCACAACTGCGGCACCACCCTGGCCCGTCAGCTGGCCCTCTACCTTACGATGCCCTCCCCCTTCCAGATGGTATGCGACCTCCCCGAGAACTACCGCAAGCATCCCGACGCCTTCGAGTTCATCAAGGCCGTCCCCGTGGACTGGAAAGACTCGCGCTATATCGCCGCCGAACCGGGCGACTATATCACCGTAGCCCGTCAGGACAAACACTCCGATGACTGGTACGTAGGGGCCATCACCGACGAAAACGCCCGCGAGGCCGAAATCCCCCTGGACTTCCTCACCCCCGGCGTCACCTATGAGGCCACAATCTATGCCGACGCTCCCGACGCCGACTGGCAGACCAACCCCGTGGCCTACCGCATCTCGACAAAGAAAGTGACCTCCCGCTCACGGCTGCGCCAGCGTCTGGCCCCCGGCGGCGGCTGCGCCATCCGCCTTGTCCCCCTCCCCCGCTGACCTGAGGCAGTCCCCGCCCCGCACCACTCTGCTGACCAATAACCGTCCCTGCAACCTCGCAGGCAGATATCCCACCCACTGAACCGCAAAAAAAGAGTCCAGCTTCCGAAAAGTTAGAAGCTGGACTCTTTTTCAGCAGCCTAAGTAAAAAACTATCGCCGCGTATGGATAATAGACATCCTCAATATGTCAGCAAATCAAAATAATACATACGGGTTCTCAATTCCTCTGTTCCATTTATTTCATAAAACGCTTTTTCATCACTGATATGTGGGAAAAGAGGCTTGAATCCATTACGTTCGTAATAAGCTAAGGTATGTGGATTATTCACAGCGTCGACAAGAATAAATCGGCATCCCGTTTTGTTATCAGCACTTATGAACCAATCCTTGATAAAATCCATGATTTGCGCTCCAATGCGATAACGGGTATGCTGATAGTCCTTATCAACCCCTAATCGCCCGATCAGCACAGCCGGATAGGTACGCCCCTGTTTGTTATAAGCGATTGCCTTATTAAGATGCCGCTTGGGATTATTAGGTAAATGGGTGGTCTGAATACCAGCATTGGCCAGCGTTATCATGGCAACGATTCTTCGATCGTCAGCATTGTCAAGCCAACAATATGTTTTGCCCATGAGGTCTCTCTCATAGGTAATCGCATCGTTTGAGAAAAAATCGTTCAGGTCATCTACACCACAATCGAAACGGGCACAATTCTGTAATATAAGCTCATTGAGCTTATACAAGGTACAGTCGTTTCCGAGATTAAAAATGGAGTTCCCCGTCATTATTTGAGCCATGAAGGAACGAACTCCCGAGAACGACGCATTATTTCCGCGATCTTTTTCTCCCTTTCTTCCGAAAGAATACGGCGAGGTTTACGCTCGTTTTCTTCTGCCTGACGTACAAAATCGTCAGCCAATGTGCCGGTGAGAATAGGGACTGCTTTTATCGGAGTTGCCATATCTAATTCTGTTTTAGGACACAAAGTTACAATATTATAACGAATAAATCAAAGGAATGGATATTAAAGAAGTGGATATTAAAAACTTAAAAAAGTTACCTGCCGGATCAGGAGGGGATGGCGGCGGGGCGGGCGCAGTGGCGCAGCGTTCGCAGGAAGAAGAAAAGGAATAGGGCCGCGGCCAGGAAGAGAGAGCAGGAGAAGCTCAGGACGATGCCGTAAAGGCCCAGGCCGAGGGGGAAGGCGAGGAGCCATGACGCGGGGATGCCGACGAGGATATAGCTGACGAAAGCTATCCACATCATCGGGCGCACATTGCCCGTGCCGCGGAGGGCGTTGGCGAAATTGATCTGCGTGGCGTCCCCGACCTGATACAGCACCAGGGGGACAATGACACCGACGGCTGCCGCCAGCACAGCCTTGTCTTCAGTGAAAATCTGCATGAAATCTCCGGAAGCCAAGGCGAAGAAGAGGCTGGAACAGGTGCAGCAGGCCAGGATTACCCCGTAACCGGCGAAGGCTTTCTGCTTCATCCCGGCGATATTGTTCGCCCCAGCCTCATTGGAAACGAGGACGGCCACACTGGTCGCCATCGCGTAGTAAATACAGAAGCCGAGCGTCCCGACAACGACAACAATCTGGAACGCGGCCATCTCGACGGCACCCAGCCAGCCGCACATGACGGCACAGCCCGAGAACGCGGCCGTCTCGAACGACATCTGGAGACTGACGGGCCAGGACATCCGGAAAACCGTGCCGCAGGTTTCCCCGTCGGCGCGGGCCGAACGGTATCCGGCGGCATATTCCGCGTAGCGGCGGCTCCGGAAGAAAACTCCGCAGATTATCGTCATAGTCAGTATGCGGGCCGTCAGCGTGGAGATTCCGGCTCCGGTGAGTCCCAGTTCGGGGAATCCCCAGTTACCGTAGATGAGCAGGTAGTTGCCGAAGATGTTCAGCACATTGGCTCCCAGCATGATCCACATCGGCATGGAGGTGTTGCGGATGCCGTAGCTCCACTGCGAGAAAACGTTGAAGATACATATCGGAAGCATCCCGAACATCACTATCAGATAGTACGGCCGGATTACGGGGAGCAGTTCCGCGGGCTGGCCCAGACGGTGAAGATTAAGGTATATTATACCCATGACGCATATCAGCAACGCACTGACAATCAAGTTTATCAACACACCGGCGCGGACAACCTTACCGATTTTCGCGGGATTACCGTTGGTGAACAGGGCGCCTACCAGCGGGGTGATACCGTAGGAGAAACCCAGCGCACCGAAAATCGGGAGGTTGAAAAGATTGTTGACGAAAGAGGCGGAAGCCAGCGCGTCGGTGCTGTAATGCCCCACCATTATGTTGTCGGCAAAGGCCACCACGATCATGCCGAGCTGCGACACCAGCACGGGGAAACCCAGGCGGATGATTCTCCAGCAGTCGGCCAGGTAGCGGCCCAGGGCACTGCGGGAGCGCACCGTCATGATTTCTGTATTGACTTTATTCTCCATTCCTTAGGATAAAGATTATTGGCGCGGTTGCCAAGATTTTTAACGAATCCGAGTGGACGGCCGCCGTATGTGAGGAGTACGAATCCCCGGGGCGTCTCCCGGGGAAGCGCTACGGCTTCCCGTCTCAGATATGCCAGGGCCGTCTCTCGGTCTGTCTCCACGCGTGGGAAAGCGTCCGCATCGAGAAGCGTCGAGAGCGCAAGCGCCTGAGTCGGGACTACGTCGTGTCCCCTGGTTTCCGCCAGTTCCGTCCCGGCGGATATTACCTGAAGTTTCTTCAGGAAGAGGGACAGCAGGTCCGACCATTGCGCGGGGAACGCCCTCAGACCGTTTTCCGTAGCCGTCAGCAGGAAGTTTTCTCTTTCCCCCGGAATTATCCAGGCCCGGACCTCCGAGGGGATTTCCGGGGCTTTACCGCCCCCCTTGCGCTTGCCGGTCCCTTTGCGCCCCTTGCCGGGGGTATTTTCCCCGGGAAACTCCCGGGGAGTCCATTCGCCAGGTTTCCTCACCACGGCCATGAACAGCCCTTCGCCACGCACCCGTCCCGGGATGAAGCGCAGCGCGGGAAGATCGCTTCCCACGGCGCCGTCGATGCCGAAAGGAAATTCCATGTCCACAGGTTCGGCCCCGTATTCCCCACAGAGCCATTCCACCATCTCCTCATTCTCCCGGGTATTGAACGTGCAGGTGGAATAGACAAGATATCCTCCCGGTCTGAGAGCGTCCCATACGTTGGAAAGAATCTCCTTCTGACGGGCGACGCACTCCTCCACAAGCGCCGCAGACCATTGCTGACACGCCGTGGCGTCCTTGCGCATCATCCCCTCGCCGGAGCAGGGGGCATCGACGGCCACGACGTCAAAGACCTCTCCGACGGCGCGGCAGCGGGCTGTATCCCCGCGGGTGACGACCGTGTAAGGAGAACCCCATTTCGCGACATTTTCGGCGAGGATTTCGGCCCGGCCGTAGTCAAATTCATTGGCAACGACCAGCGACCCGGAGGGGAGGGCGTCAAGCGCCGCAGTGGTCTTGCCGCCCGGCGCCGCACAGGCGTCGAGCCACAGGAGCGGTCCCCCCGCAAGGCGCCGGGCCAATTCGGCGGCGACGGCTCCCATTATCATCGAGGAAGCGTCCTGCACGTAATATACCCCCTGGTGGAGCGCAGGGTCGAAAGTGAACTTCGGCCGTTCAGACAGATATATACCGCCTTCGCACCAGGGTACCGGTTCTTCCGGGAAAGGAGTTTCCCCTGCGGGGGAAAACTTACGGGGATTGAGGCGCACCGACACTTCGGGAGCCGTCTCCGTCAGAGTCTCCGCCAGCGAGGCGAAGCGCCCGTCGTCGAGGGACGCAATCATTTTCAGGAATTCAGGCTTCAGCATAATGGGTTCAGGCTTCGGCAGAAAGTATCAGGAAGAATAGAATGAAGAATAGAATATGGTATAAACAATCAAGGGGGCGCTTTCTGAGCGCTCCCTGTATGGTTGTTCCGGGAGGAATTCTGATGTTGATTATTCTCCGGCGGGAGCTTCCTGGGCAGGTGCGGCAGGCGCGTTCTCGGCAGCAGGAGCAGCGGGAGCCTCCTGAGCGGCAACAGGTGCAGCGGCGGGAGCGGTGGTTTCAGTTCCCTTGATAACCTGCATTTCGGTGGTGGGTTTCACACGGGTACCGGTAACGACTTTCGGCATAACGAAAACCGAAAGGATGGAGAGCAGACCGATAATGGCGGCCAGGGTCCAGGTTGCCTTCTCGATGAAGTCGTTTGTACGGCGTACACCCATAATCTGGTTGGAACCGGCGAAAGAAGAGGACAGACCTCCTCCTTTGGATTTCTGAACCAGAACCACGATAATCAGAAGAATCGAAACTAAAACAGTTAATACAATTGTAAGAATATACATATAATTGCGAAATTACTTTTCGTTTTCAAGGCGGAGCCTCTGTTGGTTGATAATCAGCTTCCGGAGGAACCGCAATTGGTCTGCAAAGTAAGCACTTTTTTCTGGAAAACGCAAACTTAAACCGTTAAGAATTTCATACGCCTGTTCATAACGGCGCGTTTTTATATAAATTTTCGCCAGGGATTCCGACAGCAGACCCTCCGGGGGAGCCGCCGCAGCACCAGTAACCGTCGGCGACGGACGCTGGGCATTGGTCCGGTGTCTGTTGCTTCCGGAAGTACCGGCAGGGGCCACAGTGCCTGAGGACGTTTCAGCGGAGGTCGCTGCCGAGGGACTGGTTTCAGGAAGCACTGCCTGCCCCTCCGGAGCCACAGAGGGAGCGGGACGGGAACCCGATGTCTCGCCACTACCGCGCTGACTGAGAATAAAGCGGTTCAGGCGCTCCTGGGGAGAATCGCCCCCGGAGTCTGCGGCCGCGGGAAGTTCGCTTTCCTCCTGGCGTGCAAGCTGCTGGGCATAATCCGGTACGGGATTGAATATCAGACGTTCAAGGAGTTCATCCTCCTCGGGAGACTGATGACCGTAAGTATTCAGGAAATCGTCGATGGCATCATTTGTAGAGGGCGCCTTCGGAGTATCCGCCGGAGGATAGAAACCGTCGAAACGCGAGGCGCCGACGACGCCGCGCATACGGGCCGCTGACTCGGGCGTTCCGGACGTTATCTCGCGCAGGGTGGCGTTCTCGTCGCCCCGCGGAGCTTTCAGGGCATCCGGGAGGGTAAAGAACGGATATCGGCTGGAAAATTCCTCCAGCCATTGCTGCTCCGCGGAGGAAAGAGGTTCTCCTCCGGGCTGCATCGCCCGTTTCAAAAGTGCGTCAAGTTTTTCCTGGTCTTCGTTCATGCTTCCATAAGAGCCTGCTTCTCAGAGCTTGTTAAAAAAAATAAGATATTGGATTTCATGAGGTGTTACCAGTTTCCGAGCGTGGCGTTGAAAATCAGTTCGACAAGTTCTTTGGAAATCTGGCTGCACAACTCGTCCTGCACATCCACCAGCATCTGCGAGGCATCGAAATCGCGATATGCCGAGAAAGTCTGGTCGATGTCGTTCTTGTCATTTTTTGTATCGGTATATTTGACCCGCACGGTGATTGTAAGGCGCGTGCGCGAGGCGTAAGCATCCTCGGTGACGGCCTGGGGGGTCAGGGAATAGCCCGTGATTTCCCCCTCGATTTCCAGGTCGGAAGCGCCGTCGACGGTGCGCAGGCGCGTGTTGCGGGTGATGTAATCCAGAAGTTCGTTTTCAAACGTCTGCTGCAGGGGAGCGTAGACCAGGGCGGCCCGGATTGGAAATTCCCCGACATGGACCGTCTTGTAGATATTATAGTCAAGGGCTGCGCCGTTGAACTTGTAGCTGATACGGCAACCCTGATTGACCGCCAGCCCTGTAAGCATCAGTATGAGGACAATGAGTTTTTTCATCGCACGGGCTATTCGAGATTATATTCTTTGATTTTACGGTAGAGCGTCCGCTCCGAGATATTGAGTTCCCGGGCGGCGGCTTTTCTGCGCCCGAGGTTGCGCTCCAGGGAAAGGCGGATGGCCTCCTTCTCCGAGAGAGGTTCGGCGGTTGCGTCCACAATTCCGGGGTCAAGCGACTTATGGGGCAGGTCGGGAATTTCGGAAGCCGTCGGGGTATATTTCACCAGCGGTCCGGCCACGGCGCCGACAGCCGCTCCCTCGGGAACCTCTCCTTTCAGTTCGTCGACATCGCGGCGCAACTGCTCGATTTCATTGCGCATCTTGAAGATAAGGGAGAACAGCATCTCCCGCTCCCTCTCGTATGTTTTGTCGGAAGGGGAAGGAGCTGTCGACACCGGAAGGTTCCTCCCCCCGAAAGCCACCGGCACGGAGGGAGCCCCCGCTTCGGGAAGATAGTCGGCCAGCATCCTGGCCGTCACCGAATTTCCCGCCTCGAAGAGGGCAATCTGCTCGGTGACATTTTTCAGCTGCCTTACGTTGCCGGGCCAGCGGTAACGCAGGAACGCTTCGCGGGCATCTTCGGTGAAAGTCACCATCGGCGTCCGGTTTTTGTCCGCAAAGTCGGCGGTGAACTTGCGGGTGAGCAGCAGGATATCCTCCCCCCGGTCGCGCAGAGGGGGGACGGTTATCTGCACGGTCGCCAGGCGGTAGAACAGATCTTCGCGGAATTTGCCCCTGGCTATGGCATCGGCCATATCCACGTTAGTGGCCGCCACCACGCGGATATTGGTTTTCTGGACCTCCGAAGAACCTACTTTCAGGAATTCCCCGCTCTCAAGGACACGCAGCAGACGCGCCTGGGTGGTCAGCGGCAGTTCCGCCACCTCATCGAGAAATATGGTTCCGCCGTTGGCTTCCTCGAAATAACCCTTGCGGGAGGCCACGGCTCCGGTGAAAGCCCCTTTCTCATGGCCGAACAGTTCGGAGTCAATCGTTCCTTCAGGGATTGCACCGCAGTTTACGGCGATATATTTGGCGTGCTTGCGAGGCGAATAGGCGTGGATAATCTGGGGGAAGAATTCCTTGCCGGAACCGCTTTCGCCGGTAACCAGCACCGACAGGTCGATGGGCGCCACGCGCATAGCCCGTCCGATGGCCTTGAACAGGTCGGGGGAATTTCCTATGATGCCCATCCGGGCTTTGGCTTGCTGTATTCGCGATTCGTCCATAATCAGTTAAAGGAAAGAGTATTACCGGCCAGGCTCGATACGCTCGGGACCGGATGGAGGGATAATCAGGCGCGGACGCGAGCGCATGGCCTTGTCGTCGCGCAGGCCGTAGGTCCGTTCCCGCAGGAAGTCGCCGACTTCCTTGACGGAACTCATGTGGGCCTTGAGTTCCTCCACGGAAATCGGATCGCCGACAGTGACGGTAAAAGTCTTGTGTTCCTTGCGAAACACCTCGGCGGGATGGCGGAAAGTGCGTGCCTGCCAGCAGACCACACCCAGGAAATTGAACCACCAGGACTGGGAACCGTGGAAGAAAATCGGCACTACGGGCACTTTCAGCTGCTCTATAAGGCGGATGATGGAATCCTGCCACTGACGGTCCTGAAGTCTTCCGCGCCAGTTGACCTTTCCGACGGCGCCGGCCGGGAAGAACCCGACGGGCTCGCCGCTGCGCACGAGCTTTATGGCCTCCTTGATGCCGGCCATCGAGACAGCTTTTTTCTTTGGGTCGTCGGTGGCCATGGCGTCCACGGCTATGAAGTTGGGGCGCATTGCCCATATATAGTTCAGGAACATATTGACCATCACCTTATATTTCGGCCGCTGACGGGCAATCAGGTCTATAAGGATGATACCGTCGAGGGCGCCGAAATGATGGTTGCTGACCGTCACAAAGGCGCCTTCCGGAAGATTCCGGAGGACCTCGCCGTTCTCGGCCACCACCGTGATGTCAAGATCTTTGAGCAGCCCGCGCACGAACCCGGGACCGGGAGTCTTGCAGTTATGGGCGTGGAGTTCATTGACCTTGTCCATCCTGAGCCAATGCATCAGCCAGTTGAGCAGTCGCGGATGCTTCCCGAAAAAAGGAACCATCTTCGAAATATCCTCGGCATCCAGCACGGTAGGTTTCTGAGGCTTCGGGGCTTCTTCGACAGGCTTGTTTATATCTTTTGCTTCGTCCATTGTCTATTTTCTGACGTTTAACCCACAAAGTTACGAATTTTTCCGTAATTCCCAACCCCAAAAAAACGTAATCAGCCGGATATGGCGGAAGCCACGCTCCGGGAAGGGGATTCCCAGGGGCATGGCTCCGGACCGGAGGAAGAAAGGAGAAAGCCGACGGAGAAGGGAGGCCGGCGGAGGAGAGTTCGCCTACGGGCGAACCACAGGACAGGCAGCCAGGGTGAAGCCCAGGACAGACAGCGAGGGGAACGCCCGGGAGGGTCTTCGGGGAGAGGGACCGGGGAGGCCGACGGAAAGCTGGAAGGCTCAGAAGATAATCTGGAGGCGGGCTTCCAGGGTGTTGACGTGGCGCTTGGGAAGGAGGCCGTCGACGTAGCGGTCACGGACGTTGGTGTAGGAGTAACGAAGACGGGCAATCATGTACTTGTTGATGTAGTAGTTGAAAGTACAGCTGGCGTCGTTGCTGATACCGCCGTAAATGCCGGCGCGGGAGTCGGAGGCGTTGGTGTAATTGTAGCCAAGCACAACCTCGAGGGAGCGGGGAGCGGGAGTGGCCATGCCGCAGTCGGCGTGGTTATAGCCGTAGTTGCCTCCCATGAGCAGGGCGCGGAAGAGGCCGTAGGCACCCTGGGCGCGATAGTTGCGGAGACCGTCCTTGCGGGCCACGTTCATATAGTAATACTGGGCTTCCAGGGCGATGTTCCCTTTCATGAAAAGAATCTCGGGAGTCATCTTGAACAGTCCGCGGGCATGATCGATATTGGCTGTCAGCAGGTTGACCTTAGACACGCGGCTGGGGAAATTCGAGGTATAGGAGAAAGCCGAATGATCGTTCTCGGTCGGCGTGGAGTAGTTGAACGAACAGCCGATCTGGAGGGCATCCCCGTCGGCATGGCGCGGACGCCAAACCAGTCGCGTCTGGGCGCCCCACCCCTGTTTGCCCATCTCGGTGGCGTTCTGCTTCATGGCGTTGGCTTCCGCAAAGGCTGTCACCGCCGCGAAATACTGTCCTTTGTCGAAAACGTAGGAAGCCGCCAGCAGACGGGGATTGGCATAGAAGAACTCATTGGAAGTCGGTTCCTCATAAGAAGGCTTCATGGAGGAGGATGTCTCGGAATTCAGGCCGAACTGCGGTACGAAATAACCCAGTTTCACCAGGTTCGATTCATTGAAATCATACTCCAGGAAAATGTCTTTCAGGCTTACCTTGCCGTAGCCGAAACCGATGTCGATTTTAGCCTTCCATTTTCCGTAACCGGCTTTTACGCCGAGGCGTACATCGGGGATGGCTACTCCGTCGACGAATTTCTTGTCGCCGGACTCATCGGTAATATCGCTGTTTCCGCCCATATAGACAGCGCCGTCCATAAGGATGCGTCCCGTAGGCTTGATGGTGAATTTAGGTTCGGAAGAGTCCTCGGCGGCCACTGAGGAAGCGAGCATAAGGGCCGTGGCCATGAATGTAAGATATCTTTTCATAGCGGTCGTAAATAAAAGATGGAACGTAAGGAAGTGTTTTGATTATGAGAGGAGTAAGGAATACAAATCAGTCGGAGGTAGTCGGAGTGGGGACAGGAGTGCCTTTGGCAACCTTGCCGGCCTTCTTGAGATTTTTGAATTCTTCTTTGGCTTTGGCAAGCTGGGCCTGGAAAGCGGGATCGGCATGGAGACGGGCCACGGTTACGGCACCGGTGATACGGCCTGCGTCAACGTCGCTCTGGAAATGATAGCCGCAGATGACACGGCTCTCGCCCATCTCATAACCGCGCTTGAGAATCTCGTTCTGGCGTTCGGGATTGATTTCGGCCAGTACAAGCGCCGTGGCCCATCCGATGGAAGTATGGCCCGAAGGATAGGAACCGTTGGTTGAAAGTTCCTCCTGCTGTTCGGGATTGCAGGTGTCCTCATCGTAGAAAGAGAAGGGGCGCTGACGGTTATAATAGTTCTTCGCCTCACGGGTGCCGAGATCGCCGGCATCCTCGCGCATCCCTACTATCAGCTTGAGAATCTGGGGAGCGGTCTTCTCGTCAATCGTCACTCCGAAAGCCTCCGAGAAAGCCATCGGGACACCGTTCCCTTCGACCCGCGCGTCGCGGAAAGCCTGGGCGCCGCGTTCGGTATTGCGCATTGTCTTGCCCCAGCTGTAACGGGCCTGATCGTTCAGAAATGTAATGGACGCCCCGTCGGGAGGAGGGGGAAGAAGAAGAAAACTGTTGGGAACATCCCCTTCCTGAAGAAAGAACAGTTCGGGAGCCGTGCGGTGGTCCTTGATTTTCTTTGGAGCGGTCTCCTGGGCGAAAATCACCGGAGAGGAAACGGCCAGCAACATCGACAGTGCGACGCCGCGCAGCAGGGTGGAAGCAAAGTTTTTCATTGTCAGTTTTTTAGGTGTTAGATATTTTCTTAACATCACTTTACTAAAAAAAGTTTAAATCTCCTCCGTTAAATTATTTTCACATCCGCAGTCAGTTGTTTATAGTAAATATTCCGGGACTTTTTCCTAAATTTGAAGTCTGAAATATGTTCCGGCCTCTCAGAAATATCCTTCCTGCTGTCCATGCGGTCCGCGCCGTGTGTCTCCTGATATGCCTGGCATTATCCCCGGCCGTATTCGGGGCAACGGCTGATTCTGACTGCCGGAGACTGAAAGATTCCTGCGCCCTGGCAACCAGCAGTTCCGACCACCGCGCCGCCCTCCTGGCAGGAAAACGCCTCCAGAAAGAAGCCGACCGGGCAAACGATTCATATTATCTTGCCTACGCGCTGTACTATCAGGGCATTTCCAACGTTATCCTGGGCAACTCGGCCATAGGGAAATCCCAGCTTGACAAGGCCCTGGAACTGGCGGAAAAAGCCGACGACGATACCCTTCGTCTGTCAATTATCAACGGGTTCGGCATCTATGAGGCAAACGTCCATGTCAATTATACCCGGGCGCAACAGCATTTCTACCGAAGCCTGGAATATGCTGTAAAAATCGGAGACCCGCTGCGGCAGGCGCTGATAGAATGCAACCTGGCGGAAATAGCCAGCATCCGCCGCGACACCACCGGACTGAAATACGCCCGAAACTGTTACAACTGGGGGACAGCCAATTCCAACGCCCACGTCAGTTTCACCGGGGCATACCATTGCGCGAATCTGTACAATATCGCCGGAGACCACGCCGCCGCCCTCAGGTATATCCGAGAGGCCGACAGAATCAGCCAGCGGGAAAACTATGCCGAACGGGCGGCCGTATATAACCTCTATGCGTCGATATACGCCTCGACGGGACATAACGCCGAAGCCCTCGAATATATACGCAAGGCGGTGACCCATGCTTCCGGAGCCCAGGGGGCCACCCTTCCTGAAATATACCGTAACTATGCCCACATCCTTGCCGACCTGGGGCGCACCGCCGAGTCAGACCGGATGATCCAGCGGGGGATGGAGATTTCCGACAGCCTCCAGATAATTTCCTCAGTAGCCGCTTTTCTGGAACAGAAAGCCCTGAACCTCGAGCGGAGAGGAGATTACCGGCGAGCCCTGGAAGCCTACAAAGCTTACAAGCAATCATGCGATTCCTCCTACGCCGAACGCCAGGAACAGCAGATAAACGAACTGAGAGTGCGCTATGACATAGACAAACGGGAACATGAAGCGGACATACACCGCCTCCTTCTCCGGGACGAAAAGCGAAAGACGACCATATTACTCACGGTTCTGGCCTCCGTCACCTTAATCCTGCTGATACTCGGGCGTTACTACTGGCGCCAGAAACGGCTCTACCGGAAAATCGTCATCAGCAACCGCGAGTCCCTCGCCCGCGAGGAGGCGCTGATGGCCCGTGTGGCGTCGCTCACACCCTCCTGTGCCGAGAGCAACGACGCCGCCGAACGCTCAATTCTCCACTCCGAAGACCTCTTCGCCCGGCTTTCCCAGCTTATGGAACAGGAGAAAATCTACCGCGACAGCAACCTCACCCGCGATCGCCTTGCCGAACTTCTCGGCACCAACCGCACCTACCTTACCCAGATAATAACGCAGCATTCCGGGAAAGGATATTACCAGTTCATAAATTCCTACCGCATCAAGGAAGCAGTGAAAATCCTTTCCGACCCCGCCAATTCCTCCTACCCCCTCAAGGCCCTGGCAGCAGACCTGGGCTTCAAATCGATGACCACTTTCTACAAGACATTTCAGGAGACTGTCGGCATGACACCCTCCATGTACCGCGACACGGCAAGCTCTATCTGAACCCCGTTTTCTTTTACACCGGGGGCAATTTGTCTTACACGTAAAAATATCTTCTTGACATACAGCACTGTATGACCTAACTTTGTGTATAGCCCGCAGACGGGCATCACAAGCAATTTTCAATCACTGTCTCACGCATGAAAAAAGCAACCATGTTTTTCGCCGCGGCAACGCTGGGTGTGACCCTTCTTGCCGTCAATTCCCCCCAGGCGCAGCCGCCTGCATCTCCGGGCCAGGACACGGCCATCGCAATGGGATTTCTTATAAACGACAACGAGCGTCCTGTCGGATGGTACTCATTCCCGGTGACTGACGCCACGGCGCCGGTCGAAATCCGCCAGACCGATGCGGTAAGCGCCGGCGCAATGGCCAACGGCACATACTATGCCCAGACCTATACCCCGGGCCCCTCGCCGCTGGCGTGGAACACCCTGGATACCGCCACCGGTGAACTCACCCGACTTGCCGACTGCACCGAGGATTCCCCCCTGTATGTCGACATGACCTACGATTATTCCACCGACGAACTGCTTGCCATATACCATTACGGCGCCATGTCGACGGCTCTCTGCGCTGTCAACCCCGCCGACGGCAAGCCGATACGTACCTACGCAAATGTAGACCGCCTGTGGCTGGCCACATTGGCCTGCAGTTACGACGGCGACATATATGCACTGGCCGCCGACGGATGGCTGTACACATTCGACCGTATTGCAGGAAGCTTCAGCCGCATCGGCGACACAGGATGCAGTATCGAATATATGCAGAGCATGGAATTCGACCACGCTTCCGGTACCCTCTACTGGGCCGCCACAAACTATTACACCGGAGCTTTCTACTCCGTCAATCCCCAGACCGGCGGGGCCACATATATCTCCGATATGGGAAAAGACGGGGAGATGACCGGCCTCTATATCCCCTTCAAGCTGGTTGAGGACGGCGCTCCCGCCGCTGTAAGCTGCCTGACGGTAGCCAACCCGCAGCACGACGGCAACATTACCCTGACAATGACACTCCCGGACAAAACGGCCTCAGGAACAGCTCTCACAGCTCTTTCCGCGATAGTCCTCGAACAGGACGGCACCGTTCTGAAAAGCTGGCCGGCCGCTTCGATGTCCCCCGGCGCCTCCATATCACTGGACGCCGAAGCCTCCGCGGGACTCCACCGGTTCAAAGTCTACGCCACCAACGACGCCGGCAACGGCCTTCCCCGCAGCATCCGTGCTTTCGTCGGAGAGGATATCCCGGCGGCTCCCGCTTCCGTAACGGTGGAAACCACGGGCGCACAGGCCGTAATCACCTGGGACGCAGTTACCACCGGAGCCAACGGCGGATGGATTGACACCGAGGCCGTAACATACGAAGTAAGACGCCAGCCCGGAGACCACTCCGTGCAGACCGGTCTGAAAGCCACCTCCTGCACCGACAATGTGGAAATCACCGACGTCTACACCTACTCCGTCACCGCCTCCAACTCCAAAGGCTCCGGCTCCCCGGCACACTCCTCCCCCGCCGTGCTTGGTACCGGAATGGAGATTCCCTACTCATACGATTTCGAGGACGCCGACAAGATGCTTCTCTGGACAATCCTCGACGGCAACGGCGACGGTGCCTCATGGGAGCGCAGCAAGACGATGGACAACAAGCGCACCATGCTGATGCGCGGCAACTATTCCCGCACCGTGGACGACTGGCTCATATCTCCTCCCCTGAAGCTCGAAGCCGGCAAATCCTACAAGATTGTCTACGACGCCGGATGCATGAATGAGAACTATCCCGCCACCTACAACGTCACTTTCGGCCGGGAGGCCACCTCCGAAGGGCAACATACCATCCGGGAAGTCACCACCGACCTGCTGATGCTCAACAAAAATTACGCCTACCTCCCCGAAATCACCGAAGACGGCATATATCATATCGGTTTCCACGCCCACTGGCAGCCCGCACTCTCCTCTCTCTATGTCGGCAACGTGACCGTCGAGGAGAATCATGCGGCAAGGCTTACGGGTAAGGTAACCGACGGCACCGACCCCATTGCCGGCGCGCAGATTACTTTCGGATCCTCCGGCGACAGCTCCGTCTATACTTCCGACGAGAACGGCGATTTTGAAATCATCGAAATCGAGCCCGGCACCTATCCCCTTTCCATCTCGAAATTCGGTTTCGAGACTTTCAGCAGCGAATATACCTTTGCCGCGCTGGAACACAAACAGCCGGTATTCGCTCTGACGGCCCTCCCCACAGCCAGAATCTCAGGGCGCGTCATCAACGGACAGGGTCATGGACTCGAAAACGCTTCGGTCCACATCCACGGCTATTCCAGCTATGTGGCCGTAACCGACCGCGACGGCTATTTCTCGGCACCGGATGTCTACCGCAAGGGCGACTACACCGTGGATGCCCACGCCCTCAACTATGAGACCGTAACCCGCAGCCTTCCCTCATTCGACGGAGATACCGATATGGGCGTCTTCACCCTGAACGAGAAGCTCATAGCCCCCGGAAAGGTGACGGCGGAAGCGGACCGCAAGACCGCCGCCATCAGCTGGCAGGCTCCTGAGGACGCTCCCGTGGAATTCCGCTACGATGACGGCACCGACAACTATGTCTTCAATATGGAAATGTCGGCCGTAAATGAATACACGATGGTTGGGGTCATCTACGACACTCCGGCGGTCTTCAACTCCGTATCGTGGAACGTATGGAACTCCCCCAAACCGGGCACACCGGTCGACATCGTAATCTTCGATCTTGACGAGCAGGGGCAGCCCACCACGACAATTCTTTACGAAGACAATGGCCTGGAGAGCGAGAACTACAACTGGCATGAACGTGTGCTGAAATATCCCGTGGTCGCACCCCGCGGCGCCCTGATTGCCCTGCGCGGCGACGCCCGTCTCTGCATGGACTCCGGCGGCGACAATCCCGATTATCCCGTGATGTATGACAAGATGGTCATGACCAAAGATTACCGCACCGAGCCTTTCACCAGCCGCTACGCCAGCGACGGTTCCCCTCTCTTCCGCGGTAACCTCACTCTCCGCGCCAGCGGCCTCCCCATGGGCGCTCCCCGTCAGCAGGCCGCTCTCAGCGCCGCCGACGCGCCCGAAGTAGCGTATGACATCTGGCGCCTCGGCGCCGGGCAGGAAGCCGACCTCTCCTCCTGGGTCAAACTCAACAGTGAACCCCTCTCCGCAACAGCCTTCACCGACAACACATGGGAATCCGCCCCCAAAGGCAATTTCCGCTTTGCCGTAAAGGCCATTTATACCGGAGGGGTCAGCTCCTACGCCACCTTCTCGGATGAAGTACCCCACCTGCTCCACAGCGATGCCGTCCTTACATTCCTGACAAACGCACCAGGCGAGGACGCCTCCTCGGCCAGTGTTCTGTTAACCGGCAACGGCACCACCGACAGTTATTCCGGCACCGCCGATGAGGAGGGCATAGTGCGTCTCTCTCATGTAAAGGAAGGGACCTATACGATGACTTGCGCCAAGAAAGGCTTCGCCACCCTGCAGGAGGAAATTGAAATCTCCGGCGACGAAGACTTCGCCGGCACTTTCACCCTGACCGAATCGACAAGCGTACCCCAGAACCTGATGATCGAGGAAACCGAAGATCAGGCTTCGCGTCTGCTGAAATGGAATGTCCTCCAGGGACTGTTCGAGGACTTCGAGGGACACGAGGACTTCGCCGTCAACTCCCCCGGCGACCTGGGCTGGAGCTACATCGACGTTCCCGGAACCGAAACCTACTTCTCTCCCGACTATGACTTCCCCCATAAAGGGGAACCGATGGCCTTTGCCGTCATGAACCCCTACAAATCGCAGCCCTCGATGGTTGACAGGGATTTCATGGACACCCACAGCGGAGAGAAAGTCCTGGTAACGTGCGTCTCCGTCTTCAAGGAACCCAACAATGATTTCATCATCTCGCCCCGTCTGGAAATGAAAGAGGATTTCGTAATCAGCTTCTGGACCCGCGGATACTGGTGGCGCTACGAGGAGGTACTGCGTGTCGGCTATTCCACCGCAGGCACCGGAGAGGATGACTTCATATGGGTCGGCGACCCCATCACTGTCGACTTCGATGACTGGGAAAGAATCACCGTCAGCATACCCAAGGAAGCCCGTTACGTGACCATCAACTGTATTTCGGACGGCAACAACTACTACGTGGCCATCGACGACATATTCATCGGCGCTCCCGACCAGATCCCCGGCACCTCCACTGACGCCCCCATGCGGGCCGCCGGCAAAGCCGTAAGCTATGACGTTTATCTCGACGGCCAGAAGCTGACCACCACTTCCGAAACCCAGTACCTGCTGGAGAATCTTGCCGAAGGGAACCATACAGCCGGCGTCACAGCCCATTATGCCTCCGGCGATACAGAAATGGCTACCATCGATTTCAGCATCATCTCCTCGGGCATCGGTGAAATCTCCGGAACAGCCCTGTCTGTAAGCGCCACCCGCGGCACAATCACCGTCAGCGGCGCTCCCGCCGGAACGTCTGTCCGCATCTACCGTCCCGACGGCACCTGCGCCGCGACCCTTCGCTCGGAAGGCTCTCCCCTCTCCGTCCCCGTAGCTCCGGGTGTCTACTTCGTGACCGTCGGCGAGACCACATACCCTCTCTCCGTCCGCTGATCCTCCTGACTGAATTCCACTGATAAACCACAGAGGTGAGCCGCCATACTTCCAGGCGACTCACCTCTGTTCGTTTTACTTCCGGTATAACCGGTCGTTACAGCTCAACCAGGCGTTCGGTGCTTGCCGGACCGTAGATGACCACCATACGGTAGGTTCCCGGCTCCAGGTCCGAGATATTGATTTTCATCGGGGACACATAGCGGACAGCCTTCAGCAGGTGTTTTCCCTCCCGGTCGAAGATGGCTACCCTGGCGGGAGTCTGATCGGGGAGAGTAAGGCGGATGGCGCCGCGCACGGGGGTACGGGTGACGCGCATCTCCTCCAGGGCACGGGCATGGTTGACGGGAAGTTCCGAAAGGTCCGAGGGGGAGAAACGGACATCGACGCGCAGGGCGTTACCCTTGACATTGGCCGGGCGGACATAAACCGTATGGCGCGACTCAGGCATACACTCGGTCATATCCAGTGTCAGGTAAAGCGGGCGGATGGAGCTGTCGAAATCCAGCGCCATATTGTTCATGGTGAAAGTAATCTCCACGGGATCGTCGGTATCGTCCTCCAGTCTCATGATATATCCTTTCATACCCTTTACCTTGCTTGAGGCAAGATCAACCCAGGGAGAAGCATCGGGATATTCGGCGCGCCGGCGAGTGTCATACTCGCGCAACAGGAAAGTGCCGGCGACACCCTCCTTCGGGCTGAAATAATAGCCTTTTTCGTTGAGATCGCTGACGGCGGTCAGATCCAGGTCGGAGGGGAAGGCGATGAAGTTCCACTCTCCGGGGATAAAAGTGTATTTGAGAACCAGTTTCCGGACGTTTACGATACCGTCCTTCACCACTGCCTGACCTGCCGAAGAGGCATCGGCATAGATGATCAGCTCATCTATATCATGCCCCCCTTCCAGTTCCACCCGGGCGTTTTTCTCGACGATGAACGCCTTGCGTATATGGAACACACAGGTGCAGACATTGGAATGGGCATATTCCTTGTCGCCAGGCTGGAAAGCCTCCACCACGACATCCCCCTCCTGGGGAATATTATAGAATTCGAGAGCATTGTTATCCTTGATACGGGCGTACTCGGAACCGGAGACAAGCCGGTAAAGCACCGGACGTCCCGATGAGGATGTCGCCGTAAGGGGCATCACAAACGGCTTGTAGTCATTGATGCGTTCTTCCGTCTTCCATTCCACTGTCTGTTCGTTGACTTTAGGCCGGATATAATAGAAACGGGGAGCGCCGATGCAGACCACGTCGTTGGTGTTTCCGTCCCCTCCGGCACCGAAAGCAAGCTTCACCGTTTTACCGGCGCCGGTAGCCGAAAGCGGGAAATCCCATTCGAAAGTCTCGGCCCAGCCGACATTTCCCGTCGACAGATAAGGAGTGGTCAGGCCGTTGTACAGGTCAAACGAAAGTCTGCCGCGGGTCGGATTGGTGATAACCTGTCCTCCGACATCCACGACAAAACGGTCATAAGGGGATAAATCGAAAGTAGTCTCCACAAACCCGGCGGCATGGGCTCCATAGCCTTTTCCGTAGGTGTGTCTGCTGTTTTTCAGGACGCCTGTCGTGCCGTAGCCCTTATCAATGCTGACCGTACCGTAACCGGGACGTAACGTCGCCGTCTTATCGGACATATATACGAACGAGTCATCACCTTCTCCCAGTTCTCCGATAACCTCATCCTCTCCGTCGAACTTATAGCTCAGACGATAGACGATGTCGGCGTCCGCCGCAGCTGTCACCGGAACGGCATATACATTCTCCAGCGGCATGGCCAGCGACGTGAGTTTTGAAAGGACATCGACTTCCTTGATCAATCCGAACGAGCGCGCATTGTCGTATATCTCCAGATTCAGCTTCTCAAGGGTTTTCGTCTGCGGGTCGATATAGAGGTAGACCGACTGGCAGGCATTGTCCTCCCCGTGTTTGTGGGTATAAAGGTATTTTACCGTCGGGCCGAAATTGAAACTGAAAGTCTGGGTTGAAGACGCGGGAGCATATTCGGCATTACCCAGGGTCAGAGCCTCCACAACGATTTCTCCGGATGTCCCCTCCCTGGGGACAAGGATATGGCCGTCCACAATGTCGGCGATATCGCCTCCCTGCACCAGGGTGAAGAATACCTGTGTACCTCCCGAGGCATACGCGCTCAGGTCAACGCTCGGAGAATCCCTGAAGATAGTCCCTCCGGGGGTCTCGAAGGTGACTGTCTGCTCCTGCTTTTCGGAAGCGGGAATCCTGTAATAGAGACGGCAGGCTGCGAGGTTGGCGTAATCGTCCGTAGTATTTCCGTCCGGGTCGGTCAGCTTCAATGAAACGCTTCTGATCCCTCCGGCCGCTGTCTGTGTCTGGTCAAAATGATATATCGAGCCTCGCCCGGGCTTGGAATATGCGGGCATATTGCCTCTTGAACCGGTCTCGGCTCCGTTCATCATGAATATGATGCGGGTAAATCCCGTCGAATTTGATCCGTCGGCTCTGAACGCCTGCATACCCATAGTGAATTTCACATAAGTGAAATTCCGGGGCTGGTTTGTCAGATCATAGTGTACCAGTCCGGTGGAATGGGCGGAAATTCCCTTGTAGAAAAAGGTCGTGGGATGAATCTGGAGGGGTTCTCCGTTGGCACACATATCGATACCTACCGGTTCCGGTCCGGTGGTATTGCTGGTGATGGGGAGATCGCTGAGCCATACCGCTCCCTCGGTGAAGGATTCGTTATAGCAGTCGGTGTTCAGAGTTGTCCCGTCAGTGAACGTGATTTCCATGCGGTAGAAATAATCGTTGCCGGGATGATAGTCGAAATTGGCGATGACGTATTTGCCTCCGAACAGCTTATAGTCCCCGCAGGTTGTCGACGAACCGTCGGACATCTTGAACGTGCGCCCTGTGACGCTCTGAATTGTCTTTCCCTGGAGATCCACCTCGGCCTTCATGTTGGCCGAAGTGGTTCCGTGGGCGAGTCCCAGTACCTCGATTGACTGGGCTCCGGCCCCCGCCGGCGTCATCAGCAGCGCCAGCAGGGGGAGGATGATTCTGTATACAGATGAGTGAGTCTTCATTTTACTAAGATTTTAGCGGAATAATCCTTTCCGTTCTCCCGGATTACCACCACGTAGACTCCTGCCTCGAGGGAGACATGGAATTCAGGTTCCGCGGTCTGCGTCCGGATAATGTTCATACCCGAAGGAGTATAGATGCTTACGATAGCGTCACCTCCGAGACCTGTTACCGTACAGGAGAGATTGTCGGTGTAGATCTGATAGCCGTGGCGGCTGACAGTCTCGGTGCCGGAAACGACGCGGTGCATCGTAAGGGTGAACCGTTTGTCATTCTTTCCGGCGTCGGAGACGGTGAAATTATAAGTGTCAGCTCCGTCCAGGAGATTCCAATCTTTGTTGGCGACATTGTCATGGATCTTCACCACATAACCCTGGTCGAGACCCTTGACGGAAGCCACGCGCAGCGAGAGCGCACCTCCTTCGGGTGCTTTCAGACCGAGAGTGACATCCTGCGAACTGCCGACACTGACAGCAGACTCCTTTCCGTCGGCCGTCATGGCGTAGATTTCCGGAGAGGTGCCTTCGAGATTCCAAAGTTTGGGAGCGTCTTCATTGGTGACGAAGTCCGCAGCGGCGTCGTCATCCAGGGTCACCACCACGCGGTCATATTTCACACCGTCGCGGTAGAGGTCAAGCGTCACTTCCCTCTTCTCGAAAGCCGTGTAAGCCATCGTACGCTTTGACGGCGCCTCCTCGCGAGCCACGGGGGTGACGGTAAGGCGGGCGTTTTCGGCCATGGTCTGGACGAAATAGGACTGGAACGGATGAATCTGCTGTTCGGAGTCATAATCCGTCATGTCGAAGACTGAATAGTTGCCGGTGACGGGGTCACACTGATAGAGGAACTTGGTCACACGGTCGGGATTGAACTCCACGTTCTGGCTCTTGGTCAGGTTGATGTTCGACAGATAGGGATTGCCGATAAGGTTCCACCCCTCGACAATGGTTCCTTCTCCCTCCGAGGCGTAATGCTCAAGGTTGGAGATTGTGACAGACTCGTTTCTGAGCAGATTTCCCTGGGCCATATTCATGGCGTTGTCCAGGCTGGTCAGGACTTCGAGCTTCACATCCTCGGTCAGATAGCCTTCCACAAGTTCAGCCTCCACCTCAAGGGTGCTGATGGGGGAGGTCGCCCTGAAGACATTCATGCGGGACGCCGAAGAGGGGGAATCTTCATCCGCATCCTCCGGGATGGTGGTTCCGGGAGTGATTATCTCGGATTCCTCGCCGTTCTTGAGGGAGAGCCTTACGAAAGGCTCCAGATAGAAGTTCAGCTTCAGTTCGTTGGATTTCGCTCCCTGGAGATTTATCGTCAGGGGATTCAGCCCGTTTTTGTCGATCTTGTCGCGGTCGATGACGATATTGAAGTGACACTCCGTGGCGGTCATGTTTATTTTCTCTATATCCGCCTTGGCGTACTGTTCGTTGACTACGACCCGGACATCGTTACCGATATTTCCGCCGATGACATCGGCATTGATTCCGATTGTGTTCTCTCCCTCCTGAAGCATCAGTTCCGAACCGTCGGAGATTCCTCCGGCGAAAGAGAGCTGGATATATGCCGGCCGTTCCTCACCGGGTTCGGAGGAGGGAGCGGTGAAGAACATGACTTCGGATGCTTCCGAGAGGAACCGGGCCGGAACCTCGAAGACTGCCGTTCCCTCGCTTACGGATGTAGCCGGGAAGAAGCCTGCCAGGTGTTCCTGAGTACCCGTGCGGCGCATGGCCACGGCCAGATTCTCGTCACCCATTATCGTGCGGTGGCGGTAAGTGAGGGTCACCGTCTCCCCTTCGGCGGGAGCTGCCGTAAGAGGAGTATGATAGGTAATGGCATAGAACTCCTTGTTCAGGGCGGAATACTCCTGGAAATCATGGTTGATATAGCATGAGGGAGCGCCGCGGAAAGTAGTGACCGTAGCGTTGCGGGCTTTCCCTTCGGGGAAGGTAAGCGAGATCGCGGCATCCACGGCGGACACGTCTGAATATGCCTTGGCATCGAACGGTATGATGGACGGTTCGTTGAAAGTCACTGACTCACCGGGATAATAATTGTTCTCGATGGGCTTGACTTCTCCCAGATGATAACAGTCTCTCATCACCCCGTTTTCATCGAAATAGTCCATATTCAGATAGGATAGCAGTTTCGGGTCATCGAGCCTTACCGCCTCATACATATACTTGATGACTTCCTCCTGGGAAAGGGAACGGTTCCAGACTCCGACCTGATCGAAAGCTCCGCAGAATATGTTATAAGCCGTCCAGGTGTCATCGGAGTAACTCCTTCCGAGCAACAGCTTTCCGACTCCTTTGTTCATTCCGCCGATGGCTCTCGAATAATGGGTCTTCATACCGTTGAAATACAGATCGACCCCGTCGGGAGCCACCACCGCCGCGATATGGAACCATTTACCGAGATCCTCCTCAGTAACGGCGTAGTTGGTGTTCCAGGTCAGCGACCCGCTCCAGATGAAGCTCAGTTTTCCGTTGACCAGCTGAAGCGTCGTCACTCCGGCGGCATCGCGGAACGACAGCAGCTGATGGTTCCCGGTAAGAATCTTGGCGGAGTCTACACGCACCCATCCCATCATGGAGACAGTATTCGATCCTCGCAGTGACTGATAGTTGGCCGTGTTGCCGACATCCATACATCCGTGGAGCATCTTGACAGCGTTCCCCAGGCCGCGGGGCATTATTCGGTTCCTGACGTTGATGGTCATCGGAATCATCGAAGCCCGCGTATGGCCCAGGCTGTCGACTTTGACAGGGTTGTCGGTACTGCGAAGCGTTGTGATGACCGAGGAGTTGAACGCTCCCAGTTTTCCAAGGTCCAGACGCATCTCTCCGTCGGCGTGGCCGTTGGCGAAATACAGTCCGCTGGGGAGCAGAATTCCGTCGGATTCAATCTGGTAGATGCCCGAAGGCTCGGGGAGCCCTTCGAGGATATTGGCCGAAATCTTATATGTGGCTTTCGTCTCGTCGTAGATATTGAGAACGCCGTCATCGGCAAGATCAGGGATCACAAGTTCGATAGAGGGCTTGAGCGAGACAATGAGCAGTTTCTTGTCGGCCAGTTCTTCCAGCGAAGCGGCCGACAGTCTGAGCGCGCCGGTCCGGGCATCGTAGACAGGATTGCCCGCACATTCCCATTCGGGATTATCAGCATTGGGGTTCAGGGCGTAGACACGATATGTCTTTCCGGGATTGAACTCCTCTTCAACCGGATAGAAGTCGATATCATAAGTCCGGGGAGAGCCGTTCTCTCCGACGGGAAGGGCGTCGAACGGGCGGATCAGATAGCCCACGGAATGCCAGTCGAAGTAATCCAGGTCAAGATTGTCCTCCTCATTCTGCCACTGGGCGGCCTCATAGGCGTAGACACCGATGTTTACCGGGGCGACGGCCGCTCCGGTGTTGTCCCCCTCCGAAGTGTCCTCCCCTGTGCCGGACTGCGCGAATGAAAGTCCGATAAGCGGAGTTTCATCCGAAGAGTAGATTCTGGAACTTTCAGTCATCGGACCGTAACTTACGCGACGGGCGCAGGTAGGTACGGTCATCATCGGATGCTGCACCTCGGCGCGCACTCTCGACTTGATATGACGGCGGGTGAACATCTCCAGGTCATTCTCCAGGGAGCCCCCGTTGAAAGGATAGTAGGCTACCAGGCCGTCCTCCTTGTCGGGGTTGGTGGAATACATCTCGCGGCGTACCTCATCCTGGGTCAGGGCCCGGGACCAGATTTTGAGTTCATCGAGGGCGGCTTCGATTGTATTGCGCTCGATGGCATCGCCGAAGAGCGACAGTACAACGGCATTGTTCAGCGTATGATCCTGACCGCCACGGGGCTGCTCGGCTACTTTCTTACCGTCGAGATACAGGCATATATTCCCGTATCTCTCATGGGTGACGGCTACGTGGTGCCAGCTGTTATACTCCACGGCGCCCCCTGTAACGTCGTAGACCTGGGTGAAGTTCGGCTCATAGTTGGGTTTGAGGAACGTATGGGCCGGAGCATACTGGAACTTGAGGGCGCCGTTCTCGACCGCGAGCAGCCAGCCCTTGTTGTCTCCGTAGATACACCTGTTGGCCAGGATTGTTCCGTCGCTCATGGGCTTGACCCATAGATCGATGGTGAAGTCTCTGAAGAAATAATCGTGGTATCCAAGATCCACACGCCCGCGTCCGTTGGAGTAGATGGCGCGCCCCGGTTCCTTGACGACGATGTTGTCCACGGGATTCAGAGCGGTATCACCGGCCGGTTCTCCGTCGGCCAGGAGCGCGGCGCTCTGTCCGTCACCGGGATTTCCGGGTTCGGGAATGACGTAGACTGAAGATACTGTCGATACGTCGGGGGATTCACGCAGAGTGAGGGTAAGCTGCACACGGTCTCCCGGCTCAAGGGCGCGGCGCAGATACTGGTAAGGATTATCCACGTCTACTCCGTTTACAGTCCACTTGAAATTATAGTACAGAGGAATTGTCCACTGGGTGTCTATTCCAATCATGCGGCGACCATCCTTGAAAGACAGCTCTTTCAGGGCAAAACCGTTACGGAAATAACGGTCGGCCGGATGCTCGAGGTCAGCCACCCATACGCCGCGGCCATAGTCGCAGATGACCATTTCCTGAGTGGTATAGTTGATTTCCGCGTTACCGCACTTTCCGATGTTGTACCCTTTGGTCCAGTAGCGCCAGTTGCTGGCATAGGTTCCGTCGGGGTTGCGTTCCAGAATATAGAATCCGGCGCTTCCGCTGTGGAAGAAATAAAGGTCACCGCTTCCCTCATGGAAAAAGAGCTGCGTACAGGGGATGGCGGGAAGCCCTGTTCCGACCTCTTCATAGCGCTGTTCATTGACATAGTAGCGGATCACTTTGGCAGCGGTGTTGCCGCTGCCGCCGATACCGATATAGAGGATATCGCTGTTATCGGGGTCTGCGGCCGGAACTGAATTGATGAATCTCAGCGGTTCCCCGTTATAAAGAATCGGCTGAAAAGTATTTCCGCAGTCTGTGGAGATTTTATAGTAGCTTGTGCGGGTACATACGAAGACAGTGGTGCGCCCCTTGTCACGGGCAAGGGCGAATCTGTTGAGGCCTACGATTTCACCGACAGCGTCGTAGAGGCTCACCAGGCGCTGCCCGAGGTCATCGCAACGGGAGAAAGAGCGTTCGTTGGTCACGCCTGTACGCGACATGAACCAGGAACCGGAAACGACGTCGGCACGTGTGGAGGCGCTGCGCCATGAACTCAGGCCTACATAGTCGCCGTCCCATCCCAGGTTACCCATGCTGCCGGAGAAATATACGGCTCCGGTATAAGGGTTGATAAACGATTCGGAGCCTTCGTAACCGCGCCAGCGCCCCCAGCGGCCGTAGCGATAGGTCTGGCCGTCGATATCCTGGGTGTTTCCGGCCATTACCTGATCTCCGAACTCATTTACCGCGATATGATAGAAGAGCATCTGTCCCATGTTGCCTCCTATCTGGGTCCAGATGCCCGTCCCGTCCTTGTTGGCACGCACGTCATCATCGACCATCAGCATACCGCCGTCGGAGCCACGGAATACGCGACCCGACTTATGGGAGCGGATGAAGTGATTGTCGGCATTATGGCGCGATGCCGAGACGGTATAATAGTTTCCGTCGGTATGCTGCGAGGCAAGGGCATTGGCCCAGTTGAAGTTATAGAAATGACGGCCTCCGTCGTAGGAGACGGCCGAACTCATCGAACAGCCGTACACCCGGGTAGTGTCCTTGAAGTTTACGCCGAAGCCTCCAAGCCATACGGAAGCCATCTCGTTGCCGAACGCATTGCCTCCGCCGATATTGAACGACGGGTCGGAGAGGGTTATCCACGTGCGTCCGCGGTCCTCGCTGCGGTACACTGCCGACCGGTTGGTAATCTGGGAGCCGGTGGCGAACCACATCTGGTTCGGATTGTTGGGATTGACTACAAGATCCCCGACCGACTGGGCCGGGCAGGGGAAGATGGCGTCATTGGCGGGGTCATCATTGCCATAGGAGGGGAAGCGCTGGGTCTTTCCGTCCTGATCATAGACCTTGAAGTGCATCTTCTTGATGTTGTACACCCGCTTGCCGTTGACTATCTCGCTTTTGGCGCCGTCATCGAAATAAAGGATTGAACGGGAGGTCGGCAGATAAATCCGGTTCCGGTCATTGGGATCGAAGGTGATGTACTGGAACCAGAGTCCGGGACGGCCGTCCTGAGGATTAACATCCTTGAGAGAGTCCGGCACGATGACTTCCGTCCAGGTCTTGCAGGTGTCTTCGCTGATCCAGAGTTTGCTGGCCCACCCTCCGCTCGGTCTCTGGGCACCGATAAACTTCAGATTGCCGTCGGCGTCGCGGAAGCAGTCGCCTCGTTTGAAACCTTTGTGGGTGGCTCCGACGATCCGGCGCCAGGATTCTCCGCCGTCGACGGTCTCGTAGACCGAGGCGTTGTTCATAAAGGCGAACACGTGGTCCCAGTCATCGGGATCAACGGGAATGGCATATCCCCCGGCAGTGCTTCGGTCAGCGCGCACGGGGATATTGTCGGTGATGCAGGTCCAGTTCTTTCCGCAATCATCGGTCTTGAAGATTCCGCATCCGTCGGCGACAGCATAAAGTCTGTCGGGATCCTCGGGATGGAGAGCGGCCCAGTGCATACGTCCGCAGCTGGGATTAGGCTTTGCAGGGCGGAAATATCCAGGGTTGCGAAGTCCTTTTTTACGGTCTTCCGGGTTATAGGGAATCTCGGGCCATGTCCTGTTGAGAATGTCATCCGGCACGGTGCGGGCCACGCTGGCCTGCATCTTGGCGTTGAACAAGGTGTCAATAAACTGATAGAGGGTATCTCCTCCCGGCTGGCGCCCGTAAGCGGGAAGCCATTGCTTGGCATAAAAGCCATAGCCGAATTTCTTTTTGGCTTCTTTCTTGTCAGCGACAGCCGTATTCATGATTGTCACAATCTCCTCGGGCGACCATCCCTCGTGAGCGAGTTTCAGATAAACCTCGTCGTTGAGAAGGTCCTCCATCTCTACCGGATTGAATACAGAATCAGGCAACTCCCTGACCGTGGTCTCAAGCCGGGGGAGTTTTTCCCGCTCTCGTTTTCCCTTGTCGCCGACACTCCGCGCATAAATATGCGCCGCCATAGCCAACGTCAGGACGAAAGCACTTAACAGCAATTTTTTTAGCATAAGTAACTATGTGAATTTCTATAATGTTTTTACCAGTATTATAGTCCGATGACAGTTCAATATTAACCCGTCACGTTTCCGGAATTCCGGACTAAACAATCTTATCGGCAGAATGGTATCAGAAAATAAGACTGAAGGCTCTAATCCGAGCCGAAATCATGCAGTTCTTTAATCCGGTCTTTCGCGGGAAAGTCATTGCAGGTACAGTCCGCTCTGCCACAAGACCCGTCTGCGCTGAAGCGATACAAATAGTCTCTTCGGTGCATATCGTTCTGAATTACAGTAAAATGATTAATAATGTAACTTATTAGATATATCTCAGCAGTGGAAATGCGGCGCAAAATTAATAAAATTGTGTGTTCCTGCCAAACAAAATCACTAAAAAGGCATAAAAACTGTTAAAGGAATTCCCCTGAATACAATCTCTCATAGCTGTCCCTGCTCCACCTGGACGCAGACGCGCTCGATAATGGCATCGGCCGCGTCGGTGGCCGGAGAATATTTTCCTTTTAGGTTGACGCCGAAGAGACGTCCGAAGCCCTGCCAGAAAGTGGCGCGGAAAGACCCCAGGAAGGCTTTCAGGATGTCGTAGCCGCTCTGGTTGGTCTCGCGCTGGATGAGCTTCACAAGCATCCGGGCCTGGTTCTTGGAGAAGCGTTTGAGGACAGGTTTGTACTGCTCGAAGACAGCCCCCTCCATCTCTTTGAGGTAGCGTTCGCGCTCCTTCTGGGTGGGGAAGGTCTCGATATACTCGTAGGTCTCCAGCAATGTCTCGCAGATGAGCTTGGCGTAAGGGAGGGTGCGCTTTACGTCGCGCACGGTGCGCCAATAGAACTCCTCCTGTTTCTTGTCCTTGAACTTCATCGGAGGATAGACGGTGATTTCATTGAAAATCACCACAAGCACGGTGTCCCCTTCGGGGGTGACGGTATGGTATTTCCCCCGGAAGACTTTCTGCATTCCGGAACCGGGGTTGCTGATGTCGCGTGCGGCCCGGGGCGCCTCCACAAGTTCGTCGGCGGCGACGCGGGGGGCTACCGCCGCAATGAACAGCAGCAGGAACAGGGCGGGGAATATGTTTCTTAGCCGGGGCATATATAGGTAAACGGGAAAGAGGGGGCGTTTATTGCCTGCCCGAAGCGGTGGAGGTCAGTCACTTATGGGATGCGGGCGGATAGTCGAGCGTATAATGCAGTCCGCGGGATTCCTTGCGTTCCTTAGCCTGGCGCATGATCAGGTAGCCTACGTTGATGATATTCCGCAGTTCGCAGATCTCGCGGGAGACTTTTGAACACTTGAACAGGCGCTCGGTCTCCTCATAAAGGATGTCAAGGCGGTTCCAGGCGCGGTCAAGGCGCAGATTGGAGCGCACGATGCCCACGTAAGTTCCCATTATCTGATTGACCTCGCGGATGCTCTGGGTGATGAGGACCATCTCCTCGGGATGGCGCGTGCCGTCGTCGTTCCAGGATGGCACGTCGGTACGGAACGTGTAGTGGTCTATCTGCTCGCGGGCATGGCGCGCGGCAGCGTCGGCATATACTACGGCCTCTATCAGGGAGTTGGAAGCCAGGCGGTTGCCGCCGTGGAGTCCCGTGCAGGAACACTCCCCTACGGCGTAGAGGCGCCTGATGGAGGATTCTCCGTTGAGGTCCACCTTTATGCCGCCGCAGAGATAATGGGCCGCGGGAGCCACGGGGATATAGTCTTTCGTAATGTCAATCCCCAGGGAAAGGCATTTCTTGTAAATGTTCGGGAAATGGCGGCGGGTCTCTTCCGGATCCTTGTGGGTGACGTCGAGGAAGACATGATCGTCGCCGTGGAGCTTCATTTCAGAGTCGATGGCGCGGGCCACCACGTCGCGCGGAGCCAGCTCCAGGCGTCCGTCATATTTCTCCATGAAGCGTTCCCCTTTGAGGTTACGCAGGATGGCGCCGTAGCCGCGCATGGCCTCGGTGATGAGGAACGAAGGGCGGTCGCCGGGATGGAACAGGGCCGTGGGGTGGAACTGGATGAACTCCATGTCCTTCACCGTCCCTTTGGCGCGGTAGACCATGGCGATTCCGTCGCCGGTTGCGACAAGGGGATTGGTGGTGGTCAGATAGACGGCGCCCACGCCTCCGGTAGCCATCAGGGTCACTTTGGCGAGGTAGGTGTCGACGTTCCCCTCGGGAGTCAGGATGTAGGCTCCGTAGCAGGTGATGTCGGGGGTGCGGCGGGTTACGAATTTGCCCAGGTGGTGCTGGGTGATGATTTCTACGGCGAAGTGGTCCTCGAGGACGTCGATGTAAGGGTTCTCGCGGACGGCCTTTATGAGGCTTTCCTGGATTTCAAAACCGGTGTTGTCGGCGTGGTGGAGGATGCGGAACTCGCTGTGTCCCCCCTCGCGGTGCAGGTCGAAGGAACCGTCCTCCTTCCTGTCGAAATCGACGCCCCACTGAATCAGCTGGCGGATCTGCGAGGGAGCCTCGCGGACGACTTTCTCCACGGCGGCGGGGTCGCTGATCCAGTCGCCGGCCACCATCGTGTCATGGATATGCTTGTCGAAATCGTCCACTTCCAGATTCGTCACCGAAGCCACTCCGCCCTGGGCCAGGGCCGTGTTGGCCTCCTCAAGTCTGGATTTGCACACGAGGGCCACGCGGTGGTCCTCGGAAGCCACTTTCAGGGCAAAGCTCATTCCGGCGATGCCGCTGCCAATTACGAGGTAATCGTATTCCTTTGTCATCGGTCTGAATTCTAAACACGCACCCGCCACGGCGGATTCGGGACACAAATTTACTTCATTCCCGCCAAACGTCCAAAAAAATCTGAGGACGTGTGTCATAATGGCCCCTGCGGGAGAAAATCAGCGGAGAGAAGCCGGGGGAAGGGGCTGGACGGTAAGGAGAAGAAGCGTATCGGGAAGCACCGTCGGGACGGTAAGGGGCACCAGGGGGAAAGAGGGGGAGACGCGTTCGTGCCACAGCGGTGTCTGAGGCGCAGGGAGATTTATCAGCAGCAGACGCATAGGGGTGGAAAGCCCCGTGGTGACGTGGCGCGTGGATGGCTGCCCAAGGCGCAGCATGGAGGTCAGGGTCTCCTCCAGGGAGACTTCCGGAAGATAGGGATAGCTCCGCAGCCCAAGCAGGTAGTCGCTCAGGCGGAAGTCGGCGAAAAGGGCCGATATGGCCTCCGTAACGGCTGCGGACAGGCGCCGGCGCGCCTCCTCGATGGTCTCGCTGTCCACGCGGTAGTTGCGGAACGTCTCCATCAGGTCGATGTTGCCCGTTATCGCCTCCAGATTCTCCAGGAAGAAGCGGTCCAGCAGGGCCGGGTCTGCCGGATTCAGGAACATCGAGCCTTCGGGGAGCAGGGGCGCCGCGGCTTTCCGGGCATCCTCGGCGTACCAGGCTTTCAGGTAGTCGTTGTAGCTGACCAGGCGGTTGTAGATTTTCTCGAGACCGAGGGTAAGATCATGGAGCCGGTCAATCCACATTCCGGCCACATGGAAGCGGATCTGCGTCTCCAGCAGATCCCGCTTTGCCCGGGATTCGGCCACGGCCAGGTCTCCGAGTTCCCCGTCAAGCCGGCGGCGCTTCTTCCTGACGGCCCACTTGTAATTGAGCCAGACGAATATGGCCGCGATGGTAAGGACAATACCCACGCTCCAGCCGATCCAGGTGTTGAAATCGTAGTCACCCGAAAGGGTGAGTGCGACGGCGATGACGTCATAGACGAAAGCGACCGCGGAAATACCCAGGGCCGTCTTCCGGTAACCGCTCCGGAAAGCGTTCATAATCCCCGCGAATTCCTCCTCCATACGCGAGCGGCGCCCGGCCAGGGCGGCGAACCCCTCCAGGCTGTTGCCTTCGGCAGCCTGACGGAGTTTTGTCCGCACCTGGGGCATACAGAGACGCTGCATCAGGGCGCGGTAATACTTGTAATGCTCGTTGTAAAGCTGCTGGCGCGACCGGAGAATCGCGTAAGCCTCGTCGAGGATATTGCGGATGGCGGCGATGTTGATCTGCGTCTCCGTGCCGGCGAAAGCGGAGGTAACCGGAGCCACTTTCCCTCCCGTTCCATGTTCGCTCTCGGTTGTCTCGGCGATGATGCAGGAGAAAAAGTTGTACCTGGGATTGTCGATATAGGCGGCGGATATATAACAATATCCCTTGTCGCCGAACCTCTCCCCCCAGGAATTGCGCACGATATAGCATTTCTCGGCTTCGGAATACCCGACAAGGACCATCGCGTGGTTTCCGTCCGGCACGGCCGATTCGTCGGGACAGCTGATATAAGGCCCGTCATCGCCGAACCCCTCGAACAGTCTCAGTGAGATACCGACGGGATATCCTTCGGTCAGGGCGGAGGTCATCAGGCGGTGGTTCTCGCGGATGTTCTCCTCCTCGGTGCCGTTCTCGCGCATGGGTATCTGAAGGGCTTTCAGTACCCGGTGGCGCATGGCGTCCTCGATGGCTTCCTCGGCGGGGGCTTCCGAAAGATTTTCGGTGGAATAGCCGAAAAGAGTTTCCTGGCAGGTACCGTGTTTTCCCAGCACCGACAGCTGTTCGTAATAGTTGCTCCCCCCTTCGGGGCGCCCCGGGAGGACATTGGAGTAGTAATAGACGAACCTTTCGCTGAGATTGGCCTTTTCGGCGCCGGCAGAGGCGAAGCGGTTCATGATGGCCTCGTACATCGACACGGTGGCAAACGTGGAGCAGGAGCCGAGTTTTCCCTGGTCGCGCACCGGGGAAAAGTATTCCCGCAGGTCGACGGACTCCATCGGACGGACTCCGGCGCCGGGAACATAGGTGTCGTCGAGGGGCTGTTCTCGGATTTCCTCCCGGGGGTAACGCTCGCCGAAGCCTCCGTGTTCGCGCTGGTCCTCCTCAACGGCGCGTCGCGTCTTGTCCGCCTCGATAAGTTCCTGGAGTTCGTCGGTCTTCCTGCGGATAAACGCCGTGGTGTCAAGGATTTCCCGTTTCAGGCGTTTGATTTCAGGGAGCGGATCGAAGGCCCGGCTGTTTTCCGGAGCTTCCGTGGAAGCTCCGTCGGAGTCGCGCACATACTTTTTCAGTGCGGGATAGTCGCCGCGCAGCGGGAGAAGGCCTGACCCGGGAACAAGCTCGTTGAAAGTGTCCAGATAAAGTTCCACGGGTTTCCTGGCCGCATCATCGATCAGCAAGAAACTTTCATCATAGCTTACCCCGCGCAGACGCGGATTGTCGCGTCCGATTATCATGGCCATAATGGCCTCTTTTTCCGGCAGGGAGAGAGATTCGTCGTCGAGGAAAGCGGTCAGATCCTCTTCCAGGCGCCGGAATTCGGCGGCAAGAAGCGGGTCGGCCTCGGCGGCCACCGTCCCCTCCGACTTGTCGGTCTCGCGGTAAAGGGGGAGAATCTCCCGGTTGAAGAAGGAGGGATAGCGCTCCTGGATTCCGGCGAGAATTGCCTGCGCCCGGGTGACAGCTCCCTGCGCACTGACGTTCTCCTGATTGATGTTCACCCTGTCGAGAGCCGCCTGGAATGCCTTGTGGAGAAGATATTCGCTCACACGACGCCGGTCGAAGGTCAGGGAGGAGAGCCCGACGGCACCCAGGCGCTCTTCCCCGCCGGCGAACAGTGCCGGAGGGAGAACGCTGTGATAAGCCTCGCAGAGGGACATGAAAAACGCCGACAGATACAGCGACAGGCTTTTAAGAGTGAAGCCGATAGGAGCGCCGTTGACTATATAATCGTCGATGACGGTCAGGGATACGCGCGGGGAAGCCTTCCCCTCCCCTTTGCAGAGGGTCGCGATACGCTTTTCTACCTCCTCCTTTTCCCTCATAAGGGACCGGGATGCAGGATCTATGTCGGGCTCGCAGATATGACGCAGATTCTCCTGAAGTCCGATGACCAGCAGGGAGATCTGGTCCGGGCAGAGGCGCACCGCCTCGGTGACTTTCCGGAGCCTGTCAAGGGAATCCTCCTCCCAGAGAGGGAGAACGACCACGGTGTGGAGGACGGTATCGACAGCGTCCAGGGGCATCATCTCCCTGTATGCAGCCGAAATCTTCGCCGCCAGCTCCGCGGCGGTCATGGAGGCGCAACGCATGGCCCGGTGCATGACCTTCCCGCCACCGGATTCCTCCATCCGGGCGGAGACCTTGAGTGCAAGGAATTCCGTCAGTTCCGACGGCCATACGGACAGCAGCGGCGTCATATTCAGAGATTGTCAAGGATAAAGTCCATCTCCATGTTCAGGAGTTTTTCCTCGGCGGGATAATGTGCTATATTCTCCATCGAGACGGGACACTTGGAAATCTCCTCCAGATAGGTGCCGTTGGCCACGGCCTTGCGGGCGCGGGCGGCATTGTTGCGGATAATATTGTCCGGCCCGGGCACGTCGAGTTCGTCAAGGGCTTTCTGAATCTCAGGTTTCAGCACGTCGATATTGTCCTCAACGAACCGGAAAGCGTCGTTGCGCGATGCGCCCATGTCGACCAGCCAGCCGCGGAGGGCTTTCCCTCCGAGACCGCGGCTCTTGATGCGGTACTGTCTGGTGGCGGGATCATAGCTGATGAGGTCATAGATGATCGCATTGACCCACAGTTCCAGCAGATTCCGTTCGTTGACGGTATCTTTGGGCAGGAGAGAATAGCGTTCACTGACCATCCGCCGGTGGAGGTTGCTGTCCCAGTGGGAGCCGCGGGGTTTGTCGTCCTCCCATTTCTCGTATTCTGTCTCGTAATTGTCGAGTGCCTTTATGGCGAAAGCGGGGATGACGCCGAGCTGACGGTAGATGATGATCCGGTTGTCGAGGCCTACTTCCGAGAACTGGATGTCCTTTGCACCCATCACAAGGTTCTGGAACAGGTTGTCCTTTATCAGGCGCGAGCGGTTCTTGTCGGCCACGCCGATATAGTAGGATTCCACCGGAGGATTCTTCAGGTCGGCGTTGAAGCCGCGGTAGGTATAGGACAGAAGCGGGAGCGATTTGTTGATTGCCTTGCGCAGAAGGTCCTCCACTTCGCCGGCCGACATTTCCTCCAGGATATCGTCGACCGTCTGGCGGTTATAGGCCTCTACTTTCGGCATGGTGTTGACGAACTTCATCAGCGCTTCCTCTGTCTGGCCGGAGGTCATGGAGGCGATGGATGCAATGCCACCTTCGGGTCTCATGGCCGTGGAGAAGTTGTTGAAGACGATATCCGAGAGGGGACAGACAACCTGGGCGGCCTTTTCTGAGGCGAGGTCAAACTGGAAAAAGCTCGTGGCTCCCCCTTCGCGCTGAAGCTGCTGGATGCGCTCGTTGCAGGAAGCGCGGACAGCCTCGAGATTCCGCATGATGGTGTCGACGCGCTGGATAGACTGTCCCACACGCACGCGGAGCCAGCTGTAAAACTGGCGTGCCATGTCGCGGCGCCGTATCTCCCTGATATGGGTGGCCAGCGCCATAGTCTGGGCGCAGACCTCCTCTTCCAGCCCCTTGCGTCCCCGCTTGAAAAAGGAGTCCATGCAGTCGGCCAGCTCCTTGCAGACGCTTTTCAGACCGCTTTCACGACGGGGAAGCTCAGCCTCCAGGGCCTCTTTTTCCTCTTTCATCTCGTTGTCGCAGAGTTCTATCTGAGTCAGGAGATTATGGAGAATCTGGTTGCAGAGGAATATGCCGCATTCACGGTCGGCCTGTTCGTTCATCAGACGCGACAGCGATTCGTCGATACGGGTCTTCAGGGCCTCCAGCTTTTCGTTGAGCTGCGCGGGGGTCTCCACGGCGCGGTTGTCGATGAAGTTACGGCAGTCGGGTTCGGGATTGTCGGGGTTGTCGATGTCCTGGAACGTATATTGCGGACGGGGCGACATGAAGTAGTCGATGACATCGTCATGACCCAGATTCTCGCGGATATGGTTTGTGTCGAGCCAATTGTTGGCGATAAGGGCCGGGTCGTCGCAGCCGCCGTTGAGCATGGCATTGATAAGCTGCAGACAGGCCTTGCGGGCGTAGATTTTCCCTAACCGGGAACCGTCGAAGACGATTTCCGCGCATCCGAAGGCTGCCGCCCAGGCTTTCTTGTTCTTGATGTCCATCGCCCCGTCGGAAATGAGCTTGTTGACGTTGTCGCTGATGGAATCGAGAGCGACACCGAGTTCTCCCACAGAAGTAACCATCGCCAGGGCGATCATCTGGCAGAGAGGGTCCACTTCGGAGAACATATCGTTGTTCTCGTTGCGGTTGTCGATGAAATAAAGGGCGGTGAAGGGGCGTTCGGTGACATTGTCGGTCTGGTGGAACCATTTTACAGGTACCGGCTCGGAAGAAGCGTCAAGATGGGCCAGATAGTCCAGGTCCATGATGGCGCCCTTGGCGTTGGGTCGGACGCGGGCCGACATGGCTCCGGAGACCATCGAGCGGAACACGTCGGAGAGAACGGCGTAGCCCGACAGCTTCACCGAGGGCATAAGCCGCTTGAGCAGATAGGCCATATTGAGGAAGGTGCCGCTTCCCGTGCCTCCTCCGACGGAGAATACAAGATGCACTTCCGTCTCGGCACCGAGAAGACCGTAGCGGGAGTTGTCGATAATCCGGGCGTCGTTTACCTCGCTGAGTTTGCGGGAAACGTACTGGGCGACGTTGTTTTCGTTGACGGTTATGGCGAAGCGGCCGTTGGAGCGGGTCTGTCCGGCCCCGATAGTGAGGGTGTCGAGACTCTGTATGTTGGCTTCCGGGAGCCAGTCGAAGAGATCACCTGAACTGTTGCGCATGAAAATCTCGCGCGGTTCTTCCACACAGATCGCCAGCTGCTCGGAGTTGCTGAGTTTTATCCTGGTGCCGTCTTTCGCGATGACGGAGGCGTTCTCCAGGCCGGGACGGTCGGTGTCAATGCCGAGAAAACCGATCATCGGGGGTATCTCGCCGTAGTTCTCATAGAACATCTTCTTGGCATTGAGGATGGCCTTGAAGCCTGTGCCGCCCAAACCGATAAGGAGGGTTCTTCTAAGTTTCGCCATGTTGGGTTCGCTATTTTTGAGGGTTTATTATTTCTCAGGGGTTATGTTTACTACTGGCACTCGACGCTGAATTTCCCGGCGGCGTCGCCGGAGCGCGGGATGACCGTGGTTTTCTCGTATGGAGAGATGATCGCCGAGGGGGAGAAGTCCCATCCGGCGCCGGCGCTGCCTTTGCCGGCGGGGAGGGAGCGGAGCCGGATTTTCTTTCCGGAGGCGGGGAGGATTTCAATCGGCGGAGTGAAATGGTCGGCGCGGATATAAAGGATTTTTCCGGTAAATATGCGCGACAGCAGTCCCTGGTTCTCGCGGCGGGAGGTCATGATTACCTTCCGGACTCCTTTGATTTTCTTAGGGACGTAATATGAACCCGGGCCGAGGATTTCCACGCGGGATGCCTTGATTACAGGGATAAAGATGAATTTCAGGACCAACAGCCATAGCAGAAGCGTCCCGACGATAACAATCGCCGCGATAGTAAGAGCGGTTTTCAGCGGATTCCAGTTGACGCAGTAGCGGGCGCGCAGAGGAAGCCCTTCCACGTCGGAAGCGGGGACGCCGTTGAGGATGTCGATTCCGGAGCCGCCGCGGTTGAGCAGCGAGAAATATCGTTTCCCTTCCCGGGCGTCGTTGTCGAAGATTATCCGCAGCCGGGCCGGAACGCCGGGCGTTATCTCGAAAGAGGCATCCTGTGGCACTTCCCGGTCATTGAAATACACGCGGAAATCCCGGCCGGCGTCGTCGGTCTCCACAAGGGAGAAGCGCATTGAGGCGCCTGCGTCGACGTTGGTGAATTTCGGGGCAAGGTCAACGTTCACTTCCCCGTCGGGCGATGCGTCGCTCCAGAGGAAGGAACCGTACCAGCGGGCTTCGTCAAGCCGCACCTCCTCGGTGTCTCCCCCCAGCAGCGTAAGTTTGCTCTGGATTCTGTCGGCCATATTGACCGTCACCGCCGGGTTGGCGATAAAGAAATCGGAGCAGCCGGCGCTGACGACTATCGGGAACCGGTAAATATGACCGGCATCCACCAGAGGAGCCAGCAGGGAATGGAGTTCCGCGGCGGATTCTCCGTTGCGGGCTTTGACTCTCAGTCGGATTTTGCGGTCGGCGGCTTTTCCGCCGATAACCTCCACATCGAAGAGCGGATCCGAGGAGATAACTTTGACAGGATAGTCGCCCGGGATGCTGAACCGGAAGAGATGTTCCTGGGAAAGCTCCTCGATATTGGCATGAATATCCGACGGGGAGATGTCGGCAATCTGGGGAATCAGGTTGTTCTGACACTTGACGATATAAGCGTCGCGGCAGCGCTTGATGGCCTCCTCGATAACCGGATTCACAGCCTCGGGGGAGAGTGCGACGTAAAAGAGACGTGTATTTTTGTGGTCTGCACACCATCGGTCGATAAGGGCCGCCACTTCGGCAGGTCCTCCACCGCGGTTCGGCTCCCCGTCGGTCAGCAGATAAATCTTGTTTTCTTTCGCGGGTTCGCAGAGAGAGAACGCCTTTTCCAGGGCTCCGCAGATATTGGTGTAGCGGGCTTTTTTCAGGCCGTCCTCCTGGGCATCCTGTATCTTTCCGTCGGTTTTCGGATAGTCCGGACCGGTGAAAGAGAACGTCTGATAAGGTTCATCGCCGAAAGTGACTACCGTAAAACGGGCTTCGGGGATTGAGCTTTGGTTTGTGATGGTAGTGTGGAGCGCGTTCTTGGCCGGTACCCAGAGGCCCAGCTTCTTCATGGAACCCGTACAGTCGAACAGATAGATGTTGTTCTGTTCCTGTTGCGCCGACAGGGCAAATACCGAAGCGACCACTGCTACGAGCAACGACACCAGCGGCTTATATCTGAGTGAAAGAGTCTGCGGAAATTTCATGGCGTACAATTGGTTGTTCCAATCGCAAAGTTAATCAAATCCCTTAAAATTCCCTAATTTTTCCCGAAATATTTTAAAATATGAGTTGTATTATTTTCTCATATTCCCCAAAAATATTTCAAACCTTTCCCCAAAAGCACACATGAGCGGTCCTCCACGGTCCTTTTCTTACCAATGAAGGATGAAATAAAAAGCGTGCCTGAAGCGTATCAGAGGCCGCGGGAAGTGAAGTAGGCGTCGTAGGCCGACAGGAGGGCCCGGGAGGTGTGTTCCCAGCTGAGGGTGGAGGTGATTCGCTCGCGGCCGATGGCCCCCATTTCGGCGCGGCGGCCGGGATCATCAAGCAGGGAGGCGATTTTTTCGGCGAGGTCCGCAGCGTCGTTGCGGCTGGCGTACAGCGAGGCATCAGCGGCCGAAAAGCGCCCCTCGGTAAGGTCGAACTGCACGATCGGTTTCCCCAGAGCCATGTATTCCAGGACTTTGTTCATCGTGGACTTGTCGTTCATGGCGTTGTATTCGTCGGGGTTGACGCAGACGTCGGCGGTGTTGAGATAGCGGAGCATCACATCATCGGGGACGCGTCCGGTGAACTCCACAATATCCTCCAGCCCCATTTCAACCGCCATCCGGCGAAGGGCCTCAAGATGTGGACCTCCTCCGACAATTCCCCAGAAAATATCATCGCGTCCCTTGTCGCGGAGGATGCGGGCCGCCTGCAGGAGATATTCGATTCCTTCCTGCTGGCCGATTACCCCCAGGTAGCCGACCATATACTTGCGTCCGCGGCGGATTTCAGGCGCGGAAGCCTGGATTTTCAGACGCTCCAGGCGCGGACCGCTCCGGAGGATGTGGACCTTCGAGGGATCCATTCCGTTGCGTTCGATGGCTATTTTCCGGTAGCTCTCGTTGGTGACGAAGGCGAAAGCGCAATGACGGTAGGTCTGTCGCTCAAGCCATAGCTGGCTCTTGTAGAGCAGACCGGAAGTCTTGCCGAACTTGGCTTCGAAAAGTTCCGGACAGATATCGTGATGGTCGAAGACATAGTCCACACCCTTTTTCCTGAACCGCGAGGCCACCATATAGATGTCATCAGGGGGATTACAGCCGTGAATCACATGAAAACCTCTTTCCTTGAAAACCTTGCGGGCCAGACGGTATTCCGCCCAGAGGGCCGACAGATATTCGCGGGCGTAGCCTACTGCTCCGTTCCCTTCGGCAGGGAGGTCATGGCGATAGATATGCACCCCCTGCATCAGTTCGTAATCCTTGTCATACCCCTTTCCTTTGGGACAGATTACGGAGACGGTATAGCCGTTGGCGGCAAGAGTAGTGGCCTCCTGCCATACACGCGTATCGAACGGTACGGGGAGGTTTTCAACTATAATCAGTATTTTACGATCCATTGAATAAGTGTCAGAAACGCTTCTGTCAGAAGCTGCATTTGCAGAAGTCGCGGTCCCGCACCTCGTCCTGCGCCGGATTGGTGTTGACAGGCGCCCAGGCGAGCCCCTCGTAATGACCCGGATAATCGAGCGAGTCCCATACACGGACAAGGTCGATGATGGTCTTTCCGGGATAGCGGTCGGGAAGCGACGTAAATTCTTTCTCGCGGTTGGTGATTACAAGAACATCGGATGCGGCGGCAACGCTGTCGAGGTCATCGGTCACAAGATGCTGCAGATGAGGAATCTTGCTCATGATGAACTCCCGGTTGGTACCGGTCAGACGGCTGACCTGCACGTTCTTGTCGTAGATGGAGATCTCATATCCGCGTCCGAGCAGGGTCTCCACAACCTCCACGATGGGGCTGCACCGGAGGTCATCGGTCCCGGCCTTGAAACTGAGGCCGAAGATACCTACCTTGCGTTTTCCCTGAGCCATTATCAGCTCGACGGCGCGCTGTTTGTGGGCCTGGTTGGAGGCGGGGATATGCCGGATGACAGGGGTGTCCACATAATTGTCGGACGCGAGCGCCACCAGGGCGGCCGTGTCTTTCGGCAGACAGGAACCGCCGTAGGCGAATCCGGGTTTGAAATAATACGGAGAGATATTCAGCTGACGGTCGCGGCAGAAGATATCCATCACCTTGTGGGAGTCGATACCCAGCTGGCGGCAGATGGCGCCTACCTCGTTGCCGAAAACAATCTTGAGGGCATGGAAAGTATTGTTGACATACTTCATGATTTCGGCCACCTCGATATCCGTGGCGATGAACTCGGCGGGGAGGGGACTATAAAGTTCCCGCATGATTTCGGCTGCACGGGGGGAATCGGTGCCGATAAGGGTCAGCGGGGGATTCATGAAGTCATGTACGGAAGTACCCTCCCGGAGGAATTCGGGATTGGAGACAACGGCGAAGTCCTCGCCGCGCTTTTTGCCGGAAGCCTCTTCTATGATTTCAGCAACCTTGCGGTTGGTGCCGGGCATGACGGTGGAACGGATAGCAACGACATGAAAACCGTCTTTTCCGGCAAGCGCCTGACCTATTTCGCGGGCTACGCCGTAGATGTATGACAGGTCGAGGTGACCGTGACCGGTTCCGGGGGTGCCTACGGCGATAAACGAAATATCCGTGGCGGCTACGGCGGATGCGGCGTCGGTGGTCGCTTTCAGACGGCCCGAATCATGGGCCTCCCGGCAGAGCTGATCGATTTCCTTTTCTATAATCGTAGGACGTCCCGCGTTTATGAGGTCGACCTTAGTCCGGGAGACATCGACGCCGATAACGTTATGGCCCATCGAGGCAAAGCAAGCGGAGCCGACGCAACCGACGTATCCGAGGCCGAATATACTGATATTCATAGAATAACTCTTCAAGGTAATAGTTACTGTCCGCGGCCTGTGGACGCGGTTTCCTATAATCAACGCCTTTAGACGCCTAAAAATTGCCCGATTCTCAAAAAAAGTTAAAAATCAGACAAGCGCCGGACGGGAGAAAGCCTCCAGCATCCGCCGGGAGGCAAGCTGCGTCATTTCCGGGTCGGCCGGGTCGGCGTAACTGGCGAAAGGATGGATGGCGATTCCGCCCCGGGGAGTGAAGATTCCCAGCACCTCAATATACAGCGGATCCATCAGGGCGCGCAGGTCATCAAGGATTATGTTTACGCAGTCCTCATGAAAATCACCGTGGTTGCGGAAAGAGAACAGATAGAGTTTCAGGCTCTTGCTCTCCACCATCCGCTGACGCGGGATATAATTGATGATGATTTTCGCGAAATCGGGCTGCCCTGTCTTGGGGCAGAGCGATGTGAATTCGGGGCAGACGAAGCTGACAAGGTATTTGCGTCCGGGGTGCTTGTTCTCGAAAGTCTCAAGCACCTCCGGAGCATAGTCGCAGCGATATTCGGTCGCCTTGCTGCCGAGCAGCGACAGGCTGTCGAGGTCATCTCGCATATTTGTGGTCACAACAACAGGAGGAATAGTTTACTTGTAGTCGATATCGCGCACTTTCAGGCGGTCTCCGGTGGTGCGGGCGATATTCTCGAAATAACGCGGGTCATCATATCCGCCGAAATCGGGATAGGCGGGAATCCCTTCCTCGGTGCGGAGGAAAGAGCCGTCGGGGGCCTGCTTCTTGATATTGCCGTCCATGAATTTGACGAAAAGGAATGTGGCCAGCTCGCGGTAGCGGTCTGTGGCTTTCTGCGCCCAGATTTCCAGAAGATCGTCGGTCAGGAGCCGCGCCGTCTCGTCATCGAACTCGGGGAGTTCCACGATAGCCTTGTTTACATCCACCAGGATGGAGTCTTCCAGGGACTTCTGCACCTTACGGATGTCGGGAATCATCTGGCTGTAACGGTTGTAGGCCTGATTGGCCACCAGGGAGTTCATCCAGAAGTTGGAATTGCGGTCGAAAGTGTTGGTATCGCCGTGGCCGAGCTGGAGAGGCACCCGGGTCACAGAGCAGAAGACGGGGAGATAGACGCAGGTGTTGGCGTCGTCGGTCCCGAACCAGAGGAGACCGCGGAGATATCCGGGAAGGTCGGAACGGAGCTGGGCCACGAAGCTCCAGCCGGTCTGCTGGGTGGCGATGGCGCGTTCATGGACATATTTCACCGAATCCACCTCGAACTCCATCGGACGCCAGCGGTAAGGCACCTTGAAAGGTCCGGCGCCCACGTCGGTGGTCATGTCGTAAGGGGTGTTTTCAAAATGGTCTCGCATCATCCATTTCATATCGGTGGCCGTCAGGAGCGAGTCCGGTTTCACCCACAGGGGCATCGGCTCCCCTTCGGCGCGATCGATCCAGGGAAGATAGGCGTCCATCCCTTTGTGGAAACGGTTGAAATAGCTCCATACACGGGCGTCGCAGCCGCGCAGGGCGCCGAAATCGGTAACGGCGTAAGTGCGGGAGAAATCGAAGTCTTCATCCTTGCCGGCGAAATATCCCTGCTGGCGGGCGAACTTGATTACGTCGGGGCTGTAGATTGTCTCGCCGGTTTTGTCCTTGAGGGGAAACTTGTGGATGCGGGGATGATTGGCATGGCCGGAGATATATCCGTCGGGGACGCGACGTGCCACCCATACGGCTCCCTTGTCGGCTTTCCCTTTGCCGATAAGTTCCATCACCCAGACTTCGTCGGGGTCGGCGATAGAGAAAGATTCGCCGGAAGAGGCATAGCCGTAATCCTTAACCAGGCCGGTCATGACCTTGATCGCCTCGCGGGCGGTTTTAGCCCGCTGGAGGGTTATATAGATGAGCGAGCCGTAGTCTATCAGGCCGGTGCCGGCGAGTTCCTCGCGGCCTCCCCAGGTACTTTCGGCGATTACCAGGCCATGTTCGTTCATGTTGCCTACGGTGGAATATGTGTGGGCCACTTCGGGAATCTCCCCGAGGCGCTTGTTGGTATCCCATTCGATTACCGGGCGCATGGTGCCGGGCGCGTGGTCCGCCGCCGGCTGGCGGTAAAGCTCTCCGTAGAGGTTGTGGGAATCGGCGGCGTATGTAACCATCACGGAGCCGTCGGCTGTGGCCCCTTTGGCCGCAATCAGGCTGGTACAGGCGTCCGCGCCCGTAAGGGAGGCGGACAGAGTCAGGATGGCCGCGGCGCATCCCCTGAGAACTAAGGAAGAAATGTGCATTGCAGTCTTGGTTTTTGCGCAAATTTACGAAAAAAGCCTGTGAACTCCCAAAAAAATATCTCTAAGAAGTGAAACTAATTGTAAAAAATGCGTTATATTTGTAGGCTTTTTCCCCGGTTTCTACCCGCCTTGTGGCCGGGAGCATCAGGAATACAAATCTCAGTTTCTACCGAAACTACTATTTTAATTTGACATTTTAGCTATCTGCTATGACACTCCAACAAAAGGTTATTTGTCTCGCGAGAACGACTATAAAAACCGCATTGGTCTGCGCCGTGGTGGCGACCTGTCCGGCTTTAGCGCCTGACGCCAGCGCGAAGAAGAAAAAGAATCAACAGGAAACTCCTGCCGCCGAAGCTCCAGGCGAGCGGATGGCCGGCTTGATTCTCGAGACTCCGGCCTATCGCTGGGTGGCAGACACGATTTTTCAGGGACCTTACAAAGCATACGCCCCCTCGGACACGGTCATCATCTCGGACTACTCGGCTACGCCGGGCTACTTCATGCCTGTGGAAAAAGAGTGGCACAAGAAAAACGACCTTTCTGCCTATCCCTTGCTGACCTCCTCCAACACTCTCCACAACGCGATCTTCAACATGGGCCTTGACGAGATGGTCAACGCTATCGAGCCGGATTCGACGCTCCGAACCGGAAAGGAATGGCCCGGAGTGTGGACCCGCGACGTAAGCTATTCCATCATCCTGTCGATGGCTGCCCTTCAGCCGGAAGTCTCCCGGATTTCCCTGGAACATAAGATTTCTCCCGAAGGGACCATCATCCAGGATACCGGCTCGGGAGGAGCATGGCCCGTAAGCTCCGACCGCGAGATATGGGCCGTGGCCGCATTCGAGGTCTACAAAGCCACCGGCGATGAGGCATGGCTGCGACGCATCTATCCCATCATAAAGAAATCCCTCGAGACCGACTACGAGACCATCTACGACAAGGAGACCGGCCTGGTACACGGAGAGACCTCCTTCATCGACTGGCGCGAGCAGAGCCATCCCCGCTGGATGCAGACCGCCGACATCTATCAGAGTGAGGCGCTCGGCACGTCGGTAGTCCACGCCCAGGCCTGGCGTACCCTGGCCGAAATCGCCTCCCTGCTGGGCCATACCGCCGAAGCCAAGTCCTATACCCAGCGGGCCGATACCATCGCCCGGGCAATCAACGACAATCTCTGGATGAGCGACAAGGGATATTACGCGATGTATCTCTACGGCCGAGACAACATGATTGTCAATCCCCGAGCCGAAACCCTCGGCGAATCCCTGGCGATTCTCTACGATGTCGCCTCGCCGGAACGCGGTCGGCTTATCACTGAAAAGAATCCGGTCACTCCTTTTGGTCCGGCTATTTTCATTCCCCAGATTTCCGATATGCCGGCTTACCACAACAATGCCCTCTGGCCGTTTGTGGCTTCCTACTGGACGCTGGCCAACGCCAAGGCGTCCAATTCGCGGGGCGCCCTGCTGGGACTGGGATCCGTCTTCCGTCCCGCGGCGCTCTTCGCCACCAACAAGGAGAATTTCAATCTCGACAACGGAGACATCACCACCGAACTGAATTCCTCGAATATGCTCTGGTCCCTGTCGGGCAATATCGCCCTTACCCTGAAAATGCTCTTCGGCATTTCCTACGAGACCGACGGCATTTCCTTCAAACCGTTCATCCCCCGAGAACTGGATGACCGCCGCGTTCTGACGGGCCTCCGCTACCGCGATATGATACTGAACATTTCGGTGGAAGGATACGGCAACCGCATCCATAAATTCTATCTCAACGGGAAAGCCCATGCACCTTTTATCCCCGCTGACCTCAAGGGGGAACAGACCGTCAGAATCGTCATGGACAACAACAATATCCAGCCCATGCGCGTAAACGAGACGGCCAACATAAAGGCTCCGCTGACCCCCGTCGCATGGCTGACCTACGATGCCTCCCTGCCTGTCGGCCAGGAGGGCGCGGCCCGTCTGAATCTATTCCGGTGGAACCCGATCGAGTATATCGACTATTACATCGTTCTGCGCGACGGAAAGCCCGTGGCTCAGACCCGCGAGACTTCCTGGAACGCATCAATTCCGGGAGAATATCAGGTAATCGGCGTCAACGCCGGCGGCGTCCAGTCGTTTGCCTCGGAGCCCCGCAGCAACTTCAATGAAATTACTGTGGAGATGCCGATCGAGACCAACCGCATAGAGTCCGCGGAGGCAAAGAACGTTCCCAACACCCCCCTGCACGGCTATCGCGGCACAGGCTTCATGGAAATTGACCATGAGACAAGCCCCATCCATATCGGCGTAGACGTAAAGGAGGGAGGGATGTACAGCCTTGACTTCCGTTACGCCAACGGCAACGGTCCGGTCAACACCGAAAACAAATGCGCCATCCGCACCGTGCTTGTCGACAACCATGAGGTCGGCACCGTCGTCATGCCGCAGCGCGGTGTCGGCAACTGGAGCGACTGGGGTACCACCAATACCCTTCAGGTTCGCCTCACTCCGGGGCGCCACGTCGTCACCCTCCGCTATTATCCCAAGAACGAGAATATGAACTTCTCCACCAACCACGCCATCATAGACCGCCTCACCCTCCGCCGTCTCCATCCCTGACGGCCCCAGACGGGCGGTTCTTCCGGCGCCTTCCCCGTGCGCCCCATAATCAACCATCGGCGGCGAGTCAACATCCGTTTGACCCGCCGCCGATGGTATTTCATGCAAGATAAACAAACCCTCCCCGGAGGCCGATTGTCAAGGCTCCGGGGAGGGCTTTATCCAGGGGGGACGGAGTTCGCCTATGGGCGAACCACAAGGACAGGCAGCCAGAGAAAATAGGGAATCGGGGGACCGGGGAATCAGGCGGGGTCGGGAATGGGGAGTCCCAGACGGGCGGCGAGCTTGGCAAGCATCTTGGGCGTGTTCAGCAGGACGGGATAGCAGACGCCGTCGGCGCATACCTGGCCGAGATGGCGGAGATGGTCGCGGTAAGCGTCGAAGTCCTCGATGGGCTTACGGGCTATTCCGGAGTCCATAGCGGCCTGCGCCACTGCCGGAGATACAATTTCAAGCAGACGGGGATCCATGGGCTTAGGAAGGATGTAATCGCGTCCGAAGACAAGGTTTTCCTCCGGGTAGGCATTTCGTATTGCTTCCGGTACGGGTTCGTGAGCCAGCCGGGCTATCGCCTTGGCGGCGGCGAGTTTCATCGGCTCGTTGATGGCCGAGGCACCGCTGTCGAGAGCGCCGCGGAAGATGTAGGGGAAGCCGAGAACGTTGTTTATCTGGTTAGGGTAATCGGAGCGGCCGGTAGCGAAAATCAGGTCGTCGCGCGAGTCCATGGCCAGTTCGCGGTCGATTTCAGGGTCGGGATTGGCAAGGGCGAACACAACCGGCCGGGGAGCCATTGAGCGGAGCATTTCGGGAGTCAGCACATCCTTTACGGAAAGTCCCAGGAAGAGGTCGGCGTCTTTCATGGCGTCGGCCAGGGTCTCTATCCCCTCGCGGTCGGTGGCGAATTCCTTCTTCTGCGCCGTAAGCCCCGGACGGTCTTTCCTTATGACCCCCTTGGAGTCGGCCATGACGATATTCTCGCGGCGGACGCCAAGGGCATTGTAGAGACGCGTGCAGGAAATCGCGGCGGCGCCCGCTCCGTTAACAACCATACGGATATCCTCGGGTTTCTTACCCTGGATTTCGAGGGCGTTGAGCATTGCGGCGGCGGAGATGATGGCGGTGCCGTGCTGATCATCGTGCATCACCGGAATATCGAGTTCCTTTTTCAGACGGGTCTCGATTTCGAAGCACTCGGGCGCCTTTATATCCTCGAGGTTGATACCGCCGAAAGTAGGACCGAGAGCCTTTACGATATCAATGAATTTAGCGGGATCCTTCTCATTAATCTCAATGTCGAAACAGTCGATTCCCGCGAATATTTTGAACAGGAGAGCCTTCCCCTCCATCACCGGTTTCCCGGCCTCGGGACCTATGTCGCCGAGACCCAGCACGGCGGTGCCGTTGGATATCACAGCCACGAGGTTTCCGCGGTTGGTATAGTCATAGACCTTGCGGGTGTCATCCTTGATTTCGAGACAGGGATACGCCACGCCGGGAGAATATGCGAGCGATAGATCTCCCGGAGAATTATAGGGCTTTGTAGGTACAACCTCAATCTTACCCGGTTTCGGCTGGCGGTGGTATTCCAGCGCCATTTTCCTTAGAATCTTGTCCATATTAAAATCACACTGTTCTATATCTGTAAAATATAGAACAAAAATCATGCCTAAATGTTGTTTATCGCTCCGTATGTCTGTATTTCCCCCGATGCTCCATCCCCCCTATCATATTCCTCTGCGCCAATTCTGTCAGCTGGCATAGGCGTATGAGAGGACTCATGTTGCGGATGTACCCCGGGTACACGCAGGGTGTCGAATCTGCAGACCGTGAATATTCATCGACACAGGAAATTTTATCTTTCTGGAAATCAGCAAAACTGACAAAAAGGTTACTTTGAGCGAAAAAAGTAACTTCTTGACAAGTGTGTTCCTGAGTTGTAATTTTGCACCGGAAAAACAAAAAAAACGATTTTTACAATATTAAAAAACTCGACATGAAACAGATTCAGACAATCGGGAAAGGCGCCAATTACAGCGCGGCAGACTTCGGCAAACTTGACGAAGTGAAGGACTACGTACTTGAACTCGGGCCGGACATCAAGATTCCGGGAAAGGTATTCGGCGGTCAGGCAACGGGCGCTACCGGCGCAGAATTTTCTTTTCAGGTCTTTGCTCCCGGCCAGGAGACGGGCTTCCTTCACACCCACCGGAACCATGAGGAACTTTACTTTTTCCTCCGCGGTAAAGGTGAATTCCAGGTAGACGGCGAGATATTTCCGGTAGAGGAAGGCTCGGTAGTGCGGGTGGCTCCCGAGGGGCGACGCAGTGTGCGCAACAACGGCACCGACCCGCTGGTCATGCTCTGCGTACAGTATCGCGGCGCCACTTTCACCCCCGAGGATTCGACGGACGGCGTTATTCTCGGCGAACCCGTGAAATGGTAAAAAACAGGCAGAGGAAAGCCTCTGACGACACATAACAGACCCATCCAGAACAAGCCTCCCCGGCCGTCTTCATAAGATGACCCGGGAGGCTTGTTCTGGACAGAAACCGGAGGTTCCGGTTATAGTCGGAGTCCTTCTCAGTAAGTGATCAGCGACGTCACTTCGGCATCGGCAGGGAGATTCGCGCGGCCGTTAAGCGCGGAAAGTTCGATGATGAAGTTGATGTAGATTTTCCGGGGATTCATGGACTTCACCAGCTCGTAGGCTGCCGCCATAGTTCCGCCGGTGGCGAGAACGTCGTCGTGAAGAACCACAACATCATTCTCCGTGATGGCGTCACGGTGGATTTCGATGATATCCTTACCGTATTCCTTATCGTAGGATTTCTGGAGAGTATCGGCAGGGAGTTTACCGGGCTTGCGGACAGGGACGAATCCGGCTCCGAGTTCGAAAGCAAGGATAGACCCTCCGATAAAGCCGCGCGACTCGATGCCCACGACCTTTGTCACACCCTTATCACGATAAAGCTGCGACAGGTCCCAGCCGATGATGTGCAGGGCGCGCGGATCCTTGAAAGCAGTGGTGAGGTCTTTGAACAGAATTCCTTTGGACGGGAAATCCTGGACGTCGCGGATTTTGGATTTGATGTATTCCATTTTTCAGTCTGTATTGAGTGTTTTTATTATTTTTATGATAAATAGCTGAGAGGAGCTGATTTGCAATTGTTCCACGTGGAACAATCATCAGCTTCTTATCCGGCGACTACCGGCCGGAGAGAAGAAGAAGAATATTGATGTCGGCCGGAGAGACACCCGGAATACGGGAAGCCTGAGCGACGTTGACCGGCCGGATGCGCGACAGTTTCTGACGCGCTTCGATCGATAGCGAGGAAATCGAATCATAGTCGAACCGGTCACCCAGGGGGACCGTCTCAAGACGTTTGAGTTTTTCGGCCAGCTGGGCTTCGCGCCGGATATAACCGCCATATTTGACAAGCACCTCTGCGGCTTCTATTATTTCATCCCTGCGGTCGGCGGGGATAGTGTCAAGGAATTGCCGGAGGGGATTTACTACTGCGGCAAGCAGGCGGATTGAAAGAGCCGGACGGAGCAACAGCGCCACCAGGCGGCAACCCTCCTTAATCGGCGCAAGCGGGAAACCGTTGGGGTGAGGGAACTCGACATTCGGGAAAGGACATCCGAGAGCTTCGAGTTCCTCGGTCGAAAGACCTTCGATCGCCGCATTGAGCAGAGCGGGCTTGACGGGGAAATTCTCGACAAACTCAATCAGCCGGTCGCGATGCTCCCGCTTGTCAAGCATGAGTTCATAGCGCTCGCGTGTGGCCAGACCGAGTTGATAAGACCGTTCGGTAAGGCGCATATCGGCGTCGTCCTGGCGCAGCAGAATCCTGTATTCGGCGCGGGAGGTGAACATCCTGTAAGGCTCATCGACCCCCTTCGTGACGAGGTCATCAATCAGCACCCCGATGTATGCGTCGTCCCTGCCGAGAACAAAACCGGGAGCGCCCTTCACTTTCAGAGCGGCGTTTATTCCGGCGACCAGCCCCTGTCCGGCAGCTTCCTCATAACCCGTGGTGCCGTTGATCTGACCGGCGAAAAAGAGACCGTCCACAAGTTTCGTCTCCAGGGTATGGCGCAGCTGGGTCGGATCGAAAAAGTCATATTCGATAGCATATCCGGGGCGCAGAATCTGCACGTCGGCAAATGCCGGAATCGTCTTCAGTGCCTCCAGCTGAATGTCAATCGGCAATGAGGAAGAGAAGCCGTTGAGATAATATTCCGTGGTCGTTTCCCCCTCCGGCTCGAGGAACAACTGATGTTCCGTCTTGTCGGCGAAGGTTACAATCTTCGTCTCGATGGAGGGACAGTAACGGGGACCGATACTTTTGATCTGACCGTTGTAGAGCGGTGAATCCGGGAGACCGCGGCGAAGCACCTCATGGGTTTTCTCATTAGTGTAGACCAGCGAACACTGCCTCTGGCGGAGGGTCCGATGTACCGAAGGGAGATACGAAAAGCCGTGGAAATCTTCCTCCAGCGGCTGAGGAAGGGTCTTGGACCAGTCGACAGTGCGGCCATCGATTCTGACCGGAGTTCCGGTCTTCATCCGCTGGACTGTAAATCCGGCGTCGAGAAGCTGTTCCGACAATCCGTGACTGGCAGGCTCGGCGGTACGCCCCCCGGGAATCTGAGTGCGGCCGATGTGCATCAGACCGTTCAGGAATGTCCCGTTGGCAAGCACAACCGACCTGGCACGAAACTCCACACCAAGCGCAGTCCTGACTCCGGTCACACGCTTGCCCGCACCGCCGGGCATATCTTCGAGGATAAGACTATGGACATCGTCCTGCCACATCGACAGATTATCGGTCTGCTCGAGTGTCTCGCGCCAGAGGGCCGAAAACTTCATCCGGTCGCTCTGACTGCGCGGACTCCACATTGCCGGACCTTTCGAGCGGTTGAGCATCCTGAACTGTATGGCCGAGCGGTCGGTAATAATGCCCATTTGCCCCCCGAGCGCATCTATCTCCCTGACTATCTGACCTTTAGCAATTCCACCAACAGCCGGATTACAGCTCATCTGGGCGATTTTGTTCAAGTCGATGGTAATCAGCAGGGTATCCGCACCAAGGCGGGCGGCGGCGGAAGCGGCCTCGCATCCGGCATGGCCGGCACCAACTACTATAACGTCATAATCAAACTTCATCCTGGGACCGTTTTAATTGCACTCTGACGTGAGGAATCTCTTCCAGCATACGATTCCTGCACATGACATCATAAAGGGCCAGGGCGGCGTCCTCATGAGCTTCCATCACTTCCCGCTCGCCGGGGCCTTTGTCGTTGATGCCGCACAGGTGGAGAATTCCGTGGACAATCACCCGCAGGAGTTCCCTCTCGTAAGGCGCCCCGACAAGGGCGGCATTGGAGCGGACCGTATCGAGCGACAGCACGATGTCGCCCCGCAGGAGTTTTCCCCTGCAATAGTCGAAAGTGATAATATCGGTATAATAGTCATGCTGGAGAAACTCACGGTTTACCGCGAGAATCTTCTCGTCATCACAAAAAAGATAACTGACCTCTCCGAGTATCCGGCCGTTCCTCTCCCCTACCCTATCGAGCCAGGACTCGATAAAATCGAAATCAAGAGAAGGGAGCGGCGTCTCGCCGTCTGCCAGCCACTGAATTTTATTTGCCATAAAATCAAACGAAAAATACTTACAAATTTAGTAAAAAAATTTTTTCGCGGGAATAAAAAATAGCGAAACCGGAGAGCCGATTTTTCTGACAAAAAAGCCGGCTCCGTTAAAGACAACTGAACCGGCTGATTTTTAGCCTTATAATCTATTTTCACGGCCTATTTAAGCACCTGAGAATTCAAAATCCGAAATTTTCCCGGAAACTCATCGGGAATATCACACGGATTTCAGCTCATTTGACCATCGACATGAAGGATGCCGGGACCGGAGTGGAGAAGTCCATCAGCTTCCGGGTGATGGGGTGAACGAAGCGGAGGGTAAGCGCATGGAGAGCCAGCCGGTTTATCGGCGACGACTTCGCTCCGTACTTCCGGTCGCCGGCAATCGGATGGCCGAGTTCCTTCATGTGTACACGGATCTGATTTTTCCTTCCGGTCTCGAGCTGGACTTCCAGAAGAGTGTAGCCGTTGCCGGACTGGAGCGTCGCGTACCGTGTGAGGGCAATCTTCCCTACCGCCGGATCATCGGTGACATAGACTATGTGCTGGGAGTTTTCGGCGAGAAGTCCGCGGACCTCCCCCTGGGGCGGCTCGACTTTCCCCTCCACGACGCAGACATACTGACGCCGCAGGACCATGTTGTTCCAGTTGTGCTGCAAAGCCTCTTTGGCCTCGATGGACTTGGCGAAGACCATCAGGCCGGAGGTATGCTGGTCCAGGCGGTGGACGATGAAAAGTTTATTGCGTGGATCCTGGGCCTTGAGATATTCCCGAAGAATCGAATAGGCGGTGCCGTCCTTGATTTTGTCATTACCCATCGAAAGAAGTCCGTACCCTTTGTTGACAACGATGATGTCGTCATCCTCGTAGACCAGCTTCATCCGGCGGTTATAGAAAACAACAAACGGGCGGGAGAAATTGACGGTTACGGTCGTGCCCGGTTCAAGTGGAAAGTCAAACTGGGTCACTACCTCACCGTTGACCTTCACATGACCGTATTTCAGAAACTCCTTTACGGATGTACGCTTCCTGTCGGCCAGCACTCCGAAAAGAAAATCCAGGAGTCCGGCTTCGGTCCCGACGGTGTAGTCGCGGATAAAATCGGGACGCGAGGGAATTCTCGCAGCCCCCGGCTTAGCGCCTTTATAGGTAAATTTTGACATATTTCTAAAATGACTCTGTTTCAGATTATATTATGCAGACAGACCGCAAGGACTGCGATTGTCCGGAATTCGGATTCAAAAGTGAGTCCCCTGAAATTCCGCTCCTCCCACCGGCTCAAAGGAGCGGGTTGGCCGGATTCAGCACATTCAGGTCCGTCGGAGAGGAGATGCCCGGCAGGTCGCCGCGATGGGAATACTGCCAGATGGCCCAGTGCATATTCTCCGGATCGGTATCCAGCGGCGGGTCGGAGAAAGAGGAAATCCAGAGGGGATAACTGTCGAAATTACCACGTATAATACGATGGTAACCGTCGAGATTCGTATAGATTACGGGACGATACCCTTCGCGGAGCAGACAGGCCGTCATCAACCTCAGACGCTCAACGATGAGGGCCGTGGCGTGGCCGTCGGGATTCCCCCAGTCCTCCACGTCTATGGCCGGAGGAAGTGTGAACGGGCGCCCGCGCAGGGCGCGGATAAAGTTCAGGGCCTGGAGTTCGCCGTCCGTGTCATAACGGAAAAAATGATACGCTCCGGCCGGAATTCCCGACTTCATGGCCCCTCGGTAATTCCGTATGAAGCCCGGATCCTGGAAATCTGTACCCTCCGTGGCTTTTATGTAGATAAAGGAGACATCGGACTCTTTTGCCGACAGCCGGTCGAAGTCGATTTCCCCGTTGTGATGGGAAACGTCGATACCGCGCACCGGATATTTCTCCCGGTCGGGATCGGCCCCTTCAGCAAACCAGCGGTCGTAAGCCATCATTCCCAGTTCGACAACCAGGAAAGCCAGGATAACTCCAATCGCTATTTTAAGCCATATTCTCAACGCAGTCTGTCATTTGAGGGGTAAGATGGGGCGCAACAGCTTCGCCAGGGCGAACACCGTACCCATAACTATAACAATCAAAGCCGAGCAAGGGACATCGACATACATCGCCAGCATCAGTCCCCCCACGCAACAGAGCAGGGAGATTACCACCGACAGGAGCATCATACCCCGGAATCGGCGCGTAAACACCTCGGCGGTAAGCTGCGGCAGGGAGAACATCGACATCAGCAGCATGATTCCCACCAGCCGGATAGTCAGGACAATGCAGACGGCCACCAGGACGGTCATCACCGTGTTGACAAATCCCACCGGTAGATGCATCACCCGGGCGAAATCCACATCGAACGCACAGGCCACAATCTCGTTGAACTTCCACAGGAAAAAGCCTCCGAGCAGGAGCAGATATGTCGCGAAAATCCACAGATCGGCGCGGGAGATGGTCAGGATGTTGCCGAACAGGAAACTGTTGAGTTCGGGCACGAATCCCGGAGTAAGAAACACAAAAATAACGCCGACGGCCATCCCGACAGCCCAGACTACCGCTATCGCGGAATCCTCGCGGACACGGTGGCGCGTCGAAAGCCATTCCACCCCGAGAGCCGACCCCACGGCGAACACCCCGGCAAGCGCCATCGGACTCCACCCCAGGTAGCATCCCAGCCCCAGACCTCCGAAACAGGCGTGGGTGATACCTCCCGAGATAGCCACCATACGGCGCGTAACGATATACGTGCCTACCATGGCGGCAGCCACCGAAATCAGAATTACCCCCAGCAGGGCATTGATAAAGAACTGATATCCGAACATTCCCATCTTAAGCTACTCTGTCGGAATCAATGGTCATCCCCCTTACGGGCCTCGGCGACAATCATCAGCAGCTCCTCGCGGACCTCGGAGGGGAGAGTGATGCCGCGCAACTGAATCGACCGTGCCCAGGGCGCGATGTCTGTCGGAAGTAACGTCAGCAGTACGTCGCGGAACTCCTCTATTTCCTCCGGAGAATAATCCTCGGCGCCTCGACCGGCAAACCGGTCGAGTTCCTCGTCGTCGAAATACTCCACTTCCCGGCTTACCGATGCCAGCAGGGAATCTTTTTCGCAAGTGATATGCATACCGCAGCAGGCGTCGCTGTCGATCTCGATGTCCGGAGCGGGAGCGCTCTCCTCCGTTTTCGGAAGAGGTTCCGGAGGGGGAGGAGGGGGCGACTGAACGTCATCCGCCGTGTCGCGGCGATGGAGGAGCCAGAGAGAAAGACCGACGGCGACAAGAGCCGCCAGAATTATCAGCGCTACTATCATTTTTCTTCTTCAGGATTTTCTGTTTCAGCTTCTGCCGGGCGGTATTCCTCTACGGAAAAGCCCAGCGAGCGGAGGGCGTCCCAGTAACCGGGATAGGACTTGGAGACACATTCCGCATCCCTCACAAGGATTCCAGGTATGTAAGTGGCCGCGGGAGCGAAAGCCATAGCCAGGCGATGATCCCCCCGGGGATCGAATACCGGCATGGTTATCATAGGATGACGCTTACCGTCCCATTCCAGACCGAAATCCCGGATTTTTTCCAGGGTACAGCCGATACGCTCCATCTCCTCCACAAGCGCCTGAAGACGGTCAGACTCCTTTATTCCGAGGGCTTTCAGGCCCACGAAACGGAAAGGAACCCCGAGCATACAGCAGGTCACCGTCAGCGGCGGAGCCAGGTCGGGATAATCGTTCAGGTCCAGGTCAAGACGCCCGAACACTTCGGGGGAAGGGGAGAGGGATATCGCCCCTTCTTCCTCTTCGGAGGGATCGGTCAGCACACCCAGCATCTCGAAGAAACGGGCGGCCGCGGCATCCCCCTGGATGGAATCCGAGGGAAGCGGCAGGTTCACAAGATTAATCCACCCGGCGGTCAGGGCCACTACCTCATACCAGAAAGCGGCCGCAGACCAGTCTCCTTCGATTTTCTCCGCGACAGGACGATAGCTTCCGCCGGTCACAGCCACGGAAAGCGGATTCATCTCGACCTCCACGCCGCGCCGCCGCATCATTTCGGCAGTCATCTTTATATAGGGCAACGATGCCGGCTCGCCGTCGAAAACAATCGTGAGAGGAGCGGACATCAGAGGAGCGACCATCATCAGGGCCGAGATAAACTGCGAGGAGACCGTGGCGTCCACCCGCAGTTCTCCTCCGCGGAGCGCGGCACCCTTGACACGCAGGGGCGCATACCCCTCACGACCGAGATATTCCACCGATGCGCCGCAGCTTCTCAGGGCATCGACAAGCAGCCCCACAGGGCGTCGCGACAGCCCTTCGGCGCCGGTCAGCGTTACATCTATACCGGGGCGACAGGCGGCATACGCCGTAAGAAAGCGGAGGGCGGTTCCCGATTCACCGAGGTTTATCTCACAGGGAGCGGCCGCGGAACGACTGAGAAGCGCCAGAGCTTCGGACATCACTCTGACATCATCGGAAAGGGTAGCGGACCGCTCCCCCTCCTCTCCGCAAAAAGGAGCAGATTCACTGGCTTCCGTTCCCCGAAGAGCGTTCAGGAGCAGGGCGCGGTTAAGCATGGATTTCGAGGGGGGGAGGCAAATCCTCCCCTCCTCTATAAGTTCTTCAGGAGGATTAATCTGATAAATCATATCGTGGCGGCGGAGAGTTTTTTGACAGGAAGGGTGCGGACGGCTTTCTCAAGGCGGCCGAGGGCTTCGAGAAGACAGCATCGGGGAGTGGCGACGTTGACGCGCATGAAACCGTGCCCTTCGGCGCCGAACATCTCGCCGTCATTGAGGGCCAGCCTGGCGCGGTGGACAACCAGGTCGACAAGCTCCTCATGGGTGAGGTTCAGACGCCGGAAATCCATCCAGACAAGGAAAGACGCCTGCGGTTCGATCATCCCTACCTCAGGGAGACGTTCGGCCAGGAATTCCCTTACCACAGCGATATTTTTCTCTATATATTCCATTGCCTCCGCAAGCCATCGTGAGCCGTTGCGGTAGGCGGCTTCCGTCCCCAGGGTGGAGACAAACGTAGGAGTGGAGAATTCGTTGACTTCGAGCCAGTCGTAGAAGTCCCGACGCAGGCGCGGATTCCGGATTACGCACCAGGAGGAGACCAGTCCGGGGATATTGAACGTCTTCGAGGGGGCTCCGAAAGTTACGGCCACCTCGGCGCAGTCCTCCGAACAGGCGGCGAAAGGATAGTGAGGCTTTCCGTGGAGGACCAGGTCGCCGTGAATCTCATCGGAGACACACACCACTCCCCCCTCGCGGCAGATGCGGCCCACCTCGGCCAGAGTCTCGCGGGACCACTGTATTCCGACCGGATTGTGGGGGTTGCAGAGAATCATCATCGCCGGATGGCGCTCTTTGACCAGACGCTCCAGTTCCTCGAGATTCATCTCATAGTTCCCTTCCGGAGTAAGCACGAGAGGATTGGGCAGCACCCGGCGTCCGTTCCCTTCGATAACGCGCCGGAAAGGATGATATACAGGGGGCTGGATTATGACTTCGTCCCCCTTTCCGGTAAAATGATTGACGGCATATCCGATACCTTTGACAACACCGGGTACGAAAGCGAGTTCCCGGCGGGTTACCCGAAAGTTATGGCGCGACTCGAGCCAGTCGATAATCGACTGCCAGTAGCTTTCGGGGGCTACGGCATAGCCGTAAATCGGATGGTCGATACGGCGTCGGAGCGCTCCGGTTATCTCGGGGCAGACGGCGAAATCCATGTCGGCGATCCAGAGAGGGGTAAGGTCCTCGCAGCCGAACATCTGGCGAAGCTCGCCGAACTTGGCGCAGCCGGTTCCATGACGGTCTATGACCCGGTCGAAATCATACATAAGTCTTCGTTTTTCAGTTTAGAGGTTAATATCGGAAAGAGGAGCCGCCGAGAAATTCGCGGAGAAGCGAGGTCGGGGGAATCGACCTCTCCCCTATCGGCTCGAAATAGCGCAGGAAGCGGCGCAGGCGGTAGGCTTCGGCATACTCGGGGCAGTCGTTGGGAACGCTCCGTAGAATCTCCTCGCCGTAGTCTTTCATCACCCCGAGTTCGAAAATAAGAGAGGAATTGAACGTGGAATCGGCGTTCTCCTGATAGGGAAAAATCCATTTCTCCTCGCCGCGGCGCACACTCGGCCAGCGGCGGAGAGTGTCGACGGCCGACGCCCCGCGGTATTTATGGTCGCGGATAATCCGGCGCAGCAGACGATTGTCGGTCGTCGGAATCCAGTTGTGGTCATCTATCGAGAGTGTGGTCAGGGCCGAGACATAAACCCGGTACTTCATCTTCTCGTCTATCGAGGCTGTCAGCTCGGGATTCAGCCCGTGGATTCCCTCGAGAAGCAAGATGGAGTTGGGACCGATGCGGAGGGTATCCCCTTTGTACTGACGTTTCCCAAGCTCGAAATTATAGACCGGCATACTGACCTCCTCGCCGCGCAGAAGGGCCGACAGGTCGCGGTTGAATCCCTGGAGATCGAGAGCATAGAGGGATTCATAATCGTAATCGCCGGTCTCGTCGCGGGGTGTCTGCTCCCGGTTGACGAAGTAATTGTCAAGTGAAATCATCTCTGGCTGGAGGAGATTCGTCAGGAGATAGATAGCCAGGCGCTTGGTAAACGTGGTCTTGCCCGAGGAAGAGGGACCGGCCACAAGCACCACGCGGGCGCCACCCTCGTGATAACGGGCGGCGATCTCATCGGCGATGGCGGCAATTTTCTTGTCGTGCAGGGCCTCGGCTACGTTTATAAGTTGTTCGGTGCGGTCACATTCCACCGCCTTGTTAAGCTGCCCTACATTGCTGACCCCGATAATACGGTTGAAACGGAGAGTCTCGTTGAACGCCTCGTACATCTTTTCCTGTGTTACCTCCTGGGCGGGGACATCCGGATTACGGCGGTCGGGACCCAGAAGCAGGAACCCCTTCTTGTAAAGTTTCAGAGAGAAAATATCCATCACTCCCGTCGAGGGAGCCAGGGCGCCGTAGTAACTGTCCATCACCCCGTCGAGGCGGTAGACGGTGGTGTAGAGTTCATGGACCGTGTCGAGAAGCTCCACCTTGTCCATCAGCCCCTCCTGCTGGAAACGGGCCTTGATGTCGCGGGTAAGGCGCTCGCGGCGCACGAAAGGGACATCGCGGTCACGCAGACGCGCCACGGCCTCTTCCAACCGCTCTATCAGTGAGGAATCCACCGGGACAGGCCGCTCCACCCCGTCGGCGTCTTTGAGGAAGAGACGGCAGTACCATCCCCCGGCAATGGAGTGGACGATGCGCAGACGCGCCCCTGGAAGCAGCTCCCGGACGGCATAATACACCATCATGCAGAGCGAGCGTGTATATACCCGGAAACCCGACGACGACTGCCTGTCGAGAAATCTTACCATCTTGGGAGCGAAGACCTGATACTGCAGCGGCTCGTTCTTATTGTTGACAAGGGCACAGACAGGCGCGAATTTCAGTCCGAGCCGTTCAGGTCCGATGCGGCGGGCGAGTTCCAGAAGGGTTTCTCCACCGTCAATGGGGAAATATTCCCCAATGTTCTCGCAATAGATTTTCAGACAGTCACTCATAAAATTGAGGGTTAAGTATCCGGAGTCAGGTAGTCTGTAAAAAGTTTTTCTATTTCAGATGGTGCTTGCGCTTGAAAGCGCGGATGAAACGCCGCTGTTCGGCCAGGGCGCGGGGCAGCACCGAGGCGGAATCCATACCGAACGCCCCGCAGTAGGCATCCACAATCATCCGCATGGACTCCTCCGTCCAGGCCAGTCCGCCGAACATTCTCATCAGCATTGAGGTATCGCGGACATGAAAATTCATTCGGTTGAGGTCAAGCAGGGATATGCCGCAGGGACGACCGTCCGCACCGGTTACCAGCAGGAGATTGCCCCGCGAGAAATCGCGGTGGTAGATTCCGGCCTTGTGCATCTGGGCCAGGCAGTCCCCGATTTCGGCAGCTATGAGGGGAACATCTTCCGCCGGAGAGTTTTCCCATTCCCGGATAGGATGGTATGGAACGTGGCGGCAGACATAATAGCTCCGTCCGAGCCTTACGGGAACTCCGGAACGCACTTCCACGTAGCCGTAGGGGGTCGGCGTCTGTATGCCGGAATCGGTCAGGATCATCGCGTGTTCAAAACTGCGCCGGGCTTTGGAACCCCGCAGACCGCAGTAAACGAAGTTGTTGGGAAATACAGGAATCTTGAATTCCTTGATGGAGACTGTCCCAAGGGAGGGGATATCAAGGGTATAGATGGAGTTGCGGGAACCGTGGTAAATTCTCTCGGCCGAGGAGGGCACACCCTCGCGGGCCAGAGTTTCGAGCAATGGCCTTACAGCGCGGTCTACCGCAGAATCGGGGGAGGTGACAATAATTTCCTTTCTAAACATCGCGGAGCAGGGTCCCCATCTGAAAATTCTCCCGGAGGGAGAGAGGGCGCCCCGCTTACAAAGTTACTACTTTGTTCCCACACTCCCAAACTTCCGCCACGCAAATTTCGCCACACATCTCCGCCGCAGTCTCAGAAAAGGACCATACAACTCACTCCGGCCGAAGAAGCGGAAAGCCACGGAGAGGCCACGCACACGGGCTGACGGGAGTCCGAAGATGATGAAGCATCCCCGCAATCGAGCCGCTGGAGAAGTTCCTGGCATCGGAGTTGAGCCTGGCGCCGGAATATTTTCGGATAGAGCCAGTAGGCGAACGCCGTCGACATATATCCCAGGGCGGCGCCCCCCAGTACGTCGTTGAACCAGTGGCGGTTGTTATAGATACGCATATATCCGACCACGGCGGCACAGGCATATCCGGCCACACCAATCCATTTGTTGGTATCCCAGTACTCGCGGCGCAGGAATTCGGCGCCTGCGAAAGCGGTCCCCGTATGGCCCGACGGGAAGGAATTCATTGCCATGGAATTGGGGCGCTGTTCGCCGAAAGCGAACTTCAGGGAGTGGTTGACGGCGGCGAAAGTGGCATAGCTCATTGCAAGGATGATGGTCTTGTCCAGGAGGTTATGCTCCCCTTTGACACCGCAGGCATAGAGTCCGTAACCTGCCGCCAGGGGGAGAAACTGAAGATAATTGTCTACTTCCGTGCGTGGCTGGCCCGTGCGGTTGGCCAGCTGCTTCTGCACCCACTCGCGGGCCCGGACAAGTTTCGGGGTTCTGACAAAGAGGGAGGAGGCAGCAATAACTCCGGCCGGGACGATGAATTGCTCCCAGTGGAAATCGTGGGTATGATCCAGCATGAAAGCGGCCGGAGTTGTGTTGGTGGTTTCCTGCTCATGGGAGACAACCACGATGCTGTCTCCGTAAAGCTCATCGGGAGTGATTTCGGGACTGAAAATTATCCGTGGACTGACAGACTCGGAGGGGTAGGTCAGCCGGGAATCCGTCAGCGTTTCCGCCGCCTGATGCCGGAACACCGACACCGCCAGCAACAGGAATATCACTATGACCGATGGATAAGACAGAGGTTTCACTGTATCTTCTTACTTTGTTTTGTCAATAATCCCTGAATCAAGAATGCGGAATGTTGGTAGATATGGATAATTTGTTTGGAATAAACTTCGCAAAGGTAATCAATGTTTTCGGATAAACAAGTAAAAATACCTAAATTTGCGACAAATATTCCAATTTTTCTCACAACCTCATTGCCGTGGCTCTCAATTATATCTGGATAGCTTTTTTTCTGACCGCGTTCCTGGTGGCGCTCTACCGCTCGATATTCTGCGGAGACATCTCTGTCTGGGGGGAAATCATGGGTTCCTCCTTCACTTCCGCCGCCACCGCGTTTGAAATCTCCCTGGGTCTGACCGGGGTGCTTTCCCTGTGGCTCGGCCTGATGAAAATCGGGGAACGCGCCGGAGTGATAGGCTTCTTCGGGCGGCTGATTTCGCCGCTCTTCTGCCGCCTGTTTCCCGGTGTGCCGAAAGGACATCCGGCAATGGGGTCGATTTTCATGAACGTGTCGGCCAATATGCTCGGACTGGACAACGCGGCCACCCCTCTGGGTCTGAAGGCGATGCAGGAACTCCAGACCCTCAACCGGGAGAAGGACACCGCCACGGACGCCATGATTATGTTCCTGGTTCTCAACGCCTCGGGGCTCTGTTTTATCCCTATTTCAATAATGATGTACCGCGCCCAGGCAGGAGCGGCAAATCCTACGGACGTATTCCTGCCGATTCTGCTGGCAACTTTCGTCTCAACGCTCGTAGGTATCGTGACCCTCTGCCTGCGCCAGCGCATCCAGCTGCTCGACCCGGTACTGCTGGCGTGGCTCGGCGGCATGATGGGCGTCATCGGACTGACCGTATGGTTCTTCTCGGGGATGGACGGCGCCCGTGTGGAGCATTACAGCTCACTGATAGCCAATGCATTGCTCTTTACGGTAATCGCTGCGTTCCTCTTCGCCGGGATGTGGCGCCGGATGAATGTATATGAAGCCTTTATCGAAGGGGCCAAAGAGGGATTCAGGACCGCTGTCACCATCATCCCCTACCTGGTGGCGATACTGGTTGCTATCGGGATGTTCCGCGCCTCGGGGGCGATGGACCTCATTACACAATGGATGACGGCAGCCGTGGCGGCCTGCGGTCTGGATACCGAGTGGGTTGAAGCGCTTCCTACGGCCATGATGAAACCCCTGAGCGGATCCGGTTCCCGCGGCCTGATGGTAGACCTGATGAGTACCCACGGCGCCGACGCCTTCGTGGCCAAAGTCTCGGCCGCCATCCAGGGGTCCACCGACACGATGTTCTACGTCCTGGCCGTCTACTTCGGCTCGGTCGGCATCCGTAAGACCCGCTACGCCGTCCCCTACGCTCTCCTTGCTGACATCACCGGCTCCATCGCCGGCATCTTCGCCGCCTACATCTTCTTCCGCTGACCCCGGAATCCCCCGAAAAGCACCTGACATCCCGAAAAAACGACCTTACAAATCCGAAATTTTCCCTCTAATTATCAGCCTTTTAATTTTTTCCGATCTTACACTGCTTTTATTCGCCCCTCGAACAACTACCAATAACGCACTGACAATCTGAGCGTTATACCATGTAAGGCGTTTTCAGCCGCTCTCAGAAAAAATTTTGGGAATAATTTTGATTTTTTATAAAACAATCATTACATTTGCAACGAGCATCATTGATCTGATTGCCCCCTTCCATAAAATATCCGATCTACCTCAACGGGCAGACACAACATATACAACCGATTTTTATTCACAATCTCACATTGAATCATATTTCTATGAGACCATTCCGCAATCCCCCCACCGCCATCCGCCTCCTTTTCAGAGGCATGAACACCGCCATTATGTTTATACTGGCAACCCTGTTGTCGTCTACCCTGGCGCAAGACATTGAGACGATCACATATTCCGACTGGTACAAACCCTCGGGAGGAAGTTCTGTACAACTTCCCATGCTGCCGAAAACCCAGCGTGTAAACAAACATTCAGCGTCAATAGTGACTACCAATGACAATCTTGATGAACAGGTCAGAAAAGTTTTCGACTATGCCGCCTCAGTATGGGGTGCATGTATTCTTCACAGCGATTCCGTCTTTATTGAGATCAGAATCGCAGATATCGAAGAAGACATCCGTACGGAAGTCTTATATAAGTTAGTCAACGGAGCATTCCAGCCATTATCATTCATATACCGTGATTACATCGGCAAAAGAGATATAGAAACTCCTGACGGTATAATCACAATTAATTCCAACACCGTTTGGGATTACAGTTTGAGTAATGAAAATTTCACCGGCGGCAAAAATCTTGCCTTTGGAATAATGAGATCCATCGCCCGTATATTAGGCTTTGGTTCTACCGTTCAATTAGACGAATCGGGCAACTATCGATTTGGATGCAAGAGAGACCACTCTCTGTTCGATAACCTGATAAGCAACTCCTCTGGAATTATGTTATCGTCTATTAAAACAATCAGAGGAAATCCTAATCCCGCTCTGAAATCCTATATAGAAACTCCCGGTGAAACCTTTTGGATCAATACTTCCAAAGGGAGATTTCAGCTCCAGTCACCACCATTTTCCGGGGAAAATCCTCCGTTTGTATTCATTACAGACAACAATTCTCTGATGACTACCAATTTCAATGCAGGTAGTTACATCCTGCAAGTGGATCCTATAACCCAATCAGTTCTGAATGAACTGGGCTGGAATATCAAATCTACTCCCATAATAAAAATCGTCAGCAACGACATTGAAGATACGGGACTTGCATCCGCTTATACGTCCCATAGTTTCAGAATCGAAAAAGGTAACGCATCTGTTCAAAATCCCAAATGGGAGTTTATTCTCCCATTAGCCGACGGCACTTTGTCATCAATGATTTTGAAAGATAATAACCTGTCATGTAACATTTCACCCATTGCTGATGAAACAAAATATAAAATCAATTCAGACGGCGATATTGAAGGGGTTCTGCATTTTTCCTGCACAATCAACGGTAAAGAAGTAAAAGCCACTCCGTTCAAAATCTTCCTTGAACTCAAGCCTTTCATAGAGTATGCGCTAATAGAAAAAATAGTCGACAATACGCCTTATGATTCTTATAATGCGCATTATCGGGTGAAATATCGTGGTGCTGACAGAATCAAGGTAGTGGTTGAAGAAGAATACAGCTCCGTTATTACTCCTAAATATCTTTACGAGCCTTATATTGCCACTGGAGTTGCAGAATATATCACCGCTCCGTTTTGCGCCTGGATTGATTTTACTGCCGAGAATAAATATGGGAAGTCTGTGTACACCATCGAGTTACAGCCATATGGAGAAGTTGCCTCCTACTCGTCAGGCTCTAATGCCGGAATAGAACAAACATTATCACCGCAAAAAGCGGACGGAGACGATTCCTTTGCAGTATATGACATAAACGGTTATTATCTTGGAACATATAAGACTGCTGATGAGATTGATAATCTGCTATATAAAGGATTGTTAATTGTTCAGCATTTCCGCAACTGTTCCATGATACGAACTTTTAAAAAGATTTCCCGATGAAACACTATTTAATTTTAACCATAGCAATCTGCTCGCTTTTCCTACCGCGCGCATTTCAAGCTCAAGGAGGAGAGTTGATTTCCCCGATTATAGAGCAAAACGACGAGTCGTTCGGGTTCGACCATGTCGTTACAGATTTGTCTCCTTTAACATTTTCCCTGACAGATGAACATCTGTCAGGGAAATGGGAAGTGAATATTCTCTCTAACGGAGGCGCTTATGTGGAAGTACCAAGTACCGTACAATCTCAGAACCAATGTATCTTTGATCCGACACAACTAACATTGACGATTTGCATGCAGGCAAGGCGGTTTTATGATTCCTCATTAAATCGAGACCTTTTCGAACTACAAATCAATTTCGTGTCAGACAATGGAATAAAGACAACACGCTCTTTAAAGATTGCCTTGATACCGGGACGACCGGTTATTAGCGATATCTGTCTTACTTATGAGCATTATGATTGGGAATTTGATTCCCTAATGGATAGCTCTGTTGACTACTGGGATACAGATTTTTCATTTAATATAAAATCCCCTGGGGCTACCAAATTTACAATGTATGTTACTGACAGCTTTTTATTTAAATTTACACAATGGCTTTATTGCGAAGATTTTAGAGGTATCAATGAAGCAAAGATTAACTATCCTGCCGATTGGGGCGAATATGTCTTAGTTTCAATTAGTAACCAGTTTGGATATGTACATAGTGATACACTATATACAACAGACTACATTAACGATCCTGTTATCCTCGCCAGAATCGAAGAGTTAAGACAACAGGCTGGCATTAGTGAGCCAACTGTCGAGGAGGAGGCTTCCGATACATTTTCATGGGATAACAATACTCTGACATTTGATAATACAGTGTCAGAGGTGTATGTCTACGATGTCAGCGGCCATCTCCTTTTGCAATCCCATAATGTAGAAACGATGGATTTATCCTATCTCCATGGAGGAATTTACATTGTTGCTTATAAACGTGCTACAAACCAAAACAGCATCCTGAACAAAACCAAAATCATAAAACGATGAAACATCTAAAATTACTCAGCATTCTGTTGCTTCTCTGTCTGAATAGCAGGATTGCGACAGGAGAAACACTCACCAGCGACAATTATGTCACAGAAGTATTCAAAGGGGTAAATATCGAAATGCCCGATTACCGAGAAATCAACAGCGGGGCCAAATTTGTGGTCACTTATGATGACAATTGCCCGGCAGAACTGCAAGGTGCATTTGAATATGCCGTTAAATTATGGGAAGAAGTTCTTCCCCTTGTAGCTCCTGTCAAAATCAATGTAAGCTGTCTGCCTCTCAGAGGAACAAATAATCTAATATCAAAAGTTTTGTTGACTGCAGACGACTATGAAGGGGAAAGAGTGGATATGTACAAATGTCCGACAACCATGGTAAAAAGTGTCCTCCTTCAGGAATACCACCGAGGACAGTTTAACCGTTTCTATACTCAGTTAGGAGATCTATCCTGTTTAAATGAGACAGATATCACTATTACGTATAATCAGAACATGATGGATCTATGTTCATTCTCCCTGGATGGTGATGCAAATATAAATAAATATGATTTTGTTACAGTCGCCATGCGGGATATAGCCATCGGTTTAGGATTCTTCTCTGATTTCACTGCAAATGTCAAAGATAAAGTATTGGTAAATCGAGGACCTGTTAAATTCATCCCATTCAAATCCCATATATTTGATGCGTTGGGCACAACAGATCTAAAAGTTGCATATACAAACGCAACAAAGGGTTCTGTTAAAGTATCACTTCGGAACTGGCTAGACCATCAATTTGAGACATTATCCTTATATGCTCCACAGAATTGGGTTAACGGACTCTCTCTTCGCTACTTTATCCCAGAAACAGGTAAACCTATATCTCAATTGCTTACCTATGATTTCGGGAAAGGTTATGTCTTTCGGGACCTTACCGCAGATAATTGGGATGATATCTTCTGCGGGGCCCTTGATTGGAGAAAAGAAGTTGTCACTGGCTTAGGCGGAGGATCTGTTTCTCAGATTGGAAGCACAGATGACAAACTTCCTTATACAGGCCAGGTATCTTTATCTTTTAACAGTAAAGATAAGGCCATGTTTCTACAAAAAGAAGACAAGGAGGTAAAGAGTGCCACTAAATTTAATAGTAATACACCTCAATCTACTCAGAATTTAAATCTCCTGAGTATCGAACAATATTGCAAACAGTATGATCTTTTCTCTCCTAATGGACCTGTAGACGGTTGTATTTCATTATCGGTTCTAAAAAAAGATGGAAGCTGGGACTGTATCTACATCACGGAAGATTCCGAGCAACCTATTACCGTAAATATTGAAAACATTTCTCTAACTTATCCAGAAACGGAATATGCCCGAGGAACTACCGGAGGTCTTCGTTACAGGCTGACGAAATGCACTTCAAATTATGGAGCATCTCAACCCAATTATTCATACCGTGTAAAATATTTTACCAGGGATTTCACACCTCAGCAAGCCAAGATTAAATATACAAAAGAATTATCCTCGTTAGAATCAGCCAGAACGATAGGCGATGATAATGATGATTATTTCGTTGATGTCAAGGTAGGAATTGCCAACATCGAGGGAACAACAAAAGTTATTGTCGAACAGCTGGATGAGGGAGAAAGTCTTCCGTTCCAATACGATGCCGAGGATTTCCGAAACGGATATTTCATCGCAAATCTGGATAGAGAAGTATCAACTAAACTTACTGTAATAAGTTATAATGAGAACGGGTTCAAGAGGAGTAACACCATAACCATCCCTCCTGTCGGATACCAGGTAAAAGATATCACTTTCAAGAAGACTGGTGACCAGATCATTTTGGATGGTATTCCTTCCAAATCGCTGGAGTATGGTGAATGGTCTTATTCCATCAATAATCTTACCAATGAGTCGGCATTGGTAAATCGCCATAAGTTAGATAACAAAACGATTGAAGTTAGCGATATCCCCTCAGGCATATACGTTCTGACCTTGCATAACCACAACAGCAATGTCAGTCATTTCAAGTTTGTAAAGTAACTGATTGATTGAATTAACGAAAGATGGACCGGCAGGAGTGATTTGACGCTTCTGCCAGTCCATTTATCGTTATTAAACGTGGGAATCAGGAGGGGAGGAGGCAGGCGTCGAGAGAGGCGGTTATGGCGGCGCGATCCATGTCGCGGCCGATAAAGACGAGTTTAATCATGCGGTCGCCGTAGGTTTCATCCCAGTCACGGCGCAGACCGGGCTCCATTTCCATGAGGGCGGCAAGTTCGTCGGCGGGAGCGGTGGCATACCAGTAGCCGGCTTCCTTTATGTTTTTCTGCACTCCGGCCTGCTCGAACAGGAGCGACATATCCCGGTTGTGGCCGAAGTACATCACTCCCTTGCAGCGGATTACACACTTTGGCCATTTGCGGGCCACGAAATCATCGAAGCGCTCGAAGTCGAAGGGCTGACGACGCTGATAGACGAATGTCGAGATGCCGTATTCCTCGGCTTCCCCTTCATCATGGTGGTGGTGATGTTCGTGGTCATGATGATGCTCATGTCCGTCGTGGTCATGATCATGATGGCCTTCCGTTTCCTCATCGGAAGGTTCATCCTGGATTTTCTCCAGTTCCCGGACCCATGTAGCGGAAGTGGCTGTTTTCTCGAAGTCGAAGAGGCCGGTATTCAGCAGTCGGGAGAGGTCGACATTGCAGTAATCACAGTCAATTATCTCCGCTTTAGGCTGGAGTACGCGCAGAATCGCGCGGATGCGGGCGCCTTCTTCCGGAGAAACTTCGGAAATCTTGTTCAGCAGGATGATGTTGCAGAATTCAATCTGCTCGATGATCAGATTCTCGATATCCTCATCGTCGATACAGGGGCGCCGCAGGGAATCGCCACAGGCGAACTCACTCTGAAGACGCAGTGCGTCGACTACCGTAACGATACAGTCAAGACGGGGCATAGCCACCTTCAGGGAGGGATCATCCATGCCGCTCATGGCGCAGATAGTCTGGGCGATAGGAGCGGGCTCGCATATACCGCTGGCCTCGATAACGATGTAGTCGAACATACGGGTCGAGACAAGTTCGGCCAGCTGGCGGACGAGGTCCATTTTCAGTGTACAGCAGATGCAGCCGTTCTGCAGCGCCACGAGATCGTCCGCCTCCCCCTGGCCTATTATGCCTTCCTTGCGGATAAGGGATTCGTCGATATTGACCTCGCCTATGTCGTTGACAATCACGGCGAACCGGATACCGCGCTCATTGCGCAGGATATTGTTGAGAAGCGTGGTCTTGCCGCTGCCGAGGTAACCGGTCAGCAGCAGGACGGGTGTAGTTGTCGGTTGATTCATTTCTTTATTTTCTAACCTGCAAAAATACGAATTTGCAAGCACTTCTGCAAACAAAACCGCAGGGTCTGCCGCCGGGTAATCAGGGAAGATGGAGCAGGTCGCGGTAAATATCGAGGGCGGCGGTCATCTCGTCGTCGGTTACGGAGGTATTGACAGCCACATCGCCGATTGCACGCAGGAGGGTGCAGTTTATGGTGTCGCCCGAATCATTCTTCTTGTCGTGGTGCATATATGCCAGCAGCTGGGGATAGTCATTACAGGAAATTTCGAACGCTCCGTAATGACGGCTGACATAGCCTACGTAAGTGTTCAGGACATCGGAGGGAAAACCGAACTTCATGCGCGACACAACCAGCGACACAACCATGCCGAAAGCAACGGCATACCCGTGGGGCAGGGGCGACTTACGCTTCAGAGCCAGCGACTCGAAGGCATGGCCGGCGGTATGTCCCAGGTTCAGGGCACGCCGGGCGCCATGATCCTCGCGGTCGGCGTCCACGAATTTCTGTTTTACGGCCACAGACTCTTCCAGAAGATGCAGCAGCGAGTCGGGATTATAATTAGTGACATCGTAGGCCAGCATCTTCTTAGTCAGCTCAGGAGAGTAGATAAGGGCGTGCTTGAGCATCTCGGCATATCCCGAGAGGAGTTCCTGTGAAGTCAGGGTGTTGAAAAACAGCGTCGAGACAATAGCCAGGTCGGCATCCCGGAAGACTCCCACTTCATTTTTCAGGCCGTTGAAGTTTATGCCGGTCTTGCCCCCCACGCAGGCGTCCACGGCGCAGAGCAGGGTTGTCGGCACATTGATGAAAGCTATTCCCCGCTTGAAAGTGGCGGCGGCGAAAGCTCCCATGTCGGTCACCACTCCTCCGCCGAGATTTATCAGCAGGGAGCGGCGGTTGGCATTGCCGTCGCCGAGCTGTTTCCAGATATAGGTCAGGGAATCAAGATTCTTGAACATCTCCCCGGCCTTTATCTCTATGACTTTAGCATCGGCGACCGCTTTCGACTCAGCCTGGAGCAGCGGAAGCACGAATGCCTTCGTGTTTACATCCACAAGCACATGGACTGACGAGGGATTCATCGCCGCCACGGCTTCGTCGAGAGCCTGGAATACATGATTCGTAAACACCAGGTTTACAGTAGGCTTTTGTTGTTTTGCAGTTGCCATAGCAATAAAGATAAACAGTTGAAACTTCAGATTATAAATTCAAGAGCATCCGCCAGGGCTTCCATCGAGGGGAAAACGAGGTCGGCGCCCGCTTCGGCAAGGGCTTCCAGGGGAATCGGTCCGGTAGCGGCCGCCAGGGTTAAAGCTCCCGACGCATGGCCCGACTCGACTCCCAGGGGTGCGTTCTCGATTACCATACAGTCACAGGGCCTCGCTCCGGCCAGGGCCATCCCCTTCAGATATGGTTCGGGATGAGGTTTACCGCGGGTCACATCTTTTGCGGTAATCCTTAACTCATGGGGAAAGGCGCCCGGGAAATCGGAATCCAGTCGGTCGAGATTCGACAACTGCCTGGAGCCGGTGACCAGCACCCGCGTTATCCCTTTTTCCATAAAGGATGCCAACAGTCTCTTCGCCCCGGGAATTACCGGAACCCGAGGCATTTCATTAAAATAACTCGCTTTAAGGGCATAAAGTTCATCGCATTGACTGTCGTCGGGCTCATATCCTTTCGCTCTGCGGAAGAGGAGCCGGATGGTGGCGCGTCCGGTCATCCCCTCATAGAGATAGAATTCATCCCTGTCGGCCTGAATCCCCAGTTTGTCGGCAAGCCGCTTCCAGGAAGCGGTATGGTTGCGCATGGAGTCAATCAGGGTGCCGTCCATATCGATCAGCGCGGCCCGGGGGCGGAATTCCTCTATGCCGTTACGGCGGCAGTATCGTTCCACCGCTTTTCTTATCTCATCTTTTTCCATAATCGGCGTCTGTTTCTTCCGGTTGAAATTTGTTCGATACATTCTGTCATGGTGCAAATTTAAGAATATTTTCTGATTGGGACAGAGAGGAATGGACGGTTTATGCTGAAAAGCATAAAATATAATTCGTTAAAAATTTGGACGTAGGAGAAAAGAATTATAACTTTGAATCCGATAAATCCAATGCCCGATGATTTACGCGTCTTTGCCTGAGCTTCCCGGCGGAAAACCGCGCCCGTTGCCGTTCTATCTGGCAATGGAGGAACATCTTGCGCGGAATTATCCTGGGGGAGAATACTTCTTCATGTGGCAGGTGGAGCCGACGGTGATTTTCGGACGCTGCCAGAACCCGTTTGCCGAAGTCAACCTGGATTTCTGCCGTCGGGAAGGGATTCAGACCTACCGGCGCAAAAGCGGCGGAGGATGCGTCTTCGCCGATATGAATAACATCATGTTCAGCCACATAACCACCTCGGAGGAAGTCACCTCCACTTTCGGGCGCTATTGCCGCATGGTAGCCGATACGCTCCGGGCGCTGGGACTCGACGCTACGACAACGGGACGCAACGATATCCTCATCGGTGACCGAAAGGTGAGCGGCAACGCATTCTATCATCTCCACGGACGGGGCATCCTCCACGGCACGATGCTCTACGACGCCGACATACCGCGGATGGTCAGCGCCATAACCCCCTCCCGGGCAAAACTGTCGGCCAAAGGGGTCAAGTCAGTGCGCAGCCATGTTACCACCATCCGCGAGCATCTGCCTTCTCTCTCCATCGGGGATTTCAAGAGCTTCTGCCGGGAACACCTGTGTGACAGCGAGCAGACGATGACCGCCGCGGATATAGCCGAAACCGAACGTATAGCCCTCCCCTATTTCACCGACGAGTGGTTCCGGGGAAGACACCGGGGCGCGGACGCCGGACCTGAACGGCGAAGAATCGAAGGGGTAGGAGAATTCGCCGTCAGCATAGACCTCTCCCCTGCCGCCGATTCCGGGGGAATCCCACGAATCCGGAAAGTAAACCTCGCAGGGGATTTCTTCCTGTTGAGCGACCTCGACGAAGAACTGCTCGACCATCTGTCGGGCGTAGAATATACCCGCGGGGCGATTCTGGAAGCTCTGTCTCCCCTTCCGGTAGACCGGGTAATCGCCAACCTTACGGCGGAAGACCTCGCCTCTCTGTTGGCTCCGTGACAAAATTCCGATACCGGAGGTTTTGATTGCTGAAAAACAACAAACTGAACTATACGCCATGAACGACTTGAAACTAACCTGCCTGCATGATCTTCACCTGGCACTGGGCGCGAAGATGAGTCCTTTCGCCGGATATGATATGCCGATCGAATACGCCCTGGGGATCATCGGGGAACACAACGCCGTGCGCAATGCCTGCGGCGTCTTCGATGTCTCCCATATGGGGGAAATAGGCATCACCGGCGAAGACGCCGAATTTTTTGTGAACCGGGTTTTCTCCAACGACGTCACCAACGCTCCCACAGGACAATGTTTCTACGGCATGATGCTCCGCGAGGACGGCGGAGTGGTCGATGACCTGCTTGTCTACAAACGGGGCCACAATGATTTCCTGTTTGTAGTCAACGCCTCCAATATCGAGAAAGACGAACAGTGGATTCTGCGTCAGGCCGAGGGTTACCGCCTCTGTCTGGAATTCCTCAGCGAGAAAGTCGGGGAAGTTGCCGTCCAGGGTCCGGAAGCCGAGAAAGTCGTGGAGGAAGTCATTGAAATTCCCTGCCGCGAACTGGAATTCTATACTTTCAAGGAACTCAGCCACGACGGTGACACCGTAATCATCTCCCGCACGGGCTACACCGGGGAAGACGGTTTCGAGATTTACGGTCCCCACGATTATATCCGCACCGTATGGGAGCGCCTGATGGACTCGGGCCGCTGTCAGCCCTGCGGTCTGGGGTGCCGCGACACGCTGCGCTTCGAGGTGGGGCTGCCGCTTTACGGCAACGAGCTGGCCGACGATGTCACTCCGCTTGAGGCCGGACTGGGTATGTTTGTCAAACTCGACAAACCCGACCTGGTGGGAGGCGAGGCCCTCCGGCGCCAGAAAGAGGAGGGACCGCGGCGCAAGGTCGTAGGCCTGGAAATCCAGGACCGCGCGATTGCGCGTCACGGATGCGATGTACTCTCGCCCGAAGGGGAGGTAATCGGCAAGGTGACAACCGGTTATCGCGGAATCTCCACCGACCGCTCCATCTGCATGGCGCTCATCGACGCCCGTTATGCCAAGACCGGCACGGAGGTGAAAGTCCAGGTCCGGAAGAAGACCTTCCCCGCCGTTATAGTTCCTAAGAAATTTTTCAAGAAATCCTATAAAAAATAATAATCATGATTTACTACAGCAAGACCCACGAATATGTCCGCGTCGAAGGGGACAAAGGATACATCGGTATCTCCGACTACGCCCAGAAACAGCTCGGCAACGTTGTCTACGTAGATATGCCCGACCTCGGTGACGAACTCGAGAAAGGGGAAGATTTCGGCGCCATCGAAAGCGTAAAGGCCGCATCCGACCTTATCGCACCCGTTTCGGGAGAGGTTGTTGAAATCAACGAAGCTCTTTCGGAGAATCCCCGCCTGGTCAACGCTGACCCGATGGCCAACTGGATCGTGGCCGTGGCCATGTCGGACCCCGCCGAGACCGACGACCTCATGGACCAGGAGGCTTACGACGCCTATTGCGCTGAGAACCACTGAAAAAGAGTAACCGTTCAACCGTTACTTATGAACAGATATTTTCCCCATACACCGGACGACATCAGTGAGATGCTGGCCCGGTGTGGTGTGCGTCAGCTCGACGACCTGTATGCCGACGTGCCCGAGAGTCTGCGGCTGAAAGAGCCCTACCGCCTTCCCGCCGAGATGGACGAATACGCCGTAAGACGCTTCTTCGACAGTCTGGCCGATAAAAACAGCCGGATAAGGACCTGCTTCGCCGGCGCCGGTTTCTATGACCACGCCGTCCCGGCGGCGGTCAGATCGCTGGCTGCCCGTTCGGAATTCCTGACCGCCTATACTCCCTATCAGCCCGAGATTTCCCAGGGTACGCTGCAATATATCTTCGAATACCAGACGATGATGGCGCGCCTTACGGGACTGGAGGTTTCCAACGCTTCGATGTATGACGGCGCCACGGCTACGGCCGAGGCCGTCATGATGGCGGTGGCTTCCCAGCGCAAGCGCAACCTTGTACTGGTATCGGCCACGCTCAACCCTGCCGTCAGGCAGGTTGTCGACACCTACGCCCGCTATCACGGAATCTGCCTGGTGACGGTCCCGGAAGAGAACGGCGTCACCTCCCGAAAGGAGATTGCAGCCCTGCTGGAAGCCAGGGGAAAAGAGATTGCGGCCGTGGTTGTTCCCTCGCCTAACTATTACGGCATCATCGAGGACCACGAGGGATTGGCCGACCTGTGTCATGCCTCCAAAGCTCTACTGATTGTCAACTGCATAGCTGCGGACCTGGCCACTCTCCGCACTCCCGGGGAACTCGGCGCCGACATAGCCTGCGGCGACGCCCAGTCACTGGGCATCCCCCTGAGTTTCGGAGGGCCCTATCTGGGATTCCTCTGCTGCACAAAGGCGCTGATGAGGAAAATGCCGGGCCGCATCGTCGGCGCCACCGTCGACTCCGAGGGACGCCGCTGCTTCGTGCTGACCCTCCAGGCCCGCGAACAGCACATCCGCCGCGAGAAAGCGACCTCCAATATCTGTTCTAACCAGGGACTCATGACCCTGTGGGTAACCATTTATATGTCGCTTGTCGGAGCCGAAGGACTGCGGGAAATCAATGCCGCCGGAGCCTCCACGGCCCGGTATCTGCTTGAGAAGATGACTTCCGACGGACGCGCCCGTCTGCGCTATCCCGGCCAGCCGTTCCTCAACGAATTCCTGCTGGAGACGGTGTTCAATGTCGATACCTTCATCGCCCGCTGCATTCAGGACGCCGGAATCCTGCCGGGAGTGAAAATCGACAGCAACACTATCCTGATGGCCGCCACCGAATTGCAGTCCCGCGAGGATGTCGACCGCGTTTTCGAGATTGCAACAACCTGTGTCTGACCCCGTAAAACCCTTTGATTATGAACAGAAAAGTCTATGGAAAGTTAATATTCGAGCTTTCCCGCAAGGGGCGCCGCGGGTTCAGGATCCATGCCGCCGGCCAGGCGCAGCTCCCCGCCGGTATTCCCGCTAACCTGCTGCGTCAGGAGCCTCTTGAGCTTCCCGAGACCGACGAGCCGACCGTGGTAAGGCATTACACCAATATGTCGACCAACAACTTCGGCGTCGATACCGGATTCTATCCCCTCGGGTCCTGCACAATGAAATACAACCCGAAAATCAACGATGAGATGGCAGCCCACAGCGTTTTCGCCGGGCTTCATCCCTCGACTCCAACCTACGCCGCTCAGGGTGCCCTGGAACTTTACTGGACGCTTCAGAAAGCTCTTTGTGAAATCGGAGGGATGGAGGAATTCACCCTGAATCCTTTCGCGGGCGCGCAGGGGGAACTGACGGGCCTGATGGTTATCCGGGCCTGGCACTTCTCGCGAGGCGAAGGGGAAAAACGCCGCAAGGTGATTGTCCCCGACTCTGCTCACGGCACCAACCCCGCTTCCGCGGCCGTCTGCGGCCTGGAGGTGGTCGAGGTCAAGAGCCGCGAGGACGGCACGGTAGACGTGGCCGACCTGGTTCCGCTGCTCGACGACACCGTGGCGGCAATGATGCTCACCAACCCCAACACCCTGGGAATTTTCGAGAAAAATATTCCGGAGATAGCCCGTCTGGTCCACGAGGCCGGCGCACTGCTCTATTACGACGGCGCCAACCTCAACCCGATGCTCGGGGTAGCGCGTCCGGGCGACATGGGTTTCGATGTCATGCACATCAACCTCCACAAGACGTTCTCCACCCCTCATGGAGGAGGAGGACCTGGCGCAGGTCCGGTAGGTGTACGCAAGGGGCTGGAGAAATTCCTGCCTAATCCGCGCGTGGTGAAACGGAGCGTAACCCCCGACGGTTTCCCCGTCGACAAAAACCGCCGCTACGGAATAGAGTACTCCCCTTCCGCATTAGGTTCCGTATCGGCCACTCTGGGCAACTTCGCGGTCCAGGCCCGGGCCTTGGCCTATATTCTTTCGTTTGGAAGCGAGGGGCTTATGGAGGCAGGGAAACTCGCCACCCTCAACGCCACCTATATCAAGGATTCGCTAAAGGATGTTTATCTCCTTCCGATAGAAGGACTGTCGAAACATGAGTTTGTCTTCGACGGACTGAAGGACAAATCGACGGGAGTCACTACCCTCAACATTGCCAAACGTCTGCTCGACCACGGCTATCATGCACCTACAATCTACTTCCCGCTGCTGTTCCATGAATCGCTGATGATAGAGCCAACGGAGACCGAATCCCGCGAGACTCTCGACGAATTCATCGGAGCCATGAGAGAAATAGCCCGCGAAGCCGCCGAGGATCCCGAAACCGTAAAGACGGCACCGCATCTTACCCCGGTGACGCGGCCCGACGATACGGCGGCGGCCCTCAACCCTGTTCTTACTTACGATATGCTGTGACCTGATGGAATACGACATTATCATCATCGGCGCGGGTCCGGCCGGCTATCCGGCCGCGGCCTGCGCTGTAAACCAGGGGCTTAAAACCCTGCTTATCGAGGGAAAACAACTCGGTGGAACCTGCCTGAACTGCGGCTGCATCCCGACGAAGACATTCTGCCGGTCGGCAGAAACCGCCCTTGAGGTAAAGGATGCCGCTGAATTCGGAATAGAGGTTCCTGCCGGAGAGGTCTCAATCGCCATATCGCGGATTGTAGAACGCAAGAACGGCATTGTCAGCCAGTTGCGCGAAGCCGTGGCCGTGTCCGTAGCCAAAGCCGATCTCCGGCAGGGTATAGCCCGGTTCACCGGACCGAAATCCGTGGAGGTCGACGGCGAGACGTTTACCGCCGACAGAATCCTGATAGCCACCGGAGCCGAACCTGCCCGGCTCGATATTCCCGGAGCGGATCTCTGCGTGACCTCGACGGAACTTCTTGATGCCACTGCCCTTCCTCCCTCCATCATCATTATCGGCGGAGGAGTCATAGGTATGGAATTCGCCTCTATCTATGCTTCGTTCGGCACAGATGTCACGGTGATAGAATTCTGCAAGGAGATTCTTCCGGGATTCGATAAGGATATAGCCAAACGGCTTCGTTCGGCACTGGTCGGCCGCGGTGTGAATTTCATTCTCAATGCTGCCGCTACGCGGGTTACGACCGTCGGCGACCTTTATACCGTCGGATATGAAGCCAAAGGGAAACCGGGAGAAGTATCGGGCGCACAGGTACTTATGGCCGTGGGACGCAAGGCCGTCATTCCCGAAGGAATTACGCAGGCAGGCGTCCGCACCCACCGGAAAGGGATAGCCGTCGACGAAAATTTCCAGACCGATGTTCCCGGAGTGTACGCCGTCGGGGACTGCAACGGAATCTGTCAGCTTGCCCACGCCGCTACGGCGCAGGCAATGAAAGTGATGGGAGTGCCGACAGACCTCTCCCCCATCCCAGCCGCCGTGTTTACGGTGCCGGAAGTGGCCTCGACGGGTCTTACCGAGGAGGAAGTCAAAGACCGCGGAATCGCTTACCGGGCAATAAAACTCCCGGTGCGCTCCAACGGAAAAGCACTTACACTCGGCGCCACGGACGGCCTTGTGAAAGTGCTTGTTACTTCCGGCGAAGAGGAATCCCGCATTCTGGGATGCCATATCGTCGGTCCTCATGCCTCGGACCTTATCATGGAAGCCTCGCTGGCTATATCGGCCGGACTTCCAGCGTCGGCTCTTCTGAAAGCGATACACCCCCATCCCACGCTCTCGGAACTGCTTCCGGCGGCTCTGGCAAGGTAATCCGTTCCTACCATTCGTAGGAGATGGAAGCACCTACCGACGAGAAGGACGGATTATCATAAGCCCAGGAGGAATTGTTGGATGTCAGCAGAAGGTAGGACACACCGATGTTGACAGCTTGCCTGGCATTGCGGGCATTGGTCGGAATACGTACTCCGATCGATGGCCGCAAATAGAACTGTGTGTTGGTTCTCAGCCAGTTATCCTGGGTGCGCAGATAGTTGTTACCTACAAGCCAGGAAGCACCCAACCGCAGGTCGATGAAAACCGACGGAGAGGAACTGTTGCCCGTCGGAATTGTCAGGCGGAAGTCGGAGAATACCGGAATCATGACCCCGATGCGCTTCTGTCCGAAACGTGAGGGACGGGTCGGTCCCCACTCACCTGACTCAGGACGGTAGACGTTGTCCACATCCGTATAACTTGAGCGGACAATATCCACTCCGAGTCCCGCGCCCATATAGAACCACTGGTTATACTGATAGCCCTGCGATGTCGAAAACTCGACATGATTGAGCTTGTCGTTGCCTACGCCGGCCACGCCCATAATCTCTATCGACCCTTTATAAGCTCCTGAGCCTGAGAGAATAGGGGAAATCACATTGGTAAGCTGATTGGCCGCCTCCCAGTATTGCGCTCTGGCCTGGGGCGTAAAAAACAGCAGCGACATAAACGCTGCCGCGAGGGAAATGATTCTTTTCGCTTTCATGACAATTCACTTCTGAGATATGATGCCGAACTACTTCAGACATATAGCAAGTATATGACTTCAAGTATATAACACCCCGGCCACCCTTAATGTTGCGTACCAGAGACTTCCTTTCTCCTCCTCTTTCCTCCATAATTAATCCGCATGAAAATATGAAAAAACAGTAGATTGACATACATTTGGAAAAAAGAGGTATATTTGCTAATTTTGCAAATCAAAATTAGCAGAAAATGAGTAAGGACGAAAGGCCCTCCGTGGCCGAGAATCTAAGGAATATACCTCAGACAATCAAGGAATATGTCAGTCGCCCGCAGGTATGGGGCTTCTTCGTCAGTATTGCCGTCATAGCGTTGCTGGCAGTGGCGTTTTTTCATCCCGACGCACCGGCCGGTAACCAGCTGCGCCAGCACGATATGCAGCAGGGCGCCGCGATAGGGCAGGAGGTGAAGGCATTCCTTGAGGCCAATCCAGGCTCAGAAGAACCACGCTGGACGAATGCCCTATTCTCGGGGATGCCAACGTTCCAGATTTCTCCCTCATATCCTTCCGATTCGCTTTTCAGCTGGATCACGACGCTTTACGGCGCCGGACTTCCCTCGCCGTCGAATCTGCTGTTCATGATGATGACCGGTATGCTCATAATGCTGCTGGCAATGAAAGTCCGCTGGTATTATGCCCTGATAGGGGCTGTGGCCTGGGGCTTCTCCTCATATTTCATAATCATCATCGGAGCGGGACATATATGGAAATTCGTCACCCTGGCCTATATCCCCCCGACAATCGGCGGCATAGTGATGGCTTACCGCGGAAGATGGCTGACGGGCGCGGCGCTTGCCGGACTGTTCGCCATGATGCAGATTCAGAGCAACCACGTCCAGATGACCTATTACTTCCTGTTCGTAATCCTGGCCGTCATAATCTGCTATGCCATCGACGCCGTGCGGCGCAGGAAATATGCCCGCTGGACGAAAGCCACCTGTGCCCTGGCCGTAGCCGCCCTGCTGGCCGTATGCGCCAATCTTCCAAGCCTCTACAACACTTACGAATACTCCAAAGCCTCCATGCGCGGAGGTCATACCGAACTGACTTCCCCCGATGACGGACAGCAGAAAACATCCGGACTCGACCGCGACTATATCACCCAGTACAGCTACGGCCGCAGTGAAAGCCTTTCACTGCTGATTCCCAACATAAAGGGAGGAGCGTCCGCGCGGCCCGTACAGGGTAATATGCAGCCTACTTCCCTGCTGGAACTCGACGGCGCGCAGGAGGCTGCCGCCGGCCTCAACCAGGAGGAACTCCAGTATGTAGGCGCCTATATGTCGCAGTACTTCGGAGAACCCGAGGGAACTAACGGGCCGGTATATGTCGGAGCAGTAATCTTCGTGCTTTTCCTGCTGGGATGCTTCATTGTGCGCGGTCCTCTGAAATGGGCGCTCCTTGTGATGACGCTCCTGTCGGTTTTCCTCGCGTTGGGAAGAAATATGCAGTGGCTTACGGACCTGTTCATAGACTACGTGCCGATGTACAGCAAATTCCGTACCGTGGAGAGCATCCTGGTAATCGCCGAGTTCACAATGCCGGTGCTGGCTATACTCGCCCTCCAGAAGATTCTGACAGCCCGCAAGCCCTTTGAACGCTATGCGAAAGCCATATACATAAGTTTCGGAGCGACCGCACTGCTGTGTCTGATCGGATGTTTTTTCCCTGCGGTCTACGGGCCGGCCATCTCCGACGGAGATATCCAGATTTCCAACATGATAGGCGCTCAGCTCCAGAACGCCGGCTATCCCTACGAAATAGTCAGTATGTTCTCTATCCAGAACCCGGCGATCGCCGGATTCGTCACCGAGATGCGCTACTCGATGGTGACCGCCGACTCCTGGCGTTCTCTTATCTTCGTGCTGCTGACGTTCGGCGCCCTGATGCTGTGTGTCAAAGGGAAGGCGAAAGCATGGCAGGGAGCCGTAATGATAGGCCTGCTCATAGCTGTGGACCTCTATACGGTCGACAAGCGCTATCTCAACCACGACAGTTTCTGCACCCCGGAGCTTTCCGCTTCGAATCCTTTCCCCCTGAACGACAATGACCGCCAGATCCTGGCCGACACGGCAATGAACTATCGCGTGATGGATATTCCGCGCTTCTACGCCGCCGAACCCTCCTTCCACCACAAGATGATCGGCGGATATCATGCGGCCAAACTGACCCGTTATCAGGATCTCATAGACCGCCATCTGAGCCATTTCACTCAGGGAGCCGAGGTTTCGGCCGCGGATTTCAACGTGCTGAATATGCTCAATGCAAAATATCTTATCACAGCCGACAACCAACTGATGATCAACCCCGACGCACTGGGGAACGCCTGGTTTGTCAGCGATGTGAGATATACCGGTAACGCCGACCTGGAAATGGCGGCCCTGGATGAAATCGACCCCGCGGTAACAGCCGTGGCCGACAAGCAGTTCGCTTCCATACTCGGCGAAAAGGTCGCCCCCAAAGCTCCCGGCGACACAATCTTCGAGACCTCCTATGCTCCCGCAGCGCTGACCTACTCGGCCCGGAGCCGGAACGGGGGAGTGGCGGTCTTCTCGGAAGTATATTTCCCCTGGGGCTGGGAAGCCACCATTGACGGCAAACCCGCCGACATAGCACGCGTCAACTACGTGCTGCGTGCCATAAGAATCCCCGCTGGAGAACATAAGATTGAAATGCGCTTCAATCCCCGCTCGGTAAGCGCCACCGTAGGAATAGCCCGTACGGCAGTAATCCTGCTGTATGTCATGCTGGCCGTCGCGCTCCTGGGACTTCTTCTTTGCCCCCGGACAGTAGGACGACTGAAACAGGAAATCGTTACCACAAAAAACAATAAGTCTTCATCCGCAAAAAATGGGTAAGCTATGCGACATACTCCGCTGGCCGCGCCGCTACCGCACAAGCCGCGGTTTCGGTGTGCATTCACCGTTTGCTTATGATTTTATCACCAAAGTACTTCGGGAACGGGATGCAAGTTATTATTCATACGCGGAAATCGACTCCCTATGTGCCCGCGCACACAGGGGAATGACCCTTCCCAACATGAATTTCACTGCCACCAGCTTCGACCGTCAGGAAGCGAGGATGCTGTTCAGAGTCCTGTGCAGGTTCAATCCTAAGGAAGTCATCGAAATTGGAGGAAGCAACGAAGTGACGCGTACCATAATCGAACGCGCCGTCCCCCATACCAAAATATCCCGGTGGTCAAGGGACAGCCATCCTAAACTTGACAACGGAAATACTTATTTTATTCTTGTCAACTACGCGATTGACATCAATTCCTCGATCATGCGCAAGTATCTGCTGGAAGCGGTGAACAATCCAAACGGAGTAGTCATATTTTTCCGTAACCTCCAGTTGCCGGTACTGAAACGTATCTGGAGCGAAATAGCGGCGGTAGCATCTTTCGGGATGACTTTCCACGATGACCTCACGGCTATTTACTGCGCTTTCCCGAACCTGCCGCGCCAGGATTACGAACTTCTGCTCTGACAGGACAACACATCTTTCACAGTGAGTCATGCGGCCGATAACAGACACAGACCGGATAAAACGCTCTTTCCTGGGGTATCTTACCCTGCAGAAAGGTCTGTCGGACAATACGCGCACAGCCTATTCGATGGATATTGACAAGCTACTGGACTGGCTCGCCGAAGAGGGAAAAAACATAGAAGAGACCTCCTATTCCGACCTGCAACAGTTCATGGCGGCCATTCATGACCTGGGAATTGCCCCGTCCTCGCGCTCACGCCTTGTAAGCGGCATCAAACAGTTTTTCCATTTCCTTAAAATCGAGGGGTATCTCGACGCCGATCCGTCGGAACTCCTGGAGAAACCCCGCCTGGGAATCCATCTGCCCGAGGTACTGACCGTAGAGGAAATCGACGCCATTATAGCTGCCATAGACCTCTCCACGCCTGAAGGAATCCGCAACCGCGCGATTCTGGAGACTCTCTACGGATGCGGGCTGCGCGCTTCCGAACTTGTTAATCTCCAGATTTCAAAAGTCTACTTCGTCGAGAAATATCTGATAGTGGAAGGTAAAGGGGAGAAGCAACGCATCGTACCCATGTCGGAAATCTCGATTGACTGCATAAAGGAATATATGGAGGAAGTCCGCTCACGCGTTGTCATCAGGCCTGGAGAGGAAAACATCCTTTTCCTGAACCGGCGCGGTTCCCGGCTCACCCGACAGATGATTTTCACCATCATCCGGCAACTGGCCATGAAAGCCGACATCCGGAAAACCATCTCCCCTCATACGCTGCGCCATTCCTTCGCCACCCACCTTCTCGAAGGGGGAGCCAACCTGAGAGCCATCCAGCAGATGCTCGGCCACGAGTCGATAGCCACAACGGAAATCTATCTCCACCTGACGCCGACGGCCCTGAAAAGCCAGATTCTCATGCATCATCCCCGCAATAATCCCGGGATGATATGAAAATAGGGCCAATCGCACAGGATTCTCGCGTTTTATCCGTAAATTTGCGGCCGTAAAAGATACCGAAGAAAGAATAAGAGCTTCTTTAAAAAAGACACGGAAGAAAATGTACTACGTCTGTAAGCGCATGGAGATAGCCGGCTGCCACCGTCTGGAACTCTCATATCCCAGCAAGTGTTCGCAGCTCCACGGCCATAACTGGATAGTAACCGTCTACTGCAAGGCCCGGGAACTTAACGCCGACGGTATGGTCTGCGACTTTACCCATATAAAAGAGAGAATCCATACTTTCCTGGACCACGGAAATTTCAACGAACTGCTTCCTTTCAATCCAACAGCGGAAAATATAGCCCGGTGGATTACCGAACAGATTCCGCAGTGCTACAAGACTTCCGTACAGGAAAGCGAAGGGAACACAGCTGTCTACGTATGCCCCGGAGAAGATAATGCCCCCCTGTAAAAACAGAAATCTGAAACGACTCATCAATCATCAGTCCGTCTATGAGAATCAACGAAATCTTTTATTCGCTCCAGGGAGAAGGTCATTTCACCGGGACGGCCGCCATATTTGTGAGGTTTTCAGGCTGTAATCTCCGTTGTCCTTTCTGCGATACTGAACATGAAACTTTCCGCGAGATGACGCCGGAAGAGATCCTGATGGAGACAAAGCGATATCCGGCGCGTCACATAGTGCTGACCGGCGGCGAACCCTCCATACAGATTACTCCGGATCTGATAGATCTTCTACACCGCGAAAATTACTTCATCCAGGTAGAGACAAACGGCACTTTCCCTCTGCCTGAAAACATCGACTGGATCACCTGTTCCCCTAAATCACTTCCGCTTGCCCTTGACCGTGTCGACGAACTGAAAGTAGTCTATACCGGCGACAGCTCCATTGTTGAGAAATATTCCTCGGCCGTCGAGGCAGGGGAGAGGCGCCTGCAGCCATGCGACACCGGCGATGCCGCCCGCAATGCCAGTCTGCTGGAGGAAACCATCGGATATATCAAAAATCATCCCCGTTGGCGTCTTTCGCTGCAGACCCACAAGCTGCTCAGGATTCCCTGAATCCTGAAAACTTAGTATGATGCCGGAACGTTCCTGATATAAGAGTTTATTTCTGAATAAGCTCCGGGACATTATGTCTCCTTATATCCGGATAGTAACCAAAATCTTAAAATTATGACCAAGATTCAGGTAAAAAGGGTCTATTCCGACCCGGACGGCTCCAGGGAGGAAGACGGTTACCGCGTCTACGCAGACCGTCTCTGGCCCCGCGGAGAATCAAAAGAGAAATTCCATTACGACCTATGGGCGAAAGACATCGCCCCTTCAACCGAACTGAGGGAATGGTTTCACCAGGATCCCGCCAACCGCTGGGATGAATTCAAAAAACGATACATCGCGGAGCTGAATGAAAATCCGGAGGTGGAAACCCTTGTGAAACATCTGTCGGAATATCCGCTGGTGACGCTGCTTTTCAGTTCACGCAACACCGCGGAAAACAATGCCGACGTACTGGCCGACTATCTTTCCGAACGGCTCGCCTGAGAAAACTCCGTAAACTCTGTACGGAGATAATCAATCGTCATCGTCGTCATCGTCATAATCGTGATGGTGGCGGCGATGATGCTTGCGGTAATGACGGTTGTCATCGTCGTCATCATAATAATAGCCCGGGTACACCTCCACCACACCTCCGGGAAGATAAAAAGCGTTGCGGGCGCGGGAAGCATGGCGCATGGCTTTCCGATAATGCTTACGCGCCTTTCGCATCTCTTTCCGGGCTTTGCGGGCCTCTTTCCGGGCTTTCTTTCCCGGATGATGATAGACCGGAACATATTCGTCATAGACATATCCCGGGCGGAGAGGCACATGGACCGGCTGCACCGGAACCGGAGCGGGCAACCATGTGGACATATTGAAACTTACCGATTCATTGCCGGCTCCGATTGAAAAGAAAGTCTGGGCATCGGCATCCAGGGTCCCTAAGGCCGCGGTCATTATCATAAGCAGACCGGATGTAAGTTTTCCAGTGGTCATAAATAATAGTTTTTTCTATAAGACATTCCGGTAGGAGAGGAAGAATCCTCTTTTAAAATTATACAAATCCAGAGTCTGTTTTGTTCTCCTTTACAGGGTGGATAACTTCCGGCTGAAGGTCGATAAACAGTGTTGAAAAAGATGTTGATAACCGTATTGAAAACATATTTTCAAATAAATGACCGAAAACTTGACTTTATCGTTAAGTCACGGGCTTATACCTTTCAGCGAGATATCCAAAGTTTGGGAAAGTAAGTTTTCAAGTGCTGTTTCAACGCCTTTTCCTGGGTTTATCAACTGTTGAAAACCGGAGAGTTATCAGTTGATAAAGTTATAAACACTATGTTGATAACCGAGTAAATACCTGTTTCTCAGCCTCCTTTGTATTGATAATCTGTCAATAACCTGAAAGCGGATGTCAATAACCGTCAGATGCAAATTTTAAGACCAAAAGTTATCGGGGTTTTCAACAGGCTTTATTGATATTGGAGATTTTTTCGGGATTTCAAAAAAACTTCGTTTTCTTTTTCCTTTAAAACCTACTTATAAAAAAGACTGTTGAAAACCTACGGGAAATCCTGCGGAAAGCCAGAGAGGAGAGGTCTCAAATCAGAGCGGCGATTTGGAGAAAAGATGGAAAAGGCGTAACTTTGCAGACATACAAATCCATCACGTTTTCACTATGTTTTGTCCCTTAAAAAAAATATATATACATTTCCACACCGGAGATTGCTTCATGAAGATTCTGTTTGCCGCCGTGATGCTCCTTACGGGAACCTCCGCGTCGACGGCCCAGTCCCTGTTCGACGAGCTGATAGTCGAAGGGGAAACCATGCAGCTCCCTTCCGATGCTGAGAGGGGGATGGTGGTGCTGCCGGGGATGACCCTTCCGACAGACACTACAATCGATGTCACCGACCGGCTCTATTCGTCGACATTCTATATGCCTCTGGTGTTCGATTCCTATGATATGTTTCTGAAGGAAAAAGCGGGGGATCCGCTGACCGAACCTTTCCCCGATGCCGACACTCCGACCTCATTTTTCGACCGACTGGTAAAAAGCAATTACCGTCAGCGCTATTTCATGCAGCGGTTCATGTGTGAGCATCCGGATATAGTGCGATACAATATGGCGACGATGCCTCGTCCGCCCAAGAAGTTCGTCATGCACCTTGATCCGGCCACTGCCAAACTTACCGTAGAGGAATTCCAGGAAGCGCCTCTTGACACTATGAAGAACATTGTTCCGGATATGAAGCGGGAACATATCAACTGGCTTCATACGTTTGACGGTTCCCTCCAGTTCTCCCAGGCATATATATCCCCTAACTGGTATCAGGGTGGTAATTCCAATCTGAATATAATCGGAAGCGCTCTCTATAATATAAAACTAAATCCCAAATTCAACCCGAATATAATTTTCGAGACGTCGGTGGGATATAAGCTCGGAGTTAACAATGCTCCGGATGACTCCATACATAAGTATAACATTTCGGAAGACCTCTTCCAGGTAAATTCCAAGTTCGGCTATAAGGCAGCCCAGCGATGGTACTATTCGATAAACGTACTGTTCAAGACCCAGCTCCTGAACAACTACAAGAAGAATTCCGACGAGATGATAGCGGCGTTCCTCTCTCCGGGAGAGCTTAACGTCGGTGTCGGTATGACGTACTCTTATGAAAATCCACGCAAGACGGTCCAGTTCAATGCGTCCCTGGCCCCTCTGAGCTACAACCTGAAGACCTGCACGAATCCCAATCTAAACCCCGAGGCTTTCGGCATCGATCCGGGAAAAACTTCCAAGAGCGAGATAGGTTCCTCCGTGGAGCTTACTTTCAAATGGCAGCTGACCTATAATATCACTTATTTTACACGTCTGTTCGCTTTTACAAATTACGAGTATCTCCAGGGGGACTGGGAACATACGATAGACTTCTCGATAAACCGGTTCATGTCGGCCCGTGTCTACGCCCATCTGCGCTATGATTCCCAGGCACCTGAAGTGGCCGATACCTCCTGGCGCCGCTTCATGTTCAAGGAAGTTCTTTCTATCGGGTTCGCCTACAAGTTCAACGGAATCTAATGCCCAGGTAAAGGCGGCGGGGACAATATTTTGACCGTTGGGAAAATTTTGCTAATTTTGTGGCAAAGAACAATTTTGCGCAAAATGGAAAACAGTAACGTCAGCCTGACGGAGGAAATCAAGCGCCTTAAAAAAGAGCGCGACGCCGCCATCATGGCCCATTATTATACAGACGGGGAGATTCAGGACCTTGCCGACGTGGTAGGTGATTCCCTGGCTCTGGCCCAGGTGGCCCGCACGCTTCCAAACAAGGTTATAGTCCTCTGCGGAGTGCATTTCATGGGGGAGACAACCAAGATTCTCTGTCCCGACAAGACCGTGCTGGTGCCCGATATGGAAGCGGGCTGTTCGCTGGCCGATTCCTGCCCGGCCGACGAGTTTGAAAAATTCGTAAAGGAGCATCCGGACCACACTGTGGTGAGCTATGTCAACACTTCGGCTGCTGTCAAAGCACTGACCGACGTGGTCGTAACCTCCTCCAACGCCCTGAAAATAGTAAAAGCCCTTCCTGAGGACGCGAAGATTATTTTCGGTCCGGACCGAAACCTTGGAAACTATATCAGCTCCGAGACCGGGCGGAAGATGCTTATATGGGACGGCGCCTGCCACGTCCATGAACAGTTCTCCCTCGAAGGGATTATCCGTCTGAAAAAAGAGCATCCCCGGGCCAAAGTGCTGGTCCATCCCGAGTGTAAACAGGCCGTTGTCCTGTTGGCCGACAAGGTGGGTTCCACGGCTGCCCTGCTCAATTATGCCAAAGAAAGTCCGGCCCGGGAATTCATCGTCGCCACCGAGAGCGGAATCCTGCACAAGATGCGCCTGCAGTGTCCCGAAAAGACTTTTATCCCCGCTCCCCCCGAGGAGGCCGGATGCGCCTGCAACAACTGCGCCTACATGAAACTCAACACCCTCGAAAAGCTGCGCGACTGTCTGCGCGACCTCGCTCCCGAGATTGAGGTTGATCCGCTGATCGCCTCCGAGGCCGTAAAGTCAATCGACCGGATGCTCAGCATGAGCGAATAGGGGAGTGGTATCCTGAACCGTATAACATAACTTCCAAAATGGATTACAATCATAAGAAAATAGAAGCCCGCTGGCAGCAGTACTGGAAAGATAACAATATCTACCATACTGAAATAGACAAAAGCAGACCTAAGTTCTACGTCCTTGATATGTTTCCTTACCCTTCGGGTGCAGGACTTCATGTAGGACATCCGTTAGGCTACATCGCCAGCGATATCTTCGCCCGTTACAAACGTCTCAAGGGGTTCAATGTCCTTCATCCGATGGGCTACGACGCTTACGGCCTTCCCGCCGAGCAGTACGCCATCCAGACCGGCCAGCATCCCGAAAAGACAACTACCCAGAACATCGCCCGCTACCGCCAGCAGCTCGACCGCATAGGTTTCTGTTATGACTGGGACCGCGAGATACGTACCTGCGACCCGGAGTATTACCACTGGACCCAGTGGGCGTTCATCGAGATGTTCAACCACTATTTCGATGTGAAGCTTCAGAAAGCGCGTCCCGTGACCGAGCTTGAGGCTTATTTCGACGAGCATGGTTCGGAAGGGCATACGGCCGCCGAGTCGCGTCCGCTGAAATTCACGGCGGAGGAGTGGAAGGCGATGTCCGACAAGGAGCGTTCCGATGTAATGATGAATTACCGCATCGCTTACCTGGGCAACACGATGGTCAACTGGTGTCCGAAACTCGGTACCGTGCTGGCAAATGACGAGGTAAGCGAGGGGGTATCTATCCGCGGAGGCTACCCCGTGGAGCAGAAACTGATGTATCAGTGGTGTCTCCGCGTCAGCGCCTACGCTCCCCGTCTGCTCGAAGGGCTGGATACCCTTGAATGGAGCGATTCCATAAAGGAAACCCAGCGCAACTGGATCGGACGCAGCGAGGGGGCCGAAATGCAGTTCAAGGTAGCGGATTCCGACGTGGAGATGACTATATTCACCACCCGCGCCGACACTGTCTTCGGAGTCACTTTCATGGTGCTTGCTCCCGAGAGCAAATATGTCGACATGATAACCCTTCCGGAGCAGCGCAAGGCAGTGGACGACTATCTCGCCGAAGTGAAGCACAAGACCGAGCGCGAGCGCATCGCCGACCGTAAGGTTTCCGGTGTCTTCACCGGAGCATACGCCATCAATCCTCTTTCGGGCAAGAAGATTCCCGTATGGGTCAGCGATTACGTACTGGCCGGTTACGGCACGGGTGCCATCATGGCCGTTCCGGCCCATGACAGCCGCGACTATGCGTTCGCCCGCAAGTTCGACCTGCCGATTATTCCTCTTATCGAGGGAGCGGACGTTTCCCGGGAGAGCTTCGACGCCAAAGAAGGGAAGATGATCAACTCCGCTTCCGACAAGCTCGACCTCAACGGGCTGGAAGTGAAAGACGCCATCGCCAGGACCAAAAAATTCATCGAAGAGGAGGGAATCGGCCGCGTGAAAGTAAATTACCGTCTGCGCGACGCCATTTTCTCGCGTCAGCGCTACTGGGGCGAGCCTTTCCCCGTTTATTACAAGGACGGGATTCCCCGGATGCTTCCCCTCGACAAACTTCCGCTGCTGCTGCCTGAAATAGACAAGTATCTCCCCACCGAAAGCGGCGAACCCCCGCTGGGACGCGCCGAGAACTGGCAGACCGAGGATGGTTATCCCCTGGAACTCAATACTATGCCTGGATTCGCCGGTTCGTCGGCATATTATCTCCGTTACATGGATCCCCGTAACGGCGAGGAACTTGTGTCCCGCGAGGCCAATGACTACTGGCAGCAGGTGGACCTCTATGTCGGAGGTACCGAACACGCCACGGGCCACCTTATCTATTCCCGTTTCTGGAACAAGTTCCTCTACGACCTCGGGAAGGTATGCAAGGATGAGCCCTACCGCAAACTTGTCAACCAGGGTATGATCCAGGGGCGTTCGAGCTTCGTTTACCGCATCAAGGATACGAACACGTTTGTATCGGCCGGTCTGCGCGACAACTACGACACCACGCCGATTCATGTCGATGTCAATATCGTGAGCAATGATATTCTCGATCTCGACAAGTTCCGCGCATGGCGTCCGGAATATGCCGACGCGGAATTCATCCTCGAAGACGGAAAATATGTCTGCGGATGGGCTGTGGAGAAGATGTCGAAGTCGATGTTCAACGTTGTAAATCCCGACGATATCGTGGTACGTTACGGTGCCGACACTCTCCGCCTTTATGAAATGTTCCTCGGACCGGTGGAGCAGAGCAAGCCCTGGGACACCAACGGTATCGACGGTGTGAACCGTTTCCTCAAAAAACTCTGGAACCTCTTCTACAAAGGTGACAAATGGCTGGTAACCGACGATAAACCTTCCCGCGAGGCTCTCAAGGCTATCCATACTCTGATCAAGAAAGTGACGGGAGATATCGAGACGTTCTCCTACAATACATCAGTGGCGGCTTTCATGATCTGTGTGAACGACCTTACCAAGCTCAACTGCCACTCCCGCGAGGTGCTTCTGCCGCTGGTTGTGCTTCTGGCACCGTTTGCCCCGCATATCGCCGAAGAACTGTGGCACGCCCTCTACTCCGACGACACCTGCGGTTCGGTCTGCGACGCACAGTGGCCCGACTGGAACGAGGATTATCTTAAAGACGAAGCCGTCAACATGGCTGTCTCCTTCAACGGAAAAGCCCGCTTCACCATCTCCGTTTCCCCGGAAGCCACCCAGGACGAAATCCGCGAACTGGCCCTTGCCGCTCCCGACGCTTCCCGCTGGCTCGACGGAAAGACCATCCGCAAAGTAATCGTCGTCCCCGGTAAAATCGTCAACATCGTGGTGGGCTGATCCCTCCCGCATTTATTCCATAAAAAGCGCATATCCTTACAGACAGGATATCCTCCTATAAAAACTTACTCAGGCAGCTGCCGGATTCTTTCCGGTAACTGCCTGAGTCGTTTTTATAAAAGAGAACTGCCGTCAGGCGATGTGCCGTAATCTGTTCCCGGCACACCGCCCGAAGCGGGATCAGTGAAGGATTATTTTCTTGGAGACGAGGTCGGATTTGATCATGTAGGTGCCGCTGGCCGGTGCGGTCATTGTGCCGCTTCCGAGCAGGGTGGCTACTGTCTTTCCGTCAGGAGCGTAGAGGACTGTGATTGTGGTCGCGGGAGCTTTGACATGGACTGTCAGACCTTCGGTTACAATCGACTGTTCGCCGTCGGAGGCCACTGCCTCGATTCCCGAGTAGGTGAAAGTGAAGGGAGCGGAAAGTTCCGATTCGCCTTCCTTATACAGGGCGGTTGCATGATAGGTCTTTGCGGTACCGTCATTGGCCTCCGTGTCGATGAAGAGGGGAGAGGTAAGGGGATAGGCGTTCAGCATCCGGTTGTCGCAGTAGACATTGTAGCCTACATGAGTTTCTCCTTCGGCTGGAGTGACGCTTTCCCATGTGATGATGGCTCCGAGCTGATGGCTTTCGCCGGTCAGGCCAGTCACACCGGTCAGTGTCGAGGCGGCGCGCTCAACGGTCATTTCCTCCGAACGGTTGTCGGCGGTATTGACATCTCCGTCGGCTGTCACTTCCACCACGAATGTATGGGTGCCGTTGTCGAGTACGGAGAACTGGCGTGTGAACGCCACGGTAACGGATGCGTCGGGGAGCAGTTCGTCAAGCTGCCGGGTCTCGGCTGTCTCTCCGTCCGCAATCAGGGAAGCGCGTGCGCCTTTCACTTTGGCGGTGCCGAGGTTGGTTACTTTGGCGGTGACTGAGAACGGTACCGAGGGAAGGGCTTCTGCGGGAGCCTCTGGAGCGGTGACGGCCAGATCGGTCGGAGCGGCGTCAGCGATCCTTACGTTGTCGAGGAACGTAAACTTGTTGCTGACGGTCTTGCCGGTGAAATAAATCTGGACTGTCTTTCCTTTGAAGGCACGCAGCGATACGGTCTGCTTGTGCCATCCGGTTTCACTTATTTCAGTGTTGGAGCAGATCTTGACGGGAGTGCGGACACCGTCGGAAAGCACTGTTACGGTGATTTCGTTGAGGTCTTCCTCTCCGAAGCAGTACATATAGAATGTCAGGAAAGGATTGGCGGCGTCGGCGAGGTCAATCTTTCCGGTGAACAGGTCAGCGCTGTTGCCTACATAGCGGCCATAGCAGGCTGCAAAGGCGCCGTCGCCGTCCTGGGCCTTGACATCCTGGAACATTTCTTCGGTGTAGACACCCCAGGTTCCGTTGTTGGTGTTCTCGTTACCCATGAAGATTTCCTGAAGCATCCGGGTGTCGAATCCCATTGTCAGGGGGAGAGCGTAGGGCTTGCCCACGGTGATGATGTCGGTGCGGCGCAGCTGTTTGCTCTCTACATCGCGGTTGAACGCCGAGATATAATAGTAGACAAGTTCCTGGGCCGAGGGATCAGCGAGAGCGGCCAGTTCTACGGAAGTGTTCCTGACGGGAGCGTCCAGGGCCTCCTTGAGGGAACCGGTCTGTGCGTCAACGGTATAGAGCATGTAGGTAACATTGGCGGGATCGAGCTGACCGCCTTCGCAGTCGGCTGTAACCGCGCTCCAGCTTACAGTGACATTTCCAGGAACGGAAGTTTCGGCAATGCGGGTCTCGGCTATAGTCGCCGGGGCTTTGGCTCCGATGTAAGCCGTTACTTCAGCCGGTTTTCCGGCCTTGCCGCTGAAATTGTAGGGGGTGAAGCGGTAGGAATACGTGCCGCTGTGAGCCACTTCGTCGGAGAGGGTCACCACATCGCCGTTGTTCCCCTTGAAAGTGCCGATTTCCACGTCGTCGCGCTCTACTTTCACTGTCACCTCATCGTCGACGGGTTCTCCGGAAAGCCATTTTGTCGGGATTCGGAAGGAAAGGTCAGCCTTAGGTTCGCCGGTAGCGGCGGGAGTGACGGTAATATCCTCTACCTGGTCGGGAACCGGGGCGTCCTGACCGGCGCCCACGCAGATATCGTCGAGATAGCAGTTGAGGCCGTCGTCGGAATAAGTAGTGATATGGAATCCGATGTTATAGACAGCGGTTTCCTTGACAACCACCGTTGCAGTCACAACTTTGGGATCATTTTTATCAAAACCCTTCACGCGGGTTTTCTCCATCAGCGTCACAGTCATGTCTGCTGCCGTAAGACCCTTGCCGAGCTTTACTTCGAGTTCTTCGGTCGTCCATGTGTTCTGACACCAGGTCTTGAACGAGAAATCGTATGATTTGCCGGCTTCAAGAATTATGCCGGGAGTGAAAGCCCAGTCGTTTGCCGAACCTGACCAGCCGGAAGAATAACGGATCAGGCCGTTGCCGTCGAGTGTGTAGTCCGACCATGTGCGGTTGTCCTTGTTTGCGTCAAGGAAGACGAATCCGTGATCTGTATCGGCAAAATCTTCATTGTAAGGAGGCTGAAGACCGCCGATTCCGAGATTGTTGGAGAGGGTGGAAGGAGATTTCCGGTCGCCGTTGACAGCCTGTACTGAGAAACTGAAGGACTGATAGGAGGAGGAAGTCTCGACGGTCTTGTTGAAGACGCATCCTGTAAGTCCCGACTCGACGAGTGTCTCTCCGTCATATATGTCATATCTGACATCTTCGGGAGCGAGATATCCGCCGTCGGAAGCCGCGGTGACAGGATCCCATGTCAGGGTGAGCTGGTTGTCCTGATTGGTCAGCACTACGTTCTCGGGAGCCAGCGGTGTGCCGAAACCGATAAATGCCTCGGCTTTGGCTTTCGGGCTCTTGCCTGTGCTGTTGGAAACCGTGCAGATGAACTTATGGTTTCCGCGGGCGGCGATTTCAAAAGTGCCGGTAACGGTCTCTCCGCACTTGGCTGTTCCGGACGCGGTCTCGACCCCGTCGGTGAGAATCGAATACGTAAGGTCGCCGTCGGCTGCAGATCCGTCGTAAAGAGTTGAGGGCATTGCAATGGAATATGCGGCCTCCATCGCTCCCCCGTTGCCGGAAATCGAGAAACCGGGAGCTGCCGGAGCCTTGTCTTCGGCAGGAGGCAGCGGGATATGAAGGCAGAGAACCTGCTGGCCGTCGCTGAAGTCGCAGAGCTTGCTGACGGCTCCCGTGGCGAGGTCAATGTCATAGAGCGACGCTTCTTCCGGTCCGTGGTAATGGAATATGAACTTTCCAGCGGCATCGTCGACGCATCCGCTGACCCAGTCGTCACAGGCAAGCTCCGTGGAGGCTATGAGGGAGAAGGCACCCGTAGTCTTGTCTATTTTTCCGAATTCACCTGAAGCGTTGACGGCATAGAACTGGCCGTCGCGGGTAGCTCCCAGGGCGATGGGACGCTTGTCGATGGTGAAGGTACCGATAGCCGTGCGTTCGCCGTTATCGTAGTCGGCTTCGCCCCACTCGAATACGTTCTGTTCTGCTGAATAATATGAGCCATAGATTTTCAGCGTCGAGGGATCAAGAGCCACGGCGGTAGCGATCATCTTGTAGTTCGATGCTTCGGGTTTCCCGATCTGTTCCCAGGTATCGGTGTCATAGGCGATTATTTCCACGAACGTCATCCCGAAAGAATTATAGGTATGGGTGCCGTAGAAAATTCCCTGCCCGTTGTCGACTCCCTGACCTCCGAAGAGAGGAGCGAGAGTGAGCAGTCCGAAATCCGCGCCGGGAGTGACCGGTACGGAATAGATTCCTGTGGGGGCGTTGACCGAAGGCCAGCTTGCGGCATAGACTACCTGGCCGCGCAGACCGGCCGCGCAGGCCACGTCGGCCGAAGCCGGAATCCGGGCGGATGCCTCGCCGCCGCGCAGTGATGTGTTAGTGAATGTACGTGGATTGAATTTCAGCCGTTCCCCCTGGGGGATGCTTGCAGCCACATACTGCGGCAGCGGTTCCCCTTTGGTGAGAGGCGCGAAGTTCCGCGCCTGCGTACCGGAGACAGACAGGGCCGACAGAAGAGTGGCACAGAGAAACATTTGTTTCATGACAAAAAAGAATTGGTTTCCTATACTTGTAACATGACGGGATCATCCTACCGTCACAGCAATCTCATTGGGCTGGCAAAGATATATAATATTTTCTAATCCATTAGCATTTTTCAATACATTTTTATTGTTGACTGGCAAAATGTCAAAGTCGCGGCCTTCATCTCCCCCGATACCGCCTATATCCTTATCTCCCTACGAACTTGCGGAGGATCTTCGACAGGGTCTGCGGCGTCATGCCCAGGTATTGGGCCAGGAATTTCAGCGGCAGCGTCCGCGTCAGCGACTTCGGCGGGTTGCTCCGCAGGTTTGGGGCCAGAAAGTGCCAGAAATTGTCGAACTTCTCGGCCGGTGTGGCCAGCGCAAGTTTGCGGTAAAGCAGCTCGATGCTGTAGAACTGTTCCACAAGCAGCAGCTGCATCCATTTGTATAGCTCCTGATAGCGTTCCTCCAGTTCCTTGAACTTCTGGATCGGTATCCACCATCCCTCTACCTTATAGTCCACGGCCTCCAGGGCGAAGACCGGCGGCTCGCCGCTGTACCAGTCGTGAAACGAGAAGAAGATGTCGCCTCCCCGGCCGAAGCAGAGCGTGTCCTCCTTGTCCCCCTTGCGGAAGCAAACGCGCGTCACTCCGCTCTCTATCACAAAAATGTTGCCGCAAGGCTTTCCCTGGGCCACTATCGTCTCTCCTTTCTGAAACTGTGCGGGGCGCGCGATGGCCGCGAGTGCCTCCAGGCACTCGTCGCCAAGACTGTGGTAAGCCCGCATGATGTTGTCAAACCGCTCTTTGCTCGCTTCCTGCATAATGTCTTATGTTTTTGGTTTACAAATATACGAAATATCGTTCTTTGCCTCAAAATTTCTCCAAAAAAATTGCGGTTCTGAATTTGAATTAAAAAAATGTATTTTTTCCTAAATTCTTATACCCTAAATTTGCCGCTGTGAGTTTCTACAATTTTTAACAGGCATGAGGTCAACAGCAATTCTTTAATGTTGACCGGCCCCTAAAAATCATTGATTATGAAAAAATCTCTACGCTTGCTGTCTCTGGCAGTACTCGCCGTTGTCGGCATTCTCCCCGCCCACAGCGCTCAGTCCCTCAAGTTCTACACCGGCGGTATCGTCTACCAGGTTACAGATGAGGAAGCCAAAACCGTCATGACCACCTACACCATCGGAGTCAAGGATGAAGAGGGCAACGCGGTGCCCAAGTACACCGGCGACGTCGTGGTCCCCGCCACCGTTACTTACGATAACGTCGAATACACCGTAACCTCCATCGGCGACTTCACCTTCTTCAAAGGTTCGGGCAGCGATGCGAACCTCACCTCCGTCACCCTCCCCGAGACCATAGTTTCGCTCGGCATGAACTCTTTCGGTTCCTCCTCCATAACCTCCCTCACCATCCCCTCCTCGGTCAAGATAATTGGTAACAGCGCTTTCGAGCGTTGCGCCGGCCTTACTTCCGTCACCCTCCCCGACGGTGTGGAATCTGTGGGCAACAACTGCTTCATTGGCACAAAAATCGAGAATATCACTTTCCCCAACTCCGTCACCATCATCGGTATGAACTGCTGCGCCGGAGTTTCCTCACTGACCAAAGCCGTTGTCGGTGACGGTGTGAAGGCAATTCCCGCCAGTTGCTTTGCCGACTGTACGGGCCTTGTGGAACTCTCTCTCGGCAATTCCGTGGAAGAAATATATCCTCTTGCACTCAGCGGATGCTCCGCTCTGGAAACCCTTCATCTTCCCGCCACCCTCCAGAAGTTCGGCGACCGCGCCCTCATCAACATGACCAACTTCAAGAGCTTTACAGTCGACCCCGCCAGCGAATACCTTACCGCCGTCGACGGCGTCCTCTTCTCAAAGGACATGAAGACCATCTACAAGTATCCCCTCGGCCTGACAGCCTCCTCCTACACTATTCCCCCCGGCGTCGAGAACATCGCCGACTGCTGTTTCGACCATCAGGCCCACTTCACCTCCGTGAACTTCCCCGCCTCCCTCAAGACCATCGGCAAGTATGCTTTCTGGGACAATGACGCCGTCGAGACATTCGACCTCTCCGCCACTCAACTTGAAAGCGTTGACGAAGGCGGCTTCACCGACTGCTCCAAGGTCAAGAGCTTCAAGTTCCCCGACACGCTTAAAAAGCTCGAGGCCCTGGTGTTCTACTGGAACGGCGAAGTAACTTCCATCGACCTCGGCAACGGCGTTGAATCCCTCGGTGATAAGGTCTTCATGCGCTGCTACGCCCTGAAGAATATGTATATTCCCGCTACAGTGAACTATATCGGCTCCGACATATTCGCCGAGTGCGAATCGCTTGAAGGTTTCACCGTAGACCCCGAAAACGAAAATTTCTGCGAGGTAGACAATGTCCTTTACACTAAGAATATGGACAAGCTGCTCGTATATCTCACCAGTCTTCCCGCAGAATCCTTCACCGTGCCAGAAAGCGTTGAGACCATCTATTTCATGGCATTTGCCGAAAGCAATAACCTCAAGAAGCTTCACACCGGTATGCACACCAAGACCATCGAGGCATACGCTTTCCAGAACTGCATCAATCTTGAGGAAATTTGGTTCGGTCCCGATCTCGAATCGCTCGGCGAAGGCTTCATGATGGTGATGAAGGACAGGCTCGAATCCAAGGTAAAGGAAATCTACTGTATGGCAGCCACTCCTCCTCAGATGGCCGGCAACTTCCCCGGCGAAATCTGGGAAACCGCTATCCTCTACGTGCCTGAGGCAAGTTTAGATGAGTATAAGGCCAACAGCCGCTGGAAAAGAATCAAGGATATGCGTCCGTTCGACTTCGCTTCGGTTACAGCTGTCTCCGATGATGTCCTGACTCCCTCCATCACTGTTGAAAACGGAGTACTCAGCGTCGCAAACGCCTCCGAGATGTCAGTCTATACGGTAGCCGGTTCCCTGATTTACAGCGGTCCCGCCAAGACCGTCGACAATCTTCCCGCCGGTATCTACGTGGTTAAAGCCGGCGACGAGGTAGCCAAAATCCGTCTCTGATTTATCATAATACGTTCAATACACACTTTTCATTCGGGATAGAAAAATGGCGATGTGTCGTAAACCGGCACACCGCCATTTACTTATGATGCATTGCTTTATCCCGGTCTGTTTTGTCGTTCCGGGATTCCGTGGATTGCTCAGGCGCTGTTGAACAAACTTCCGCTCAGTTTTGTAAGATAAAATAGAAGTTTCTTCCATTTATTTATACAGAGATGAGTTTGATGACCTTTCCGATCCTGCCGGGACTGATTACCGCCGCCGTGTCTCCGTCGGCCGAAGATGTACGCCATTTCATCGGCGACCGCACGGGCGCCTCATACGCCATTGCCGAGTGGATCATGAACATAGTAAACTGGCTGCTGGGACTCTTCGGACTGCAGCATGACCAGACCGTTGTGACGTTCCTTTATGCCGCGGTAGTGTTCGGACTGGCCTTAGGAGTAGGGTGGATATGTCAGTTCATAATTTTCTGGACGGTCAGGATGATAGCCCGGCGCTGGGATTCTGACCTTTACCATTCGCTTACCGAGGAAAGATTCTTTCATAAGATCTGCCGGATGATTCCGGCCCTTGTGTTCCTTATTCTGATTCAGTTCACACTTTCCAACCATAACGAGCTTGCCGACATATTTACGAAGTTAACGCTGATTTATGTGGTCTTCGTTACGGCCCGTGCCCTGTCGGCGCTGATATTCTCCGTATGGCAGCATATAGACCGGAGGGAAAACAAGAAGAAACTCCCCCTGAAAGGACTGGCCCAGCTGGCCAAAGGAGTAGTGTGGATTATCGCCATAATAATTATCATCGGTATTCTTGTAGACAAGTCGCCGGCGTCGCTGCTGGCCGGCATCGGCGCCTTCGCCGCAGTGCTGATGCTGGTATTCAAGGACAGTATTCTCGGTCTTGTCGCGGGGGTACAGCTCTCGGAAAACGACAGTCTTCACGTTGGGGACTGGATAAAGGTAAACGGCACGGACGCCAACGGTACGGTGGAGGAAGTTTCGCTGACGGCGGTCAAGGTACGCAACTGGGACAAGACTACCACCACGCTCCCCCCTTACAATCTTGTCAGCGGCAGTTTTACCAACTATCGTTCGATGCAGGAGAGCATGACACGGCGCATCCAGCGCAGCTATATGATTGACGCAGACAGCGTGCTGCCCGCTACTCCTGAAATGCTCGAGCAGATCAGGAAAGTACCTTTCATGGATGATTATATCACAAAGAAACTCGCCCAGAAAGCCGCCGGAAAAGTGGCCGATGTAGACAATCCTGATGGACTTGTGGACGGAACTATAGACACGAATCTCGGTCTTTTCCGCGCATATATGAAGATGTGGCTCGACGCCAATCCGCATATCTCGCATGACAGTGACTGCTTCGTCTCGACGCTGCCTCAGACTTCTGTGGGAATCCCTTTCCAGGTGTATTGCTTCACAAATACTTCCAAGTGGTTCCCGTATGAAGCCATCCAGGACACTGTCTTCGAGCAGATCGCGGCCATGCTCCGATACTTCTACCTCTATACCTTCGAGAATCCTTCGGGACGCGACACTGTAATAGACGGCTACCTCAGCCCTGGCGGCGACATCGACGACGTATTCGGAGTGCCATACCCCTTCTTCCAGGATCCGGGGTCGCCCGACTCTCCGGCCTCAACCCGCGTGGCTCCGAAACGTACCCTTCCGAACGCGGCCTCCCCTTACGCAGCCAAACCTGCACCGGAATCCTCTCCTGAATCACCGGCCTGAGATAGTCTTTAAATCTTCTTTGAATAATGTTTGGGATTTTTCAACGAAATATATAATTTTGCGGATAACAACCGCTTAAATATATATATCATGAAAAATCTTGCAACCGGTATGACACGTGGAATTCTATCCGTAATCTTAATTCTATGGAGCGTAGCCGGCGCCTTTGCTTCAGAGAAGTGTGATTCCTGCGGGCGCGACAGACTGGTCATAGCATACGTGACTTCATGGAGCGAAGTGGTTCCGGACCCGCAGCTCATGACTCATATCAACTATGCTTTCGGCCACGTCAGCGATTCTTTTGACGGTATCAGGGTAGACAATCCCGCAAGGCTCCGGAAGATAGTGGCTCTCAGGGAGGGGAATCCGCGTCTGCGGGTGCTTCTCTCTATCGGGGGATGGACTTCGGGACGTTTCAGCGAAATGGCCGCTTCGGATTCCACCCGCGCGGCTTTCTGTCGCGATGCCCGGAGAATCGTCGACGAGTTCGGACTTGACGGCATCGACATCGACTGGGAATATCCCGGTTCCTCGGAAGCCGGTATCAGCTCCTCGGATAAGGACATAGAGAATTTCACTTCTCTCATGCTTGAGCTGAGACGGCATCTCGGGAGGGAACGGCTGCTGACGCTGGCCACATACGCCGGAGGAAAATATTACGATTTCAAGAGTTTTATCGACGCGGTGGACTTCGTAAACATGATGAGCTACGACATGAACCGCGCTCCGCTTCATCATGCGCCGCTGTTCAGCTCCGGAAAATTTCCGGGGCTGTCGGTCGAGCAAGCCATGAAGGCTCATCTTGACCAGGGAGTTCCGGCCTCGAAACTCTGCATGGGGCTGCCGTTCTATGGCCGCGGCACCGCCGCCACCGCCGACTATGTGGATTTTCGCGACCTCCCACTGCAGCTGGCCCGTTTCACCCGTGGTTATGACCCCGAAGGGAGGGTCCCCTACCTGGCTGACAGCGACGGCAACCCTGTGCTGGGTTTCGATGATCCGGAGAGCCTGACCGAAAAATGCCGCTATGCTCTTGACAACGGCCTCCGCGGAGTAATGTACTGGGAGTGTGCCGCTGACGATGCGTCCTCCTCCCTGGCCCGTCTCCTTCGCGACCTTGTCCTTCTCCCGCGATGACAGGAGCGTTTGACTATTTGTTTTATACGCAACCGATCATTTTTCATCTGACAGGGGGAGAGGACTGAGAGAGGTGTCCTTTGAGGAGGTGGGGACGAGGTCGAAGCCGAGAACAGCGGCGGCGTAGAGGAGGCCCTCCATAGATTTATACCGGCGCAAAGCAGTCCCAGCAGGGAGACATGGCGGATTTCCGGATATCGAAAGGTCCCTGATGGGTATGCCAGTCGCTCATCTCAGTATTTCACTTCACATTCCACATTCATGCCCGCGCGGAGTTTCTGTATGTTGGCGGGGGTATTGTCGGCACTGAACCGGATTTCCGCAAGGGAACTGCCCGAGTCTGACCGTCCGGCAATATCGAGATACACTTCCATTGCCAGGTCACCGTCGTAGTCGATGACCCGGTCCAGGGTGTCGGCGCGGTTTAGCAGACTGTCGATGGCCCGGCACCCCGTGTCCCAGAATCCGCGGGGAGAGGTGCCTTTCCGTATGTCGGAGCAACTTGCAAACAGTATCATCGCCGCCAGCGGAATCCATAGCGCGACAGCAGTGGTCAGTAGATTATTCATATCTGCAAAATTATGGATTTTCCGCCGTTTTCTATCATATAATGTAATCTATTTATTATGAGAGATTAAGGTGTTTGTAAACCTATACGGAGATTATAGATTTACCAAAAAATTCTGATAGCATGACAAGTGTGGAGATAGTGAAATTATGCTGTCCGCTAAGCCATCGTGTTATCTCACTGGGACGTTTCCCTATCTGATCGGCAAACTGTTTTTTTGAAAGTCCGCGCTCTTGCATAAGGGAGTCGATTTTATTGGATATTGCGAAAGACAGGTCAATCTCTTCCTTTATTTCAGGTGGTACCTGACTTACCATTTCCCGGTATTTATTTTTAATATTTTTCATAGCTTAAATGTTTTGTCAGTTTCGATCGTCTTGGATGTTACTGTTACGGTTCCGTTGCGTTGTCCCTCTTTCAACAGTTCTTCAAATTTCTGTAACGTCAGGACATATCCACGCAGCGAATCATCTTCCTCATATGTCCGTGAGTTTTTGACACCTCCATTGCCAAGAACAAGAATCCGGTCGGAGAGACGCAGACAGTATAGACGGAGTTTTGAGCGAAGCACAGGAAGAGTCACGACAGAATCACTCATCTTGCCTTCGGGACGGAAGAAACGTTCCAACGCTCCTTCATTAGCAATCTTATCTACAAGCTGCACAATACGTAACAAATCTTGATTCAATTGAGCGTCTTCAATAAATTTGGAATAAAAACGCTCGTATTCAGTGTCGGTTTCTTCCGAGAACTGAATAGTGTAAATGGTACACTTATCAGTATCGTTGACTAAAACCAGTTCTACTTCGCTCATATCTATGGTCCTTTTAATTACAACGCAAAGATACGGTATTTATTTCACATAGATGTGAAATGTGGTAATTTTTCTTATATGTGAGCGTGCAATCAGTTCAAACGTTAGTCTATCATTTTCAGTTGATCCGCATTTCTGACGGCCCTGTCGCCATACGGGCGCAAATCAAGGCGATGTGCCGGAAATTTAAGTTCTGACACACCGCCTTGGATCGGGAGGAAACCGGGGTATCAGCGGGTTCCGAGGGTGGAGCGGTCGGCATTGATGCCGGTGTCGATGAGGCGGGAAGCGGTGCGCTTCTGGCGCCCCCACTGGAGGTTATAGCTGACGGATATATATGGCATACGCATATCCAGGCGCGTGTGCTGCTCGTTGGTGTTCCATCGGCTCAGGGATTTCGATCCATGGTCATAGTCGCCGAAGGGCATTATGACGCCGGCGCTGAACTGCCATTTGCGATAATTGTATGAAAGATCGATGACCGACATATCTTCTCCCCAGGAGATACGCTCTCCCCAGAGGTCGCGCTGGGCCCGCTGGTACTGGCCGGTGAGGGTGAACCCCCAGTGAGTGAGCTGGAAGGTTACATTGCCGCTCCACGCGCTGTTGGTGAGACTGTAGCCGGTTCCGCGCATCCGCTCGGCGCGGAACTGCACGTAGGCGCTTGCGGCAAGCCAGCCGGGGACAATCATGACCTGCGGCGCCAGGTAGAAGGAGAGATTGCTGAGGCCGCGGCTGTTTTCCCAGGTGGTCACAAGCCGGTCGTTTTCCCACTTCACCAAGGGGGTGATGGCGTCGGGAGAAGTGTAGGCGCGGATGCCGAAAGTTCCGTAGATTCTTCTGAGAAATCCGAAATTGTAGTTGAAAGTCAGCATATAGGATTCAGAGCTTTTCAGGCCAGGGTTTCCGATGCGCCACTGGAAGCTGTCGAGTTGCTGGGGAGCTATAGTCGTTTCGGCCAGGGAAGGGGCGGACTGCCAGGAGGTGAAGTTCAGGCGGAACTGATGTTCCGGAGCTGCTGTATAGGTGACGGTTGCCTGGGGGCGTAAATTCCAGGAATGATTCCCCTGATCGGTCTCGCGGAAACGGAATCCGGTGTATTGCGCTCCGATTCCGGCGGTAAAGGTGAATTTTTTAAGACGCTGGAAATATTCGGCGAAAATGTAGACCTTGTCCTGCCGTTGGTGGAACACTTCCCCGCCGAGATTCGCGTAGGTCGACCGGTTGCGGTTGGCCGTATAGGTCGCTCCCGCTGTCAGCCGTGACATTTTCCAGTCTTTTATATAGTTCGCCTCGAGAGAATACGCCTGGTTGCGGTCGCGGACGGAGGTGTGGATGTCGGTCAGGTAACCCGTGGTGCCCGGGCGTTGTTCCTGATAAGCTGAACCGGTGTGGCCTGAGTAAAGCGAAGCTCCGAAATCCACAACCAGTGTCTGACGGTGGGGCAGATGCTGCTCGAGATACGCGCTGAAAGACGGGGCCGTACCGTCGGATTCGTGGAGGTCGGTCAGATTTATGTCACTGCTCCCGTCGCTGAGAGACAGAAAGCCGTCGTAACGTGTCGCCCCGGAAAATTTCTTTTCGGCTTTGAGAGAGACATAGAAGACCGTGGTGTCGGGTTTGATATAATTGTATGAAAGCCATGCGGCGCCGTTGTTGTCGGAGACGTATCCTCCTGCGGGTGTCTCGGTCCGGGTCAGCGCGGAGCCGTCGGGGAAGCTGAACGACTCGCGGTAGTCGCGGTGGGCTTTGAGTCGGTCGGTGAGCTTGAAGTACGCTCCCGCCTCCCATTGCGAGCGTCCGGAATTGAATTTTGCCGAAGCCTGGTAGTTGCCCCATTTCTGGTTAAGGGCCTGCTGGGCCTTTGTCATCAGCGAACCGCCCAGGGTCGGATTGGCTACGATAAAGTTCAGGACGTAAGACGCACCGTTGTAGCGAAGGCCCGGAGCGGTTATCCACTCGACGCGCCGGATTGTTGAAGGGAGAAGATTCCTTACCTGGTCGAGGGAGGCCTGGCGTCCGTTGATCCGGAGCTGGACGGATTCTCCGGCAGCTGATATGGTGCCGAGTGCATCGTTGACTGCCAGAGTGGGAATCATTAGGTTGCGGAGGAGCTGGACGCCGTTGGCGGAATGTTCTACGGCGCTTTTTGACGGACGGTAGACATCCCTGTCGGCCTTGCGGATGATTCTCGGGGCCTCGATTACTACCTCTCCGAGGGTATGGTCGGGCAGGGAATCTACGGGTTCTGTGGCAAAAGAAGCCGTTGCGGCAAGAGGGAGGGCGAGGAAGGGAAATATCTGTCTCATGGTTTTTATCGGTTTTTGAGTTCGTGGAAAGCTTTTCGGAAACCGTCGCGCACTTTCTCGCCGGCGTATTCGATGGGGTCGAAATCGGATGGGGTGGCGTGCAGGATGACCTTGTAGTCGTTGGAGAAGATTACGTCGGCGCAATGCCGGGTGGAGTTCCCGGTGGCAGTATTCTCTATGTTATAGATCACTATCAGGCACGGGCGGCTGACGCCCATATAGACGGTATCGAGATTGTTCGATACTCCGATGAAATCGAAGGTTTCCTCCTGGCCGAGCGTAGGCTCAACATACTCCCGCATGGCGCGTGAGATTCTGCTGTTGCGGGTTCCCCCTTCACAGGCGGCAATCAGTGTCAGCGCTGCCGCCGCGATGATAATAAAGATAAGTCTCTTTGTCATGGTGCTTCGTTTTTTGAGGTTTGAATCGGTGTCGGTTCTGATTGTCCGACACTGCAAAATTACCTCATGAAGCTACCTTAATCCTACTAAACCAATAAGAAAAATATCTAAATGTCTCTATCGTAAATTACTGGTAATCAGTCTATATTTCTCTTAAATATCTAAATATACCCCTCCCGCAACCTAAATCCCTCTAAACCGCTCCTCCCGTCAGTGGGGGGAGTCAGTTTTTCTATGGTTAAGGAACTTTTTTACGTTTGTTATTCCGAATCGATGCGGGCGATGATGTCTGCGCCGTCGGGGGTGTTGAGTTTCTTGCGGATGGCCGATTTCCTGACGTAGACGGTGGCGGAGGACTGCTGGGTCAGGAAGCTGATTTCCTTTGTGGTGAATCCGGCTTTCATCAGGCATATAATCTGAATCTCTTTTTCGGAGAAGAGGTCGGGAAAACGCTCAAGCAGACGCCGGTGGAAACCGTCGTAAAGCTCGTCTGTCATCGTGTAGAGGGTTTCCCAGTCAACCAGCCTGTCCGAGAGGATATCGCTGCCGGTGGAGGAGATTTTTTTCAGTGCTTCCTGATTCTGGGCCGTGGGCGCGGAAGCGAAAGTCTTGAGAATACCCATCTGCTGAAGGACCATCTTTTTCAGGACTGCGTTTTTGTTGTCGTCGCGGGCCTCTCTGACCTGACGCAGCATTTCGTCGAGTGTATCGATTCTTTCCTGGGCCTCCAGGAGTCTGGCGCGGCGGCGCCGTAGCATCCAGAACAGCACGGACGCCACGATTACCAGCGCCAGACAGATACACAGCGCCGTAATCGTGATGTTCTTTTTCTCGATTGTCAGCTGCATTTTCCGCGCGCTGAGATATTTCATTTCCGAGACGGCATCGGAATTAATCCGTTCCTTAAGGCGCAGCTCGTTTTTCAGTTTTTTGTCGGGGGTACCGTAGAGATGACCGGTGGCCTTGAAGTTGATGGCATTTCGAAGGAAGGAGAGATATTCGTCGCTGTTGACATCTACGTTTCGCCGGTCATAGTCCAGCGAGTCGATCCGGTCGAGATAGTCCGTGGCCGCGGATATATTCCCTGTGTTGGCGTTGTATTTGGCCAGGGAGGCAAAGAACCCTGCTTTTGCGTCCGGCGGTAATCCCGGATTCCTCCGCAGGATGTCTTCCACGATTTCTATCGCGCGGGCCGACTGGCCGCACTCGTCGAGCATCTCAGCGTAATCTCCCATGAAATCGGGCCACGCCGGATCGTCGACCGTTATCATATAGTCCGAGCGCAGGACCGAGTCACCCCACTCCTTCGCCTCCTGTTTCCTGCCGGCGAGAAAAAGGAGCCCCAGCCTGTAATATGCCTGCTGGAATTTAACCCTGGGGAACACCGTGTGGTACATAAGCCACTCAGCCTCGGCTATTGCCTGAGGATAGAGAGCGGATGTCATCGCCGTATGCATCCGCAGCGTGCGGAGTTCATACTGCCAGTCAATGCTGTCCGGCGGAATGGCGGCTATCACCTCATCCATAATTCCGACCGCCTCCCTGCTGCGGTCCATCTCGATGAGATAATGCAGGTAAGCGATATTCGCTTTCAGCCATCTCATCGTGTCGGCCGTTTCCTTGTAATGGTTCACAGCCACGGGGAGCAGCGAATCCGTCACCAGGGAATGACGGGACAGCAAATCGGCCTGGGCCTTTGTGACGATATACTTTGCCCGTGCATCGTCATCCAGCGTAAAGTAATCAATATCGCTAAGTAATATCGCCGCACTGTCAGGCCTCTCAGCCACCAGCGCCTCGGCCCGGTCGAGCCTCACGGCCTCCGCTTCCCGGCATGAAGTCACAACGGCGGATGCCATCGCCACCACTGCAACAACCAGTGTCAGATAAAGAAACTTTGTCATAACACAAAGTTACGGAATATTCTTGTATTTCAGCTCAAAAAGAGCTGTCAAAACCATAAAAGCCTACTCCCCACCCTGACGAAAATCAAGGCGGTGTATCGGTCTTCCGGCCCACCGCCTGAGTTTCACTCCACGCGCCCGCGTGGGGCGCGACGCTCGTAAGTAATATCCGTCAGGCCGTTCAGTTCGTTTCAATCCACGCGCCCGCATGGGGCGCGACTTAAGTTCCTCGTCTTCCAGATCCAAACGCAAAGAGTTTCAATCCACGCGCCCACGTGGGGCGCGACTTGATTTACGTCAGAACGATGGCACAGGCTCCCGGTTTCAATCCACGCGCCCACGTGGGGCGCGACGCGCACGGCTGACCGCTTTACTTTGCTCCATCCAAAGTTTCAATCCACGCGCCCACGTGGGGCGCGACCGTTACTCTCTGTTATCCGCTCTATTGTCTCCTGTTTCAATCCACGCGCCCACGTGGGGCGCGACTCTGAGATTTTCATAGATCGGAAGAGCGTCGTGTAGGGAAAGAGTGTAGCGTAGCG
>CAJUAF010000006.1 GCA_910584365.1 uncultured Muribaculaceae bacterium | reverse complement strand
CAAGATATTGCAGCACGGCAAACGACAGAGCAATAAAAAAGGCGACATAATGTATTTGCTCAATGAGCAGCTGCATTTGTCGCCTTTGGACCTGCTGGATATATTCGAGGGACACAACATTGCACGCAAGAAGCTGCGCAACGAATTAAGCCTGTTTATGGCCGGAGAAAGAGACCTGACGAAGTACAGAGAAGCCGGGATAAATTGGTGGGATTATTGCGGCCAAATCCTAATTAACAGTTATCCGACCTATTTTGAAAAGTTGCCGGCTTTGATTGAGCAGATTAACCGGGAAAAACGGAGCAGCAAAAATTATGTGCTGTTCTTAGGATCAACAGGTGCGGAAACCAACCAAGCGCCTTGTTTAAGCCTCATTCAATTCCAGCTAGATGATGGCGAACTTGTTTTGTCAGCTTATCAGAGAAGCAGCGACGCAAATTTAGGTTTGCCAGCTGACATTTACCATTTATATTTAATAGCGCGACAAATTGAAGCACCTTTGAAGTCTATAACGCTGAATCTGGGAAACGTTCACATTTACGCCAACAACGTAGAGAGAACGCGCGAACTTTTGGCCGGAAATGAAGCTGTCAGGTTTGACCTGAACGTCTGAAACATGTGTGAAAGTCAGAGCAAACGAGGCCAACTTAATCACTTCAAAGTTACAAAATTCTGCGACTTGACCAAATAAAAAGGCATAAAATAACGCTGATTTTAAGCCAATTTCAAAGGCTTTTAATCAGCGTTTAATTGATGTTTAAGCGGTCGAAAGAGCAAGAGAAAAAAGGAAGCGAAAAAAGAGAAGTTTTGCTCGTTTCGTTTTGAAAAGTTGCACGTTTCGTTTTCGCGATTATACGCATGGTTGCAATTTGGATGTTAAGTAAATTTAAGAATTCTTTTGACGTGTGGGGCGAGTTAGCCGGAAGACTGTAAGATTCTTTTAAAATAGGGTCGATTAGACAGAAACCGGCGGACAGGACGTCATTTACCGCTGCCTGTTGCCGGGACTGATATTTCCGGATGTTCTCCAGATCATCTTTAAGCCGGGAAGTCGACAGGAGGACCTCGGCGAGGAGAGCTTTCTGTTTCTGCAGTTTCCATTTTAACAGGAATACCATCATTCCTGCAATCGCCATACATATTCCTATGAACATATATAGTCTTAGGGTCTTGTCGCGGGAGGCTTGTTTTTCCCTGTCAGCTATTTCCTTATATAAATCATAGCGGGCGAGGAGGGCCTGGTTGTTAAGAGCGTCCCGGAAGGTTTGGTTCGTCAGCCGGTTCAATGTGTCGGCAATGGCGTATGCCCGGAAATAGTCGCCGTTGCGGGAATGGAATTTTTCAAGGTTGGCAAGATATGCGATATCAGTCCAGGGAGATTCCAGTTGTTCTTTTCCTAAAGCGATATATTTTTCAACACTGTCCTGTTGGTTTGCGAGCAGATAAAGCTCGGCAATTTCGTTGAAGTCGGCATATTCGCCGAAATTGTCTCCCAGGAGTTCCCGCATTTTCAGGAGGTAGCTTTCGGCGGTGTTGTAATCGCCCCGGCTGGCGTAGGAGAGGAGGTAGCCTTTATAGAGAAAGGACAGCAGAAGCGTGTCGGCCGGGGAGGTGATTTTTACCAGGCTGTCGAGAATTTCAATGGAGCGCCGGTAATGGCCCATGTAATTCGTGTAGGTGACCATATCTCTGGCACAGAATACGGAGTTTTTCTCCCGCCCTGTGCGGTGATAGTAATCCGAGGCGGTGGCCGCAGACTGCAACGCCAGCTCGGCATTATAGATTTTTTCGTAGATGAAAGCGGCCAGTTCCTGATTTTTTGCTATATAAAGGGTGTCGGCGAGTCCGGCGGCAAGTTTTTCCGAGCGTAGCACATCCAGCAGGGCTCCGCGGTAGTCTTGCTTCTCATACCGGAAAATGCTTCTGAGAAAATATGACTTCATCAGGTGGAGAGGGTCATCGGTATCTTCGAAGAAATCCACGACAGGGAAGATAGTGGAATCGGCCGAAAGGTGAAGATGGCCTTTGTGGCGAAGCTGCGTTTGGAGGAGTACGCGCAGGGCTCGCTGGTTTTGAGTCATAAGAGTTGTGTCCGGAAGCGAATCCAGCAGTTGGATGCAATATTCTTCGTCGCAGTCAATTTTTTCAAGTTCGGTCTCGACGCGGTCCAATATTTCAGTTGTCTTTTTCTGACTTGCGGAGCGGCATCCCTCCAGGATCAGCGGGAGGAAGAAAAGAAGCAGGATGTATAGCGGGGCTTTCATTGGCTGGTTTCTGATTGCGTCAGCGCGGGGGCATCCGTATGTCCGTGCGCAGCGTCTGCATTGTGTCCGCAAAGTTACGAAAAAAAGCCGTAGCTGCAATGATCAGATCCGGCCATAAAGCTGAGGAGGGGGGAGACGGCAACAGCCCCGGCGCCGGATGGCGTCAGGGCTGTTGTCGGTTTCAGCGGGGAATTACCGGAAAAAGGGGATTCCCCCGGAATTAATTGCCGCAGGGGCGGGAGCGCGGGGCGCCCTGCCGGGCGGAATTTAGTTCTTCTTGCGGTTGCCGTAGCGGGAGAGGAACTTGTCGACGCGGCCGGCGGTGTCGACGAGTTTCTGCTTGCCGGTGAAGAAGGGGTGGGAGGAGGAGGTGATTTCCAGCTTCACCAGGGGGTAGGTCTCGCCGTCGATTTCGATGGTTTCCTTAGCGGCAACAGTCGAGTGGGTGATGAAGATTTCATCGTTCGACATATCTTTGAAAACTACTTTGCGATAGTTGGAAGGATGGATGTCTTTTTTCATTTTATCAGTGATGTTGTAGTTGTTTGCAAATCGTTGGGGCGGCCGCTGGTAGGGCGGCCTGGAGTAATGGCCTGCAAATTTAGACATTTTTCGGGTAACAGCCAAACCTTTGCGGAAAAATCCGTCGCGCCGGGGGCGAAAAAAACGGTATTTCGGTTTTGAGGCGGTGAAAAAATTTGCGGTTCGGAGAATTTTGGCTAATTTTGTCAGTATATAAAAATTCAGTCATCAGATAAATCAGATACAACGCCAATCATGAAAATCTATTCCGCAATAGCACTGCTGGCAGCGGCGTCGCTGCCGCTTGGGGCTTCGGCTTTCGGCAACCTCGACATCGCCCGGATTGCCGCCGACACGACAACCACAGAGCCGGCCGACACCGTCGGTTTCGGGTTCAGGGACATAAAGGTAATCCCTCATACTTCGGTCAAGGATCAGAACAAGAGCGGCACGTGCTGGTGTTTCTCGGGAACTTCCTTCATCGAGGATGAAATCCTGCGCCAGGGGGGCGACTCGCTCGACCTGAGCGAGATGTTCACCGTGCGCCAGTGTTATCTCGACAAAGCCATCCGCTATATCCGCCTCTACGGTCAGACGAACTTCGCCGCCGGAGGCTCGGCCCTGGATGTGCCATACGTCTGGAAGCGCTACGGGGCTATGCCCGAGGAGGTGTACAGCGGTCTGCAGTACGGGGAGGAGAAGCACGTCCACGGCGAACTTGACGCCGCCCTCAAGGCTTACCTGGACGCCATAAAGGCCAATCCCAACAAAAAGCTCTCGACGGCATGGCTCAAAGGGGTGGAGGGGATTCTGGACGCCTATCTCGGGGAGGTTCCCGAGACGTTCACCTACCGCGGAAAGACCTACACGCCGCGCAGCTACGCCGAATCGCTCCCGGTCAACATTGACGACTATGTCTCGATAACTTCCTTTACCCATCATCCGTTCTACGGGGAGTTCGCCGTAGAGGTGCCCGACAACTGGATCTGGGAGAAGTCCCTGAACCTGCCGATGGAGGAGATGAAGGCCGTTGTCGACAATGCAATCGAGAAGGGGTATCCCGTGGTATGGGCCGCCGACGTCAGCGAGGGGGGCTTCAAGTGGAAGGACGGTTACGCCGTTATGCCCAAAGAGAAGAAAGAAGCCGACCTGGAGGGAACCGAGCTTTCGCGCTGGGTGACCCTCAGCGACAAGGAACGCCAGGAATCGCGTTTCGATTTCACTTCGCCGGTGCCTGAAATGGAAATCACCCAGGAGATACGCCAGCAGATGTTCGACAACCAGGAGACCACCGATGACCACGGCATGGAAATCGTAGGCACCGCCACCGACCGCAACGGCACGCGTTACTACAAGGTGAAGAATTCCTGGGACACCAATCAGGTCTACGGGGGCTACTTCTACGTCTCCGAACCCTATTTCTACGCCAAGACCATCGACATCCTTGTCCATAAGGACGCCATCCCGAAGGATATCGCCAGGAAAATCAAATAATAAAGGGCGCCGCAGGATTGAACCGACTCGTCGACATACTGGCTTTCATCGCGCTCTGCGCCACGGGACTCCTCGGGGTCTCGTGTCGCGGCGGGGTCGCCCGCATCGTCGACCCCATCGCCCATGAGGCTCCTTACGACATCTGGCCTGACTCCATTGATCTCCACAACGGGGTCATCCTGCGGGTGACTTCCGACTCGGTGATGCAGGTCAGGGTCGGGGGGAACGTCCTGGATTCGGTCACCGCTCCGGCTGTCGCGGAGGGACGGATGACGTTCAGTTCCACTTTCCCGCTGCTCGATTTCCTCTACCGCCTGGAGGCTTCCGCCTCCCCTTCGGGGCGCTATTCGGCCCAGACCCCTTACGAAATCTACCTCAATCCTCTCCAGAACGATTCCGCGCGTCAGGCGCTGGAAAGCCGCCTGCGCAACGGACTGGTAATCCCCTACGATACACGCAGCTACGGCTGGCCTGTCATCAATTCCAACGCCGAGTGGCTGCTGGGGGCCTCCGAGCTGGCCGTGGCGGAGGGGGACTCCCGCTGGCTGAGAAGCGTAAGGCAGACGGCCCGCTCGGTTCTCGACACCGACCTGCGCGTCAGTTATGATCCCGGCTGCGGACTTTTCACCGGAGTGCCCCATTATGTAGCGACAGCCTCCGGCATCCTCCCCCCGTGGATGGAACCGGCCGACGTCGGCCAGCTTGTCACGCTGGGGGTCAACAGCGCTTACTGCGGAGCGCTCCGCATCCTGGAGAACACGGACCCAACACTTGATGGTTCCGGTGCCGACAAATCGCGGTGGCGCCTGTCGCTGACCTCCGACTCGCTGCTGCGGGCGCTCAAGAAGGAGATGTGGCTGCCGAACCGCGGATTCTTCTCGGCGATGAACTATGGCGTTCCCCCCTGCCGGATTTCCCTGCAGGCCACCGATAACCTGGCCCTCTCCTTCGCCGTACTGACCGGTACGGCGGCCGGAGCCATGGCCGACGCCATTGTCCGCAAGACGCCGGTGCCCTATTCCGGAGTCAGGATGTTCCAGCCTCAGCTTCCTCCCGCCGGGGGAACGGTCAGGAAGGAGATCTCCCCGATGCTTCTTCAGACGGCATGGACGATTGCCTGCGCCCGCACCGGCAACGAGGCCGCCTACGCCTCGGCCGTAGGCTCGCTGCTGGCCGCCGAAGGGGAACGCCTGACCGGCGACCGTCACCGGCTCCCTTCGTTCCGCTCGGCGTTCACGGCTCTGATTACGCGCGGACTTCTCGGCATAAGGTTCACCGCCGACGGCATCGCGTTCGCCCCTTACGTTCCCGAAAATCTTCCCGGGGAGAAATCCGTGGGGAATCTGCGCTACCGCGACGCGATCCTCGACGTCACGATCACCGGTACGGGGAAAGTGGTTTCCACCTTTACCATCGACGGCCACCCTTCCGAGCCTTTCCTTCCGGCCGATCTCCGGGGCAGACACCGGATAGGCATAACCCTGGCGGGGGCTACCTCCGATCCCGGTTTTGTTACCCGCCTGGAGGAGCCGCAGCTGTTGCCGCTCCCTCCGCGCGTCACCTGGAACGCCGACCGCCAGGCCACGCTTTCGCCCGGCACGCTTCCGGCTCCGGTCAGCGAAGCGTCCGTGGCCGAGAGTTTCGGCGCTCCGGTTCCGGCTGACGGCGACGACTGTTACCTCGTCTATCTCAACGGAATCCTCGAGGAGGAGATTTTCCGCGCGGATTATTCGCTTTACGATGCCCGGAGTTTTACCGCGGTACAGTTCTGTCCGCTGGTCGACAGTCAGTTCCAGGGATTCAGCACGCGCCCCTACGTGTGGGTTCCTCCCGCCGCGCGGCATATAATCTATGCGCCTCTGCTGGCCCGCAGCGGCACGAAGGTGCTGGAGGACAGGAAGCTGGCCGAGAGATTCGTTGAGTCGACCCGATTCAAGAACCGGAGTCTGCGCTTCGGGTTCGACGCTCCGTCGGCGGGGCGCTACCTGATTGACATTCACTATGCCAGCGGCCTGGGGATCGTCAACGCCCAGCGCCGGGTGGCGCTCCGGAGGCTGCGGGCCGACGGCAAGGATGCCGGAGTCTTCGTCTTCAACCAGCTCACCCCGGCCACGGCCCGCGGGGCCGGCGAGGGGGATTCCTGGCAGGAGATGACCTCCTGGACCAACGCCCTGACCGTTCCCCTCCGCGAGGGGAGAAATGAACTGGAGCTGCGCTATTACCAGCCCTCGCCGGTCTATGCCGACCCGCTGTCCAATACCGTGTTGTTCGACATAATCCGTATCCTGCCGCTTGATGCGGCGGAGAAAAAGACCCCTTAACGTTACATTCATCTTCCATATTACCATTCCAATGAAACGATTAGCCATGATTTCACTGAGCTTGCTTGCCTCGGCGGCAAGTCTTTTCGGAGCGAAAAAGGCTCCGATGATCGATAATGTAGAGCCTCCCTACTGGTGGGCCGGGATGAAGAATCCCGAACTGCAGGTGATGGTGACCGGTCCCGGTATCGCCGATGCCGAGGTCAAGGCCGACTATCCCGGAGTCACACTGACCGACGCCGTGCGGCTCGACAGTCCCAACTATAAGATTCTTTATTTCGATGTCACTCCGCAGGCCAAGCCCGGAATCATCGACATAGATTTCAGCCTCAACGGGCGCCGCCATACCCTGAAATATGAACTCCGGGAGCGCACCCGCAAAGGGGAGGACTACCAGGGATTCGACGCCTCGGATGTCCTTTACCTGCTGATGCCCGACCGTTTCGCACAGGGGGATCTCGACGCCGCCCGCTCGATGGAGGGGCTGGACTATCCTGTGGGAGCCGACCGGACGGACCATAACGGACGCCACGGAGGCAATATCCGGGGTATCATCGACCACCTGGACTATGTGGATTCCCTCGGGGTAACCGCCATCTGGAGCTGTCCGGTGCTGGAAAACGATATGCCGGGAGGGAGCTATCACGGCTACGCCACCACCGACTATTACCGCATAGATCCCCGCTTCGGTTCCAACGAAGACTGGCAGACGCTGGTTGCCGAGGCCAACAAGAGGGGAATCAAGGTGGTGATGGATATGATTTTCAATCACTCCGGAATCAATCATCCCTGGATGAAGGATATGCCGTCGAAGGACTGGTTCAACCATCCCGAGGGAACGGAGATGACGAATTTCCGCCTCTCCACGGTTCATGACCCCTACGTGTCGGACTATGACATGGACCATACGGTCAACGGATGGTTCGTGCAGGCGATGCCGGATCTGAACCAGCGGAACCCCCATCTGATGAAATATCTCATCCAGAACTCGATATGGTGGATTGAATCCTCGAAAATCAACGGTATCCGCATGGATACCTATCCTTATGCCGACCTTGACGGGATGGCTTCCTGGGCGAAAGCCGTCATGACGGAATATCCCAATTTCAATATCGTAGGCGAGTGCTGGTACGGCAACGAAGCCGGCTCGGCTTTCTGGCAGAAGGGTAACCGGCTGAATCCGAAGAACACGGAGCTGCCCACTGTGATGGACTTCAAGATTTCCATCGACGGCCACAAGTATTTCGATGCCGAGACCGATCCCTGGAACGGTCTGAACCATCTGTATGACCACCTGGCGATGGATTTCCTCTATCCCGACCCTCAGAAGGTGCTGACTTTCCTCGACAATCACGACACAGACCGGTTCCTCCTGGCCGAACCCGATTCGCTCGGTTCGTGGAAACAGGCCGTGGCTTTCCTGCTGACTTCACGCGGAATCCCCCAGCTTTATTATGGCACGGAACTGCTGATGAACGGCTCGAAAGAGGGTTCCGACGGCTATGTGCGCCGCGATTTCCCCGGCGGATTCCCCGGCGACACTGTCAGCGCTTTCACCGCCCAGGGGCGCACTCCGCTTCAGAACGAAGCCTGGGACTATATGTCGAAAATTCTGCGCTGGCGCCGCGGGCAGGCCAATGAGGTAATCGCCAAAGGTTCGCTGAAGCATTTCATGCCCCAGAACGGCGTGTACGCCTATCAGCGCAAGCTCGGCGACAAGGAAGTGACCGTGCTGATGAACGGCACATCCCGCCCGCTGACCGTCACTATGGAGCGCACTCTCGAAATCCTCCCCTACGGAACCCGTCTTCATGACCTCATTTCGGGCCAGGACGTGGAGATTGCCGAGAAGATGACTTTCGCTCCCCGTCAGGTGATGATTCTCCAGAATTTCTGATTCCTGCGCCTCTGTTTCCTTTCTCTCTCCTCTCTCCGTTTATCTGACAATTCTCCGTTTTTCGAAGACAAAAGCATTGAAACGTATAGGAATCCTTTCCGACACTCATTCCTGCTGGGATGACCGCTTCGCGATCCATTTCAAGGACTGCGATGAAATCTGGCACGCGGGTGACATCGGCTGCGTCGATGTCATCCGCCGGCTGGAGCAGGTATGCCCGGTGGTGAGAGCCGTCCACGGCAATATAGACCATGGCGAGACGCGCCGTTATTTCCCCTCCGTGCTTCAGTTTCGAGTCGAGGATATAAATGTGTTCATGACTCATATCGGAGGCTACCCCGGACGCTATCAGCCGGGAATCACCCAGATGATTCATGACGCCGGAGCGCGGATTTTCGTCTGCGGCCACAGCCATATCCTCAAAGTGATGTATGACAACCGGCTGGACTGTCTGCACATCAACCCCGGGGCCGCCGGACATCAGGGCTGGCAGTCGAAGCGAACCCTGGTGAAACTCGACATCGACGGAGCCACCCCCTCCAATCTGGAGGTAATCGAACTCGGCGGCCTGAAAATGTAACGCCGTAAAAAGACCTGATTGAATTTTGAAAAGTTACATACGATGAAACATTCCGCAATACTGCCGGTGACGGCGATGCTCCTTGTCCTGGCTTCGATGCTTCCCTCATGCAAGACCTCAGAAGATAATTACCGGAAAGCCTATCAGGCCGCAGTCGAGAAACAGAACGAAGCATATACCGGCGAGGAAGTCTCCCTGATGGCACGCGAGGAAGCTATTCCCCGCACTCTCTTCCGCGGCGATTCCATCCCGATGAAGGGGCTCCATGTCAACACCGTCAAGCTCGATCCCCCTGTCGAAGTGGCGCGGCGCTATAACGTCGTGGTGGCCTCCTTCAAACAGCAGTTCAACGCCAAGTCCGTCCTTTCGCGCCTGCGCGAAGCCGGCTACCCCGATGGGCGCCTGCTGATTGACCGGGACCAGACCTACTACGTCGCCCCCGTCTCCACCGACTCCCTGGCGGAAGCCGTCGACGCCCTGCGCCGCTTCCAGTCCTCCTCCCCGGTTCCTGTGCGTTCCCCTTTCCCCTACATCCTCCGCAAACCCTGACGCCATACCTCAGAGTTGGTTCCTAATAAACAGGCGATGCGCCGGTCAGTTCCGACGCATCGCCTTGCGTTGTGTAGATAGAGATATACCGTTAGAAATCGACGCCGAGCTTGATGGCAAAACCGCCGCAGCTTCCGTCGACATCTTTTACTTTCTGCATTTCATAGCCGAGGCCGAGATTAAGGCCGAGCTTCTCGGTCAGGGCGTAGCGGGCGCCTACATAGGGTGCCATATAGAAGCCGTCGATTTTGTTGACGGTGTAACCGGCGCGTATGTCAGCGAAGAAACCCCAGCGGCTGTCGAGACGCATATCGTAACGGACGTCGGCGAAGATGGGGACTGCGATGGTGCCGTCATCTGACTGATGCCAGTACTGGATACCGGTGCCGACACCGACGAAGAATTCGGGGCAGATCTGATAACCGCCGGTGACGGTAGCCATGAAGCGGTTGCTGATGTCGGCTTTGTAGGTGTTATAGCCGTCATAGATTTCCAGGTCGGAGGTGGAGATGGTGTAGCCGAGATCTACCATGGCGCGGAAACCTTTTTCGGTCTGGGCGGATGCGCCGAGAGCGACTATCATGCATACCAGGCTCAATAAAACTTTGTTCATAATGTTTGATTTGATTGGTGAATAGGTTGGTTTATATCTGTGCGCAGGGAGTTATTTCATCTGGCGTACAAGCACACCGGGGTAGGGGGTGGAACCGGATTTCACGGTGAAGGTGGTGGCGTTCAGGTCGGCGCCGTAAGCGCCTTCCTCAAGGGCCATGAAGCGGTTGTCCCAGATTTTGTCCTTGACTGGAACGATGGTGCCGATTCTCTTGTATTCTATGCGGCCGTCTTTCTCGTTGGCTTCCAGAACCTCATACTCGGATTCCTCGTTGACGCCCTCTTTCAGGCCGATAGGCACCTTGACTTCCTTTCCGTTGACTTCCGTCACAGGGCTTTTCACACGGAAGACCTCGAAATTGTGCTGGAGGTCGCGTACATTGTCGTCTATGGCACGCTGACAGGCTTTGCGGATCATGATGTCGGGATGCTCCTCGCTGATACCCAGGAAAGAATTCTGGGAACCGCTTGATTCAACATCGCCGATGAATTTGAGTTTGAAGCGTCCGCGGTTCTCCTCGAAGGCTTTCCGCTTGCCTTCGTCGTCGGGATTGATGGCATACATATCTTTGTAGAACGTGGCGGCTGTCTCGTCGTCCCAGACAAGCTGATACAGACTCGTATGGAATTTCACGCGGAATCCCTTGAACGTGGCGGCAAGGTCACCAAGGGAATCGAACAGGTCGCTGACATCCACGCCGATGATTCCTCCGGCCAGTGCGCCGAAGATTTTAAGACCAGTGCTGACATTCTGAGACCGCTTGGCATTGTCGATGTAATGTGCCTCATGGACAAGGACGAAGGTGTTCCCTATAAGCTCCTCGCCGGCATCCGCGAGCATGGCCTGTCCGCGGGAAGAGCGTGCGGCGAGTTCTTTGTCGAATACTGTCGCGTTATAGAGTCCGCGCTGCTGTACCAGAGCCATATCGCACTGTCCCGTGAATATGTCGCGGTCGAACCATTTGGCTACCAGACGGCTGGCGATGCGGTTGTCATCGAGCCACTGGCTGATGCTGTCGGCATAGTTCCCTTTTTTGTCGACATTGAGGATCCGGATGCTCAGGTCGTGGTTGTTGTATTGGTCGGGAGTCGGAATCTCGAGGTATTTTTCCTGGATTTTATCGTACATCGACTGGTCTGCTCTCGATATCAGGAAACTGCATATCGAGCTGCGGCGGTATTGTAAATCCTGGGGCTGTTGGTCAGCGTGGGCCTGGATGCCTGCGGCGAACAACAGCGCCGCAATAAAGTATTTTTTGAGTTTCATCGGATGGAGTTTCGGAGATTGGAGTTAGAAGTCCCACATTTCATCGGCGATCTGCTGATGGAGACGGTATTTGTGGCGCTCACCGTTGTTGTAGATATTGAAGCGGAAAGCTTCGGTATCGTTCATGAAAGATTTCCCTTCATTGTCAAGATACCGCAGGGCGGCGCTGGCGATGTCCTGTGTGGTGAATCTCACCGGGAGAATAGAAGTGCCGTCCACGGATACAGCGCCGATTTTGTCGCCGGACATAATCAGGGCGCGTCCCTTGTCATCGAATGAATTTGCTCCGTCGAAAGCGCTGTCGAAGCTGAGAGCATCGCGGGAAATGTTCAGACACTGCCATTTGGACGTCTCGGGAGACTGTACCCAAAGGTAGTCACATCCGGCAGTTGTGGCGGGAAGTATGTGCTGCCACCGGTTTTTGACAATGTAGTTTCCCTGCAGGTCCACAATACCGTAATAGCCGTTTTCCTTTACATATCCCTTGCCGTCAGTGAAGGCGATAGCGTCTTCAAATCTGAAGGGGACGAGCTGTTTGCCTGAGAAATCAATGAATCCGAAACGCCCAGTGCTGTTGTCCTGGGCGGGAAGAATCTGACTTCCTTCAAACGGGGGGAGAATAAGCTGGAAAGAGGGGGCTACGTTTTCCTGGCCACCGAGAGACAGGAGACCGTAACGGTCTCCCTGGCGGGAGATATAGCCGAGCCCCTTTACAGGCGTCAGCCGGTCATACATATCCGTCAGTGTGTTTCCCTGGTTGTCAATCAGGTATGCGAGGCTTTCGGTGCCGCAGAGGGCTTTGCCGTTGTGGAAGGGAGTGCAGCTCTCATAGATGTCAGCTGTGTCTACTTGTTGGCGGATGTCTTTCTTGAACAGTTTTTTGGATTTACCGTCTGCGGCAACATAGTTGAAATCGTAATATGTTTTCCCTTTCTTGCTGGTGTATTTCCGGACGATGGAGTAACCGTCCTTAGGCATACCTACGGCGCCGGTCTGCTGGGCTACGACCTGCACTCCGTCAAGATCGAAGATCCTGGTGTATATACCCAGGGGCATCGTCCAGATATAAGGCTCGGTGGAGCGGGAGAGACGACAGAAATTAGTCTTGATTTCATTATGGACGGGCCCGGCTTCATTCGTGCCTATGGGGTGCCCGTCAGTGTAATCCGCCGAGTCGGTGCGTAGATAGAACCCGAGGTATTGCGGACCTGGTTTCATTATAAGCTGGTCGTGACGGTACAGTCCCTTGTTGGATTCCTTGAGGGATTTTCCTTTTCCGACCCACAGCCATCCGTCTTCGTTGAAGGTGCCTATGAAGTCGTATTCGGGTTTGATATAGACAGTCCCGTCTTCCTTGATATATCCGTATTTACCACCTTTTTTTACGCGGGCGATGCCGTTTTCAAACGGCTCGATATTCTCGTAATCGATGGCTATCAGGGCTTTCCCTTTTTCATCGATGTAGCCCCATTTGTCCCCTTTGCGTACTTTGGCTTTGCCGTTCTCGAAGGGATAGGCCTGGGTGTACTGGGCCTTGATTATCATTTTGCCGTTTTCATCGGCATAGCCGTATTTCTCTTTCTCCTTCATGACGGTCAGGGTCTGGGCCGAAAGGGCGCCGACAAGTGCCGTCAGGAGCAGGGTAAAGGCTATTCGCAATTGTGTCATGACAGGTTAAAGAATTTGATTGTTTATTTCCAGAGTATATTCGTGGTAGAGGCTGCCTGCCCTGAACCGAAGGCCACACCGATCTGGCGGGCGGCGTCAATCTGTTTCAGGCGCAGGGTATTGGCGTCGTTGTATTTCTGATGTACCTGAAAGTTATATTCGGCCTTTGTCTGCTTCTCGATTTCGCGGGCAAAGGACTGGGCGGCGCCGTATGCGGAGGATTCTGTGTCGATGCGGTTGAGGTAGGCATAGGCGCGGGAGGCTCCTTCCGCGTTTGGCATCATGGCGAACTCGGCGCGGGCTTTGTTGAGCAGAATCTGCCCTTCGTTGTCGATATATTGCTGATAATACTTCAGCATGGCCCTTTCCGCTTCGGGATAACCGGCGGAACATTGCGGGATAAGGGAGGTGAGATAGAGAGCCTGATCGAAATCATGCTGTGCGGCGGCTGTGCGGGCTTTGGCCAGCAGGGAGCGGTAATTGGCGTCGAAGTAGGAGATGACCTTCCCGCGGGCGCGGTCTATGAAGCGTTCAAGCGCCTTGTTGCGGCTGTTGAGCTGGCTGAGGGCATTGATGTAGGCGCGCTGGGGGGATGTCCCTACTCCCCGCAGGTCGAAAGTCTCGGAGTCAAAGACTTTATTGCCGAATATGTCGGCCACCATAAGCGTCAGCGATGTGTGGACTACCGTCTGAACGGGAGGGCCGGGGAGGGTCTCTTTGTAAATGTCATCGAAACGTCCGCTGATGTAAAGCTGACCATAGGAATCGTCGGCAGTCACACCGTCTGCCGTGAGCGCCCGCGTAAGCCGCGAGGCCAGAAGGTTGCCTACGGATGCGTCGCCGGCACACATTTCGGTGTCGGGAGTCACGACCTGAATATGGAGGTCACACTGCTCGGCGTTTCCGGCAAAAGCGGTTGCCAGCAGAATCCCCAGAGATAATATAGTTTTTTTCATATCGTCGGAATTGGGGTCATAGGGTTATTTCTCTCCTAAGATTACGTCGGCGCGGCCCAGTCCTTTGGTCACCACCTTTGAGGTGATGTTATAGGGGGCGGCGCCCAGGAACTTGCGCAGAGAATTGGCGAAATGGCGCGTATCCATCGGATTGCCGTTGGGACGGTAGAGGGGGATGCGTACCTGCTCGAAATTCATGAGGTTTTCTGTCTGATCCGAGAGATTGAAGCGGTGATTGACTGTGTTCTGGGCCATCCATGAGTCGATGATTTCGGCCAGCTCCTCGCCGTCATATTCGTCTTCAAGCGATAGCCCGCTGCCGTTGTCGAATACGCGGACATTCAGAACCACCTCCCGGCCGTTCTCGACCATATCGTCGAAGTGGCTCTGGAGCTGAGAGGTGAAGCCGTCCATTTTCTCCAGGACAGCCTCTTCGATGAGAACCGGGATTTCCGCCGAGAAAGAGGGAGCGCCGGTGCCTTCGGCCGATGCGATATTCTTGCCGGAATATGCGTCCACGCCCTTGAGCTGATATGTGATGGAGCGCTTGGGGCCCGTGGTGTTCACCCGCCACAGCACTTCCACTATGATATCGGCTTTAGCCCGGGTTATCACGCGGTCATAAGGAGTTTCGGCGAGGGAAGCTCCCGATGTGCGGCTGACAAGCATTTCGTCCTCGGCGGCGTTGCGGTTGAGGTTCTTGATTACTGTTGACAGATCTTTCAGGGGGAACTGTCGCTCGTTCATCAGTTCTCCGATTTTTGTAATTGTGGTCACCAGGTCGATATTCTCCTGGAGAGCGCGTTCATAGTCGGGTGTACGGGTGGTTTTCCCCTGGTTGTCGGTTTCGATAATGTAGCCGTTGGCCGTACACCAGGCGTCATCGGGGACAACCATAATCGTAGGCTTTTTGGCCTGGGCGTGGGAGGCCGGCGCTGCGGTTACCGTCAGCAGCAACAGGCCTGTCGCGGCGGCCAGTATATTTCTGATTCCGGATAACATGACTGTTTCAGTGTGGTTTAAGGTTTGATAATGCCGTCGTCAATCAGGCGCTGACGCAGGGCCGCGCGGTCGACCCGCACAACGATGCCCCAGCTTTCGATAGCCGAATTGGTACTTTTAAGGCGCGAAGTCCGCTTCTCGTCGGTCATCGAGGTAAAGGCTTTGTAGGCGCCTCCGTCAGCGAAAAAGCGGTTGAAATACTGTTCGTATTTTTCTTCCGCGTTGACTTCGAAAATCAGAGGCTTGCGGTTGCAGTCTCCTGTCCCGGCGTTGATTCCTTCAAACAGGACGGCGCGGACAGCGTTCTTTTTGGCGTTCTCCATCGCCTGGGCTTTATTCTTGCCTGTTCCCCAGCTGCGGAGCGTCTGCGAACCATCCAGGTCTGTACCCATACATTCTATGGCAAAGGTGGAGCCGGCGTAAGTGCTGTCAATGACCTGCGGAGTCTTGCATCCTGCGAGGGTCAGCAGCGCCAGGGCGGCTCCTGTAAGGCTTGTAATCAGTTTCATGAATTATGGAGTATGATATTTAAAATTCGTAACCCACGGTGATACCCAGGGAAGATACATATTTGTCTTTACCGGTCCAATAGCGCAGGGACTGTCCGGTATAGGAAACCCCTACAAGAAAGGCGGAGCGGGTCTGACCCACGCGGATTCCGAATGTCGGACGCCACATGAATCCGTCGCGGATGGCGCCTCCCAGATCTACGGCATAATATGGAGTGACTGTGCGGTAAGTGTCTGGAAGGAAATTGCCCCGGACTGTGGCGTAGATAGGGAATGACCATTTTATGCTGCTGTCACGCAGTTTTGAGTTCTCGAAGTAGTAGCGTCCTCCCACGCCGATACCGACTTTAAGATATTGGCTGAATCGGTAACCGCCGGCAAGGTCGAGTTCGGTCCAGGGGGAGCAGTGATGACTAAGGAAGAGCGTGTAGGCGCCGCTCAACTGGGCGCTGAACCAGAAGCCTTTGTCACTGTCGGCCATATCCTTAAGGTCCGGGTCAGTCCCCACGGCGGGAAGTTTCGGAGCTTTATAGGAGATACGGTTGACTTCCAGCATCGGATAAGACAGTTCGCTGCCGTCGTCGGTGGTGATGAACACTTTGGTATCTGTTTTTGTGACGGTGCCTTTGACGATGTTGCCGTTGTTGAGGAACACCCAGGCTGTACGTCCGTCGGCGGAGGCCGTCAGCAGAGACGCCAGCGCCACTATAATCGTCAGAAGTCGTTTCTTCATAATCCGGTATGTGAAAGATTAAAATGCTGAATTGAGACCTTTTATTATGCCGGCATCCTCAAGGTCGCGGCGCAGCTGGTCTTTGTTGACTGTCACGGTGGCAGACACCTTATACTGTTTTCCGGCCTTTATGACCTGCCGTGATCCGGAGACTTCGCTTACGTATGAAGCGCATGGCCCACCTTCGGCGAAGAAGGAATTGAAGAAGTCCGGATGGCTTGCTTCGACCGACGGGCTTCCGGCCAGCGGCTTCTGGGACTGGCGTTTGTCTTTATTGGCAAATCCCCTGAATAGTACTCCATGTACGGCGCAGCGGGCCAGTTCGGCGTTGCTGACATCTTTTTTCTTGCTTATGACTGACACCGTTATCAGGTAGGTTCCCTGGGCTCCCGTGCCGTTGCCGACAAGTTCATATTCGGGCATAGCCTTGTCTTTGGCCTCCATGGAGAAGGCGCATACCGTGAATAAGGCCAGGATGATAATTGCTAATTTGCGCATATTATGTAATAAAATTGGTTTCTGTCTGAACGATTCCTGGTTGAGAATCAGGTAATTTAAGGTTTGGCGGTTTAGAGTATTACAACTTGTGTATTTTAATTAAAATATGTTGCAAAGTTAATAAAAACCCTTCATTTTTACCCCCCCGAAAGTTAAAATTAGTTAAAAGATGGAACTTGCTACGGATGCTGCCTTTTTACGGCCGGGGAACGGTTTTTTACAATAAAAGCAGAACTGCCCCCGGTCAAGGGGGGGCAGTTCTGCTTATGATATAAAAAATATAGTGGGGTGAGCGGGAATCAGTCGGGGGTCATGTGGTTCCAGCCCTGGGCGCGGATGGGGATTTCGGCACCGTCGCGGGTAATCAGGGCGGCACCTATGGAGGGCTTGGTTATGTGGCCGATGACGTGGACGCCGGGAATTTTGCGGATCGCTTCGTGGGCATGGAGGGGTACGGTGAACAGGAGTTCGTAGTCTTCTCCGCCGTTCATGGCTGCGGTGACGAGATTCATGTTCAGTTCCTCGGCCATGACGGCGGTCTGGTAATCGATTGGGATGCGGTCCTCATAGACGCGGCATCCGCAGTCGGAGGCCTTGCAGATATGGAGCAGTTCGGAGGAGAGGCCGTCGGAGATGTCCATCATCGAGGTGGGGACGATGCCTTCTTTGGCGAGGTTTTCGATGACGTCGCGGCGCGCTTCCGGTTTCAGCTGGCGTTCGATAAGGTATTCTTTGCCGGAGAACTGGGGGACGAAGTCTTTCTGACCTGCGGAGGCTACTTTTTCGCGTTCCAGCAGCTGGAGTCCCATATATGCCGCCCCGAGGTCGCCGGAGACGCAGATGAGATCGGTGTCTTTGGCTCCCGAACGGTAGGCGATATTGCCTGCGGGGGCGTCCCCTATGGCTGTCACGGAGATTATCAGGCCGGAGCGCGAGGAGGTCGTGTCCCCTCCGACGAGGTCCACGCCGTAGATGTCGCAGGCCAGGCGGATGCCGCTGTAAAGTTCTTCCATGTGTTCCACGGTGAAACGCTTGGAGATGGCCAGCGACACGGTAATCTGGCGGGGATGGCCGTTCATGGCGTAGATGTCCGAGAAATTCACTACGGCTGCCTTGTAGCCCAGATGTTTCAGGGGAACGTAGGTCAGGTCGAAATGTATGCCTTCGACAAGAAGGTCTGTGGAGACAAGGACTTCGGTGTCCTTGTATTCCATGACGGCGCAGTCATCGCCGACCCCTTTGAGGGAGGACTTGTTGCGTAGCGGAAAATCGCGGGTCAGGCGGTCGATGAGGCCGAATTCCCCGATGGTGGATATTTCAGTGGCTTTTTCTTCCATAATCAAGGGCTGATTTAAACAGAAGGGGAAGAGCAGTCTCTTCCCCGGAAAAGAGGCGGTCAGAGAGCGCCTACAAGGTCATGCACAAGAGCTTTGGTGACAGGCTCGGCGGTTATGGCCGCCTGCTGTACTTCTTCGTGGGTGGGTACCTGGGTGATGTCTTTGCCCCCCAGGTCGGTGATGACCGACAGGCCGAACACCTCCATGCCGCCATGTCTGGCGACGATCACTTCAGGGACGGTGGACATACCGACGGCGTCCCCTCCTATGATGCGGAAATATTCATATTCGGCGGGAGTCTCGAATGTCGGGCCGGGAGTGCCGACATATACTCCGTGCATCAGGCGGATCTGTTTTTCCTGGGCCAGGCGGTCGGCTATCGCAACAAGACGTTTGGAGTAAGCCTCGGTCATGGCCGGGAAGCGTACTCCCAGTTCGTTGTAGTTCTTGCCGCGGAGGGGATTCTCGGGGAAGAGGTTGATATGGTCGGTGATTACCATTACGTCTCCTACCTGGAATTCCTTGTTCATGCCTCCGGCGGCATTGGAGACGATGAGCGTCTCTACTCCGAGGGCCCGCATTACGCGTACGGGGAAGGTGACGGTCTTCATGTCGTATCCCTCATAGTAGTGGAAACGGCCCTGCATGGCCATGACGCGCTTGCCGGCAAGGTTGCCGAAGATGAAGTTGCCGCTGTGGCCCTCTACTGTCGATACCGGGAAATTGGGGATGGTGGAGTATGGAATCACCGTCTTATCCTCGATCATATCGGCCAGGGGGCCGAGACCGGTTCCGAGAATAATTGCGATTCGGGGCATATCGCTCACCTGCGAGCGGAGAAATTCTGCTGTCTGGTTGATTTTTTCTAACATGGCGTGGGGAATAAGATTAACCGGCAAAAAATTATCATAAGTTATAACACCCTGCCGCATAGAAATGTTTCCAGGGAAAGCTGGTAGGGCATGGTGCTGTGATGTTATTTGTCTGAATCGATAAGGAGCTTCTGAAGTTCTTCGTCGAAAGTCTCTATGTTGTGCGGGTCGAATTTCACTTTGACAGGGACATAGTAGGCGTATTCCTTCAGTTCCTGGGGGAAATAGGGGTTGTTGAGCAGGCGCACGGCATCTTTCTCCGTAGTGATCAGGAGTTTCCTTTCCCCTTCCATCTCGTTGAAGCGCCGCAGGATATTCTCCAGGTCGCGGCGGGTGAAATTGTGGTGGTCGGGATACTGTCTGACTTTCACAAGGGCGTGGAAACTTTTCAGATAGCGGATGAACGGCTTGGGGTTGGCGATGCCGGGAACTGCCAGGATGGAGTCTGCGTCGGTCAGCCAGCTAAGGTAAGGGGGGCGGGGAGCCTCGTCGGGGAAGAGGGGTTCCAGCGGCGCATACTCGATGGAGGAGAAGAAAAGGCCCTGGTAGGGGAAGAGCTTCAGGGAGTTCTTGCAGATCCTGTATTCAATGGCTTTCAGGCGGGGGGGACACTTGGTGATGACTACCATGTCGGCCCGGTATATGGCGCTCATGGGCTCGCGCAGGCGACCGTAGGGGAGGAGGGAGTCCTCGAAAGCGGGCGCATTGAAGTCGGTGAGGACTATCGAGACTGTCGGCTTGACATAGCGGTGCTGGAAAGCGTCGTCGAGGATGATGAGATTGATTTTGGGGTCTATTCTCAGGAGTTCCTCGATTCCGGCGCACCGGTCCTCGCAGACGGCCACGGAGATGTCGCGGCTGAATTTCTGGTAAATCTGGTAAGGCTCGTCGCCGATATCCAGGGGGGTGGAGCGGCGGGTGGCCAGCACGAAACCTTTTGTCTTGCGCTTGTAGCCGCGGGAAACCACGCCGATATGGTATTTGAACTTCAGCAGGTCGACGATATACTCCACGTGGGGAGTCTTCCCCGTTCCGCCGACGGCAAGATTCCCCACCACAACCACAGGCACGTCAAAGGTGCGCTGCTTCAGGATGTGCCACTTGAACATCAGGTTGCGCATCCCTACCCCCAGGCCGTAGAGCTTCGACAGGGGGAGCAGAATCAGGTTGGAGATTATACGGTTTCTTGCCAATTTTGTAACGGGGTTAGCTTATTTTCTGGAGTTTTCATTCCCCGGGAAACAGACTTCCCGGGGAATGACGGATTAGTGTCAGTTGATGGCCAGGGGAATCATGCGGGCCTGGACCGGTTCGAGGGTCTCGAGGCGCTTGAGTTCCATGTAGACCGGATAATATGCTCCGAGTTCCTCGCGAAGGGCGTTGGCCTTCATCTTTATCGGCATCTCGGCGATTACGTCCCAGAAGGATTTCTCCACTTCGGGGTAAGTGACAATCTGATATTTCTTATAGTTCAGTTTCCTGGCAAGGGCATCCACGGCGTCCTGCAGACCGCCGAGTTCGTCGACCAGGCCGAGCTTCTTTGCTGTCGCTCCGTCCCAGACGCGGCCTTCTGCGATGGCCTTGATGGAATCCTGGGAGATGTGACGGCCTTCGGCGCAGCGGGAGGTGAACAGCTCATATCCCCGGTTGACGGATCCCTGGATTTTCCGGGCCTGGAAGGGGGTGAGCGGTTCTACCAATGAGGGGAAACCTCCGTTGGCATTGGTGGAAACCGTGCCGAAATTCACACCGAGTTTGTCGGTGATCAGACCTTTGGCACAGGGAATCATGCCGAAAATGCCGATGGAGCCGGTCAGGGTCATCGGTTCGGCATAAATCTTGTCGGCTCCGCAGGAGATATAGTAACCGCCTGACGCGGCGTAATCGCCCATCGAGACGTAAAGAATCTTGCCTTTCGACTTAAATACCTCCAGAGCGTGCCATATCTGCTCGGAGGCGAAAGCGGAGCCGCCCGGCGAGTTGACGCGCAGGACAAGAGCGTTGATGTCGTCGTCCTCGGCGAGTTCCAGGATTTCGGGAACCATCTTTTCGGCGGTAATTCCTACGGTACCGTTATCGGTGATGTCGCCGCAGGCATAATATACTGCAATCTTGTTGTCCTCATCCTTTTCGTGGGGAGCTTTGGCTTCGGAGTTATAGTCCGCGTAGTTGATGAGACGGAGATCTTCATCCTTCTTGGCGCCGGTCAGCCCCATGAGTTCCTCTTTTACTTCGTCGGTGTATTTCAGGGCGTCTACCACTTTTAGGTCCACCAGGGTCGTGGCATCGTCGAAACCGATGACCGAATCGGCCCACTGGTTTACTTTGGCTACGGAGACTCCGCGGTTCTCGGCGATGGCCGACGTCAGGTTCCCCCACAGGTTGTTGAGGAAATGCTGGGTCATCTCGCGGTTGGCGTCGCTCATGTTGTCAAGAATGTAGGGCTCGACGGCGCTCTTGTACGTGCCGACCTTGAAGACCTGCATCTGTACACCGACTTTGTCCATCAGCCCTTTAAAGAACGGGATGGAGGTCGTAAGGCCCTGGATGTCGACAGCTCCCACCGGATTGAGGTACAGATAGTCGGCGCAGGAGGCCAGGTAATATTCCCCCTGGGAATAGGCGTCGGAGTAAGCCAGAATCCATTTCTTGGATTCCTTGAAATCCATCAGAGCGTTCAGAAGTGCCTGGCGGGTAGCGAATCCGGATGCCGAACCGTTACATTTGAGATAGATGCCCTCGATGCGGTCATCATCTTTGGCGGTGTTGATGGCGCGGACCAGGTTGACCAGGGTCTGCGTGTCGGGGCTGTCATTGAGAATCTGCTGCAGACCGCGGGTCGAGGCGCGCTCCTCTATCATGGAGTCGAGATTGATTACCAGTACGGAGCCTTTCTCGACTTTCACCGTGGTTTCGGAATTGACAAACGCGGAGGCGATGGAGCCTACGGCAACAGCTACTCCTACAAGCACCAGGAGCATCAGCGAAATCCAGAAGCCGGCGATGGTGCCGAGCATGGAGATGAAAAAATTCTTAAGCATAGTGCAGTATAATGGTTTACTCTCTTTTAGACGTCGGGAGACGCATAAAAGTTGCCGCTTGAATTCAAGTCATTGCTAATCAGGGAGATGTCCGGATTATGCATACGATTTTCCCGCAAAAGACTTCTCTTTCGCGAAATTCATCTACAAAAATAGCTTAAAACTCCGTCATACCCAAATATTGGCTGCATTTTTATTAATTTTTTTCGGCGTCACAGGTGGCACCGGTGTCCGGTGTCCCTCCCGCGCCATCGATGTCTGTATATCCGGACGAAAAGACGAGGCGGTGGGCCGGAATTCTGGCACACCGCCTCGACATAGGTTGTCGTTGTTTTCAGGCGAAACCGCTTACGGGAGAAGGTCTACGAGCGCTTCGAGGTTAGAGCCGTATTTGCCTTTGAGAATATGGGAAGCCTTCTTCTGGTCTGCTTCGAGGCCTCCGTAACCGTTTTCATAGCAGGCTGCCAGATGTTTGGCGGCGGTCTCGGTCATCAGTACGCTGGCGTCGTTGTAGCACTGGATGGCCTTTTCGTAGTCCTGCTGTACGCCGCGTCCCTCGAAGTACATATCGCCCAGGTAGGAGATTGCCAGGGGGTTGCCCGCTTTGGCTGAGGCGCTGATAAGGTCGACGGCTTTGTTCTGGTCGCGTTCCACCTGCTTGCCGGCGTCATACATGGCACCGAGTACATATTCGGCGGTGGCGTTGCCGGTGGCTACGCATTTTTCGAGCATTTTCACACCCTTTTTCAGGTCGCGCTTGGCGTAGTCCTTGTTGCAGAGGATGATCCCTTCGAGGGTCTTGCCGGTCTGGGCGATAGCCTCGGTCTTGGACTTCTGGAGATCCTTGCTCTTTTTGAGAGCGGTCTCGAAATTGTCGGTGGCGATAGCCTTACGGGCCTGGAGGTAGGTCAGATAGGGGGAGCCGGCCAGGGCGCCTCCGGTCTCGAAGAGCTTTTTGAAGGCTTTGCCGTGGTTGTTGGCCACCGCCTTGCCGAACCATGCGGTGGCGAGATTGTAGTCGAGCTGACATCCGTCGCCGGCCACGAGTTTCTCGGCGATCTGGAACTGGGCGTTGGAGTTGTTCTGACGGGCGGCCTTGAGCATCCACTGGTATCCCTGCGAGGGGTCTTTGCGCACGCCGTTCCCTTCGTAGTAGGCGCGTCCCAGGTAGAGCTGTGCGGCGGCGAATCCGGCCTCGGCGGCTTTCTGCATCTGAATCATGCCGAGGGTGGCGTCCTGTTTGGTTCCTTTCCCTTCCGCCAGCATACGGCCGTAATAGAACGTGGAGGGGATGTCGCCTTTCTGAGCGGCAGTCTTGAAGTAACCGAAAGCATCGGTGTTCTGCTTGTTGTTCAGCAGCAGGAGACCAAGTTCACGGCAGGCGTCGACGGAGCCTTTCTTAGCGGCCATCTCGAAATAAGAGGAGGCCTTGTAGATGTCTTTCTTCACTCCGATTCCTTTCTGATAGCAGAGAGCCATGTAGACCTGGGAAAAGACGTTCCCTTTGTCGGCGGATGCGGCCATACGCTTGAGGAGTTCGGTGTTGCCTTCCCTGATGGAGCGGTTGTAGAGCCCGGTGGCGCGGAGCGAGTCGCGGTCAACGCCGTGGCCTGTCTGATAGCACAGTCCGAGGTTTCCGATGGCCTGTGCGTCTTCGGCCTTTGCGGCCCGGCTCCACCATTTCGCGGCCAGTTTGTAGTCCTGATCGACATGACGTCCGTTGTAATACCACATTCCGACGATGTTCTGGGCCGAGGCGTCGCCTCCCTGGGCGTTCTTGTAGATAGTTTTGATGGAGTCTGTGGCTTCTTCGAGGGTCTGCTTTGCCGAGAGCGATGCAGGGGTTGCCAGGGCCGCCAGGGCGAACATACAGGCCGTTATTGCTTTTTTCATTGATGTCTGATTTGAGGATGATTTGGAAATTGAGGGGGGATGTTTCCGGTCGGAGGGGAGAGAAAATCGCTCTACGGGCTATATACACCGGGGCCGCAGGCGGCGGAAAGAGATGCCGGAGTCCGGCAGTATCAGATGAGATCTTCGATTACGTCGGGGTCTTCAATGGCGAGGTCATCGTCGAAAGGTGCGATATCTTCGTCGGGGATGTATTCGGGCATACCGTCCGTGGGATCGTCGTCGTAGACGTACACTTCTCCGCGCGGATCATCGATGAGGATGTCGTCTATTTCGGGTTCCACGATGATGTCATCGGGGGTGACTTCTTCGATCTCGTCGGTGATGGGGCTGATTTCGGTGGGGACGGTCGGTTCGGGTTCGATCTCGAGTTTGATTTCGTTGACGTCAAAGGGTTCTTCCTCTTCCACAGGGCTGACGGGAGTGTGGTGGGCCGGAGTGTGGGCGGGGGTATGGTTTAATCCCTGGGCACCGTCTTCGGCCGCGTCGACGATTACTTTGCCGTTGAGTTCATCGGGATCGTTGACCGGAATGTTGTCGGCGGCTATTTTGGCTCCGATACCGGCGGCGACACCGGCGGCTGCTCCTACACCGACTTTGGCTGCGGTGCTGAAACCGGCTTCTTTCTCTTTCCGGGGAGTGGCGGGAGTTCTTGCGGCGTTGTTTTCGGGCTGAGCCGTCATGGGGTTGTTTAAAGTTTCCATTATGCAGGTTGTTTAATTGTTGGTTTTTGTTGTTGATGTTGCAAAGTTAATCAACCTGGCCTTGAAAATCAAGTGTTTTTGTCTTTCCTGTTTGAATTCGTGCTGAAATTTGATGAAAAACTGTTGATGGGATTCGAGTTCGCATATATGTTTTACGGGATGGAAATCCCTGAAAACGGGAGCAACCTGCGGATTCCACGGGGGTGGAACGGGCAGGTTGCTTCCGGGGGTCGCATCGGCGCCTGGCCGCGCGAAGTTCCGGTATCGGGGGTCCCGGGAATAATCCTTTGAGGGAAATGCGGGGGAGATTTATTTCAGGATGCTCTGTACAGCGTCGTTGGGGACCATCTGCTCCTGGAAAGTATAGGCACCGGTTTTGGGTGACTTCACCATTTTGATAACCTTGGAGTAGGTACGGCCTTCGCCTTTCTGCAGCGACGCAACGGTTTTCTTTGCCATATCTGGTAGGTATTGAGGATGTTAGTGGATTATTTGATTTCCTTGTGAACGGTGACGCGCTTGAGGATGGGGTTGTATTTCTTCAGCTCGAGACGCTCGGTGGTGTTCTTGCGGTTCTTGGTGGTGATGTAGCGGGAAGTGCCGGGCATACCGCTTGCCTTATGTTCGGTGCATTCCAGGATTACCTGTACGCGATTTCCTTTAGCTTTCTTTGCCATTGTAGTTTAGACGTCTAATGTTTTGATTTCAGTGATATAACCCTTTTCGATAGCCTGCTTGATGGCGGCGTCGAGGCCCATCTTGTTGATGTTGCGGAGGCCGGCGGCGGAGACGGTCAGGAGAACCCATACGTCCTGTTCCACCCAGTAAAACTTGCGGTTGAAGAGGTTCACATTGAAGCGACGCTTGGTGTGGCGCTTCGAGTGCGATACGTTATTTCCTGTAATCGCTTTTTTGCCTGTAATCTGACAAATCTTTGACATGGCTGTTAAAGTGAGATTTCTTTGATTAATACGAAGTTGGGTGGCCGCCATCTCAGTTCTCATATCGCTTCCGGCTGCATCTTTCCGTCGGCTTTCAAGGAGGAGCCACAAAACAGAGTGCAAAGTAAGCAATTTTTTTCGGGATGGGCAAATTTTTCGGCAAAAACTTTTAAATCACCTCTTTATTTATAGCGCGCCCAGCGGATGAGGTCGCGCACGGTGGGCTTTTTGCCGTACATGAAGATGCCGATGCGGTAGATTTTTGCCGCAATCCAGACCATTACGAGGAACGACAGGTAAAGGACGCCGACGGCCAGCCATGTTTCCCACGAGGGGATTCCGAAAGGCACTCTCATGAGCATCACCATCGGGGAGGTAAAGGGGATTACCGAGGTCCAGAACGCCAGCGACGAGTTGGGGTCTTCTCCGGCGGTGAGTCCGATGACGAGTCCGATGACGATGGGGATCACGGCGAAGGAGGTCAGCTGGGAAGCGTCCTGGATATTGTCCACGGCCGAGCCGATGGCGGCGAAAATCGAGGCGTAGAACAGGAAACCGCCGATCAGGAATATCAGGATATAGCCGAAGAGCTTGGCGATATATGCGGCCGAGCTGAACAGCGAGATGGCGTTGAGCAGTTCGGGGTCGAGGGTGTCGCCACCGGAGGGGAGAGTGCCGGCGTTGAACATCGCTACCTGGTCGCCGACCCCGGCGGGGAGCAGCACGGGAAGCACGAAAGCCGACATCACGCAGAGAAGCACACCCCAGATGATTATCTGGAGGACAGCGACCAGGCCCACGCCGAAAATCTTGCCGAGCATCAGGTGGACGGGCCTGACGGAGGAGACTACAAGCTCGAGGACGCGGTTGTTTTTCTCTTCGATTATGGAGGTCATCACAAGCTGGCCGTACATTAACAGGAACATATAAAGGATAAAGGTCATGAACAGTCCGATGCCGAACGACAGGGCCGAGGAGGTGGCTTCCCCCTGGCCGGTCTCGTCGACGCGGATGGTCTGGAGGGTTACTTCAACGTTGGTTTCGTCGAGAATCTGCTGGAGGTTGTCGATTTCGTAGGCCTGCATCCGCTGGTCGCGCACGGCGTCTTTAATCAGCGAGCGCAGGGAACTCTCGGTCTCGACTGACCCTCCTTCATGGATGAAGAAAGTGGCCGAGGAGGGGTTGTCGACGATGTCGGCGGGAATCGTCAGAAGTCCGTAATAGCTTTCCGAGGCTATGCAGGAATCCTTCGGCGCGGTGGCCTCGACGAAAGTAAGATGTTCGATGCCAGCCTGTTTCAGCACGGGCATTATTATGCCGCTGTCGTCTATGACAGCGATAGTCTTGTCGGAGGGGGTCGAGAATATGGCTATCAGGGCCGGAAGCGCCATCATCAGAAGCATCAGCAGCGGCATCAGCAGCGTGGTGATGATAAAACTTTTTTTGCCGACGCGCTCCATAAATTCGCGCCGGATTATTATGCCGAGATTATTGTTCATTTTTCGTTATTCTTTACGGTGCTTATGAAGATTTCGTTCATGGAGGGGAGGGCGCGGTCGAAACTTACCAGTTCCACCGCCTCGTTGGCCCGCGAGATGGTCTGGCGCAGGGGTATTTCGGGCCGCAGCCTGAGTCGTGCGCTGGTGACGGGAGAATTAACCTCGGTTTCGAAGGAGTGTTCTACCACGCTGTCCCCCAGGGCAGCCAGCAGTGTGTCGGGATTCCCCTCGAAAGAGAGGCGGTAGAGCCCCTGTCCCATGCGTGTGCGGATTTCGTTGACGTTCCCCGACAGGATATTGTGGGAACGGTTTATGAGGGTTATGTCGTCGCAGAGGGTTTCGACGCTCTCCATGTTGTGAGTCGAGAAAATCACTGTGGCCCCCTGGTCGCGCAGACGGAGAATTTCGTTTTTGAGCAATTCGGCGTTGATGGGGTCGAAGCCCGAGAAGGGTTCGTCGAAGATGAGGAGCTTGGGGCGGTGGAGTACGGTGACGATAAACTGGATTTTCTGGGCCATTCCCTTGGAAAGTTCCTCGACCTTACGGTTCCACCAGTCGGAAATGCCGAAGCGGTCGAACCATTTGCGGAGTTCGGCCGTTGCCTCTTTTGTGCTGAGACCTTTCAGCCTGGCGAAGAAAAGGGCCTGGTCGCCGACTTTCATCTTCTTGTAGAGGCCGCGTTCCTCGGGCAGGTAGCCTATGTTGACGACATCCGAAGCCGTCAGCGGGTGTCCCATGAATTCTACGGAACCGCTGTCGGGGGCGGTGATATGGTTGATGATGCGGATGAGCGTTGTCTTGCCGGCTCCGTTGGGACCGAGCAGCCCGTATATCGAGCCCTCGGGAATCGCCAGGGAGACATCATCCAGGGCTACATGATTGGTGAAACGTTTTGAAACGTGGTTTACCTTGATTATATCCATGATTTTGGAATGTTGTTTCTTTTGATGTACCCGATTAGAGTGTGAAGTTTGGCAAAAAGTTGCATAATTGTCGAAAAAAATACGTGGAAGTTTGCAGCCGCGGTTTAAAACAAGTATATTTGTGAGATAAAATTATGTCGCTACACAGAAAGTTCCTCATATTGTTTGCCGTCATAGCCGCTCTGGCGTCGCTGACCGGATGCAAGTCCAGGCAGTCGGCATCCGGGGGCGGTCAGACCTATGATCCGCGCCGCGACCGTCTGACCCTGGAGGATTGTCTCCGGGAGATTGACGACCCGATGGCGCGCGCGCTGATTTCTGAAGCCGGGGGGTGGCTGGGGACCCGCTATGTATATGGCGGAGCCTCGAAACAGGGGACCGACTGTTCGGGGCTGGTTATGAGCGTGTTCAATAATGTGTGCGAACTGAAGATTCCGCGGACGACCCGCGACCAGGTTCGATATTGTACCCCCGTAGCGCGTAACAAGATGCGTCCGGGCGACCTGGTGTTCTTCGCGCCCGGGAAAAAGGAGGATAAGGTCTCTCATGTCGGGCTGTATATCGGGCAGGGGCGCATGATTCACGCTTCCTCCTCGCGGGGGGTGATGGTCAGCGGTTTTGATTCCGGTTACTGGGGTGACCGTTATTTTACCGGAGCGCGCGTCGACGGCGCTCCGCGGGCTTACGCGGCGTTGAACCGCGGCAAGGGAGGGAAGATTTCGCTCCCCCCTGCGCCGTCGCTCCCTCCGGTCCCGGAGGACCTGACGGCATCCGCTCCTGTTCCCGCACCGGCATCCGCCGGAATTCCGGACGCAGCGCCGGCGGAAACATCCGCGTCGGGTGCGCTTCCCCCGGCGGTCTCAATCGACTTGCTTGATTTGCTTATTAACGAAAAAGTCGATTCGATTTTTTCCAGCAATTTCAATGATTGAGTTCCGTTATTACCTGTTTTTTTGAGACTGCCTCGCTTCCCGGTCGTGTGGGGCGGATAGCAGCCTTCCGGAACATCCCGCTGGAAGACGCTCCCTCAGAAAGGAGCGCGGTATTTGCCTTCTTCGGAATCCTGAAGAATCGAAATATAGGAATTATAGCGGGAACGGGCGATATGGTTTTCCTCCAGAGCCGCCAGGACGGCGCATCCCGGCTCATGGGTGTGGGTGCAGTTGTTGAAACGGCAGTCACCGGAGATTCGGAAAATTTCCGGAAAATAATGCGAAGCCTCCTGGGCGCCGATTTCGATGGTGCCGAATCCGCGCACTCCCGGGGTGTCGATTATCCAGCCGCCTTCGGGGAGGGGAAACATCTCGGAAAATGTAGTAGTGTGGGTTCCCTGGTCATGCACATCTGATATTGCCGCCGTCCTGAGATCCAGCCCCGGAATCAGGGCATTGATCAGCGTACTTTTCCCCACACCTGAATTTCCCGACATCAGCGTCACTTTTTCTTTCAGCGCATCCTGCAGCCGCCGGAGTCCCTCGCCTGATTTCGCCGATACCTGGATGACGGGATATCCGATTGAGTCATATAGATATGTTACGGCTTCCAGCAGCTCCCGGTCTTCGGGCGTGTCGAGCAGGTCGGTCTTATTGATGACCAGGGTAGCCTTGACCTGATATGCCTCGGCCGTGGCGAGGAAACGGTCAATGAATGTTGTCGAGGTCACCGGATGTTTCAGCGTGGCCACGAGCATTGCGCCGTCGAGATTGGCAGCCAGGATGCTCGCCTCTTTCGACAGATTGCTTGCCCGGCGTATAATGTAGTTCTTGCGCGGCTGAATTGCCGTAATGTAGGCCGAGCCGTCGGGATTCACCAGTGCGGTGACCCGGTCACCGACCGTCACCGGGTTTGTGGTCCGGATTCCTTTCAGTCTGAAATTACCCTTGACCTTGCAGGCCAGTGTCGCACCTCCTCCGTCGGGCAGCACCTCATAGCTCGAACCGGTTGTCTTGATAACCAGTCCTTCAGTCCGTTCGGCGATGTCGGTTTTAACCAGCGTGGAGTTTTTGTCTTTTTTCATCGGATAGTTTTCTTTATAATGCAAAATTATGAAAATCCCGGGATAAATACTTAACTTTGTGCTGACTTTTGAAAAATCTCCGGAAGATGCACTTTGTTTCTTTAGAATTTCTGATCTTTTTGCCGATTGTGTTCTTCCTTTACTGGGCTCTCCGGAGGTGGGTCCGGTGGCAAAATCTATTTGTCGTGGCGGCGAGCTATGTGTTCTATGGCTGGTGGGACTGGAGATATATGTTTCTTCTTGGGGGATACACCCTGTGCAGTTTCTGCAGCGGCCTTTTGCTTGGAAAATTCAGGACGTCGGCCAGTATAAAAAGAATAATATTATGGAGTGCAGTCGCTATTAACGTCGGCGTATTGTGCGTGTACAAATATCTCGATTTCTTTACGCTAAGCACCGTGAAACTGGCTGCTTGTTTCGGAATAACCCTTGACTGGGTATCTCTTAACCTTGTTCTGCCGGTTGGCATAAGTTTCTTTACATTTCAGGCCCTCGGATATACAATTGATGTCTATCGCAATAACATTGCGCCTACCAGGGATATTATATCATTTTTCGCTTTCATGAGTTTCTTCCCGCAGATGGTCGCAGGTCCTATTGAAAAGGCGGACAGGCTGTTACCACAATTTCAGTGTAAACGTGAATTCAGTTATCGGGAAGGCGTCGAAGGTATGAAACGGATCCTTTGGGGATTATTCAAGAAGATGGTCGTTGCTGATAACTGTGCGATTTTTGTTAATCAGACCTTTGTGCGTTTCGAGGAGCTGGACGCTTTTTCGCTTTTGTTGGGCGCTGTCTTTTTCACATTCCAGATTTACGGAGACTTTTCAGGCTACTGTGATATAGCTGTCGGATGTGGACGTTTATTAGGTATCCGTCTGTCAGAAAATTTCAGGCTTCCTTATTTTTCCAAAAATATCAAAGAATTCTGGCGACGTTGGCATATTACGTTGCAATCGTGGTTCAGAGACTATGTATATCTTCCTTTGGGGGGCAATCGTAAGGGGATGGCAAGAATGATATTCAATATATTGATTGTCTTTGCCTTGTCCGGATTGTGGCATGGAGCCAGATATACTTATATATTGTGGGGATTGTATAATGGTGTCCTTATAGCGATACTGATACTGATTGACAAATACTTCCGGAGAGAGGGGATACGTGTCTGGTATAAAGGTGCCGCTGTTTTTGTCACCTTTTGTTTTATTGTGATTGGCTGGATTATATTCAGGTCATATTCTGTTTACGGAAATGCTATATACTTATACAAGCTTGCTATCTTCGCACCCGGCGAACGAGTAGATATGATACGTTTTTGGCCATGTCTTGTGGCCGTAATGATAATGATGACATTTGAATTTCTGAATCGGAAACGTTCTTTTGGATTGGATTTTCCGGCAAAAGGACTTTTGAGATACAGAAGTGTCAGATGGTCTTTCTATTGGGTTTTGACGATGCTGACATTCGTCATGGCTGGTACGGAGCAGGCATTTATCTATTTTCAATTCTGAATCATGAGGAGATTTGTTGTCAATCTGTTTATTTTTGGACTGCTGATAATCCTCGGTTTGGCCGGAATTGAGTGTGTTTCCCGAAATTCCTCCAATCTTTATTCCGAAAAGAGCAGGTATATTCAGAATCATGGGAAAGATATAGAAACCCTCTTCATGGGTTCTTCTGTTACTTTCTGGGGTGTTTCTCCGGCCGTATGGACTCTTGACGATGCTTTTAATGTAGCGTTTAACAGTCATGATATTTCCATGAACTATCATATTTTTAAAGCCAGCATAGACAAGATGCCGCATCTGAAGAGAGTCATCCTGGAAATGTCGTATTTCTCTTTGTTTGATTGCCCTGCGGACAAGGATTATAATCCGAGATGGATTTTTCTCGGAACGGATTTCGGGACTGACAAATACTCATTATTCTCGCGTTACGGTCTCCAGATTTTCTATCCGGATGAAGTCCGGACGAAACTGTTGCCCTGGGTGATCTCTCCGATTGCAGCTGATTCTTTAGGCCACTCCATGATGCCTGTTTTGGCTGTTCGGAAACCGGACTGGAAAGAAAATACCCTGATTGCCACTGTACAGACGGCGTCTGACTGGCGGTGGCTTGAAACGAATTACCGGGAGTATGCGGCTTTGTTGGATTTGTGCTGCCTGCATTCGGTAAAAGTTATTTTGTATATTCCGCCGGTGTCGCGCCGGTTCCTGGATTTTGTCAGTGAAGCCCAGGAGAAGGAAATGCTGCGGCGCGTCGAAATGCTGCGGCAGCAATATGGAGTGGCGGTGATCAATCTATTCCGTGACACTACTTTCACCGACAATGATTTTGCCGATCTGATGCATCTGAATACGGATGTAGGAGCGGCCCATCTGACGATGAAATTACAGGAATGCGTCGAACAGTTAGAAAAAAACGACATTGACATAAAATAATTATGTCTCTGTAAGGGGTTGAACATTAGGGGATTGTAGATTGTTATAGAAATGAATGGCAAAAAATGCATCCGCTTAATTAGGTTATTTTCAAAAAATTACATAATTTTGCAGTGCAACGGTAGCCAAATAATTCAAACTGAGAGCAATTTTTGGGAACGGAATCCTGTGTTGCCGCAATCCTCGATTCCGTTTCAGATGTATAATAGTTTAATTCAATTAACAATGAACGCAGAAGCAATTGGAACCTGGGCCGGCCTGGTTTGGACCGCCCTCAACGACAAGGATGTAGTCGTTGGCTTCAAACAGCTCAAAAAGGAGACCAAACTCAAGAAAGAAGAGATTTTCGCAGCTGTGGGCTGGCTGGCCCGCGAAGGGAAGGTCGAGATTCAGACCAATCCCGATGATGAGAAGGATCTTCTTTTCGCCCTCGTACAGGATAAGTAAGCAGATTGTCTGTTGTCCGGTCAATGGCCGGATAAACAGTCAGATCATATTTAGGCGGTGTGTCAAAATTCAGAATTTTGGCACATCGCCTTTTTTCGCCCGGATGGTGATGGTGCCGTCGGAATGGTTCGGATGGTGGACGTTTTTTTCGGGGAAGTTTTTTTGTATGATAATCCCCGGAATCAGTTTGCGGAGGAGGAGACTGGAGCTGGTCGGTCCAGCGGACTCGGGGCAGGGGAGGGGAGCGGCCGGCGTTTCCGTTCTGCACGGCGCTGGGAACGGCTCCCGAGAGATGTACTGTCGGGGGAGTTCCGCTGGAGGTGCCTTTTCTGGTGTCCGAGAGAATCTTCAGTTTCCATTTTCCGGACCTGACGCTCAAGCAGCAGGGAATCGGCATTGACACTGCCAGCTACTTCAAGATGCCTTTCGGCTGCCTCTCCGGATGTGCGCCCGCGCCAAAGGGCCGTGGCGCCCACGATGGCCAGAAGCAGGGCCAGTAACAGGAGGGTGCCGCGTATTTCGCTGTGGGTCATCGGTTTCATTGGCGTTACCAGATGTCAAACCGGAATCCGGCCGAGGCTTCGAGGGAGAAATTATTGGAGAGTAGTGTGTGCTGCTTGTCGTATACGAGTCCGGTATCGACGTTTCCCACTATCCCGAAGAACCACCGCTTATTGCGGTTATAGATCAGCGATGCGCGGAAACGGTTGCTCAGCGAGAAAGAAGTCTTCTGCTCTTGAGGCATATTGATGTATCCGTCCCGGATTCCGATGGTCGGTGCCTCGGAAATTCCCACGCACCATCCGGGGTGGAACACCCAGTTATAGGCATATCCGATTTTTATGGCATAATTCTTGTTGGAGACCCGGTAATGGTTTTCCCACTCCGACAGGGAGGGGGGCATCCCGAGGGCTTCCATGACGCCGGTGAAGTCCATGTCATATTTCTGCTGCCAGTAGGCAAATCCGGCATACAGCGAGCCGGCACTTTTTACCTGAATCTTTGAATAATGGAATGCTGCGGCCTGGGAATAATGCTTGTGGTTGAAGAAATAGTAAAGATTCAGTCCCCAGCTGTTGGAGTGGAAGCCGTCGAAGTTAATCCTGACGCGCTTCATTCTGTCGGGGTACCCCATGCGGGATATAGTCATCCCTACGGTATTGTCAATCGAATAGTATTCGGCGGCGAAGAGCATACAGTTGAACTGGAAGTCGAACCTTTTCCTCGCACCCTGCGAAGGGTTGAAGATTTTGCTGACGTTGACATCGTAGCCCACCGAGACAGCCATATACGTAAGCCACAGCCCCATAGAGGTGGAGGGGTGATTCTCGAAACTCAGTTTGTAATGGTCCTTGAACCGGAAATCATAGACATCCATCCAGCTGTCTGCCTTGGCCTTGATGTTCAGGCGGTGGCCCGAGCCCTGCACGTAGGTCGAGTCGTAGCCGTTGAAGAATCGGTCCCCCCAGCGGTAGGTGTTGACGCAGAACCGCGGGAATTTTCCCCAGGAGGCAATGCTGTCGAGGTTCAGGAAGTCCGCCCGCGCCTTCTGGGGGGCGCCGCAGAAGAGAGCGATGAAAATAGCAAGAGCCGCCAGAAAAGTCCTTGCGGAATTCTGTCGGCTCATAGCATTGCTTATTTTAATGCGGCTCTTCTCCATTTGGCCGCAAAGTTACGAAAACTTGTGTTAAAATCCGCAACTTTTTGTCTGGTTTTGTCTTATATAGGACAAATCGGCCAGAGTTGAGGATTTTTTGTCAACTTCCGGAGAGGATTACCGGATGACCAGTTTGCGGGATAGCTTCTGGCCGGCTGCGTCTACGGACAGCACGTAGATACCGTCCTGAACCGACGAAGCGTCCAGGAGGATAGTGTCGTCTGCGGAACCGGCTGCTGCCACTTCCATACCCTGGAGGTTGAAGAGCTTGCAGGAAAGGTTGTTGACACCGGCGCAACTTACTTCGAACTGCTTGCCGCCGTTGTCGACGATAATCAGGTTCTGGTCAGCGGCGTCAGCCAGGGTGCTTTCTACGGAAGCGTTCATGCGGATAGCTTCCTTAAGGCCTTCGAGTACGTTGATTTTGCCGTAGCCCCATTTGTCGGTCTCGCCGGGAGTGGCGGTGTAGGCATCCTTCGTGGCGGTCTTCTCCAGAATCTGGTTGACTTCGGCGAAACGCATGGCGGGGAATGCTTCAAGCCAGAGGGCGATGGCGCCTGTCACGAAGGGAGTGGCCATCGAAGTACCCTGCATATAGTACCAGGGGTAGGTCTTACCCTTGAAGTCGGCTTTGGCACTCCAGTTGCTTTCGTTGCCCAGGGCGCTCCAGTAGCTGCTGACGGAAGAGATGATCTGGGCGCCGGGGGCGCAAATGATGGGGAGCATACGACCGTCGCCGGAACGTCCGTGGGAGGAGAAACCTGCAATCGAGCCTACGCCGGAACCGGCGTTGTAGGAGTACATACGGCCGCTGAGCATGGGGACCATCGTGCGGGATACCCATGCGCCGACGGATACGGTGTTGTAACCGCAGGCCATACCGTTGATGGAACCGTTGTCGTTGCCGGTTATCGAGGGACGCAGACCGGTGGCGTTGGCGAAGCGGACTTCGCTTTCGGAATATTCGTTGTAGGCGTCGCAGTAACCGTTGATACGCATGGCGTCATCGCTTTCGAGATATACACCGAAGATTACGTCGGCGCCGACAGCCTGGATCGTGTTGTCCATCGAGAGGTTGAAGCGGCCTGTCGAACCGTCCACACCCCAGCGGGCGGAAACCGAAGAGTTGTTGAAGTACTGCTTGAATACCTGGTCATTGTTTGTACTCCAGGTGAAGCTGCCCGACTTGCCGGAGAAAGATTTTGTTGCAATCTTCTCCTGTTTTACCTTGTCGAAGAGGAAGAGTTCGCCATAAAAAGGTATGTCGGAGTCAGCCCAGAATTCGGCGGAGTAGATTGTCTTGGCCGTGGCGTTTGCCGAGGGGCGGTTGGGGTCGGAGCTGACAGGGACGATGGTGGTCTGGGCTATGTCGCCCCCGGCGCCGAAGTTGCGCTCGATGGACATCTGCGAACCGCCTTCGTTACCGGCCGCTACGACGATGATAGCGTCTTTCGCCTGGCTGTCAAGATATTTGTTGACGGTCTCGCGGGGGTCATGACTTCCGCGGTTGTGGCCCAGGGAGAGGTTTACGACCACGGGTTTGCCGTCCCGTTTGGCGCGGGCGATTACTGCGCCGATACCGGCGTTGATGGATGCGTTGTCGAAGTCACCGCAGCCTACGATGATGTCGGCTTCGGGAGCTACGCCGTAGTAGGGAATGTTGCCGGTCTCGACTTTGGCGGAAGTGTTCTCGGCGCGGGCGTATGTTCCGGAGACGTCAGTGCGGCCTGCGATGGTGCCAAGCACGTGTGTGCCGTGGGATTCCCGGCGGTCGTCCGTGTCAAAGCGGGCTACGTCGGCGGGGGTGTCATAGGAGGAAACTGCTCCTCCGCGGCCCAGGTAGACGGCCTTTACGCGGCTTACTCCCTGGTGGTCGGTGAAGTTTACGTGGTTGGGGTCCAGGCCGGTGTCGTAGAGACCTACGTAGACTCCCTCACCCTTGTATGCTTTGGAAATCCCTTCGGCGGTACCGGCGTGGATGTCTTCCACAAAGGAGAACTTGCGTGCCTGATCCATCATGGGGGCTGCCTGGTAGCCGAAGTCGATGAGGCGGACGAAGTCCTGGGCGGCCAGGTCCTCGACGCGGTTCAGGGGGAGAGACACGATAACGATGTCGCCGGCGACGTCGATTACCGTAGCGCCCCAGTTCTCAAGATCGGAAGCGGTTGCTCCCTCGGAGAGGGTGACGAATACGGACACGGTCTGGGCATTGAAAGCAGCGGCACGGGCGGGCGCGTTTTCAGCCAGTTCTGCCTGCAGACGGTGGAACTGGTCGATGCGCAGCAGGCCCGCATTGTTGATTTTGCTTTGGGCCCCGGAAGACAGGCAACATCCTGCTGCCAGAATTCCGCAGAGTAAAATTTTATTCATCCTTCTATTAAAGTTATGTTTCTTTTTCCTTTGAGTGATGGATTGTCCGGGATGGCCGGAGCCATCTACGTGTTATATATAATAAGGTGTAATGCTATTGGTCTGCCCGGAAGGCTACGTTCTTTCGCCTATTATTTACATATAATAGTGTAGAGCGATTGACAAAGGTAATAATTTCCGTTCAAAAAACCATGAGTCTCAGCCTAAAAAATGCAAATGTAAGCTGATTTTAGATTTTTTATGACAGTGTGTCCGGATCTTGGATTGTACGGCTGGCAGGGAGGATGGCCGGGGGTGGACCGCGCCGCGGGTGCGTGGAAAATTCGGGGATGGGATGGTGAAAAAGCCTTGATTTTAGAAATATTAACAGTCGTTTGTCGCTTGCTTTTTTGCTGCAAAGTAATGTAAAAAAGCGCGGTCGGTTAAAAATTGCTCTAAATAGCTGATTTATTGGGGCGTATAAAGATATTTAAAGAGCTATGTTTTACAACATGAAAACTTTTTGCGTTAAAACCCGTAAAAAAAGTTTTCAAAAGGTTTGGTTTATTGGCATTTTGTAGTAACTTTGCAAAATAACAGTGTCAGAATAGCTCCGCCAGGCGATTCGGGACATTAAAAATCGTAAGATGAAGAGAAAACAAAACGAAGGATTATAAGCAGTTTCTTTCGAGACTGTTCTTAAGGGATGTGTAACTCTTTGATATTCAGTTGTAGAAATTATAAAAATTTATGTTTAATATTATTTAGTGTATGAAAAAGCTGTTTCTATTGATGACGACGGTGCTTCTCATGACTATCTGTGCGGTGGCGCAGACTAAGGTCGTGTCCGGTACGGTCGTTTTTGCCGGTGACGGCGAACCCCTTCCCGGGGCGACCGTAATGCCGGTTGGCGGCGGTCAAGGTACTTCAACTGACCTTGACGGTAAGTTCACTCTGACCGTTCCTGCCCAGGTAACCAAGCTTAAGGTTTCTTACGTAGGTATGATTGAGCAGACAGTGAATGCCGGCCAGGATGTCACTGTTAAGCTCGACAACTCCGAGAACAATCTCGACGAGGTCATGGTCGTCGCTTACGGTACGGCTAAGAAGAGCGCCTACACCGGATCCGCTTCTGTTGTGAAAGCAGAGCAGATCGAGTCGCGCCAGGTTACTGACGCTGTTTCGGCCCTGGCAGGTACTGTTGCCGGTGCGCAGGTGCTGACCACCAACGGCCAGCCCGGTACCTCTCCCACAGTGTATATCCGTGGTGTCGGTTCGCTTAATGCCTCAACGAAGCCTCTGTACGTAGTTGACGGAATGCCCTTCGACGGCGATGTAGCTTCGCTGAACACTAACGATATCGAGTCGATGACCGTCCTCAAGGACGCCGCCGCCGCCGCCCTTTACGGTGCCCGCGGTGCCAACGGTGTGATCCTTATCACCACTAAGAAAGGTAAAGCCGGCGACGCCGTGGTTACCGTTGACGCCAAGTGGGGTTCCAACTCCCGCGAAATCGGCACCTACGATGTAATCAAGGATCCCGCTCTCTATACAGAAATGGCTTACCAGTCCCTGCGCAACGGTTATTATTACCACCAGGCTCAGGACGCTGCCGCCGCCCATACATATGCCAACGGCATGATGCCCTCCGCTTTCGGTCCCGGCTATCAGATCTGGACCATCCCCGCAGGACAACAGCTGATCGGTACCAACGGCAAGCTCAATCCCGCCGCCACCCTCGGCTACAACAACGGAACAAACTATATCATCCCCGACGACTGGGCTAAGGAAACTTTCATCCACGGCCTCCGTCAGGAATACAACGTCACCATCTCCGGCGGTTCCGACCGCTTCAAGTTCTACGGCAGCTTCGGCTACCTCGGTGACGACGGTATCATCAAGGGTTCTTTCTACAACCGTCTTTCCTCCCGCGTGGGTGCCGACTACCAGGCCAAGAAGTGGCTGACCGTCGGAACCTCGATCGCCTACAATCATGTAAAAATGGGTTATCCCTCCAACCAGGACGGTGACACCGGTAACGCAGAAAACGCCTTCGGTTTCTGTAACTCCGTGGCTCCCGTATATCCCATCTATGTGCGCGACGCCAGCGGCGCCATCATGTATGACACCCACACCGGCAACCCCATCTACGACTACGGTGACGGTAAGTACGCCATCGGCACCAGCCGCCGCTATATGTCCGGAGGTAACGCCGCAAGTACTTTCATCTATGATACCGACGACACCCTGAAGGACATCCTTTCCGCAAAATGGTATGCGAAAGTGACTCCCATCGAGAACCTCGATGTTACCGGTACCGTAGGTTACTTCCTCGACAATACCCGTCTGCACGCCATCAGCAACCCCTACTTCGGTATGCCCGCTTCCTACGGCGGTACCGCCCAGCAGGCTTTCACCCGTACCCGCGGTCTTAACCTCCAGGCCCTGGCCACATACCGCAAGACTTTCTTCGATGTACACCACGCCGACCTCCTGCTGGGTTATGAAAGCTACGACCTCAACGCCGAATCCCTCGTGGCCAGCGGTACCAACCTCTATGACCCCAACAGCTGGGCTGTAAGCAATACCCTCAACAACGAGCAGCGCCGCAGCAGTGGCGGTAACCCCACCAACTACACCACCCGCGGTATCTTCGGACGTATCAACTATGACTACGACTCGAAGTACTTCGCCAGCGTCTCCTACCGTCGCGATGCATCCTCCCGTTTCTCTCCCGACAAGCGCTGGGGTAACTTCTACTCCCTCTCCGCCGCCTGGGATGCCTCGAAGGAGAAATTCATGCAGTCCACCGCTACCTGGCTCGACCTTCTGAAAGTGAAGTTCTCTTTCGGCCAGCAGGGTAACGACAACATCGGAACTTACTACGCATACCTCGACAAGTTCATCATCTCCGGTGAGACCGCATGGTCCGACGGTAAGCTCTACGACAACCACGCCAAAGGTAACCCCGACCTGACCTGGGAAACCTCCAACGCCCTCAACGGCGGTATCGAGTTCAGCCTCTGGCAGGGCAAACTTTCCGGAACTGTGGAATACTTCCAGCGCCAGACTTCCGATATGCTCTACTGGCGTCCGGTAGCTCCTTCGCTCGGTTACGAATACTTCCCGATGAACGTAGGTTCCCTCCGCAACTACGGTCTTGAAATCGAACTCAACTACCGTCCGATTTCCACCCGCAACGTGACCTGGGACCTCAACTTCAACGGTACCTGGATCCGCAACAAGATCATCAAGCTCAATCCCGAGACCGGCGGCCGCATCCTCCGCGGTATGACCGTATGGCAGGAAGGCGAGTCGCAGTACAACTACTACCTCGTACAGTATGCCGGCGTCAACCCCGAAAACGGTGAGCCTCTCTACTGGGACCGCGACCCCATCACTGACGATGAAGGTAAGATCGTAGGTTACACTCCCGAATACAAGAGTCCCAACTACGACCACGCCTACGCCAACAATCGTAAGGAGACCGGCAACGTGCTTCCCACATTCTACGGAGGTTTCGGTACAAACGTGAAGTTCTTCGGCTTCGACTTCGGCATCCAGTTCAGCTACCAGGTAGGCGGTCGCATCTTCGACCAGCAGTACGGCGCCCTCATGCACCAGGGTGCTATCGAGAACCTCGGTACGAACTTCCACACCGATATGCTCCAGGCCTGGACTCCCGAGAACCGCGACACCAATATTCCGAAACTTGACGCCCAGTCGAGCTATACTCTCGGTGAAGGTACGACCGATTTCAATCTTATCAGCTCCAACTACCTTGCGCTCAACAACATCACCCTGGGTTACACTCTCCCCGGCAAGTGGACCGCCAAACTCGGCATCGAGTCTGTCCGCGTCTATGGCGCCGCCGAGAACGTAGCTCTCTGGTCCAAGCGCAAAGGTCTTGATCCCCGTATGGCCCTCGGAACGTCGTCGAGATATTCGGCCTACTCTCCCATCCGCACTATCTCCGGCGGTATCAAGGTTGTTTTCTAAACTAACTCATTGCGATTCCAAAAATGAAAAATATAAAATCAATCTTCGCTGTCGCTCTCGGGGCTGTCGCCTTGTCCGGTTGTAACGACCTCGACCAGGCTCCCATGAGCAACATGATCACGGAGGACCAGAAGAAAGAGATTATCGAGAACAATCCCGAGATGGCTTCGGCTTCGGTAAACTCTCTCCCGACGATGGCTTCGTCCCGTTTCGCTCTCTTCGGCTCTTCCCGTAACATTCATACCGACTTCGGTGTACCTTCAATCTTCCTGATTCTTGACCACCGCGGCCAGGATATGGCGTCGGCTCTGCTGGGTTACCAGTGGTACACCGCAGCCCTGGAGATGTCGGACTTCGGCGGTACCTACTTTGACAACCTGATCTTCTGGCGTACATGGTACAACATGATCAACAACTGTAACTCTATCTGCGCCCTGATTGATCCCGCGGTGGAGAACGGCCAGATGCAGTACTTCCGCGCCCAGGCGCTCGCTTTCCGCGGATGGTGCTACTTCAACCTCGCCCAGATGTATCAGTTCACCTACGCCAAGAATCCCGATGCTCCCACCGTGCCCGTGCTGACCGAGCAGAACCTCGACCAGGCTGCCGCCGACGGTATGGCCCGTGCTTCCGGCCGCGAAATCTACGCTCAGATTCTCAGCGACTACAACGAAGCTCTTGCCCTGCTCGACAAGGCTCAGGCTGCCGGTTACACCCGCGAATCGCAGGCAGGCGGTAACCTCACCAAGACTTTCGTTGACCAGGCTGTCGTAAAGGGTCTTCAGGCCCGCGCCTACCTGTTCATGCAGGATTACGACAACGCCGCCACCGCCGCTCAGGCTGCCATTGATATGGCTGCTGCCAAGGGACTTGAACCTTACTCGATGGAAGACGTTTCCAAGCCCGGTTTCAAGGATATCAACGACAAAGCCTGGATGTGGGGATTCTATACCGATCCCCAGGGTAGCGTTGCCGGTCTGGTAGGATGGGCTGGCCAGATGACCCCCTGGTTCCCCGACCAGACTTATCCCTCGGCCGGTGTGTACCGTTGTATCAACAAGAAACTCTATGAGAGCATTCCCCAGAACGACGTCCGCAAGAACTGGTGGTTCAATGACCTCGAGATGCCCAACACTCTCCCCTCCGCTTACCAGGAGTATCTCAAGAATCCTTCCGCCAACGGTCTGTCTGACTTCTCTCCTTACATGACTGTCAAGTTCGGTGCCCACAACGACTCCCCCGGTTCGGGTGACAACGTCAACGACCAGGACGTTCCTTTCATGCGTGTTGAGGAAATGTATCTGATTCTTGCCGAGGCCCAGGGTATGAAGAGTCCCGCCGTAGGTGCCCAGACTCTGACAACTTTCGTCTCCGCCTACCGTCAGCCCAACTATGTATGCAACGCCGCTTCCGTGGATATCTTCCGTGATGAAATCTGGAAACAGCGCCGTATCGAGCTTTGGGGCGAAGGATTCAGCTACTATGACATCATGCGCTTCCAGAAAGGCATCGACCGCCGCGGCGGTGGTTTCGACCCCACACTTGTTTACGTAGTCGCTCCCGATGACCCTGTACTCCTCTTCGAAATCATCCTCGACGAGGCTCAGAACAACCCCCTCATCGGCGTAGTCAGCAACGGTGCTGTCAAGCCCAACGCAGTAGTGGACACCGAATAATCCCCCTGCTGTTTACCTTACGGACAATTCTCTCTTCTTTCAGTAATCGAAATATCTTCCAACAGATAAAATCCAAGATATGAAATTCAATAAATTAACCATAGGGTTCGGGGCGATGGCGCTGATGTTGACCTCCTGTGACAAGGCTGCCGATCAGGAGTACACTCCCGCCGCACCGGTCCCCACTCCCGCGGCTTACTTCTCGCTGGACTCCGACGATGAAGTGATTATCGACGAGAATCAGACTGAGTTCTCCATTCCCGTTTACCGCGCCAACACCACAGAAGCGTCCACAGTCGATGTCAAGTGCGACGTGAACGGAAATTACTTCACATACGTGCTTATTGACGCCGATGGCAATCCCCAGAACGTCAATCCCACTGTCAGCGGCGACAACAGTTCGGTAACTCTCCCCGTGACTTTCGCCAAAGGCGAAGGTACAGCCAATATCAAAGTTACCTACAAGTGGGAAGATATGGCTGCCAACGCCGGTAAGGAATATATCTTCAAGCTCGCCACCGAGGGTGAGGATTCTCCTTATTTCAAGACTACAGCCGATGTTTCGGCGATGTTCATTCCCTGGGAGAACGTTGTCGGACCCAAGGGTGAGACTACCGGTAAGTTCATCGATCTGCTGATCTACTCCGGCTTCTCCCTCAGCGGAGGCAATGATCCTTTTGAATTTGAGGTTACCATCCAGTCGAACCCCATCTCGAAAGGCATCTTCCGAGTTCTGACTCCTTATGCCAATATGTTCACCAACTCCAGCGGCGATTCCTTCCAGTATGTCGGCGGCGACGTTGTGAACATCATGTACATCAATGCTTCGGACCCCAATAATGTCTACCTCTGCGACAGGACCGGCAAACCACAGCCCCTGTATGACACATATTATGTACTGTCTCCCGAATACGGACAGATTACATACTGGGACCGTGCTGCCGGTGCCATTCTTAACGAGGACCTTGACACAGGCGAGCGTGTATATCCCAGCGCAGGCGGTGCAACTGCTACTTATGAGACTCAGGAAGTTGACGGCGTCGAGTACCCCAACACTATCGTATTCCCCGACGAACACTTCTACGTAAGCCACGGCCCCGTAACCGTTGCCAACGGTAAGGAGCTGCAGATTCTCTTCCCCGGCGGTAAGGAAAAGAAAGCCTGGAACGATCTCGGCATGGGCTCCTATACCGAAGGTATCCTTTACTGGAACACCGAGGGTAAGACGATCACCTATCAGGTACCTGTCCAGCAGAATATCAACAATCCTGATATGTACCGTATGGTCAATCCCTATACCAACTGGTGGCCTGAAGAATATCCTACCGATGAAGACTATTATGTCCAGCTGGATGCTTCGGATCCCAATATGGTGCTTGTTCCCCTCTCCAAGACCGGTAACGTAGTCAAGGTCGGCAAGAAATTCTACGATTTCTCGGTAATCAATGCCGCTTCCTTCTACCTCTACTACGCACAGCAGGAACTGACACCGAGTCAGATTGTCGCCCAGGGTCTGAACGACACCATGGAGGACAACGTAATCTCGCTCGCTAACCTCTACGGTTATGCGATGGGTTCCGACGGAAACTCCGTTCAGTCCTACATCCCGTCGGAGATGAACTCGCCCGGATGTAAGCTCGTTCTCCCCACCGGCGATGCTCCCGCTCCCTCCAACTTCGTAGAACCCGGAGCCCGCAACATCACCAAGACCAATCTCCACAAGCGTTTCGACGGTGGTGTGCTGATTGCCAAGAGAATGTTCGACATCAACTTCAATATGTAATTGACCCCTGAATCCTCAGTATCGCGGTTCTCCCGCGACTGAGGCCCCCCTATAAGAGGCGCGTTTCCCCCCCGGGAGGCGCGCCTCCTGTTTTACGCTATGCCTGTCCGCCTCCCGATTCCTGATGTATTCCGGCTTGATTCCGAACAGATATACAATCCGAAAAATACCGGAAAAATACCGGAAATACGCAAATGGTTTGGATTTGTCATGGAAAGTTATTACCTTTGCAGTGCTTTTAGGACAATGCTCCTGCAATTTCAGCCGCAATAGCTCAGTCGGTAGAGCATTTCATTCGTAACGAAAAGGTCGTGGGTTCGAGTCCCACTCGCGGCTCAAAGTTAAAACTTAGAATCTCAGTCAGTTAGTTTGCTGCCTGAGATTTTCTTTATTAAACGGTCATACATTTTTCGGATGTATGGGACTTTTTTAGCAAATTAAGTCTGAAAATATAAGGGTATTTTGTCTTTATTTTGTCTTTTTTCCTGTCGACAAATTTGTCATATGATTATGAGGAGAGTCGGCTTAGATTTGGCTGAAATTTGGTCGGAAGTGCTTTTAACATAGATTAACGCGGGGATTGCAATTTTTTCTCGGAATAAAGCGTTAAATTTGTAAACTGAATAGCTTGGCCCCAAGCGACATCGACAAAGTAGGGAACACGTTGTTTTTCAGCCGGGAAAGTGCTTCTCCGGCAGTTTTGGTTTGTGTCAGATGACTTTGGAGGCAGAGTTAACCTTTATTGCGCGTATATTATAGCATGAGACAACTTAAAATATCCAAATCGATTACGAACCGCGAGAGTGCCTCGCTCGACAAATATCTCCAGGAGATTGGACGCGAGGACCTTATTACGGTAGAGCAGGAAGTTGAACTGGCCCAGCGAATCCGCGAAGGAGACGAAGTGGCGCTGGAGAAACTTACCCGCGCGAATCTCCGTTTCGTGGTTTCGGTAGCCAAGCAGTATCAGAACCAGGGGCTCAGCCTGCCCGACCTTATCAACGAGGGGAACCTCGGACTGATTAAAGCTGCCCGCAAGTTTGACGAAACCCGAGGTTTCAAATTCATTTCATACGCGGTATGGTGGATTCGCCAGTCGATTCTGCAGGCTCTTGCCGAGCAGAGCCGTATCGTCCGTCTGCCCCTGAACCAGGTGGGATCGCTGAACAAGATTTCCAAGGCCCTGTCGAAATTCGAGCAGGAGAACGAGCGCCGTCCCTCTCCCGAGGAGCTGGCTGAAACGCTTGACGTGCCTGTCGACAAGGTCGCCGACACGCTGAAGGTCTCCGGACGCCATATTTCCGTGGATGCTCCCTTCGTTGAAGGGGAGGACAATTCCCTGCTGGATGTACTGACTAATGACGACAGCCCTATGGCCGACTCCACCCTTAATCAGGAGTCTCTTGCAAAAGAGGTTGACCGCGCCCTGCGTCAGCTTCACGAGCGCGAGCGGGAAATACTGAAAATGTTCTTCGGAATCGGTTGTCAGGAGATGACCCTGGAGGAAATCGGTGCCAAGTTCGATCTTACCCGCGAGCGTGTGCGTCAGATCAAAGAAAAGGCTATCCGGCGCCTCAAGGGCCAGAAGTCCCGTCTGCTGAAGACTTATCTCGGACAATAATCAAATTTGTTCTTGATATATATATCCCGTCCTCCGGCCTGATAACCGCCGGTAACCCGGACGCAGGATTCATATACAATGAATAAAGAATAAAGACGATGTGCCTGCTTCGGGCGCATCGTCTTTATTTATGTCGTGGGTCGAGCTTTTCAGGGCGGATGGATGGCGCTTTTGCGGGGTGACGACTCCATTATGATAGTGACGACGCTGTATTACGCCCGGCTGAGGTTCAGGAGAGCAATCGGAAAAGGGCTTTGTAGGCCGATGGAGTCCCCATGCATATAAGATTGTCCCCCTCTTCAACGCGCAGATCCGGAGAGGGGAGGGGGAGGAGTCGGAGGGAGTCGTGGGAAATTCCGAGCAGATTGCTGGTCTTGACCGGACGGGAAGCCGCTACGAGGGTAAGCCCCTGGAGCTGGTCGGAAGTAAGATCTTCGTATTTCATCTGCAGGAATATCTCGGGAGCTGTGAAACGGGCTATAAACGTGTCGTGGGCTACCCGGAGGGTAGCGACCTGAGAGTGCAGACCGATTTCATTCACAAGGTCATGGGCGGCGCGTTGTTCCGGGGTCAGGATACGTTTGACCTGCAGCCCCTCGAGAATCGAGCGGTGGAGTCCGTCGATAGCGCGGGCGTAGATGTTGCGGATGCCCAGTTTCCGGAGAATCGCCACGGTCTTTACGCTGGCGCCGAAATTCTCTCCGATAGCTACAATCACCAGGTCGACGTTTTTCAGCGGAAGAGCCGCCAGCGACGCCTCGTCGGTGGAATCGACGATATAAGCCGTGGCGATATAGTCCTTTATGGCTTCGACATTGACGGCACGCACGTCGGCGCCGATAACCTCATGGCCCATGTCGGTGAGGTCACGGGCGAGGTTGGAGCCATATATTCCGAGTCCGATGATAAGATATCGCATATTTTTTTCAGGGGGATAGTTAACGATCAGTTGATTATGATGTTGTCGGAGGGGAAACGGTAGGGGGGATCGGTATGGACGCCAACCACGCCTACCAGCAGGGAAATCATTCCCACGCGCCCGAGAAACATCGCCGTGCATAGCAGGATTTTCGACGGGAGCGACAGCAGCGGGGTGATTCCCAGGGAGGTCCCGACGGTGAACAGCGCCGAGACCGTCTCATATATCACCGCTTTCAGCGGAAGATGCGGTTCCAGGCCGGCGATTATCAGGCAGTAGACCGACAGGGATATTATCGACAGGGCGATTACGGCGTGGGCGCGGCGGATGGAGTGCGTGGCGATAGTGCGCCGGTAGGCCGTCACGCGGTCGCGACCGAGGATTATCGCTTTCAGATTCAGCATCATGGTGGCTACGGTGTTGACCTTTATACCGCCTGCCGTAGACTGGGATGCACCGCCGACCCACATAAGAATCATGAACATTATGATGGTTATATTCATGAATCCCGCCGGATTGACCGAGGAGAATCCGGACGAACGGGGGACCGTAGAGTTGAAAAACGACTGAATCAGCTTGTCGGAAAGGCTCATACCGGCAAGGGAATTGCCGTATTCAAAGAGCAGAAAAAGAAAGGTTGAGACGACGGTCAGCCATGCCGACGCGACGAGTACGATCTTCGTGTTCAGGTCATAGACATGAAGGATACGCCGGCGCCGGGGCTTGCGGGTAAGCCAGCGCCAGAAATTCCGCACCGCTCCCGCGAAAGCCTGGCGGAAATTTACGAGAATCGGGAATCCGATTCCTCCCGCGATCACCAGCAGCGATACGATGATATACAGGCTCCGGCATGACGCGAGAAGCACCGGATTGGAAAGTCCTCCCTCTACATTTGAGAAACCGGCGTTGCAGAAAGCCGACAGAGCGTGGAAACCCGAGAATATCAGTTCGTCCTCCAGCGACATACCGAGGCAACCGTGGACCGACAGGAAAATTACCGCGGCTCCGACAATCTCGATCGTTACCGTAAAGAAAAAGATATAGAGCAGAGTCGGCAGCAGGGCGTTCATTGACTTGGAGTAAATCAGGTCGCGCACAATCAGCTGACTGTAAATCGATGTATTGCCGCTGAAAAACAGGGCGAAGAAGCTGGTAAAGGTCATTACCCCGAGTCCGCCAATCTGAATCAGGAACGCGAGAACCAGCAGCCCGGCGGGAGTGAACGTCTGCGCGACATCAACCGAAGTGAGGCCGGTGATGCAGACCGCGGAGGTTGAAACGAACAAGGCGTCGGAGTAGTCGATTCCCTCGACCGTACACCGCGGCATCATAAGCAGCAGCGAGCCGATAAAGATAAAAAGCAGAAAACTTGCCGAGAGGATAAGCGACGGATTTGTGCGCCGGCGGAGCAGCCGGATTATCCCGAAAGAGATGTCGACAACGCAGTAGGCCCCCATGATGGGGAACAGAAAACGGTTGGAATAGAGAACCTGTTCGAGAACAGGAATCCAGGGATGATGGGGGTGGGGATAAAGCAACGGAAGCAGCGTCAGCAGCACAGCCGTGTCTACAATCCACTTGACCGCTCTTCCTTTCGGACGCGGACTCCTGGAGGGGAGAAGGCCGTAGAGGACATGAAGGATAAAAATCCACTGACATCCCCGGATGATGCGCTGGAGATGACGCAGCCCCGCCGACGTATGTTCGAAGCCGAAATAGATAATCAGCGACGTAAGGCAGACAAGCGAAGCGCAGAACGCTGTGATCCCCAGAATATTGCCTCCGAGCCGCAGGGCCGGCACGGAACGGGCCGTGATTCTCAGATAAGACTGTCTGAGAATTCTCATGCGGCGTCGGAAGCTGTCAATCCAGGGAAACATGGCGGTCGGTCAGAAGGATGACGGTTTACTGCTGATTCTGTTTGCGGCGCAGAGCGTCCAGCAGGCTCCCCAGGCCACCCGATGCTGCGGAATCGGTTTTCTCCGATGCACCGGCACCCGAGGATGCGCTGCCCGCGGAAGAGCCTGAGCCGCTGCCGCTCTGCGACGCCCCCTGGCCGGGAGCATCTCCCGTGCGGGTCAGCGAGAATCCGCAGTTAAGACCGTCATAACTGTTCAGGATTTTCGCGGCGCTCTGAATAGTGGCGCGGCCGCTGATTTTCGCTATGGCGTTTACCAGGGTAATAAGCTTCGATGCATCGAAAGTCATCACAAGATTGCTGCCCACGCGCTGGATATAGGCGTCGGCGCGGGCCACGGGTATTGACTTCATGGCCTTGAAGTTGAAAATGAACACGTTGGCATCAGTGACGGCGGAATCCCGCTGGAAAGTGCCGGTAAGTCTGACGCGACCCAGGGAGAATTCGCAGGTCTTGTCGGCGTTGAGCGTCACCTGGAGATTCTGCATCCCCGCTTTCTCGTAATAAGGCTCGAGTTTCTGCTTGATTACCACCGAAGCGGCGGCGCCCCCGGCCTGCTGCAGGAAATTGTCGCTCTGGAAAGAAATCGCCGGTTCATTATAGCGATAGACACCGGCCAGGTCGGCCTCCGTGAGCTGCTTTTCGCCGACAAGTCCTGAAATCAGCCCCCCTATGGCGTTTCCGAGACCTGAACCATTGTCGCCGGAGCCTTGTGAGCTGCCTCCGGCGAGACCTCCGAGGAGATCGCGTATGTCGGGGGCGGCATGGACTGATGTTGCGGAGAGAACGAAAAGCGCGGCAATCACGAATAATATTTTTTTCATATTTATAATAAGGTACTGACAGACTCCTGGAAAAATAACATTTCCCGGGATAAAAAGTCTGATTAAACGAAAAATATCTGCAAAATTAGCGAAAAATCCGTCACTGCGTTCCCCGCAGCAGGGCTATTGGTAGATTTTACAGTGTTAAAAACTTTAACGTTTGCGCGCTTTCCCGATATGATAAAAAGCCTTAACTTTACAAAAATTTTTACATTCACTGCCCGATGATGGTGGTGAATGCGGTTAAGTGCTTTAGATACAGTGTGTTATCTATGATAAAAAGGCTAATGTCATTATTGCTGACCGTGGTTGTCTCCGCGGCGGCGTCGCTGTATGCCCAGGTGGAGTTCAAACGCGGCCTGGAGCAAATATCCTTTGTCCCCAAAGGGCAATGGATTACAGGAGTGAACGTCAGTTTCTCGCAGTCCAACCAGGACAACTATCAGTTTTTCATTGTCGAAGATATCAACGGCGACACCTATTCATATAAAATCAGCCCGATGCTGATGTACTGTTTCAAGGACAACCTGGCGGCGGGAGGGAAAATGACTTATACGCGCACGCGCACCCATCTCGACAACGCCCGCGTGGTGGTGGATTCCGAGACAGACTACACCGTCGAGAACCTTTACCAGATTTCCCACAACTATTCGGCGATGGCCTGCTTCCGCAACTATATCAGCCTGGGCCGGAGCCACCGGTTCGGCTTCTTCAACGAAGTGCAGCTTCAGTTCGGAGGAGGGGAGTCAAAGATAATCAGCGGTACCGGACAGGACCTGACCGGCACCTTCGAACGGAACTGGAACATGAATATAGGTCTTGCGCCGGGCATGGTGATGTTCCTCAACAATTACTCGGCGATAGAGGTCAACGTCGGAGTGCTGGGTTTCAACTACTCCCATTCCTCCGGCACTACCGACCAGATTTACGACTCCTCGCGCCACTCCAAGCAGGCCAACTTCAAAATCAACCTCTTCTCCATAACTTTCGGAGTCGCTTTCTACCTGTAAATCCGCAGCAGACATGACAAAGAAACTATTCATCTTCTTTATGACGGTTGCGGCACTGGCATTGACTGCAACATCCCGCACCCCCTCGCAGACCGACGGAATACCCCTGCTCGAGCGCTTTTCCCAGGGGGAGAAAATACCCCTGGATTCCACGGTGTTGAACCGCCCGGAACTCAACGAGACAGTAATCGTAGGGGAGGACACCGTCTCTATCGTCCTTCCCCAAAAGAACTACGGCCGGTATGACCGCGGACTGCTCAACTACCTCTTCATCCCAAAAGGACAGTGGTCCTTCGGGCTGATGGCGTCATACGGCGAATTCTCCACCGACGACGTGCAGATGCTCTCGATCCTCAAGAACCTCGACCTGAACATCAAGGCTTATTCAATCCAGCCTTCGATTACATATTTCTTCAGCAACAACCAGTCGATCGGACTCAAGTTCGTCTACACCCGCCGGAATCTCGACCTGCCGAACATGGCGATGGATTTCGACGATGACATCAACTTCACCCTCAAGGATGTCAGTTATTACGAGCAGAGCTATACCAGCTCCGTATCCTACCGAAACTACATCGGCCTGGGGCGCGACCGTCGCTTCGGGGTCTTCAACGACATAGACCTTGCTTTCGGCTCCGGCTCCTCGCGATTCAAGCGCTACTATGACGGTCAGCTGCGCGACACCCGCACGAATTCCGTCACCGCGGCTCTGAACTTCTCCCCCGGTATCTGTGTATTCATAATGGACTACGTAAGTTTCAATGTCAGCTTCGGCGTTTTCGGCGTCAAGCTCCATCATGAGAAACAGACCACCAACGGCGTGGAGGATGGCTCCCGGTTCTCATCGGGCGCGAACTTCAAGTTCAATATCTTCAATATCAACTTCGGCATGGCCGTATTCATCTAAAATCCGTCAGATATGTCAAATAACAGATGTCATAAACCTGCCGGGTCCCTCAGCCGGCTGCGTCGGCTGAATGCCGGATGGGCGGCCCGCATCGTGCCGGGGCTGCTGATGATCTTCGCACTCGGAGGGTGTATCAAGAACGATATCCCCTATCCACGCATACAGCCCAATTTCGTCACTGTCGAAGCCGACGGACTTCTGAAACCGGCGGAAATCGACTCGGCCAACCGCCTGGTGACCCTGGTATTCGACGAGACGGTCAATATCCGTTCCGTTGAAATCACCTCCTATACCCTCACTCCCGGCGCACGCCTGGTGGAAGGAAATCTCGACCAGCCCCTTGACCTCTCGAAATATTTCATCTGCACTCTGGGTCTCTACCAGGATTATGACTGGGTAATCCGCGGCGAGCAGACCATCGAGCGTTATTTTACGGTCGAGAACCAGGTCGGGGCCTCGGTCATCGATGTCGGCGGCCGACGGGTGAAAGTCGAAGTGTCGAGCGCCAACGGCGGTCTGAAAGCCGTCAAAGTGCTGACGGCCAAGCTCGGGCCGGCCGGTTCCACGGTCACTCCCTCCCTGGCGGGAGAGACCATCGACCTTACCTCCCCCCTGGAAGTGACCCTGACCGCCTACGGAGAGGATGTCACCTGGACGATCTTCGGCGAGGAAGTGACCTCCAACGTCCAGACCGTCAGGGCTGACGCCTGGACCAACGTGGCCTGGATTTACGGCGCGGGAATCGACGGAGCCGACAATGGCGTGGAATACCGCCTGTATGGTACGCAGGAGTGGCAGAAAGCTCCCGCGGGATGGATTACCAACACCGGCGGCACGTTCAACGCGCGCCTGACCGGATTGAATCCTGAGACGGATTACGAGGCCCGCGCTTACAGCGGCGAGGAATTCGGAGAGACCGTGAGATTCACCACCGGCTCCATCGTCCAGCTCCCCAACAGCGATTTCGAAAACTGGTCGGAGAACGGCAAGATATGGCAGCCCTGGGCAGAGGGAGCCACTCCCTACTGGGACACGGGCAACAAGGGAGCCACGACACTGGGTTCCAGTAACGTACTTCCCACAAACAGTACCTCCACCGGTACGGGGCGTGCCGCCATGCTGAAAACCGAGTTCAAGGGAATCGGTATGATCGGCAAGCTGGCGGCGGGAAGTATCTTCGCCGGGGTCTATCTGCGCACCGACGGCACCAACGGTATCCTCTCTTTCGGCCGCGAGTTTACCCAGCGTCCCACCCGTCTGCGCGGCTATTTCAATTACAAGACCGCCCCGATAAGCAAGACCAACACTCAGTTCAAGGACCTGATGGGCGAGCCTGACACGTGTATCGTATGGTGTGCGCTCATCGACGCTCCGCAGCCTTTCGAGTGCCGCACGAATCCCAACAACCTCAACCTCTTCAACCCGTCGGGCGCCGATGTGATAGCCTACGGTAAGATGCAGTGCGGCGAGGATGTGCCGCAGTATGTTCCCTTCGAGATCACCCTGGACTATACTTCCACCTCAAGGGTGCCAAGGTATATCCTCGTGGTGGCGTCCTCGAGCAAATACGGCGATTATTTCACCGGAGGAGAGGGTGCCGTCATGTGTCTCGACGACCTCGAGCTTCTTTACGACTACTGATGCCCGGCTCAGGGACCGACAGTCGTCCGACAAACAGTATTAAACTTAAAAACAAATTGATATGAAAGCACTTGCAAAAGCAGCAGCGTTTATGCTTCTGGCTCTCTCCGCCATTCCCGCGGCAAGCGCGCAGAGCTATCTGTTCGACAATCCCGAAAACCGCGCCTACTTCGGTGTGAGAGCCGGTATCGACATATCCTCGGCGGCCAACGGAGGCGCCATGTTCAGCAACAAGCCCGGATTCAGCGTCGGCGCCGTCTACAATATCCCTGTTGTCGCCAACTTCTATTTCGAGCCGGGACTTCATCTGTTCTACAACGTGTTCGGTACCTCGACAGTGCAGTTCTTCGAGCAGACCTGGGTCGACGAAGCCGGCGTAGAGAACACCCGCGATATTCCCTATCAGGTTGACGGCACTCTGCGTAACTTCGGTTTCCGCATCCCCCTTAACCTGGGCTATCATTTCGACTTCGCTCCCGACCTGTCGGTCCATGCCTTCACAGGCCCGCAGCTTAATCTCAGCCTTGTGGCCCGCTATCATCAGAACGAGGTAATCACTCCCGGCAACGAGCGCGTGCAGTCCGAATCGGTCGACGCCTTCGGCACCAACGGCTACAAGCACGTCGATCTCCAGTGGAATTTCGGAGTGGGACTTACCTACCAGCGCTATTACATGACCGTCGGCGGCTCGGTGGGCATCACAAAGATGAAATCGGCCTCCGTTATCCCCTGCGGACCCTATAACGTCGACCTGGGGCGTTCGATCCGCCGCAATCTGGTCAACATCTCCGTGGGTTACAACTTCTGAAGCCGGGGCGCATTCGCGAAAGTCGCCATGCTGGCGTGGCAAATACGCGACACCTCCGCGTGTCATACCTTTCCGAAGATTCGTAACTTTGCACCATCCCCGGTTCATTGCGAAAGCAAATAATATTTGGAGTTAAATAACCGCAATTAGAGAATAGTCATTTTTTCAATTGCATTCTTGATGAAGAAGGAACCGAATCTATTCAGGTTATATCAAGCTAAACCTCGGTTCCAGTGATTGAAAGCCCCGCGTATCGGTTTACGCAGGGCTTTTTTGATTACTTCTTTGGTAGGGCGGGAAAAAATGCGTAACTTTGCGTCACATTTCATCCATTGCAATGATAGCTGTCAATAATTTAGGTATTCAATTCGGTAAGAGAGTATTGTTTCAGGACGTTAACCTGAAGTTTACGCCCGGCAACTGCTATGGCATCATCGGTGCCAACGGGGCCGGGAAATCCACTTTGATGAGGATTCTGTCGGACCAGCTTTCGCCGACCCACGGCTCTGTGTCGATGGGCCCGGGCGAACGTATGAGCGTCCTGGAGCAGGACCACTTCAAGTTCGATGAATTCACGGTGATGGACACCGTCCTCCAGGGACACACCGTCCTCTGGGATATAATGAAAGAGAAAGACGCCCTCTACGCCAAACCCGACTTCTCGGACGCCGATGGCATCCGCGCCTCGGAACTGGAGGAGAAGTTCGCCGAGATGGAAGGGTGGAACGCCGAGAGCGATGCGGCCGCCCTCCTCAGCGGTCTGGGCATCAAGGAGGAGCGCCACTATATGCTGATGAAGGACCTTTCCGGTAACGAGAAAGTGCGCGTTCTTCTGGCCAAAGCGCTTTTCGGCAATCCCGACAATCTGCTTCTGGACGAGCCTACCAATGACCTCGACCTGGAGACCGTGGCGTGGCTCGAGGATTATCTCTCGAAGTTCGAGAACACGGTGCTGGTGGTCAGCCATGACCGCCACTTCCTCGACTCGGTATGCACCCACACACTCGACATCGACTACAACAAGGTGACCCTCTTCGCCGGAAACTATTCTTTCTGGTACGAGTCCTCCCAGCTTGCCCTGCGTCAGCAGCAGCAGCAGAACAAGAAGGCCGAGGAGAAGCGCAAGGAACTCCTGGAATTCATCCAGCGGTTCTCGGCCAACGTGGCCAAGTCCAAGCAGACCACTTCCCGCAAGAAGATGCTCGAGAAACTCAATATCGAGGAAATCCAGCCGTCGTCGCGCCGCTATCCGGGTATCATCTTCACCCCCGAGCGCGAGGTGGGCAACAAGATCCTGGAAGTCCACGGTCTGTCGGCCAGCGTTGACGGCGAAGTGCTGTTCAGGGATGTCAACTTCCAGATAGAGAAGGGGGACAAGGTCGCTTTCCTGAGCCATGACCCCCGCGCCATGACCGCTCTGTTCGAAATCGTGATGGGGAACCGCAAGGCCGACGAAGGCACATACGACTGGGGGCAGACCATCACCACGGCATACCTCCCCCTGGATAATTCCCAGTATTTCAACACGGACATGAACCTTGTGGACTGGCTCTGCCAGTTCTCCGACGATTCCTCGGAAATCTACCTCAAGGGGTTTCTCGGCAAAATGCTTTTCTCCGGAGAAGAGGTGCTGAAAAAGGCTTCGGTCCTTTCCGGAGGCGAGAAGATGCGCTGCATGATTTCCCGCATGATGCTCCGCAACGCCAACACCATGGTCCTCGATTCCCCCACGAACCATCTCGATCTGGAGTCCATCCAGGCGTTCAACAATACGCTTCAGGCTTTCAAGGGAGTAATCCTCCTGTCGAGCCATGACCACGAGTTCATCCAGACCGTCTGCAACCGCATCATCGAGCTTACTCCCAACGGGATAATCGACAAGATGATGGACTACGACGACTACATCACCGACGAGAAGGTGGCCGCGGTCCGCGAGCGTCTCTATGCGAAATAAATCCCTGAGTCCGATAGTCAGACCGGTTTAAAAAACATAAATCCGAACAAGTTACTTGTCATGGTAAAGCATATTGTGATGTTCAAGCTCAAGGGTGAACCCGCCGAGCGCCGTAGGGTGGCCGCCGCTTTCCGCGACGCCCTTATGCAGCTTCCAGCCAGCATCGACGTGCTGGAGTCGATGGAAGTGGGACTTAATGAAAACCCCGCCGAGGACTGGGACGTAGTTCTGACGGCTGTGGTTCCCACGATGGCCGATGTGGCCGTCTATGCCGGACATCCGGCCCACATCGCCGCCGCGGCGCTCCTGGGGAACAACAGGGAGATGCGCGGGTGCGTGGATTATGAATTCTGATAACAACAATATACACCGTTATGGTCCAATTCTTCAAAAAAGGCGCTTCAACGTTCTTCGCCGTTGAAACCGACCACAAGCTTTCGGCTGAAGAGCTTGAAAAACTCGCCTGGGCTTTCTCGGGAGCCAAACCCCTGTCGGCAACTTCCGTCAAGGGGAACTTCATAGGCCCGCGCCGCGAGATGATTACCCCCTGGAGTACCAACGCCGTGGAAATCACCCAGAACATGGGGATGAGCGGCATTTCCCGTATCGAGCAGTTCCAACGTGTGGCCCAGGGAGAGGAGCCGGTCTATGACCGTATGCTCTCGCGCCTCTATGAGGGACTGAATTCAAAGGTGTTCGACGTCAGCCGCAAGCCGGACGACATCGTTTATATCGACGACATTCACGAGTATAACCTCCGGGAGGGGCTTGCCCTTAGCGCCGACGAGGAGGCTTACCTCGCCGGACTGGCCAAAAAACTCGGCCGGCCGCTGACCGATTCCGAGGTCTTCGGTTTCTCCCAGGTGAATTCCGAGCATTGCCGTCACAAGATTTTCAACGGCACTTTCATCATCGACGGAGAGGAAAAGCCTCTGTCGCTGTTCAAACTTATCAAGAAGACCTCTCAGGAAAATCCCAACGGACTGGTCTCCGCCTACAAAGACAACGTGGCCTTCCTTGAAGGCCCGAAAGTGGAGCAGTTCTATCCCGTCAATCCCGATCGTCCCGATTATTTCGAGGTCAAGGATGTGAAGACCGTGATCTCCCTGAAAGCCGAGACCCATAACTTCCCGACAACCGTTGAGCCGTTCAACGGCGCTGCCACCGGTACCGGCGGTGAGATCCGCGACCGTCTCGGCGGCGGCAAGGCATCCCTGCCTATCGCCGGAACCGCCGTCTACATGACCTCCTATCCCCGTCTGAGCGCCGCCCACCGCTGGGAACTGATGATGAACCCGCGCGTATGGCTTTACCAGACTCCGGCCGAAATCCTTATCAAGGCATCCAACGGTGCCTCCGACTTCGGCAACAAGTTCGGGCAGCCCCTTATCTGCGGCTCCCTGCTGACGTTCGAGCATGACGAGAACGACCGCAAATACGCCTACGATAAGGTAATCATGCTTGCCGGCGGCGTAGGTTTCGCCGCAAAGAAAGACGCCATCAAGGGCGTTCCCGAACCGGGCGAGAAAGTCGTGGTTATGGGTGGCGACAACTATCGTATCGGTATGGGCGGCGGTGCTGTAAGTTCCGTCGAGACCGGCCAGTATGACAATTCCATCGAGCTTAACGCCGTTCAGCGCGCCAACCCCGAAATGCAGAAGCGCGTGGCCAACGTTATCCGCGCCCTGGCCGAAAGCGACTGCAATCCCGTGGTCTCCATCCATGACCACGGCGCCGGAGGCCACCTCAACGCCCTCTCGGAACTTGTTGAGGAGACCGGCGGACATATCGACCTTGACGCTCTTCCCGTCGGAGACAAGACCCTGTCGGCCAAAGAGATTGTCGGCAATGAAAGCCAGGAACGCATGGGTATGGTAATCAAGGCCGAGGATATTCCCTATGTTGAGCGTGTGGCCCAGCGCGAACGCGCCCCGATGTATGTGGTCGGCGAGACCACCGGCGACGACCGTTTCGTTTTCGAGGATTCCAAGGGAGTTAAGCCTATCGACCTCGAGATGGCCGATATGTTCGGCAATTCCCCGAAAACGGTCATGACCGATACTACTGTCAATCTTACATACCGGGAGCCGGAATATGACGAAGCTAATCTCCAGCAGTATGTCGAGGACGTATTGTCGCTGGAGGCTGTGGCCTGCAAGGACTGGCTCACCAATAAGGTGGACCGCTCGGTGACCGGCCGCGTGGCCCGTCAGCAGTGTCAGGGCGACCTCCAGCTTCCTCTGAGCGACTGCGGCGTCGTGGCCCTCGACTACACCGGGCGCTCCGGTATCGCCACTTCCATCGGCCATGCGCCCCAGGTGGCTCTCGCCGATTCCGCCAAAGGTTCGGTAATGGCTGTGGCCGAAGCGCTTACGAATATCGTAGGTGCCCAGCTTGAAAAGGGACTCAAGAGCGTATCGCTGTCGGCCAACTGGATGTGGCCCTGCAAGAATCCCGGAGAGGACGCAGCCCTGTACCGTGCTGTCGAAGCCTGCTCCGACTTCGCCTGCGCCCTCGGCATCAATATCCCCACCGGAAAAGACTCCCTGTCGATGACCCAGAAATACGGTCAGGACAAGGTCTTCGCTCCCGGTACGGTGATTATCTCGGCCGGCGCCCAGACCGGCGATGTGCGCCGCACGGTTTCTCCGGTGCTGAAAAACAAGAAGAATACTCTCGTTTACTATATCGACTTCTCGGGGGATGCCCTCCGCCTCGGCGGTTCGGCTTTCGCCCAGACGCTGAACACCGTCGGTTCCGACGCTCCGACGGTAAAGGATCCCGCCGCTTTCGCCGCCGCCTTCAATGCCGTTCAGAAACTTGTCAAGGGACGTAAACTGCTTGCGCTTCACGATGTTTCGGCCGGAGGTCTTGTGACGGCCCTGCTTGAGATGGTGTTCGCCAATACCGCCGGCGGTCTGGAAGTTACCACTTCCGGATTCCTTGCCAACGGCGAGACCGACTTGGTTAAGATTCTGTTCGCCGAGAACCCCGCGGTGCTTGTCCAGTTCGAGGAGAACAAGAAGGAATCCGTAGAGAAGATTCTCTCGGAAGCCGGAGTGCGTCATTTCCTGGTTGCCAAGCCTGCCGATGAGCGCGTGATGATTATCGAGCATTATGGCGAGGAGCGTCTGCTGGGGATCGACCACCTGCGCGATCGCTGGTTTGAACCCTCCTATCTGCTCGATTGCCTCCAGAGCGGGAAGGAATGTGCGGCCCTCCGTTTCGAGAACTATAAGAAACAGCCTCTACGCTATGCGATACCGGCTTCGTTCGACGGTTCGCTGGCTTCCCGCGGGCTGACCTATAAGCGCGACGGCAAATCGGGCGTCCGCGCCGCTATTATCCGCGAGAAGGGTGTCAACGGGGACCGCGAGATGGCCTATTCGCTCTACCTGGCCGGTTTCGACGTCAAGGATGTCCACATGACCGACCTTATGAGCGGACGCGAGACTCTCGAGGATGTCAGCATGATTGTCTTCTGCGGCGGCTTCTCCAATTCCGACGTGCTTGGCTCCGCCAAAGGATGGGCTTCCGGCTTCCGCTGGAACGAGACGGCCAAAGCTACCCTCCGCAAATTCTACGACCGGGAGGATACCCTCTCGCTCGGTATCTGCAACGGCTGTCAGCTTATGGTCGAACTGGGCCTGATTCCCGCGGTCGGCACTTCCCGCCCGACAATGGAGCATAACATCAGCCATAAGTTCGAATCGCAGTTCCTCGGCCTGACTATTCCCAAGAACAACACCGTCATGCTCGGCTCGCTCTCGGGTATGAAACTCGGTATCTGGGTGGCTCATGGCGAAGGACGTTTCAACCTTCCCGGCTCTCTGAAAGACTACAACATCGCCGCCAAGTACAACTACGCCTCCTATCCTGCCAACCCCAACGGCAGCCGAGGAGCCGTAGCCGCCATCGCATCGCCCGACGGACGCCACCTGGCGATGATGCCCCATCTGGAACGCGCCATCTTCCCGTGGCAGTGCGGCGTATATCCCTACGCCCGCCGCAACAACGACGTCACCCCCTGGCTTGACGCCTTCCTCAACGCCCGCCGCTGGATCGAGACCCGCACGCGCTGATACTTTACTGTGGGAGAATCTTCCTGCATTGTGCAGGTGATTTCACAGACCGAATTTTTACATCTTCCCTCTGACATCTCTTTAACTGTCAGAAACACAGGGAATAAGTGCTGAAAAAATAGCCGTCGGCTAAATGCCAGACGGCTATTTTTCTTTAGAAAGAAAAGAAATCGGCATTTTTCTTTCTTTGTAAAGAAAAATAATTGTAACTTTGTGAAAACATGAAAACTATGGAACGAATATATGAAATTTCCACCCGCTTGACTAAAGATCTCGATGCACCTGTACGGCGTTATCTGTACAATCAGATTGCATGGAGCGACAGGCTCATAATGATAAAAGGAGCCCGTGGTGTCGGTAAAACCACCATGATGAGGCAGCGGTGTAAAGAGAATGGAGAGAAAGGGGTCTATGCCTCGCTCGATCAGTTGTTTTTCAATGACCATACAATTATCGAGCTGGCCGACTATCACTATAAACACGGAGGGACATATCTATATCTTGACGAGGTGCATCTGTATCCGCGTCCCAATTGGGAACAGGAATTAAAAAACATATACGATAGTTATCCCCGGCTGCATATTGTCTTTACAGGCTCATCGTTGCTTCATCTCAACAGTAAACTGGCAGACCTATCGCGCCGCGTGGCCGTTTATGATCTGCGTGGTCTCTCGTTTCGGGAATACCTGAATTTTACCGGCAATTACAAACTGGAGGCTTTAAGTCTTTCTGAAATCCTCAGTAATCATCGGATGCTGGCGACAAAAATAAGTTCCGACATATATGTCATAAAGGAATTTGAGAAGTATCTCAGAAAGGGATATTATCCGTTTTTTATGGAGTGTTCGGAAATTACTTATTCTCAAAGAGTTGAACGGCTTGTGCGATCCGTAATCGATATTGACATTCCGGCAGTTGCCTCTATTGAGTATGAGACTCAGCTTAAACTCAAGAAACTCCTTGTAGTCCTTGCCGAGCAAGTTCCTTTTGTGCCGAATATCACGAATCTTTCAAGAGATATCGAGGTAACCAGAAATCAGCTGATGAAGTTTTTTACGTTCCTTAACGAAGGGGCAGTGCTTAGAACTCTTATGGACCCTACGACTCAGCCAAAACGGGCATCAAAACCGGAGAAAATCCTTTTTGACAATCCGTCGGTGATGCAGGCGCTCGGGATTATTAACAAGACGGGAACAGTAAGGGAGAGTTTCGCAGCTTCCATGCTCAGTTCGGCAGGACAATTATATGCGGCAAAAGAGGGCGACTTTTTACTTGATCGCATCTATCTGTTTGAAGTCGGAGGAAAAAACAAGGGATATTCTCAGATTGCCGACAAACCGAATAGTTATGTTATAGCGGACAATATTGAGACAGGGGTGGGAAACAAGATTCCGATCTGGATGCTGGGCTTTCTTTACTGACGGAGGTTGCGAGGATCCGGAGATCTGAAAAGAACAGAGGCTGCTTCGGCGGGAATGCCGGGGCAGCCTCTGATATTTCAGGGTGGAGGGAGGTTACTTGGCTATGTACTTGAAGGCGGTGCCGTCGGAAGCGCGGACGATGAAGAGGGTGCCGCGGCTGGACTTCATCATCTTCAGGGCGTCGGCCGTGGTGGCTCCGGAGAGGAGGAGACGGCCGTTGAGGTCGTAGACGCTGACGTTCTCGCCCCAGAGGGATGCTTCGGCGTCGATAGCGTCAATGCCGGACTGGTTGGCGGCGCTTACAAGGATGTCGGCGCGGGCGTCATTGCCTGAGAGGAGGGTCACGACGGCGGTATGTTCGGCAACTTCATCGGAGAGGAAATCAAGAGTGAACTTGCCCCCTTCGGCGGGAAGCTCGGTAGTGGAGAGGGTGAAGTTGGCGGCATGGGTTCCGGCAAGCGACAAGGCGATGGGCTGGGTGAGGTTGTGGCCTTCGATGGTGATTTCCTCGGAGGTGCTGACAGTGCCGGCAGAGGCGGTCATCTGCAGCAGCTGATGGCTGGAGCGGATGAAAGGCATATCGGTGCGGCCCCATGAGAAGTCATCGACAAAATACTGTACGGAGCTGTCCTTACCGCGGGTTCCGGAGAACACGAAGGCTACGTAGAATTCATCGGGAAGCTCCCAGGCGTCGGCGTCGAGGACATAACGTACCCACTGGTCATTCTCGTCGGGAGTGCAGGGGAGGCCGAGACCGTCGATGTCGAGAACCGACAGATTTTCGGGATCCTGGTCGGCGGCGAGGGCGTCGATGACGATGATGCTGAGGTTGTCAGTCATGTTTTCGGTCATCATGCGGCCCATCACGTTGAAGCACAGAAGGCGCTGCTCGGCGTTCTTGAAGTCGAGACGCGGGGACATGAGCATCATCTCCAGAGGAGTGCTTTCGGTAGCCTTGCTGTCGTATGCCACGGCTTTGGCGGCCTGGTTGCCCTCCTCGGGAGTGGCGCTCCACCATGCGCGTGTACCTTCCATAGCCACGTTCTTCCATCCTTCCAGGCTGACAGGCTTGTTGTCGGCCACGGCGGAAGTGAAGTCGGTGGCGTACTGTTTCAGAGCGGTACCGCCGAAGGTGAGTTCGTCGCCTTCCTTCTCCTCAGGCTTGGGACCGGTGGAAGTGGTACCTTTGACAGGGAGGGTCACAGGTTCGGCCATATCGGTTGTGAAAGTGATTACGGCGCTGTGTTCACCTTCGGTCTGCGGACGGAAAGTAATCTTGAGGTCATAAGTTCCGTCCTTCATCATGGAGGAAGAGCTGATCAGGAAGCCGGTTCCGTCAACGCGGATGGTACCGTAGACAAGACCGTTGGTTACAGTGTATTTGACGGTCTGTTCCTGGGTTTCGCCTACGCCGGCCACGAACTCGGTCAGCTCAGAGCTGTCGACAGTGATAACCGGAGGATTCGCGGGATCGTATGCTTTGGCGCGGATGGAGGCTCCGGCATTGAGTTCGGCGGGAGTTGTCTCGAAGTTGATGCGGGCTTCATGGGCGCCGGTGGAAGTCGGGGTGTAGGTAATCTTCACCTGATAGATGCCGGAACCGGCGGGAATTTCGGTGCGGTCCGCCGAGAACATATCGGCGTTCTTGCCTCCGAACCAGATGGAGACGGGGTTGGTAAGGGCGGTGGCTTTTACGGTGACTGTTCCGAATTCGACGGGCTTGTTGATCTCCTGGTATTCGTTGGGATCAATCAGGGTCTCGCTGGAGATTTCCAGTTCGGGAGCGGCGGTGGCAACGTCAGCTTTGGAGCGGGCGGTGATGATAACGGCGCCTTTGGAGGTGGAGATACCTGTTACGGAGGTCAGGAAAGCGGGCATCGGCTCGCCGATAAGGTCGGTGGCGTGGAACGAGCGGACGCGGCCCTGGGTGGTCGTGCCGTTGATGGTCTGCGAAGCTGCGGCTCCGGTAGTACTCCATGTAGTGTTGTCGGTAACCGTCAGCGTTACATCCTTGAGGGTAACCAGGCGGTAGAGATAAGTTTCCTTATCCTGGGCGATGTCGGCCATAGTAACCTCCGAGGGGGTAACCTCGTTGCCGGAGGAAGTGATATCGCCGACGGGAACCTCGATGCCGAGGGCCATTGCGGGGATAAAGCAGGGACCTGCTGCGTCATCGACGCGGACAAGCAGCATATTCTTGACCTTGTCGCCGGTAGCGAACGGACTTTCGGTCATTCCGGTCAACTCATAGTTGATGCGGATGGCTCCGGTCATATCCTGGATATAGATGTCCTTGGTGATGGAATTCACATGGCTAACCTTGGCCATCGAGCCTGTGTAGCGATACAGTTCGTAGGTCTCGTTCTCGACCCTGGAGAGTGCGCCGAGCGAAGTCATGTCTGTGACAGGCATTACGGCTCCGGTCAGAGCAACCGTAGCGTCAGCAACACCTTCGGAAGAGAGAGTCAGCGTGGCGTCAAGCATATCGGCTCCGGCCTTGAAAGTAAGGGTAACTTCCTTGCCTTCTTCTGCCATGGCTTCCTCGGCTGTAACAGTGGAGGGAGCGATAGTAACGGCGGTGCTGGGACAGCTGAGGGTTACGTTGCCTGTCAGGCCGGTACCCTTGACGACAATCGTCTTAGAAACGGATTCGCCCTGGAGAACGGCCATGCCGTCGGCAAAGTCGATAGCAGTGGGGGTAACTTCCAGCTTGGCGGTAGGCTGCGGGTCGTCATTGGGGAAGAGGTCTGCCCAGGAAGTTGCAACCTTGATAGCGTCGATAACTGCATCCGGAGCTACACTCTTATATTGGTAAACGCGTACACCTTGTATACCAAACTTGTCAGACACATCTCCAGCAGTGTCGTATTCCGAGTGAATGGCATCGGGTTGAGTTCCATCAGTAGCGGGATTGATCCACAGACTGAAAATATCGTTCTTGGCCCCATCGACAAACTCGTAACTCATCACTACAAGGTAGGTTGTCCCTAAGTCGTATTCTTCCTCAAGAGTAGTACACTTTGTAGCAGTGGAATTCTTGGATGTCTTGATTTTGAATTTTGTGTCAGTCGACCCCTTTGCAATTAACAGGCGTCCGTGTTGTGAAAGGTTGGTGTTATTGGCTGTAAAACCATCTTTGTTAGCCCCTGCAAAAGTAAACACCATATTGCCTGTTGCATTGGAAATGGAGTTGACTTTCAGCAGAAACGAAGTATAGACAGTGCCGCTGGTTATCCCATTGTCGGTAGCTTTCAGTGCAAATCCTTGCGTAGTCGCCGTTGCATATTCGGGATTGATGTGTACAGCTTTCCCGACAGCTGTTTCGTGGTAGCCGGAGTATGAAAGAGGCTGTTCCACAAGGTCAATATTCTCTGTAACAGTCTTAGCAGTCGCCTGGATCCAGCCGGCTTCGGCAGGAAGTGTGTTAAGCGAGTTGGCTTCGTACTCGAAGTTTTCGGTCTTAAGCAATTCTGCTTGTATATTCGGGGGGGTAAACAGGCTCCCGAATCCCAAGCAAAGCAGAGTGCATAGCTTTAACTTTAAATTCATTGTAAGTTGAGTTTATGGTTGATATATGATTTGGTCTGTGGATTTTACAACGGACTGCTGATTAGAAGCCAAAAATACAACAATATGGGAAGACCGCAAAACGAATAGGCCCGAAGATACGGTATTTTTGCATTTTTTAAGTGTTAGACGCGCATAAGCAGTTCAGCGATAACGGATTTCGGCGCAGAGAAAGGGAGAGAAGAACTGACTGTTAAAAAATGTGTATCAGGCTGAGACTCTGTGAAATAATGCGTATATTTGCAACCGGAAAATAAGTGAGCGGGGCAAGCCGGAGAGATTTCTACGGCTTTCCCGATTGTGCGTTAAGCCCCGAAGGGGGAGTTTAGCGCTGTGATTATGACTGAGTTATATTGTACGCCCTGACGTGTCCCGGCGTGCAGCCGCTTAAGATAATAAATCAAATTTAAACGATAGACATTCATGAGTTTGAACATCATTGTCCTTGCAAAGCAGGTGCCCGACACCCGCAACGTGGGAAAAGATGCCATGAAGGAAGACGGCACCATCAACCGCGCTGCGTTGCCCGCCATCTTCAACCCCGAGGACCTCAACGCCCTTGAACAGGCTCTTCGCCTGAAGGACGCCAATCCCGGTTCGACAGTAACGATGCTGACAATGGGGTTGCCTCGCGCCGCCGAAGTCGTGCGCGAAGGTATATTCCGCGGTGCCGACACAGGTATTGTCCTTACCGACCGTGCGCTCGGAGGCGCCGATACCCTGGCTACTTCCTATTCCCTGGCCCAGGCCGTAAAGAAAATCGGCAACTATGACATCGTCCTCTGCGGACGTCAGGCTATCGACGGCGACACCGCCCAGGTAGGTCCCCAGATTGCCGAGAAGCTCGGAATTCCCCAGGTTACATACGCCGAAGAGATTCTCGACCTCAAGGACGGGAAGGTAACCGTAAAGCGCCGCCTGGAATCTGGCGTCGAGACGGTGAAGGCTCCTCTTCCCTGCGTGGTTACCGTAAACGGTTCGGCCGCCGAATGCCGGCCCCGCAACGCCAAGCGAGTGATGCAGTACAAATACGCCGTTTCCCCCTCCGAGATGGCCAAGCTCTCCGACGAGCAGAAAGCCCTGGTCGAAAAACGTCCCGGTCTGAAACTCCAGGAATGGAGCGCCGCTTTCGTGGAGGCCGATCCCCAGCAGATCGGTATGGCCGGTTCCCCCACAAAGGTGAAAGCGATCGAAAACGTGGTGTTCACCGCTAAGGAATGTCTCTCAATAGGCAATGAGGATGACCAGATCGAATGTCTGATCAAAGACCTTATCGCCAATCATACAATCGGTTAAACCGCCGGTTCCAAAATCCGACAATCATGCAAGATAATAACAACCTGATAGTTTATTGCGAATACGAGGATGGCAAGGTGGCCGATGTCAGCCTTGAACTCCTCACCAAGGGTCGCCAGCTTGCCAGCGAGCTTGGCGTGAAGCTGGAGGCTCTTGTCGTGGGCGACAAGCTCGACGGGATCGAAGACCAGCTCTTCCCCTACGGCGCCGACGTTGTATATAAGGTAGAGGACAAGCGTCTCTATCCCTACACCTCCAACCCCCACGCTTCGGTGCTTATCAACCTCTTCCGGGAAATCAAGCCGCAGATCTGCCTTATGGGCGCCACCTGCATCGGCCGTGACCTGGGCCCGAGGGTAAGCTCCTGCCTCCACAGCGGTCTGACCGCCGACTGCACATCCCTGGTCATCGGCGACCACAAGGACCCCAAGACCGGCAAGGAGTATCAGAATCTGCTCTACCAGATCCGTCCCGCTTTCGGCGGAAACATCGTAGCCACGATCGTCAATCCCGACTGCCGTCCCCAGATGGCCACCGTGCGCGAAGGCGTGATGAAGAAAGAGGTCTTCGACCCCGCCCACAAGGGGGAGGTCATCAACCTGGACGCTTCCAAGTATGTCAGCGACGAGGATTTCGTGGTTGAAATCATCGACCGTCATATCGAGAAATCGAAAATCAACATCAAGAACGCTTCCATCATCGTTGCCGGAGGTTACGGCGTCGGCTCAAAAGAGGGATTCGACCTTCTCCACGAGCTGGCTTCCGTCCTGGGAGCCGAGGTCGGCGCCACCCGTGCGGCCGTCGACGCCGGTTTCACGGAACACGCCCGTCAGGTAGGACAGACCGGAGTGACCGTGCGTCCGAAGCTCTATATCGCCTGCGGTATCTCGGGCCAGATCCAGCATATCGCCGGTATGCAGGACAGCTCCATCATCATCTCCATCAACAATGACCCCAACGCCCCGATCAACACTATCGCCGACTACGTGATTACGGGCAATTACGAGGACATCGTTCCCAAACTTATCAAGTACTACAAGAAAAATTCGAAGTAATGGCTAACTTCTATAACGATAATCCGGCCCTGAAGCTCCACCTCCAGCACCCGCTGATGAACAAAATCGTCAGCCTGAAGGAGCGCGACTTCGCTGACGCCGAAAAATTCGATTACGCCCCGGTGAATTTCGCCGACGCCATGGACAACTATGAGCGCGTGCTTGAAATCGTAGGGGAACTCTGCGGCACCACCATCGCCGACAATGCCGAAGGCGTCGACCATGAAGGTCCGAAGGTTGAGAACGGCCGCGTAACTTACGCTTGCGGGACCCAGCAGAATCTCGATGCCTGCCGCAAGGCCGGCCTGATGGGAATGTCGATGCCCCGCCGCTTCGGTGGTCTGAACTTCCCCATCACCCCCTATATCATGGCCGCCGACATCGTCAGCCGCGCCGACACCGGTTTCGAGAACCTCTGGGGTCTGCAGGACTGCGCCGAGACTCTCTATGAGTTCGGTTCCGAAGACCAGCGCGAGCGCTTTATCCCCCGCGTATGCCAGGGAGAGACAATGTCGATGGACCTTACCGAGCCTGATGCCGGTTCCGACCTCCAGTCGGTAATGCTCAAGGCTACCGAACAGCCCGACGGCACCTGGCGACTGAACGGTGTCAAGCGCTTCATCACCAACGGCGACGCCGATATCCACCTGGTGCTGGCCCGCAGCGAGGACGGCACGAAGGATGGCCGCGGCCTGTCGATGTTCATCTATGACAAGCGTCAGGGTGGCGTTGACGTGCGCCGTATCGAGAACAAGATGGGTATCAAGGGTTCCCCCACCTGCGAACTTGTCTACAAGAACGCCAAGGCCGAGCTTTGCGGTTCCCGCCGCCTGGGTCTTATCAAGTATGTTATGGCCCTTATGAACGGTGCCCGCCTGGGTATCGCCGCCCAGAGCGTCGGTGTGAGCGAAATCGCTTTCCGCGAGGCTGACGCCTACGCCCGCGACCGCAAGCAGTTCGGCAAGGCTATCATCGAGTTCCCCGCCGTGCGCGAGATTCTCTCCAACATGAAAGCCAAGCTCGACGCCTCCCGCTGCCTGCTGTACGAGACCGCCCGCTACGTGGACCTTTACAAGGCTTATGAGGATATCGCCCGCGAGCGTTCACTGACCGCCGACGAGCGCAAGGAGATGAAGCTCTACAACAAGCTGGCCGACGCCTGCACCCCCCTGGCCAAAGGTCTTACCTCGGAATACTGCAACCAGAACGCATATGACTGCATCCAGATCCACGGCGGTTCCGGTTTCATGAAGGATTATGCCTGCGAGCGCGTTTACCGCGACGCCCGCATCACCTCCATCTACGAAGGTACCACCCAGCTCCAGGTCGTTGCAGCGATCCGCCACGTCATGACCGGAACTTACGCCCAGCTTGTGGAAGGCTATCAGCAGCTTCCCGTCGCTCCCGCACTGGAAGCTCAGAAAGCCCAGCTTGACGAGATGTTCGCCAAGTATCAGCAGGCTGTCGAGGCCGTCAAGGCTGTGAACGAGCCGGAGTACACCGACTTCATGGCCCGTCACCTTGTGGAGATGGCCGGCGACTGCGTGATGGGTTATCTGCTGGTGACCGACGCTTCCCGCAACCTCGATTCCGAGGACGCTACTGTGAAGGCCGCTGCCGAAGAACTTCTCCGCTCGGCCAAGGTTTACGTAAACCTCGGTCAGGCCAATGTAGCCCGCAACGCCGCTTTCGTAGCCTCCGTAGCTCCCGCCGACATGACTTCCTACAACGTCTGATTCCCCTACGGCCTGACGGGTTCCGCTACCGCGGCGGACCGTCAGATTAAATATTCAGCCGGAGTGTCAAAATCTCGAGTTTTGGCACTCCGGCTTTATTTTCGTCCGTAGGGTTCAGGCGCGGAAGCCGAGGGGACGGCGCACGGCGGGGGCGGGTGAGAGGGTGGTGCCGGGGGAGGGGATGTCGCAGGGGAGGATTTCCGAGAGGAGGGTGGCGGAGGGGGAAGCGGATGAGGAGGATGCAGCGGCCAGGACCCGGGTGGCCGCGGCGGGGAGGATGCGGGTCTGAATCATGGTGAGGATGTAGCGGGCGTTGCCGAAAGTCGCCTGCGGAGAGGAAGACTGACCGGAGGTGGGGAGAGACGGGGCGGCGGAGACGGTGGGGTGATCGGCGAGGATGGTCGTCAGGAGGCGGCCGGAGGCTTCCGGGGTGAGAGTGAAGCCGTTGTCGGTAAGGTAACGGGTGCCGATTTCCAGGAGCTGGGCGGGGGTATAGTCCGAGAAAGTGTAGAAATTAGAGGAGGGGATACGGCTGCGCAGGCCGGGATTGAGGTCGAGCATACGGAGCATAGGTTCGGTGTATCCGGCCAGGATAAGCATCCAGTCGCGGTCCGATTCGTCGGCAAGGGCCGTCATCAGGGTTTCGAGAACGAAACGCCCCGGGTCGCGGGAATCCTGTGGCTGATAAAGCTGGTAGGCTTCATCGATGAAGAGGATACCTCCCCGCGCTTCATTAAGCGCCTCAAGGGTTTTCTCCGACTCGGAATTATAGTTCTGACCCAGCAGGACGGAGCGTTCTTTGACGATGACATGGCCTCGGGAAAGAACTCCGGCCTCTTTCATGAGTTTCCCCATGATTTTGGCTACGGTAGTTTTTCCGGTGCCCGGGGAGCCGAGAAACAGAGAGTGAAGCGGCAGAGAGAGAACGGGCAGTCCGGCGGCTTTCCTGAGCTGCTGGAAGCGGGTGAAGTCGGCATACTGGCGGATATGGTTTTTCACATCCTCCAGCCCGGTGAGCGCATCGAGCATTTCCCGCCCCGTTTTCTCAGGGGCGTCTCCCTCTCCGAAGTCTTCGGGGGAGTCAGCGCAGGAATCGTCGGCGGAGTCATCCGCCGGATTGTCGGAAACGTCACCGGAAAAATTGTCGGTCTGCGGATCCGACGTCTCATCAGCGTCTTCGCTTATTTTCGCTTTTTCCCGGGCAATGAAATCGTCAAGAAAGCGGTCGAAATCATCTTCGGGAGCCGGAAGGGTCTCGCTGTCGGCCTGCCGGCGCGCTTCCTGCTCCAGGCGGCGGAGCCCCGCCTCCGGGGTAAAATTGGGAATAGGCATAAGTTCGGCGAATCCTCGGATCCCCTCTTTCTCCTCTTCACCGAGCCGGAAGGCGAAGCCGGTGAATCCGTAGCTCATGCAGCAGAGTTCCACATAGGCTATCCCTTCGGCATCCTTCGGGATATGGAAATCCGCGATGACCTCGACATGATGGGGTCGGTCCTCGAAGACTGTTGTAGGCGTGACAATCTCGGAAAGGATTTCGCCGCCGGGCAGATGCAGACGCATCTCGAGCTGACAGGGACGCTCCTGAATCATGGTTTTCTGTATATCCACCCGGAAAACGAAGCGCAGCGGATCGGGGAAACCGGGACCGGGCTGGATATAATATCTGTTGGAGGAACAGGGATGGAAGACGTTGTCTATCCAGGCTTCGTCGACCTGGAACCAACGGGTCGGCAGCGAACGGATGACGGGGAGGTCATAGAACCGGAGCGTCTTGCGCAATCCGCGCCTTTCGCGGTCGGGGCCGCTTGCAGGTTCCACCGATATGGTGTAGTCCCGGTCGGCGATAACCCGGGAATAGAGCAGGGGGATGTCGACACGCAGTGTATGGAGCGTCTCATCGCGTCCGAGAGTGGTATATACGATTCCGGACCACACGCACACTTCGGTCCGGGAATCGAGAAGACTGACACTGAGACCCACTCGGTGGGAACGCGGGCGGGGGGCCTCCGTGCCGTAGTTGGCAAGGGTGATCAGCACGGCCACTCCCTTCTGGCGCAGGAACAGGAGATGATCGGTGCGGTTGTCGAAGCAGTCTTCGCCGGGGAACTCATGGCTGAGTCTGGAGGATGGGTCGAAAGGCCGGAAGCGGAAATCGGCCACATCGAACAGGGGAAAGTTTACGGAAACGGGTTTTAGAGAATTATTCTGTTTCATATTCAATTACAATGTTAAATGGATTGATTACTAATAGGGTTAATTAAGCCGGACTGCCTGCCCCGCAACCTCTTGCGGGGAACGGCAGCCCGAATCCAATATGTCAAAGAACTCCCTGCGCGCCAGCGGAGCGGCATTGCGGCACAGCCGTTTCCGGCAGGGCACAGCAATGGCTGTCAGCGTTGAAAAATCAACAGAAAATTACAGGGAGGTACGGGGTCTACATACAACTCCCTCCGGGACCTGACGGGCCGGTCTTCAGACTGATGTTTTCGGGGAGTTTCATTGTAGCGTGTAATTGAATAAAAAAACAGTGCCGGTCACCCGGTTGCGGGACCGACACTGCAAAGATATGTACTCTTTCTGATTCCTGCAAGAAAAATCGTCAAAACCGGGTGGCTTTACCGGGAAATCCGTAATTTTGCAGAAAAAATTGCGGATAAAGAGAGCGAAACGATGCTGAAGATAATAGCTTTTATCGGAGCGGGGAGCTTCCTGGGGGGAGTGGCCCGCTATCTGTTAGGGAGACTTATCAGCCAATCGGCGGGAACGCCTTCATTCTGGGGCACACTCGCCGCGAACCTGGCGGGATGCTTCCTGATAGGACTTTTTTACGGGCTTTTCGACCGCTATACTTCCGTCAGCGAACACTGGCGCCTGTTCCTTACCGTAGGGTTCTGCGGCGGATTCACCACATTCTCCACTTTTGTAAACGAAAACTACGCCTCGATGACCGGCGGCCGCTTCCTTGAAATGGCGCTCTATGCCTCCGGCAGCTTTTTCGCCGGCCTGATGATGGTCTGGCTCGGCCACCGGTGCATAGAACCGTGAACCGCCTGAATCAGCGGACGGAAACCTGAAAATAATCAGCGGAGGGGAACAAGGGTGAAGTCAAAGCGGTAGTCGCCGTAGGGGATGCGGTACTGTTCAAGCGGTCTGGCACCCCAGGAATTGATACAGGCCAGGCCGGACTGACGCAGGTCGAAGCATACCTCGGTGAAATCCGAGGGGGTGACTTCGGAGAAGTGGGTGTTGCGCTTGGCTTTCCCTTCGTCGAGGGATTCAACGGAGTAGTTGAGAGCCGAGGCCGAGAAAGGAGCCCCGGAGACAATCTCCAGCCCTTTTCCAGCGGGATTCACCACGCGCCACCAGCGCAGATCGGAGCGGGTTCCGGTCTCCTGCGGGCGGATATAGGGGTAGGGCATAACGGCTACCTTCCGGGTGTAGCGGCCCAGGTCGGCGCTTTGCTTGCGGTCGGCATAATTTTCTTCAGGCCCCCGGCCATAGTATTCCACCGTGTCGAAACTGAGGGGCATTCTCATCCTCATGCCGAACCGGAGCATTTCGGGAATCTCTTTTCTGGGAGTGGCTTTGAAATCCTCCGATACATTGACCCGGCCGTCGGGCAGTACGGTGTAAGTCATGTTGAGGAGGGCGTCCACCTGAGGCATCGAATAAGAGGCCCGCACGATGACCGCGCTCTCCGTCGTTTCATGAGTTAAAGACTCCATTTTCATTTCGGGGTTGCGCCATACATCGAGTTTCTCATGAAGTCCGGCGCCCATATCGTTGTCGGTGGGCGCACGCCAGAAGCCGGGACGCAGTGACGAGCCGGCGCTGAACAGTTCCCGGCCATCCACGTCGTAACGGTCCATCCATCCCGAAGCCATGTCGAATTCCACGGTGAAATCCCCGCCGCGGATGACAAGGGCATCGCCGACCGATTCCACGGCCGGAGCGTTCTCCCCGGAGGCTACTGCGGGAGCGGGAAAATCATATCCGCGAAGCAGCAACTGGTCCGCCGCCACTACGGTCCCGGCCGGAAGAAGCGGCTCGGCACCGGTCAGCACATATTCCAGATTCAGCAGCCATTCGGCGTCATTGTCAGTCGCGCCGTAAGGAACGGCTACGCTGACCGTATCCCGGGGATGGAAAATCAGACCGTCAATCACCCCCTGGCGCACGGCGATTCCGTCGCGCAGCAGTGTCCAGCGGAGAGCGACGTTATCCACATCCCGAAAGAAATACTCCGAGAAAGTCTTGACTTTCCCGTCCGTACCGAGGGAAGAACGGAGATTCTGATGGACGCGCTTGACCTCGTATGCGTGGGGATTCAGACGGCGGTCGGGAGCGATGATCCCGTTATCGCAGAAATTGTAGTCATATTTCGAATCATAGTCATTGAAATCTCCGGCGTAGGCCCAGATTTCCTTTCCGGTCTTCCCTTTCCAGCGGAGAGACTGGTCGACGAAGTCCCATATATATCCCCCCTGATAGCCGGGATATTTGCGGATCGTGTCCCAGTATTCCCGGAAACCTCCCATGGAGTTTCCCATCGCATGGGCGTACTCACATTGAATCAGAGGTTTGCTGTCTTTGCCTGAGGCATACCGGCTGCAATCGTCATAGTCCATATACATCGGGCAGAAAATATCGGTCTTGCCCGAAGTCCCGGCCTGTTCGTACTGCACCGGGCGGGAAGGATCCATAGCCTTGACCATATCGTAGGCCGCCTCGAAGTTGGGACCGTAACCGGCTTCATTGCCGAGCGACCACACAATCACCGAGGGGTGATTCCGGTTGAAAGCCACATTGCGGCGGTTGCGTTCCAGGTGCGCTTTGGCGTAAGCCGGATTCCGGGCCAGGGATTCCTCGCCGTAACCCATGCCGTGGGACTCGACATTGGCCTCGGCCGTCACATAGATACCGTAGATGTCGCAGAGGTCATACCAGCGCGGGTCATCGGGATAGTGGCAGGTGCGGACAGCGTTGATATTCAACTCCTTCATGATTTTTATATCCTGAATCATCCGCTGGAGACTGACGTCGTAGCCTCCGTCGGGGTCGAGTTCGTGGCGGTCGGCCCCCTTGATAAGCACCGGCTGGCCGTTGACAAGGAGCTGGTTACCTTTGACTTCAACGCGGCGGAAACCGACATTGAAGGGGATGACCTCAGTCTGGCGCTCCTTACCCTTGCCGGATGAGAAAGTAGCGCGAAGGGTATAAAGTTCAGGCGACTCCGCCGACCACTGGCGCGGCGCGGGGACATCAAAACGGAAATCTGCCTGACCGCGGACATTCTTCATCTCACGGGAGGCGATGACATTTCCGTTGTCGAGCAGCTCGAGCAGCAAATCCCCTTTTCCGGTAATGTCGGCCCGCACAGAGAGGATACCGTCGCGGTAGCTGTCATCCAGCGTAGCGTCGATTATCAGGTCTGAGATGTGGTTTTTGTTGCGGGCGTATAGATAATTCTCACGGGCGATTCCCGAGAGGCGGAAGAAATCCTGGTCCTCGAGATAAGTGCCGTCGCACCAGCGGTGTACCTCCACGGCAATAGTGTTCTCCCCGCCGAACTTTATGTAAGGAGTGACATCGAATTCCTGGGCGAGCTTGCTGTCCTCGCCGTAGCCTACCCGGTGACCGTTGACCCACAGGGTCATGTTTGACGTAACCGAGCCAAACCGGGCGACGATGTCTTTCCCCTTCCAGGCGGCTGGAACCAGAACGGAGCGACGATAGACGCCGACATTGTTATGCACGGAGGGAACAACGGGCGGATTGTTGGTGAAATGTTCGCGCCAGGCGTAACCGACATTTACATAAATCGGTGAACCGTAGCCTTGCAGTTCCCAGTTGCCGGGCACGGAGATTTCCCCCCAGGCGGTATCGTCATAATCCGGTTTTTCGAAACCGTCGGCGAGGGCGCCGTCTCGGTCGCGGGTCCACCGGAATTTCCATTTTCCGTCAAGCGAAAGGAAGTTGGAGGAGGCGGATTTTCCGAGGGCCGATTTCCCGACCGACTCGAACGGGAAGAAATCAGCGTGGGCCGGGAGACGGTTGATTTCATTGGTCTCCGGGTCTGCCCAGGGCTGCACGTTGTCGGCGGCGCGTACACCCCCGAACAGTGCCGGCAGAACGGCCGCGGCTGAAGCGATTAAAAATTTTTTCATGGTTATCAAGGGTTAGATCAGTTCAATGGATTGGGGCGATAAGCCTCAGAGGTCGATGGCCTGCATGAGTTTGATGGCGTCGACATACTGGGCGATACCCTCGGCCACCTGCTGCGCATCCTGCATGGCGTGGACCACTGATGCGGGCCGGTTGGTGACATCCCCGCCGGCGAATACTCCCTTGCGGGTCGTCATCCCGTAGGGGAGATCACGGGTAAGGACATAGCCGTTGCCGTCTACCTCGATGCCTTCGGTGGTGGAGACGATTCGGGCGGCTGGCGCGCTTCCTACGGCCATAATTACCTTATCGGCGGGTAACTCGGCGGCCTCTCCATCGGTAACGACTGTAATCCGGTCAAGCACACCGTCGGTATTGTGAATATCCGTCACCGAGCTGTTCCAGAGGAACCGCACCCCTTCGGCCACGGCATCGTCATATTCCGCTTTCAGGGCTGTCATCTTGTCGGCAGTGCGGTGGTAGATTACCGTGACTTCGGAAGCCTCCAGGCGGATTGCCGTGCGGGCGGCGTCCATGGCGGTGTTTCCTCCGCCGATGACGTAAACCTTATCCCCTTTCCGGACAGGCACCTCATCGCGGCTGATAAGACCGGAATTGAACAGCGAGACGCGGCGCAGGAAGTAGACGGCCTGGCGTACCCCCTGGTTTTCGCCTCCCGGAATAGGCAGACGGTTGGGTTTTCCGGTGCCGGTGCCCATGAAAATGGCATCGAATCCCTTGTCGAAAAGGTCATCGACGGTATAGTCCTGGCCGATAGTGACGTTGCAGGTAATCCTTACGCCGAGTTCCGTAATTTTCTTTATCTCGCGGCGTACCACCTCCTTCGACAGACGGTATTCCGGGATTCCGAACATCAGGACGCCGCCGGCTTCCGGCTCCATCTCGAAAATCTCCACGTCGAACCCCTTGCGGGCAAGATTTCCGGCGACGGTCAGGCCGGCCGGTCCGGAGCCGATGACAGCCACGCGGCCGCGGGTCCTGGCCGGAATCTTCTCATGGGAGAGATTCATCTCTCCGTCGAAGTCAGCCACGAACCGCTCCAGTTTTCCGATATTTATATGATGCCCTTTCTTGCCAAGCACGCAGTTGCCCTCGCATTGCCTCTCGTGGGCGCAGACCCGGCCGCAGACCGCCGGCAGATTACTTTTATTGTTGATTATCTTGAGGGCATTTCCGATATTGCCCATTGACAGTTCATGAATCCAGTCAGGAATATCATTACCGATAGGGCATCCTTTGCGACACTGGGGAATCTTGCAGTTCAGACAGCGTTTGGCCTCGTCGATGGCTTCCCGCATGGAATAGCCGGCGGTAGCGTCATGTTTGAGGTTGTGAGTATCGGGGTTGGGATTATTGGAGGTTTCCATTTGCTAAGTGACTGTTCAGAATAGATTGTTCATCTGCAAAGTTATTAATTTTTCCAGAGTCTCCGATGGATGAAGGGTCTAAAAACTTCCTGTTTTACAAGGAAAGGGGAGGAAGAAATACATTAGCGTTAATTTATCTTAAACTAATGATGACTTCCGATAGTATTGAGCCGGAGTAAAACAATAATTCGTTATTTTTGTCAGTCAGTCCGGCAACGGACGGCAGTACTTATCCACTACCTTGTTAACCCGCACGATTATGTTTATATGAAAACAGACCTGACATCCCAGATAAAGCTCGACAGAATTCCCCGCAGATATTACCGTCCGGAGAATGAAATCGAGCGCACCGCGGTTACCCGCGAAGAGAAAGTGAACACTTTCATTTATGAGTCCACGGCTGACGGAGGCGCTTTCCTTGCCTCTGAAATCGCCCGCTACATACGGCGGTTTACCGCTGAAAAAGGAAAATGCGTCATCGCTCTCGGCGCCGGCAACGCTACCCATCCGGCTTACGCCCATCTCATCAGTATGTGTAGCCAGGGGAAAGTAGATTTCTCGAATGTGGTCATCTACAATATCAGCGAATTCTTCCCGCTCAACGAAAACGGCCCCTCGACGCTGGCCCGTCTGAAAGAGGTGCTGCTGGACCATATCAATGTAAAGCCGGAGAATATCCGCTCGATAGACCCGCAGATTACGAAAGAGACGATGTTCGACTGCTGCCGCGCATACGAGGACGCCATCGAGACTGACGGCGGACTCGACGTAGTCGTATGCGAAATAGGGCAGAACGGCTCCCTGGCATTCAACGGTCCTGGCAGCCCGAAGACAAGTCTTTGCCGCCTGGTGCTTCTGAGCAATGACGCCCGCCACGCCATAGCGGGAGACTACAAGGTGGACGAAGTGCCGACCACGGCCATCACCCTCGGACTGGACAATATCCTCCGCAGCCGCCGGATACTTACGATGGCGTGGGGCGAGTCCTCCTCCGACATCGTGGCCCGCACGGTCGAAGGGGAGGAGACGGTGAAAGTCCCCGCCTCATGCCTGCAGGGACACCGCCACGTAAAAGTGGTCACAGACCTGGGTGCGGCCGACGCGCTTACCCGTATCAGCTATCCCTGGAAGGTGACCTCCTGCGACTGGGACGACAAACTCATCCGTCGCGCGATAGTATGGCTCTGCAACCTGACCGGCAAGCCAATCCTGAAACTGACCGACAAGGACTATAACGACGCGGGCCTGGGCGAACTGCTTGCGCTCTACGGCTCGGCCTACAACGTCAACATAAAGATATTCAACGACCTCCAGCATACCATCACGGGATGGCCCGGCGGAAAGCCTGACGCCGACGACACCTACCGGCCCGAACGCGCCAAGCCTTATCCCAAACGAGTGATCGTCTTCTCCCCCCATCCGGACGATGACGTAATCTCGATGGGAGGTACGCTCAAACGCCTTGTGGACCAGCACCACGATGTACACGTGGCATACGAGACCTCGGGCAACATAGCTGTCGGCGACGAGGACATGACCCGTTATATAATGCTGATGGACAGCATCGCCGGACGATTCGGAATCGACACTCCCGAATACACGGCCAAGAGCCGGGAAATTCAGGAGTTCCTCGCGTCGAAAGCCGCCGGAGGGGTTGACAGCGCCGATATCCGATATCTTAAAACGAAAATACGCCAGGCCGAAGCGCGTATAGCGTGCGCCTATATCGGAGTGAAACCCGGAAATGTCCACTTCCTGAACCTGCCGTTCTACGAGACCGGCACCATCAAGAAAGGTGACCTCTCGGAGGCGGATGTTGACATAGTGAAGGGGCTTATCGCCTCGGTGCGTCCCCATCAGATTTTCGTGGCCGGGGACCTTGCCGATCCCCACGGTACCCATAAGGTCTGCACCGATGCGGTGCTGGCCGCCATCGATGAACTCAAGGGGGAGGAGTGGCTTAAGGACTGCCGTATATGGATGTACCGCGGAGCCTGGGCCGAATGGGAGATCGACCATATCGAGATGGCCGTTCCCATCTCGCCCGAAGAACTCCGGTTCAAGCGGAATTCCATCCTCAAACATCAGTCTCAGATGGAGAACGCCCCTTTCTTAGGGGATGACGACCGCCTGTTCTGGCAGCGCGCCGAAGAGCGTAACCGCGCCACGGCCAAGCTGTATGAGAACCTGGGGCTGGCTTCCTACGAGGCCATAGAGGCTTTCGTGGAATACCATCCCCTGTGATGAATCCCCTCTGACCCCGATGCTCTTTTCTCTCTTTTCCCCTTGCAGGAACTGAGGGAAAGAGCTACCTTTGCAAACAGAAATGTAAAAAATAATTGTTGTTAACCTGAATCCGACACAATGAACCTCATTATCGAAAACAACTACGATGCAGTATCTGCCCGTGCGGCGCAGATTGTGATGGACGCCATCAACGCTGCCGCCCCTACTCCTGAAAAACCTTTCGTCCTGGGATGTCCGACCGGAGGGACCCCCATCGGGATGTATAAAGAACTAATCCGCCTGAACAAGGAAGGGAAGGTCAGCTTCCGCAACGTCGTGACTTTCAATATGGATGAATACTGCGATCTTCCCCGCGAACATCCCGAAAGCTACTGGTCGTTCATGCACAGGAATTTCTTTGACCATATCGACATTCTTCCCGAAAACGTCAATATCCTTGACGGCAATGCCGCCGATCCCGAGGCCGAATGCCGCCGGTTCGAGGAGAAAATAAAGTCTTATGGAGGTGTGGACCTCTTTATGGGAGGTGTGGGACCCGACGGCCATATCGCCTTTAACGAACCGGGTTCATCCCTGACAGGGCGCACCCACCGCGAAAGCCTCACTCCCGATACGATCATTGCCAACAGCCGTTTCTTCGGCGGTGACACCAACGCCGTTCCCCGTCATGCACTGACTGTCGGTGTAGGCACCATCATGGATTCCCGCAGCGTTATGCTTCTTGTAAGCGGCCATAACAAGGCCCGCGCCCTGCGCCACGGTGTGGAGGAAGGGATAACTCAGATGTGGACAATCTCGGCTCTGCAGCTTCATCCGTCGGCAATCATCGTGGCTGACGAGGATGCCTGCGCCGAACTGAAAGTCGGGACCTACCGCTACTTCAAACAGAAAAACGCATAAATCGAAGTTCTCCGGGAGTCTTGTCACTTGGGCTCCTTACCTCTTATTTAACGGCCCCGGTTCCCGTCCGCTCAGGACAGGATCCGGGGCCGTCGCCGCAGTAGAGGAAAGTATAAGGCGCGGGTGTCCAACTTATCGGTCGGTGGATTTGTTATAATGTGAAACCGACAAATTCAACTGTTATGAAACTGAAAGGAATGGCAATACTGGCGGTCGGAGCGTTACTGACACTCTCAGGCTGCGTCACCCACGGAAAGTATAACCGCCTCCAGGCGGAATATAATGCATCACAGTCGGCCCTGGCTGACAGCCGGGCGAAAGCTGCCACTCTGGAATCGCTTCTGGAGGAGGCCCGTAAAAACAATCAGGAACTCAAGGATAATTATGCCGCCCTGCAGCGTACCCTCGACCAGAGCATCATGACAAATCAGTCGGGGAACGTCAATATCTCCAAGCTGGTGGATGAAATCAACGCATCCAACAATTATATCAAGAGGCTTGTAGACGCTAAATCCAAGAGCGATTCCCTGCTGATGGTGTTATCGACGAACCTTACCCGCTCGCTGGATACCTCCGAACTCAAGGATGTCAACGTCAGGGTGCTGAAAGGAGTGGTCTACATATCGCTGGCCGACAATATGCTGTTCAAGTCGGGAAGCTATGCGATTTCTCCGGCAGCCATGGATATCCTTGCCAAGATAGCCAAGATAATCAAGGACTATAAGAATTACAGCGTACTGGTGGAAGGGAATACCGACAATGTGCCCATACGTCGCGAGAATATCCGCAACAACTGGGATCTGAGTACGTTGCGTGCCTCCTCGGTCGTACAGGTTCTCCAGAATGATTTCGGAGTCGATCCCTCGCGTCTGACCGCCGGCGGCCGCGGTGAATATAATCCCATCGCAACGAACGCCACTCCGGAAGGACGTCAGGCCAACCGCCGTACACAGATTATCATTACCCCGACTCTCGACCAGTTCATGGACCTTATTGACAAGGCTCCCGATACCTCGAACTCCGCCGCTACTTCCGTAAGATAAGGCTGCCGGTTAGAAACATAGTATCACAAGTATCCGGCCTATCGTGAAAATTTTCACGATAGGCCGGATACTTGTGATTACGGGCGGAGCGCGGGAGCATACTGGCGTCCTACCGGAAGGGTTACTGCCGAAGGGAACCGGACGCAGGGGCGGAGGGTAACGGTCTGGCGCGTGAAACTGCTGATTTTCGACCGCGGCACGATGAACGACCGGTGTATTCTCAGAAACTCGGTGTCAGGCAACATAGATGCGAGATTTTTCAGCAGGACGCGCGACAGGACGCACGGTGCGTTCTCGCGGAATATCTTGCAATATCCTTCCATCGCTTCGACATACAGGATTTCATCCAGGGGGATGGTGACATTGCTGTATTCCTGTTTGACGGTGATGCTGCTGGGCTTCTGTGCAGCGTTGTCCGACAGCGACAGACGCCGGAGGGCCTTGGCCACGGCGGTGCGGAAGCGGTCGAAAGAGAAAGGTTTGTGGAGATAATCCACCGCATCGAGATTGAAACCCTCCAGAGCATAGTCGAGGTAGGCGGTCGTGAAGATAAAGCAGGTCCCGGCGGGAAGCTGGCCGGCGAGCCTCAGGCCGCTGATATTCTCCATTTCGATATCGAGAAAGACGATGTCGGGGCTTTCGCGGAGGATGACAGACAGTCCGACTTCCGGGTCGGAGAAAGTCAGGAGTTCGGCGGGTGGGTCAAGACGCTGGCAGAACGTGCGGATGACGTTCAGGGCCAGAGGTTCATCGTCGATGGCCACGCAACGCAGTCTTTTGTCGGTCAGTGCAGGTGTCATGATCTGAAATCGATAGTGAGATGTAATCTGAAACTGTCGGCTGAGCGGAAGGTCTCCAGCGAGTATCTGTCGGGGAAGAGCGCCGAGAGGCGGGCGCGGCTGTTGCCGATACCGACGGGCACTTCCGACGGGAATTCCGCGGAATGTTTCATGATCCGGTTTTCCGTGGAGAAATCCAGGCGTCCGTCATGCAGGGAAAGCCGTATGGCCACCACGCAGTCGCGGCTGGTCGAAGCGCCGTATTTGAAACAGTTCTCCACGAAAGTAAGCAGCAGCATCGGAGGAATCATGGCGTCGGTGGCATCGGCATCGTAGCTCCAGTCGATGCGGGTATGTTCATTAAGCCGGATAGCCTGGAGGTCGATGTAATGTTGTATATACATGATTTCATCGCTCAGGGGGACAGCCTCTTTTTCGATGGTGACGTAGGTATATTTCAGAAGTTCTGTAAATTTGATGAAGGCGTCCTCCGCTTTCTGCGATGTTCCCAAGACGAGGCTGTAAAGAGAGTTGAGGGTATTGAACATGAAATGAGGGCTGATCTGGGCGCTGAGAATCGCCAGTTTGGCCTTGTCGCGCTGATTCTCGATTTCGCGTCTGGAGAGCAGTTCCCGGTACAGTTCCCTGACAAAGGAGACAGATACTCCGTAAGCGCTTACCAGGGAAAGCATCAGCCAGATGGAAAGGGCCACATTGTAGTCGCGTACCCGCGTCTGGAAACGGCTCATGGCCGGAGTGACGAAATCCATTGCCGGCAGTGGATATAAGGTAAGGAGCCAGGCGGAGACGAGCAGCAGGGCAAGCGCCCCGAGGGTTCTGCGCCACCGGCGGCGCACCAGCAGACGCGGCAGATTTACTTTCTTGATGAAAAAATAGACTCCGTAAAGGTAGACGCAGACCAGCATAAAGAAAAGGGGCCACGTCCGGAGCCAGTGGCCGGCAGGACCCAGCACAAGAAGCGCCGGCATGAAGACCAGGCAGAAGAAGAGGTCGGAAATCAGGGAAGATTTGTTCTCAAATGATTTCATAATGCAAAAGTACATAAAAATATCAAGAATTTTCAGTAATTTTGCGGTGCAATGGTTTTCAGTCGTGTAAATGGAATAATACTGGCGTTTGTCTCGGGAATGGCATTACTGTCATGCTCGGGGGAGAAGGTCGCGCCTGAACAGACGGAGGAAAGCCTGATGGATATTTCCCGCAATGAACTCGCCACGGCCGTGAGCGAGCGCGACGAGTTGCTGGGCCTGGTACGAGACATCGCGGAGCAGACCGAAAAAATCAGGCAGATGGAGGATATTCTCGACATGACCCGCGACCCGTCGGCCGAGAACGCCACGCGGCGCCGCCGGATACTGGGGGATATAGCCAAGATTCAGCAGACATTGCAGGAACGGCGCCGGCAACTGGCGCTGCTGGAGGAACAGATGAAGGAATCGTCGCTCTATTCCGATGAACTTCAGGGTACAATCGACGCGCTGCGGCACCAGATCGATAGCCGGAACCGCGAGATCGAGGGGCTGAGGGCGCAACTGACCGACGCAAACGCCCGCATCGGGGAGCTGAACAGCGCCGTAGATTCTCTGACCGGGACCGTAAAGGCGGCTATGGTTGAGAAGGATGCCGCCGACCGGACTTCGGCGCGCCTGGCCGACGAGCTGAACCAGTGCTATTACGTGGCGGCCACTAGACAGGAGCTGAAGACCCACCGCATCATCGAGACCTCTTTTCTTAGAAAGACCCGACTGATGAAAGGGGATTTCGACCGGAGATTCTTTACTGCAGGAGACAAGCGTTCGCTCGATTCACTGAATCTTTACAGCAGGAAAGCCTCTTTGCTGACCAATCATCCGGCCTCTTCTTACCGGATGGTCGAGCATGACGGGATGATGACGCTGCGTATAGTCGATCCCGGGACATTCTGGAGTCTCACCAATTATATGGTTATCCAGACCGACTGAAAGGGGGAGTACCCGAGGGGGACGGACGACCGTTCATTTGCATTTTCAGGCCGTTGGTTTACACTGTCTTTGCAATACGGAAATCTACGATTAAATTTGCTGTATCTTTACAAGAACAGAAATCAAGATTATGCGTAGATTAGTGCCCCGTCTTATTATACTATGTTTATCGTGCGTCTTCTTCGCCGCCGGTGCCTCGGGAAGCGAGGTGGCCGGATGGAGAAGCGAGGCGGCGGATTCTCTTGCTGTTGTGGGAGGTACGGTAGTGGATTCCGCCGGTGAACCTGTTCCGGGCGCTACGGTAAATGTCCGGGGAGACCGGCGTCACTCGGTCATGACCGATGCCGACGGACGCTTCCTTATCCGCGGTTTCAGGAGCAAGGGAGATGATATCACCGTAGAGGCTGTAAGCATCGGATATGACGCCGGAAGTGCCGGAGCAAAAAAGGGGATGACTGACTGCAGGATAGTTCTGCCGCCCGACAAGACACTGCTTGACGAAGTCGTCGTCGTCGGGTACGCCACACAGAAAAAAGTAGACCTGACGGGGGCAGTGGCCTCCGTGAAGACAGAAGCCCTGAAGAACCGACCGATCACAAACGCCACCAACGCCCTGGCCGGCCTTGTGCCGGGTCTGACTGTCGCCAACAGCGGAGGCAACACTCCCGGTTACGAGGGGCAGACGCTTAAAATCCGCGGTCAGGGGACACTGAACAATTCGGCCCCGCTGGTGGTCGTGGACGGTATGACGGGAATAGCCCTCAGCGATATCAATCCGCAGGATATCGCATCCATATCGGTGCTGAAAGATGCCGCTTCCTCGGCGATCTACGGTTCCAGGGCTGCCAACGGAGTGATTCTGGTCACGACGAAAAACGGGGGCGAGCGTGCGCCGCGAATCACTTACAGCGGCAACGTCTCGTTCGAGACCGTGGCCAAACGTCTCAATCTTGTCACGGACTATGCGGACTTCATGGAGATCCAGAACCGGGGCCTGACGGCCAACGGTCAGGCGCCACGTTTTTCGCAGGGTAAAATCGACGAATGGCGCAATGACGGAGGAAAGAATCCGACAATATATCCCAACACGGACTGGCAGGATCATATATACAGGAATCCGTCAGTCGTGCAGAACCATAATCTGTCGGTCAGCGGAGGGAGCCAGGCAGTTTCCTACAACCTTTCGATGGGTTATATAAACAATCCGGGAATGATATATTATACCGACTATGAGCGGTGGCAGCTGCGCTCCAACGTGGAGGTGAACATCAAGCCCTGGCTGGCCGTGGGTATGAACCTGTTCGGGTATCTCGACAAAAACAATCCGTCGTCGGAAAACGCCACGGCAGGGGGAGACGTTATTTTCGGCTCCGGGGCGTTCAACACCGTGCCCGGCATGACGCTCTACGACCCGGTGACGGGCCTTTACGGGGGGATTCAGAATCCGGAGGAAGAGAATGTAAGCAATTTCAATCCTTATAGGCGCCAGTGGTTCTACAAGACGGACTTTCCTACCAAAACGCGTCGCGCCGTGGCTAAGGTCTTCGCCCGGATAAAGCCTGTGAAAGGTCTGACGCTTGAGGGTTCGTATGCCTATAATTACTGGGTGCGCAATGTGGAGCAGCATCTTTGTGACCGGAATCTCTACCGCTTTACTTCCGAAGGGCCGGTGCTTATACGCGACGGTTCGGTCAGAACCTATATCCGCCGTTACAATTACAGAAATACGTTCAGGACCTCGGACCTGACGGCCCGTTATGACTTTACGGCCGGGAAACTGGAGACTTCCGTTCTTGCCGGCATGAGCCAGGAATACAACAGATATGATGAAGACTATTACCGGAAATATGACCTTGTGGACCCGTCGCTGACCTCCATCAACGCCGGAACCACAAACGGGGAGATTACCGGAAACTATACCGAATGGTCGATGCGCAGTTATTTCGGAAGGGTCAATTTCGACTGGGACGGCAAATATCTTCTGGAAGGTAATCTGCGGGCCGACGGTTCGTCGAAGTTCGCTCCCGGACACAGGTGGGGCTGGTTCCCGTCGGTGTCGGCCGGATGGCGTATTTCGGAGGAACGGTTCATGAACGCCACCTCCCCGTGGCTGAACCAGCTTAAACTGCGCCTTTCATACGGTTCGTTGGGCAACAACGAGACAACCAGTTTCTATATGTATCAGTCGCTGTACTCGACGGCCTCCTACGTCCTGAACGGAAGCGTAACGGGAGGCCTGGCGCAGACCGTGCTGTCTAATCCGGCACTGACCTGGGAGAAGACCTATATGACCAATGTCGGAGTGGATTTCTCGATGCTGGCCAACAGGCTGAACGGTTCTGTGGACTTCTTCGACAGGCAGACAAAGGGGATTCTGATTTCGCTGCCGGTTGCGCTGGAGCATGGCACGAGCCTGGTCCCCAACCAGAATGCCGGGGAGGTAAACAACCGCGGCTTCGAGGTGGACCTGTCGTGGAGCGACCGCATCGGGAAGGTTAGTTATTCCGTAGGGTTCAACCTGGCTTACGTGCGCAATAAGGTCACCCGGTTCCAAGGGAATGTCCCTTCGATTAACGGTGTCTACAAGACGGTGGAGGGTAAGCCGATAAATCAGATTTACGTGCTGAAGGTAGACCGGATTGTCCGCGACCAGGCTGACCTGGAATATGTGCAGGGACTTGTGGACCGGAATCCGGCATATTTCGCCACGTATCAGCGTCCGGAACTGGGCGATTTCCTGTATGCCGACACCAACGGGGACGGGAAGCTGGACGCCGACGACCGGGTGGAGATCGGTTACGGGACAACGCCCCGTCTGACCTACGGGCTGAACCTTGCCGCCGCCTGGAACGGTTTTGATTTCAGTATGTATCTCCAGGGAGTAGGAAATCATCAGGTGTATTACAATAACCAGGCGTTCAGGTTTGTAACGGTGATGGGGCAGTCGCTCAACAAAGATATCACCGATAATTCCTGGACAAAGGATAATCCCTACGATTCGAAATATCCCTTGCTGCGCAACAATGCCGATTCCCGTAATAATATAGCTTCGGACGCGTTCGTGCATAACGCGGCGTATCTGCGTTGCAAGAATATCCAGCTTGGCTATACGGTGCCGCAGACGTTCTCGCGCCGGTTTTTCGTGGAGAACCTGAAGATTTACGCAAGTATCGAGAATCTGTTTACCATAACGAGTTTTCCGGGGATGGATCCGGAAGTAAATGCCGGAGTGGGGTATCCGTCGGTCAGACAGTACTCCGTAGGGCTTAACATTACGTTTTAATTATCGGTTAAAATCATTATGCGATTCCTTAATATAAAAATATTGCACGCACTGGCACTGGCTGTCGGCGCCATGGGCATGACCTCATGCGAAAGCCTGGATTTCACTCCCGCTGACCAGATGTCGGGGGGCACGTTCTGGCAGACCGAGGAACACGCCCGTCAGGCGGCCGTCGGGATGTACTCGGCCATGAGGGCGCCCTGGTGTTTCGGGATGGAGTTTACTTTTGATATGTGCAGCGACCTGGCCGACGGGGTTTCACCCTGGGCCGACATCGCGCAGGGCTCGACGTTCTCTTCGGGAAGCGCGGGAGTGCAGAATCACTGGCAAAATCTCTATGAACTTGTCCACCGGTGCAATACGGTCATCCGCAACGTGAAGGGGATGCCGGTCAGCGCCGAGACAATAAGCCGGGTGACGGGGGAGGCGCGATTCCTACGGGCGATGGCTTATTTCAGAATGCTCAATTGCTGGGGCGGAGTGCCGTATTACGATGAAAGCTGCGATATCAATCAGGAATTTGCCTCGCTGGACGCCCCGCGGTGCAGCGAGGATGAGCTGCGCCGCCATATCCTTGAGGACCTGGATTATGCGGTAGATCATCTTCCGGTGAAATGGGATGACGCCGACCGGGGGAGGGCCACGAAAGGAGCGGCCCTGGCGTTGCGCGGAAAAGTGTATCTGTTCAGTAAGCAATGGCCCGAAGCCGTAGCCGATTTCGAGGATGTGGTCTATAACCGCAGCTCCGATTTCGGCTATGGGCTTCATCCGGACTATAATGAGCTGTTCAGGCTGTATAACGGTAAGACGAGCCGGGAGATGATTTTCTCCATACAGTCGGTGGACGGCAATGTGGGGGGCAATGCGCTCGATATAGTGTCGTATTTCGGTAATAAGTCCACGATGAGGCTTATCGCGTCAAACAATATCGTCCCTTCGACGAGACTGGCGGATATGTATGAGAACCTCGACGGTTCCCCTTTCAGATGGGATGATGTATTCCCGGGGTTTACGGAGGGGGGAGCCGAAGTCAGGCGCCGGTATATGTCGGTGGCCATTAATCAGGGTAGCACCGAGATCGTATCGCTGCTTGCGTGCGATACGACGCGGGTGATGGACGCCTATCGGAATCGCGACCCGCGGCTGAACCTGAATGTGATCACGCCTTATTCGAGGTATCTCGGGACCGATGCCGGTTCTGTGCCGATGGAAAAACAGTTTGTGCTGGCTGACCCGACTCAGGGGGGCGCTCCGATGGAGGCGATGGCTTTTATCCGGAATTCCCAGGGGTGGAACTCTTATTTCTGGCGAAAATGGATTCCGACGGGTAACCTTGACGGTTACTGGGGGGAATACAGCCGGACACCATACGAGTTCCCGTTGATACGCCTGGGGGATGTGCTGCTGATGCTGGCCGAAGGTTATAATGAGATGGGGTTGACGGACAAGGCTGTCGCGGAGGTTAACAAGGTTCGCGGACGGGTCGGAATGCCGGGACTGAATTCCGGACCGGAATGGCTGGCGGTCAACGGCAAGGAGGAGATGGCCGAGCGCATCCGCCGGGAGCGTGCTTTCGAACTGGCCGGGGAAGGACAGCGTTACTGGGACCTGCGCCGGTGGGGACTGTTGAGGACGTCGGTCAGCGATGCCACGGATATTTTCGGGGAACTGATGTACACCCGCACTTATCAGGAGCGTCATGAGCTGTGGCCCATACCGCTTGTGGAGCGGGATCGCAATCCGAATCTGACGCAGAATCCCGGTTGGTAATCTCCGGGGGAGGAACCCGGAATTGCCGGGAGTATAAACCGGGGAGCGGGCGGGGTTGTTATAGATGGTATGAAAGCGAAAACTATTTATAGCAGATTCAGAGATATAGTCGAGAGGATGCCGGATGCCGTCGCTGTGGTAGAGGACGGCCGGAAAGTTTCGTTTGCGGGGCTTGACCGGATGGCCTGTGACATTATGGCCGCCTTTCCCGGACGGGATGGTTCCAGGGGGGAAAGATTTATAGGCTTGGTGATGGAGCATGGGGCGGAGATGATAGCGGCCATGCTCGCCATCCTGAAAAGCGGCGCGGCTTATGTGCCGGCTGAAATATCGCTGCCCCCGGCCAGGCGCGATTACATGATGGAGACTGCCGGAGTGGATTTCATCATAACTGATGACTTTGTGCGTACAGCTCTGGAGAAGGCCGGATGTGCGGGGAAAGAGCCGGATGACGCCCCGGATAGCTCGGTGCCGGAGGGGGTGGCGTATGTACTGTTTACGTCCGGAACCACGGGGAAGCCCAAAGGAGTTGTGGTCGAGAATCACAGCGTGGTGAATTATGCGGATGCTTTCCGGATGGAATTCAAGACGGGGGCAGGGGACGTGATGCTTCAGAATTCGGTCTGTTCGTTCGATATTTTTGTTGAGGAGGTGTTCGCCACGTTGCTTAACGGGGGAGCGCTTGCCATACCGTCGCGGGAAATCCGCGAGGGGGACGTCGACGGACTGATGGCGTTTGTGGAGCGGCACGGGGTGACGCAGATAAGCGGATTTCCGTATCTGCTGGCGGAAATGAACGAAATGGAGACTATTCCCAGGTCGCTGAGGCTTCTGATAAGCGGCGGCGACGTGCTGAGGGAGAGCTATATCGACCGTCTGCGCGAAATGGGACCGATGATTTACAATACTTACGGTCCGTCGGAAACGACGGTATGCGCGAGCTATTGCCGCTGCGATAATATCCGGGCGCTCGCCGACGGGACGTTTCCGGTGGGGAGAGAAATCCACGGTGTGCAGATAATGATTCTTGATGAAAACCTCAAGGCGGTCAAGCCGGGGAAGACGGGAGAAATCTGTATTTTCGGAGAGGGGGTGTCGCGTGGTTATCTGGGTAATCCACCGGAGCAGGAGAATTTTGTCGTCTATCCGGCGACGGGGGAGCGGATGTATCGCAGCGGTGACCTGGGATATCTTCTGCAGGGAGGAAATATAGGGTTTCTTCACAGGAAGGATGCGCAGGTGATGATTCTCGGCAAGCGTGTCGAGCCGGGGGAGGTGGAGAATGTGCTGAACACTTCGCCGGAAGTGGAGAGGGGTGTGGTCTGTCCGTTCGCGGATGATAACGGGCTGGCTTATCTGGTGGCTTACTTTGTGCCGCGGAAAAGTAATTTCTCGCTGGGCAATATAAAACGGTGGCTGGCGTCGAAGCTGACGGATTTCATGGTGCCGGAGTATTTCGTGGCGATGCGGCAGATTCCGGTGACGGTGCGCGGTAAGGTTGACCGGGAGGCGTTGCCGGTGGTGCTGAAGGAAGGGGGTGGTTTCCGATGAGACGGATGACGGATGTGGATGAAGTAATGACCTGGCGCCGGGAGGTGATCGCGTGTGTTTTCCGGACGGAGCCTTCCGGGGAATTGCTGGAGGCCAACCGGAAGTATTTTTTAAGGAACGGGGAGGGGAAGGGATGGATTGCTTTCTTGGAGGAGGCTGACGGCCGGGGAGCGGGATGCGGTATAATCTGTTTCCGGGAAGAGTTGCCCTCGCCTGACAATCCGTCGGGGCGGTGTGCGTGGCTGATGAATATATATGTGCGGCCGGAGTTCAGGCGGCAAGGTGTCGGCAGGCGTATCGTCGGTGCGCTGGTTGCGGAAGCGCACCGAAGAGGGTGCGGACGGATAGGACTGGAGACCACTCCGGCGGGTAGGACGCTTTATCTCGACGCCGGATTTGCGGATGCGGCAGGGGTTATGGAATATGATTGCAGAAAGGATATAAGCGTATTTGATTATGAATGATTTGATTATGAATGATCCGATTATGAATAACAGCGTGGTTTTCCAGCTGGGCAGGATTAAATGCCGGTGTTACAAGGCGGACAACGACAGGGTGGTCTATCTTCTTTATCCGATGGAATCGGCCGAGGAATGGCTTGCTCAGGCTGCGGGGTATTTCAGGCTGAATATTGTGGCTGTTTCGGGTATGGACTGGGACAACGACATGACCCCCTGGCCGGCTCCGGGTGTGCCGGCGGGTTCTGAGGATTTCAAGGGGGAGGCGCCCGGTTTTCTGAAACTTCTTCAGGAGGAGGTTATCCCCCGGGCCGAAACAGTGCTTGGGTTCGGGGATGGCAAGCCAGGCGGCGAGGGGGAGCGACGTATGGTGAGGGACCTTGTCGGAGTGTCGCTGTCAGGGCTGTTTGCCTTGTGGGAGTGGGCCGTGTGTGATACGTTCCGCAACCTTGCGGTATTGTCCGGTTCTTTCTGGTATAAGAGTTTTCCGGAATGGTTTTCGGAGCATTGTCCGGAGAAGAAAGAGGGGGAAGCATATCTTTTGCTGGGTAACAGGGAGAGCGATTCTCCGGTTCCTGAGTTTCGTAAGGTAGGACGAGCTACGGCTGAAGTGGTTGATATTCTGCGATCCCGCGGAATTAAGGTGGAATTCGAATCGGTTCCCGGGAATCATTATCAGTATCAGCTGGAACGCCTGACCAAGGCGCTGTCATTGCTTTCCAATCTCTGATTTAAGTAAGATATAATAAGGCGAGGAAAGATAAGTTAACGAATTTTAATAATTGCGATAGGCTCTCTTTGTCAACTTTTGACTAATTTTGCAGTGATTTTCGCCGGAATGGCGGATTTCGCTGCAAAATTGCGCTGTAAGGCGCGTCACATAATGAGAATTTAAAAGCCGCTGAAATCGGCTTTAAATTTTAATCGTTTCTGCAATAGCTTGTGAATTAGGTGTTTACATAGCATTGCAGGTGCCAAGAGAATATCTTGACCTTAAATTCGATGACGGAGCAAGCTCAGGAACTCCACGTCCGCAAGTGGTACGTCATGGCGGCCTATAAGCTCGAGTTGAAAACCGAGACCAGCCTTCTTGACGCCGGACTGGAAGTATTTCTTCCCAAGCAGACCGTTTACGTAAAGCAGCCTCACCGGCGCCCGAAGCCCGTGGAACGCCCCGCAATCCCTTCTCTTATTTTTGTAAACGCCACCCGTCAGCAGCTTCTCGATTTCAAAAGGCGCAACGATGACCGCATCAAATTCCAGATGACTCCCGTCGGGGGTGCCCTGGACTATCTTACAGTGCCAGACCGTCAGATGTCTGACTTCATCCACCTCTGGACCACACGCGACACCTGCAACGCCACCCTCTCCACGGATCCTATTCCCCCCGGGACCCCCGTCCGCATAATCTCGGGGCCGATGGCCGGCCTTACAGGAACCTTTATCCGGCATCTCAAACGCCGCACCCCCGGTCCCCTCTCAGAATCTTCCGCCTCCCTTTCTTCCGCCTCCCAGGCTACCCTCCCTCATGCGGGAGTCACTGACAGTGCCACTCCGCTCTCTTCCGATATTCCTTTAACCTCATCTACTCCAACCACCTTAACCACCCCAACCACCACACCTCTTACGGTTTCCGGCCCGACCGATATGTCGCGCATCTCCCTGCGCCTGGCCAACCTCCTCTCCATCACCCTCGACATCCCCACCTCCAGCCTCCAGCACTGCCGCTAATCAACCGCGGCACACCTCTACCCGCGCGATTATCGCGCTCCTATTTCCCATTGATGACACCTGATCAATCATTAAAGAAAAAAGCTGTTAATGGCGTTTTATGGCGTATCGGAGAGCAGGGCGCCAATCAGATCATCCAGCTGGGACTATCGATGATATTGGCTCGCCTGATTATGCCTGATCAGTATGGTATGATTGCGATGCTGGCTGTTTTTACCGCAGTTGCGGATGTCTTTGTGAATTCAGGATTTTCTTCAGCATTAATGCGGAAGAATAATCGTACTCAGGAAGACTGCAGTACTGTTTATTGGTACAATATTATAGTATCGCTTGTTTGTTATATAATATTATTCGTCGGGGCGCCTTTAGTAGCTAAATTTTATGGGATGCCGCAATTGTGTTCTATCCTGCGGGTTACTTCCCTGTGTATTGTGATTTCCTCTTTCGTCGGTGTCCACGGAACCTTGCTGACTATTGAAATGGATTTCAAGGCTATGACGAAATTCAAAATCCTGGCACTGATTATCTCCGGAATAGTCGGAGTCTGTATGGCATACATGGGGTTTGAGGTATGGGCACTGGTTGCCCAGATGCTTACCTTCACGTTTATCGGGTCTGTCTGTCTGTGGTACAAGGTGAGATGGCGTCCGTCATTCGTTTTCTCGCGGGAAAGTTTACGGGAGTTTTTCGGTTTTGGTTCAAAATTGCTGGCTTCATCTTTGCTGGATACCATTTACAACAATATTTATTCGATTGTAATAGGTAAAGTATATAAAGCTTCGGACCTGGCTTTTTATAACCGAGGGTCGGCTATTACCCAGATTACATCGTCGCTTCCTACGGGAATTCTCCAGTCTGTGACCTATCCTACTCTGTGTAAACTTCAAGATAATGATGAGGCTTTGAAGAATGGGTACCGAAGGACTTTGAAGCTGGCGGCTTTTGTTATCTTTCCGCTTTGTTTAGGCGCTGGTGCTGTGGCTTATCCGTTGATTAATGTAATGTTTACCAAAACATGGATTTACGCCGCTACGTTGTTGTCGATACTTGCCTTCGGACGTATGTGGTATCCTATCCATGCCATTAACCTGAACTATCTGATTGTAAAAGGCCGCAGCGACTTGTTCCTGAGGCTCGAAGTAATAAAAAAAATTCAGGGAGTGATAATCATGTGCGCGACTGTACCTTTAGGATTGGAAGCAATGTGCTGGGGACTTGTCGTAAGTTCACTCATAAGTTTGATTTGGAATACATATTATATAGGAAAATTTTTGGGTATGACTATCATTACTCAACTCAGAGATTTCTTACCTACGCTGGTCCTTTGCGGAATAATGTACGCAGGCGCACGCATTGTGGCTTCCTATATGGGAAATGACATTGTTTCGCTGGTGTGTGCGGTATGTACCGGTGCTATAATTTACATAGGAGGCGCACTGATTTTTAAGTTTCCTGAAGTTACGGAACTGAAAAATATCCGCAAATAACGTGCTGCTAAATTTTGAACAAACTTTATCAAGATGAATACTATAACGGTAACCTCTCCTCTGCTGCCTGATCTTAACGAATTTCACGCATTGTTGTCAGAAATCTGGAACAGCAAGTGGATTACGAATAACGGCTCGTTTCATAAGAGACTTGAAGAAGCCCTGGCCGAGTATCTTAAAGTTCCGTATGTCAGCTTGTTTACGAATGGTACGCTACCGCTGATTACAGCTCTCCAGGCGTTGAGAATTACGGGAGAGGTAATCACCACGCCATATAGTTTTGTTGCCACCACGCACGCCTTGTGGTGGAACGGGATAAAGCCTGTCTTCGTTGATATTGATCCATCGACGGGCAATATAGACCCTCATTGCATAGAAGCTGCCATCACTCCAAAAACTACGGCGATAATGCCTGTTCATGTTTATGGGAAACCATGTGATACTGATGCTATCCAGGCAATTGCAGATAAATACGGACTCAGGGTAATATATGATGCGGCTCATGCTTTTGGAGTTGAGGTCAACGGTAAGAGTATTCTTGAGGCTGGTGATATGTCGACATTATCGTTCCACGCCACTAAAGTCTATAACACTATTGAAGGAGGGGCGATGGTAATGCATGATGCCAAGACCAAGCAGCGCATTGATTATCTGAAGAATTTCGGATTTGCCGGGGAAACAGAGGTCGTAGCTCCAGGTATCAATTCCAAAGTGGATGAAATGCGCTCGGCATACGGATTGCTGAATCTGCGTCAGGTAGATGCTGCAATTGCTGCACGCCGTCGTGTAGCCGTCCGCTACCGGAAAGCATTACGGGATGTCCCTGGAATTACATTCTTTGATGATATGCCTGGTGTACGCCACAATTATTCATATTTTCCTATCTTCGTGGATGCCGAAAAGTATGGCATGACTAGGGATGAACTATACTTCAAAATGCGGGATGCCGGAGTGCTTGGCCGCCGCTACTTCTATCCCCTGATTTCGGAATTCACCCCCTACCGCGGGCTGCCGTCTTCGGCTCCCTCGAATCTTCCGAACGCCCACCGGATGGCCTCCACGGTTATCTGTCTTCCCATGCACCACGTCTTATCTAAAGATGATATCAAATGTGTAATTAGCTGCATCTTATCCAAGTAGTTGTAATACAGGCTTTTGTTTTCTGTGTTGCTTATCAGGGGCTTACTGCGCATCTCAAGAAAACGCGCAGTTCGAATCTGGAGTTATACAGAATTATCGATATGATTCTTATTATCGCGCATCACTACGTGGTGAATTCCGGTCTATTTGAGGTCCTTCGACATTCAGATTTTTCGTCAGTTTCGGCTGCGATGCTCCTTTTCGGTGCGTGGGGGAAGACAGGAATCAACTATTTTGTGCTGATCACCAGCTATTTTATGTGCCAGTCCAAGATAAAATGGGAGAAATTATTGAAACTTTACATCCAGATTGCTTTCTATACTCTTATAATTTTCGAGATATTCTGTATAACTGGACATGAAACTTTCTCAGGTTGGGGAATCCTGAAATGTCTATGGCCAGTCAGAAGTGTGGCTGATGGTTTCACAAGTTGTTTCCTGGTGTTTTTCCTCTTGATTCCGTTTCTTAACATATTGATTCCGAACATTGACAGACGTATGAATAAGCGATTGATTCTATTGCTGGTCATAGTATTTTCCATATTGCCGACTTTCAGAATTCCGGTTTCGTTCAGCTATGTTTTCTGGTTTTGCGTGATATATATCATAGGCGCTTATATCCGGCGTTACGATTTCGGATGCAACATATCTCATAAGATGTGGGGAGGTCTAGCAGCTGGATGTTTTATACTTGGATCAGCGTACATATTAGATTTGTATGGAATGAATAAAGCCGCGTATACAGTATCTGAAGATTATTACTTCTTTATCTCGGACAGCAACAAAGTCCTTTCACTAATCATTGCAGTAACCTCTTTCATGTGGTTCAAAGGGATTCCTATGGCCCCTCACCTACTGATAAATCTTGTAGGTGGAACTACATTCGGAGTACTCCTTATATATGCCAATTCGAACGCCATGCGTCATTTGCTTTGGATGGAAACCGTAGACTGTACGGGGCACTTCTCCTCAGTCCTCTGGTTCACAATTTTCTATGCCACCATTTGTGTCCTCACTATTTTTATTTGTTCGGCTATTATTGACTGGCTTAGAAGCCGATTCCTGGAACCCTGGTACATACGTGTCCTGACGAAAGTAATCCGATGCCGTTCTCCTTTTGCTGCCTCTTATGTAACTGAGTAAGACTTAGATAGCGAGTGCGCAACTTATGCGGGCCAAAATCTTTTTATGAAACTCTTGATCTTTTGTGTTTTCATCAAGTTATTGACGCAAAACAAATAAAACAATGCTGATATATAAACATAATGCTAATTTCGTAACGCCAATTGCTAGTTTTTCATCGCATTATCCGGCACTGGCTGGTGTGATAATCAAACGTTATGATTTATTACCGATGACCGGGGATGGTTCTAAGGCAAGAATGTTAAGATAAATACTCAAATGACTTTTTCCCGACAGAAAAAAATAATGTTGCTTGGGGGCTCTCGTCAGCAAGTTGTTGCTATCGAGGCTGCAAAGCAGGCTGGATTTTATACAGTTCTCTGTGATTATCTTCAGGATAATCCTGGGCAATTTGTGGCGGATAAATTTTATCAAGTTTCAACGACCGATGTTGAGGCGCTACTGAAAGTCGCTAAAGAAGAGAATATAGACGGAGTATTGGCTTATGCATCAGATCCGGCGGCATTGCCTGCTGCAATTGTTGCAGATAAACTTAGATTACCAACCAATTCAGTACAATGTGTGGAAATATTGGGCGTAAAGCATAAATTCCGCAGCTTCCTTAAAGAAAACGGATTTGCTTATCCTAACTATGTTTCATTCTCCAAAGATACAGATACCTCTGAATTAAAGAGCAAGATTGAAACTCTTCGGTTCCCGATAGTGATAAAGCCGACAGATTCATCCGGTTCGAAAGGAGTTACGAAACTTGCGACAATCCGGAGACTGCGTCAGGCTGTCAAGGCTGCCGGTGAATATTCGCGTAATGGCGTATTGATTGCGGAAGAATATATCGAATACGGTTTTCCCGAAGTCATTGGTGGGGACATATTTGTGGAGGATGGAGAAATAAGGTTGTTCGGGGAGATGTCGTGTATCCGAGATCAAAATGGAACATCATTGCTTCCGGCTGGGGAAAAGTGGCCGTCTGGTTTGTCTGAGGAACAAACAACGGCAGTCCATAAGGAACTTATCAGACTAATCAAGATGCTGGATGTGCGTTTTGGAGAGTTCAATATTGAAATTATAATAGACAAAAAGAATAAGGTGCATTTTCTTGAACTTGGCCCACGTGCCGGGGGGAATATGATTCCTATTCAGTTGTCGGATGCATTCAGCGTAGATTTACCCATGGCAAATGTAAAGGTTGCGATGGGGGAGAAAGCTTGTTTGACTCCATCTCAACCTCAGGGTTGTTATATGACTTATGTATTGCATAGTGCTAAAAAGGGAAAATTAGAATCAATATTCTTTTCCGAGCTTGCTCAGGAGCATATTTATCGGGTAGTATTATACAGACAACCTGGAGAGAGCATCGAAGTATTTGATGGTGCAGGAAAAGCTATTGGCATCGTGTTTTTGCATTTTCAGAATCGAGAAACATTATGGAATTTCGTAAATCTAATTGGCGATCATATAAATGTTGTTGTGTCATGATTTTAAAATGAAAATAATTTGCAAATGACAGATATGCGACAGAAAATTCTTGTATTGGGCGCAACCGGCCATCTTGGCGCGAATAGTGCTGTCCATCTTAAAGAATCCGGATACCAAGTTATTGCAGTTGGACACCGCAATTCCGATAACGGCTTCTTTGCAACTAAGGGCATCTCTTATATCGGAGGATTCTCCTTGGAGGATTCTTACAGTTATGAGAAATTGCCGCAGGACATAGATGCAGTTGTCCATCTGGCAGGTACTATGCCGGCCCACGCTGATAAGAGTCCGATGCCTTATGTCAAAAGTATCATAGTCGGGATGGTAAACTTGTGTGAGTGGCTTACTAAGACCCATTGCAAAAGGGTGATTTTTAATACAACTCCATCAGATGTATGTTCTTTCTTTGGCTCAGGTATACCTGTCCCCGAAAATTCGTCCCGCTCATTCCCTAAAAATGGTGGTGACCACGGGGTATATGCAATAGCGAAAAACTGTGCAACAGATATATTGGAACACTATAAGTATGCGCATGGAATTTCGAGTTGCATATTCCGGCATTTGACAGTCTATGGTTACACCCCCAATCCTTACTATTATCTTGACGGAGTGAAGAAAATATTACCCTGGCGGAAAATCGTAATGCAAGCGCAACTTGGCCGGCCAGTTGAAATATGGGGCGATAAAAATAGGAAGAAAGAACTTCTATATATCAAAGATTTTGTAGAGGCAATCAGATTGGCGTTGCAAACGGATGTCGAGGGGATTATTAATCTGCCTGGAGATCGACCCTACACATTGGAGGAACAGATTACAACTTTGGTGAAAGTTTTTTCACCGGAGAATGATTCTACCTCAATATCATTTGCACCTGAGAAACCTGATACTCCTCAAAATTTACTTTTAATGGGCAAGGCAATCTCCGAAATGGGGTGGAGTCCTAAGTATAGCTGGGAAGCTGCATGCTTGGATATGAAGATGACAATGCATGAAGAACCGTTTCAGCTGCTTTGGGGCAACGGAGACGATTTCATAGTAAGTGAATTATGACCGAGAAAGAACAGAATAAAAATGAGATAGTTGTTTCTATCTCATGTATAACATATAATCATGCTCCATATATTCGTCAGGCATTAGACGGATTTATAATGCAGCAGACTAATTTTCGTTTCGAGGTACTTATTCACGATGATTGCTCCACTGATGGAACAGATGATATAATCCGGGAATATGCAACTAAATATCCTGATATCATAAAACCATTATACGAGGAAGAGAATCAATACCAGAACGGAAAGCCTCATGGATCTGCGGTATGGAATTTTCCCCGTGCAAAAGGTAAGTATATCGCTATCTGTGAAGGCGATGATTATTGGACAGATCCCTTGAAGCTTCAGAAGCAGGTAGATTTTTTGGAATCACATCCGGATTTCTCTATGGTATTCGCCAATGTGAGACTGCATTATGATAGCGGACTGTCAAATGAGTCCTTACCTTTGGTGAATAGAGAATATCCCCCATATGAGATATATACAGAATGGCGTATAACTACTCCAACCGTATTGTTTAGAAAGGATGTATATAATACGGAGTTTTATCAGAGCTGCCGAAAAATTAAAAATCCTGTTTTCGGAGATCTGACATTGTTTATGGCGGCATCTACTTTAGGAAAAATATATGGTATGAATGCGATTGTTGCTGGGTATCGTAGATTGATTTCCGGGGCAACGACCACTATACGGAGAAATCCATATCGTCATTTCAAAAATCGTATATTTCTGTCGAATATGTTAGGTCCCAAATATAAAGAATTTGATGTGAATCACTTTACCGCAGCGTATCTATTATGGGCAATTAAACATATTTGGTATAAGTTTCCTGAGAACTGGTTGTTTTGCTATGATTTAATCCGGTTTTCGCCTAAAAAATGTATTTCAATAATAGTTGGTGCGATTACAAGCAAATTGCTCAGGGGTTAGTGAAATTAAAATATGAATCGTAGACAGATTATTATCGATTGCATGAAAATTTTAAATAAAAAGCATCCATTAGTATCGGTGATTGTCCCGGTATATAATGTGGAAAAATATCTTGGAGAATGTTTGGACTCTATTCTTGGACAAACTTATGATAATCTGCAGATAATATGTATAGACGATGCTTCTCCAGACAGAAGCTTAGAAATAATAAAAGATTACGCTGAACGAGATAAACGTATAGAGTATATAGCATTGAGCCAGAATAAAGGTGTTGGTAATGCAAGAAATGTGGGCCTTTCTAAAGTAAGAGGAGAATATATTTCATGGATTGATTCTGATGACGTTATTCATCCTAAATTTGTAGAAACGTTATTGTCTATAGCAATAAAGGGGGATTGTGATATTGTAGAATGTAATTTGACTAGGTTTTAACTGAACGTGGCATTGATTTTCAAGATGTATCTAATAATTTAAACCCAGTTTATGGGGATAAAGCTGATTTTTTTAGACGTTTTGCCACCAAGAGATTGCAAATATCATTATGTGTAAAGCTGTTCAGATTTAAGCTTTGGGAGGGTTTCCAGTTTCCTGGAGGAAGATTATATGAGGAGACGTATTTCTATTTTGATACATACAATCAATATACAAAGATAGCGTTTATTGATAATATATTATACGGTTACAGGGACACTCCATGTTCTATCATGAAACGAATATCGGAAGATGCAATAGACTCGAATATTGCGATTCATTCCTATATGATTGAGAAAACTGTCGAATTGCCATTTTATCAATCTCTTGTGAGCAGTAGAATTATGCGCGATATTATTAATTTATGGCAGCGAGTCCTTTATCAGTCTCCGCAATCATTACAATTAAAATTTATAGAGGGTAATTTATGCAAAATCCGTGGGAGGATATTGGGAGATTACTTTTCCTGGAAAGAAAAACTGATTATTAATTATTATAATAATCAGTTTTTCCGGCGTTTCTTAGTTGCAATGAATAATATTAGGCGCAGTTTGAGATGAGGTTTGTACTTTCGATCATAATGCCTTGTTATAATGTCGCTGATTTTTTAGACAGGGCTTTTAATTCAGTTCTTCAACAAACCATGACGAATTGGGAACTGATTATCATTGATGATGGTTCAACTGATAATACATGGGAAAAATGTAAGGCATATTCTGAAAAGGATTCCAGAGTCAAGATCTTACGACAAAAGAATCGTGGTCAGGGAGCAGCCCGAAATTTTGCATTGCAGACTGTAAGGGGCGAATATGTAACTTTCATAGATGCGGATGATGCTTTTTTAGATTATAATACGTTTGAAGTAGCGATAGCCTATCTGGATTCTCATAACGAGGTTGATGTAGTACAATTTCCTTATGTAAGATTTAATAAAAGAGGGATAATTGTGCCTCCTAAGAAACTTAATGCAGTCCTGTCTTCAAAAAAAGATTTTATAGAATCTACTGATATTGTTAATTCTGTTGCAGAAACACCTATTCTGCTGAAAACAGCGCCGTGGGGAAAAATATTCAGAAGCGTACTTTTCAGAGAGGTGCGTTTTCCCGAAGGAATGGTATATGAGGATACATTCATGTTTTGTGAGTTATTTGAAATAACTAATCGAATCGCCGTGATTGATAAGGGGTTATATGGCAATTATGAGAGAGATGGTTCAACTACAAATTCACGGCCTTCAGCTAAAAAAATGCAAGATAAGATCAAGGCTTTCTGTCGTATTCACCAGAGCTTGTATCGTTATTCGGATGATGCTGTTAAGAAAAGGTCGTTCACTTTATGGTTGTTGAAACTTGTCGCATCTTTTAAAGGAATGTTTGGAAAAGAGTTTGATGTTTCTGAGGATATTGCCAATCTTTCAAAAACTGAAAATTTTGCATATGATCGTAAAATGATTTATCTGAATAGAATCGGATTTAATAGGGTTATTAGGTTATTATCTGTTTATTATTCTGCTAAATGGACTATTTCGTCTCCAAGATAGGCAAAGTATGAAACGAGTTTCGATATTGATTCCGATGTATAACGCGGAGGCGTTTGTGAGGGAGACTCTTGAGAGTTGCGTGACGCAGACATATCGTGAAATTGAGATTATTGTTGTTGACGACGGTTCTAAAGACGGTTCGTTGTTTGTGGCGAAAGAATTTGAATCGGATGCGAGAGTAAAGGTATTCCATACAGAGAACGCCGGAGCATGCGTGGCCCGCAATTTGGCATTGGATAAGTCAACCGGGGAGTATGTAATGTTTCTCGATGCAGACAATATTATTTCTAAAAACAAGGTAGAGACCCAGATAAAGATCCTGGAGCGGAGTGGTGGGGAGAATGCCGTTGTGACTTGTCCATGGGACAGATTTTATAAGGATAAAGTTGAAGCTGAATTCCCCATCCTTAATGTCTATCATTCCTATGACCGAGGTATTGACCTATTGCTTGATCTATGGACAAACTCGGAGATGTTCGAGACGGCTTGTTATATGCTGTCTCGGAAACTTGCTGTTAAAGCAGGACCATGGATGCCTGGATTGGCTAAGAATCAAGACGGAGAGTATTTCGCCAGAGTATTGTTGAATGCATCGCAGGTCATCTATTGTCCGGAGGGGCAAGTTTATTACCGTTCTGGAGAGTATAATAGTGTGAGCAAAGAAAGCGGAAAATCGAAAATAGAAGCGTTATTATGCAGTTTTCGATCCTATAAAATCAATGCTTTGGCTTATGAGGATTCTGCAAGAGTCCGGGAAGCTCTGACTCGGAATTTCAGCCTGTTCATGTATTTGTATTATGGCAGATATTCGGATTTGTGTCAGGAGGCCAAAAGAGAGATTCTTGATATGAATATGAAACCGTTGCCCTCTGGTACGCATAGGTGCCGGCAGATTTCAAGAGTGATTGGGCTTGAGAATTTCCTAAGGTTACGTAAACTGATCCTTAACAGATGAAAACAATGCGTATTCTTTCGATTGGCGGGTTTTCCGGGCTGGGGGATAGCAATACCTGTATACTGAGGGATAATGTATTGCAGTCGTTCGGCAGTGTTGACCATGTGGACACAACCCGACAGCCATATAATCTGTATTATCGGATATGTAACCGGCTTTTCCGGATGGGTTTGAACATTGGATTGCCAGATCTCGCCGGCGCCAATGAAGAAATAGTTCGGTTTGTTCGGAACAAGGAAATTAAATATGATATTGTCTGGATTGACAAAGGGATCATTGTAAGGGAAAATACATTCAAAGAAATCAGACGTTGTCAACCCCAGGCGAAGATAATCGGTTATTCTCCTGACTGGATGGTCGGGCGCCATAATCAATCGCGACAGTTTCTGGAGTCGTTGCCGTTCTATGATTGTTATGTGACGACAAAATCCTATGCTGTCGATGATATGAAACAGCTTGGATGTCGAGATGTCTATTACATCGGAAACGCATTTCAGCGGGATTTTCACCGCCCGTATAATTTAACGGCTGACGAGCAGAAACGGTTCCATTGTGATGTCAGTTTTATCGGGGCTTTTGAGCGAGAGCGTGTAGAGTCCATAATGTTTCTTGCAGAACATGGAATCAAGGTCGACATTTGGGGAAGCCAGCTATGGCGTGAGTTTTGTGACAGTCATCCCAATCTCGCGTTCCGTGGCACTGAACTAATGAATGAAGATTACTGTAAGGCATTGTCCGGAAGCCGGATATCTCTTTGTTTCCTGAGGAAGGTCAATAAAGATCTACAGACGACACGCAGCGTGGAAATTCCTGCCTGCGGGTCTTTTATGCTTGCAGAACGTACTACGGAGCATCAGGCAATGTTCAGGGAAGATGAGGAAGCGGTTTTCTTTTCGAATAATGAAGAATTGCTTGAAAAATGCCAATATTATCTTGAACATGAGGAATTGCGTCGCCGGATAGCGCAGGCGGGTCATGAACGTTGTATGGCTTCGGATTACTCCTATGAAGGGAGAATCCGGATGATTCTTGAACACGTACTTAATGGATAATCAGACTATATCCATAGTTATACCGGTCTTTAAGGCAGAGGCAACAATTAGCCGATGTGTGGAGTCCATATTTAGCCAGACTTGGCAAAACTGGGAACTGATTCTGGTTGATGACGGAAGCCCGGATCGCAGTGGAGAGATCTGCGACAGATTAGCTGCCGGGGATTCCAGGATCCGTGTATTCCATACACCTAACCACGGAGCAGGGAGTGCCCGTAATTTTGGCCTGGATCATTGTAACACAAAATGGGTGACATTTATAGATGCAGACGATGACATAGAACCCGGCTATTTGGAAAATTTTCATATCGGAGAATATGTTCACGAAAATTATAGCATAATTATACAAGGTTATCGCAGGGTTAATGAGCATAAAGAATCCTTAGGAGAATGTATTGATTTGCGCAGTGCGGATTATTGTGGACATAATTGCGTCGAACAGGCGTTTTCCAAGGATAAGGTCTTTGAATATGGTCAGGTTGTAGGTAAGTTGTACGACCTGTTAGCTATCCGGGAAAACAATATACGTTTTACGACAGAGTTCCATTTAAGCGAAGACCACCTGTTCTATCTGACTTATTTGCTCAGAACAAAAGCTATTCATACTTATAGCGGAACATTATATAACTATATATGGACGGAGGGCGTTACCGGTTTGTCCCGGCAACTTCATCCTGCCGATGAGATGTATATCCGTTATGATAAGATTCTCAAGGTATGTGAGGCCCTCAAATCTCAATGCCATATTACTTCGGAATCTGTGATTCGGAAGATAGATTATTTTTCAGTTACCGGAAGCGTGGCATTATTGCTCGGATGTATATATAAAAACCGTTTGCCGGCAAGTGAGAGACGGAAATTCCTGAAACGGCTGGCAGCCGATCGAAAGATACTAAAAAAATCTTTTCTCCCCCAAAGTATGGTTGGTAAAGGATTGCGTACAGTACTTCTCCATGCTCCATGCCACCTAAAAGATAATCTGTTCCGACTTTTCCTGACTAAATAACTCATGCGACGAATCTGCTATATTTTCCGGGAAAAAGAGAAAAATGAGACAAGCATAGAACTTGTCTTCGATGCCGTTTCCGGAGAAATTGAAAAACGGGGTTATACAATTTTTAAATGGTATAAGCCGGTTTCCTGGAAACGAACCTTCCGGGAGATATGGCGCTTACGCAAGGAGAAGTTCGATGTGTATCATATCACTGGCGATGTGAATTATCTTTGGTTGTTTTTCCCGTGGAAACGAACAACTATGACAATTCACGATATTGGAATGTACAAGAACAACCCGAAAACTCTGAAACGACGGCTGTTCGTTTTCCTGTCGTTTGTTTTGGCAGCAAAATTCCTGAAAAAAATCACGTGTGTGAGCGAACTCACTAAGGGGGACCTGATAAATATACTGGGCATTGATCCTGCGAAAATCGAGGTCATCACAAACCCCCTGGTACTCGACATGACGCCGGTCGCAAAAGATTTTAATGAAGATTGTCCGGTAATTCTTCAAATCGGAACTGGCTGGCATAAGAACCTGGACACATTGATTGAGAGTGTCGCAGGATTGCAATGTCATCTGGAAATTATAGGCCGTCCACAGTCCGAACTTATCCGCAGGATGGAAGAATTAAGCGTTAAGTATAATATATCCAGTGGGTTATCAGACAGTGAAGTCGTGGAAAAATATCGCCAATGTGATATTTTGTTTTTCGTTTCCCGTTCAGAAGGATTCGGACTTCCAATTCTGGAAGCGCAGACAATGGGACGCCCGGTGCTGACAAGTAACGAAGAACCTACGCGGACTGTAGCGGATAAGGGAGCCTTGTTGTATGCACCTGAGGATGTAAGCGGTATAAGGGATGGCATCATCCGGCTGTGTCAGGATAAGGAACTAAGAACTCGGCTGGTTCAGGAAGGCTTCCGGAATGTAAAGAAATACGGTCGTTCTCATGTCGGCCGGCTCTATGAGGATTTTTATAAAAAATACATGGGTCTTTAATATAGAAATACGATGCAGGTATTGATACAGCTGGCCATTTCAGCATTGATTGTTTTCATTTATACTTTCTTTCAGAAAGAGGGGGCGTATGGCAGTATGCCGCAGGGAGCCTGCAACCTTGCTCTGATTCCTGTCATTGCTACCGGATTACGTCTGATAAAAGTGAAAGACTTGCAGACCGGAGTTTTTTTCGTCGTTATTTATGAGACCTGGAATATGTTCCTGAGTCCATTTTTATGGGAGGACCGTATTGTGGCATTTCACAGAGTTATCCGGGATGAGCATATTCCGCTGATAGCCGTTTTTTCCGCATTATCGGTATGGGCGCTCTATTTCGGATTCCTTTCCTTTGTCCATCGACGTAAAACGGTTAAACCATTTTTTAAAGAAGAGAAAGTAAGCCAGAAAACTCTTACCATTTATACGGCCGTAGCTGTAATTGGAGGAGTCGGTATCAGTGGGCTGGAATTTATATTAAGCCAAGTCGGAATAGTGATTTCTTTTCTGGATATGCTGGATACCATGTTGCCGACTGCCGTTCTGTGTCTGTTTTCCTTATATTATATCCGGGGAGGTCGTAATATTTTTCTGATAGTCTTGATTGCAGCATATTTGATTTATAATTTTATTTGTTTTATTGGTGGGACCTTGTTCATATACTCCATTTTACTTCTGATGGCACCATTGGCCGTATATGTGGTAGAGAAGAAAAAAATCCCTGTCGTGGCTACGGTTGTAATCGCTGTTTTGCTCTTACCTATATATCTCAGCCGTCATGAATACCGATCGGAAGGATTGTATAGTACCGGAGCAGAAAGAATGGCGATAGGTCTTGCGATTCTTGAAAATGAATATGTGAATTTTGATCAAGACAGAAATTTAAAACGACTTACAGAATCTGAAGAAGAATCTAACATAAACAATCGCTTTGAAGGGGTCTCATATCTTGCTACCGTGGTCCATTGTCATCTTGATTTGGATTATCCCTATAATTACGGGAAAACTTTCGTGTGGCTTCCTACGCTGGTCATCCCTCGCTTTATGTTGCCGATGCGTCCTTCCCAAAATATGGGTACAGAATGGGCTGAATATTATCAGATTAAAGATAAGTCATGGAAAGCCAGCATCAATTTTCCGATGTTAGTGGAATTTTTTGCGGATTTCGGCTGGCTTGGTATGGTGGTCCTGTCTTTCTTCCAGGGATGGCTGCTTGCGTATGTGTGCGCTAAATTCAATAACGGACGGGGGGATATCAACTTGTTGTTCCTGCTGTTCGTTATGCCGAAATTGTTCATTGTAGAAGCTAATATCACACTTGCCTACGGTCTTATTTTACAAGTATTTTTCCTTATCTGGATATATCAGAAATTCATCAGGAAAAGAAGATAAGAGAATATGACAGATTATCAAAGTCAGAAAATCAGGAACATCTCATTTATCGCTATTATCGCTGTCTTTTTTATTCATACCTTACCCCAGGATAGTAATAGATTGTCATGGGTTTGCTTCATGCAGCATTTAATCCATACTGTTTCAAATTTTGCCGTACCTTTCTTTTTTATAATTTCTGGATATCTTTTTTTTATGTCAAAAGATAGTATCAAGAATGTATCTATAGGAATAAAAAAAAGAATCAGGACATTAGGGATTCCCTATATACTCTGGTGCTTGCTGTTTCTGCTGCAAATTTGGATTGCATCTTTTTTTAAAGAACCAAACAGGGAATATTTTGCGGCCCTAAACGAAGGTGACATTATTGACTTTATATATCACACATTTTTTGGACCTCTTCCTTATGCTTTTCATCTCTGGTATGTCAGGGACTTGTTGGGATTAGTAGCGTTAAGTCCTTTGATTTTTCTGTGTCAAAGGAAACATCCATTGGTGTTTCTCCTAATTGTAATCGTCATCTGCGGATTACTGAAAATTATACCCTGGCTGTCATGGCCCTTGACATGGTTCTCTTTAGGAAGTTATTTCGCATTTTCTAAAAGAGATCTCCTGGAACTGAGACAAAAATGGATTGGAGTGGTTATGCTGATTGGCTATATAGGAATTACGGCGTGGCTGATATCAAACGGTATGTTTACAACGGCTGACCGGTGGTATGCATTTCCGGTGATTTTGCTGGGAGTGATAGGAATCTGGAATACCTACGACATAATCGGGATACACAGACATATCCCGGGTTACCTTACAGAACAGACGTTTTTTCTGTATTGTGCCCATGTCCCGTTCCTGACGATAATAGCTACCATCCTGTTTCCGATTGTCAAAGGCCATAGCGTATTGGAGGGATTCGCATATTTCTTCCCGGCGTTGATCACTTGTTGTGTGCTGGTCATAATAGCTCGATGGTGGCAAAGATTGAACAGACACAGCAACCTCAGTTCCACAATATATAAATACCTCACGGGAGGAAGATGACCATAAGATGAAGAAAAACTACGATATAGTATATCTGACAAATACGCCTTCATTTTACAAGCTAAATCTATGTGAAGCGCTTTCCCGCCGTGGAATTCGTTTGCTGATAGTGTTCAATGGCTATGGTAGCGAGGCGGTCAATTCCCGACTGGATCAGGATTCCGATTGGTCTTTTGACTGGCGTTTCCTCTTTGAAGGTGATTATTGGCAGAGACCGAAATTGACTATATATAAACGATTGCTGCACTTGATGTCATCGATAGAAGCGCGTAAGGTCATTTTTTCCGGGTGGATGTCGACCGAATATAACTTATACAGCTTTTTTTCTCCCAGGAAGAAAAACGTAATGATTTGTGAATCCTCGAGATTCGAGGTGGATGTGACTGGATTGAAAGGCTGCATCAAACGGCGTCTGATACATAGAATGAGTGCAGCCCTTCCTTCCGGCACTCCCCATCGTGAACTGCTTGAATATATGGGTTTCAAAGGACCTCAGTTCATTACCGGTTCTGTCGGTATCATTAATACTGATCATACGGAAGACAAGTTACCCGTGAAGCAGCGGATACACCGCGTCATCACCAATGGTCCGAAATTTCTGTATGTTGGAAGACTAACTGCGGTCAAAAACCTTGAGATCCTTATCGAATGTTTTAATCGCAATGGCCTTCCTCTTACGATAGCCGGATCAGGAGAACTGGAGAATGATTTGAAATCCAGGGCAAATCCTAATATTACTTTCCTTGGTTTTATAGAGAATAAAAATCTTGGAGAGATTTATAAACAACATGATGTGTTTATTCTCCCATCTTATTCAGAAACGTGGGGATTGGTGGTTGAAGAGGCGATGTCGCGAGGAGTACCTGTTATAGTAAGTGATGTTGTCGGATCTGGCCCTGATATGGCGGTGGCAACAGGTGCCGGTTTGACCTTTAAGCACAATTCAGTTTCGAGCCTTCAGAACGCGATTGAGCAAATACAATCCAATTATAACAAGTTTGTTGAAGCTACGGCTGCAATTGATTTCGACGCCAGGAGGGAATCTCAGATAAATGCGTATATTAAAGCTTTAAATAATTAAGCTAATATGAGGATATTGCATACAATTGAGGGGATGGGAATCAGATACGGCGGTATTGCGACCTGTACGTATGAATTGCTTACTGCAATCCAGGGAAAAAGGCATACTGTTGAAATGCTGACGCCTACCCTGAAGAATCCTCAGGATAAACTTCTTGGAAAGGGAGAGATATGGATGAGGACGTTCTCCAATGACGGACTTGGTCCGATGAATTTCTCCTGGAATGTAAGGAGAGAATTGAAACATGGTTGTTATGATCTGTATCATGTCAATGGTATGTGGCAGCACATATGTCATGCAACCGCCCGGTACGCACGTAAAAGTGGAAAACCATATGTTGTGACACCTCACGGGATGTTATATCCCACTGCCTTGAAAATCAGTTATTGGAAAAAATGGCCTATGCTGAAATTTTGGTTTGCGGAAGATATCCAAAAAGCCAGTGGTTTTCATGCCACTTGTGAGACAGAGATGAGCCATCTGAGAGAGTTGGGATACGCCGGACCGGTAGCTGTGATTGGCAACCCTGTAAAAGTTCCTGAATATGTCGCAGAACTTGTGGAGAACCGTAAACGGCATTATGTCCAGCATCCAGAAATAAGGCTGGGATTTTTAGGGCGATTACATCCTATAAAACGAATCGAGAATCTTCTTAGGGGAGTAGCACAATCTTCTGTCAGAGATTTACAAGTTGTGTTGCTTGGTGATGGCGATGTAGAATATCGTAAATTCCTTATGGAAGAAACATTACGGTTGGGGATTAATGAGCGAGTAGAGTTCCTAGGATTTGTCAGCGGGCGGGAAAAATTCGAACAATTAAGCCGTTTGTCGGCGCTATTCGTTCCCAGCGACATGGAAAATTTTGGCATGATTGTTCCTGAGGCGTTGTTGGCCGGAACTCCGGTGATGGCCAGTTTAGGCACTCCCTGGCAATCGCTCAATGACTACGGGTGTGGATGGTGGGTAGATAATTCCCCACAATCGATAGCCGGAGTGATAGAAGATATCGCCGGTAAATCTCCATTGGAGTTATTCACAATGGGGCTTAAAGGTCGCGAAATGGTATTGAATAAATTTGAAGCTTCCATTGTTGCCCGAAAAATGCTGCAATTCTATTCGTGGTTACTTGGAGAGAGCGACAGACCAAATTTCGTATATGAAAGCTAAAACTGCCTGGGTCGACATATCGAAAGGTATTGTAATATGTCTGATGGTTGTAGGCCATTCTTCCCTTCCTCCGATGATAGGGCGATGGATCTGGTCTTTCCATATGCCGTTTTTCTTTTTTATTTCTGCCCTTTATACCTCCTGGGATAGAGAGGCTTTTCCAACGTTCTGCATACGAAAGGCTAAAGTTTTGCTAATCCCTTTTCTGGCATATTCGGTCATAAGCTGGTTCCTGATTCCATTCTCGCAAGGAACCAGCCATTATGAATATGCAGTTTCTGTCCTTCATAATGGCTGGGGCGGCATAGCGTTGTGGTTCGTACCGGTCTTCTTCCTTTCTTTAATAATATGCAAGGCGATTCCTTCTCGTTGGGCTTTGGTGTCTGGATGTTGGCTGATGATACTGGGCTCAATATTCAGTTGGTTCCAGATTGAATTGCCCTGGACTCTTGCGTCGGTACCTTTCGCGGCTGCTCTAATGTTGATTACCCGATATTTCAGCCTTCAGTTAAAAGATTGTATATCAGGTTTATCCCTTCGCTCATGGTTCGGCATTATCATTCTTGGAATGGTGGTGTCTCTGTATATTTCCCATTATTGGCGACTGGATATGTGCTGCAATAATATAACGCCCACATTGCCTATTCTTGGAGGAATCATGGGAGGCATCGCCATGATAATCGGAATCTCAGTATATTTAGACAAGATGCCCTGGTTGGGTAATATTTTCCTGCATATAGGAAGGAATACATATGAGATCATGGCACTTTCTCAGGCCGTAATTATGACGGTTTCAATTTTTCTCAAACATGAACCTCTGTTACGGTACGCGATATTGATTGTCGTTCTGATTGGGGCTGTCTATTTGCGAAAACTTATAGAAGGCCGGTTCTCCCGGGTAGAAGCAATCTAAATGTCAACTGACCATGACAACTGATTTAAGCCAATATGATAATTCCTGGTATAATCCTGGAGGAACCATGTTCAAAAGAACATTATGGTACTTTATCAATGCGATTTTTTTTAAGAGTCATCTAAATCCTATCTCAAGTATAAAAGTCAGATTGTTACGTTGCTTCGGAGCCAAAGTTGGACGAGGCGTAGTGATTAAACCTGGCGTAAATATAAAATATCCGTGGCTTCTGGAAATTGGTGACTATACGTGGATAGGCGAAGATGTCTGGATTGACAATCTTACACGAATTATTATCGGTTCTAATTGCTGCATCAGTCAGGGGGCGATGCTCCTTTGTGGCAACCATAATTTCAAAGTGCCTACCTTTGATCTAATTGTCAAACCGATATGTGTGGAAGACGGCGCATGGATCGGCGCTAAGTCTACCGTTTGTCCTGGAGTTACTATCGGGCGCAATGCAATCCTAACTGTAGCATCCATTGCGACTGGAAATTTACAGTCCGATATGGTCTATCAGGGCAACCCCGCAGTCCCTAAATCCGGACGTTAACTATGATTCACAAATTATTTTTTATTAACCACAAAACTACAACTTACTGAATATGAGTAATTTAGGGGGGGGTAGAATCCGCTATATAGATACGCTGCGCGGGTTTACAATGCTCCTGGTTGTTTTTCAACACATAAGACAGTTTTCTATTGGATTAGGAAGTTCTGATTCTGCCATTGCAGCATTTTTCATATCCTTCCGAATGCCGATGTTCTTTTTTATATCGGGATATGTTGCGTACAAGGCCGTTCATCATTGGACGTGGTCTTTTTATTCCCATAGATTATTGACAAAAGCTCGGGTGCAACTGTTCCCAACAATTGTATTTTGGGCCCTTTATATTATAGTTATAGGGATGTGCAGTTTTCCAGGTGGATTCTGGTTTACTGAATCTCTGTTTGAGATGTTTATACTTTATTTTTCAATTGCATTTTGTTGCAATCGTTGTAAGCTGGGAGGGAAAACTGAAAGTATTACTATCATCTTGTCAATTTTAGCTGTTTTATTATTCAATAGGGGGTGCCCTCAATTGCATGATAAGTATCATTTGGTCTTGGGGTCTACAAGTAAGTTCTATATATTTTTCGGAATAGGCTTGTTAATGAAAAAGTATAATGATAAATTCATACATTTCCTTGAATCTAAGGTCACTATTACGGTGCTGATAGTCGGTGCTGTCTTATGTTTGATTTCTTTATATAAATACCAATTATTTGGGAATTATCGTCCTGTCCAGACGGGGGTGTTATATCTAACAGGGTTACTATTAGTATACGTAATATTTGCAGCGTTTCATAATAACGCTACCTTTTGGAACAAGAAGGGTTGGGTACAGAATACGATGGAATATATAGGCCGTAGAACCTTGGATTTATACATGATACATTCGTTTTTATTGCCCGATCTTCATCAATTACGTCCATTCCTAACTTCGGGAAATAATGAGATCGTAATAGAATTTTTTGTGATTGGGATATTGACGTTGATGGTAACAGGATGTGCATTATTAATAAGTTCCTTATTACGGACAAGTCCGGTTTTGGCAAAATGGTTGTTTGGCGTCACTAATAAAATGCCACAGAACTTAAAAGAACGAGTATTATCATAGATAAATCTTGAGAATAGACACTATATTGCATAGTGGTGTTATACGCGGTATATCGTGGAGCGCATTCGAGCGACTGTCGGTTCAGGGGATCCAGTTTGCGGTGTTTGTCTTTATGGCCCGTGCGCTGACCCCGACGGACTACGGTCTGGTCGGGATGCTCGGGTTCTTTATCGTCATCGCCCAGCTGATGGCCGAAGGGGGCCTGTCGCAGGCCATCATCCGCAAACTGAACCGTACCGAGACCGACTGCTCTACCGCCTTCTGGGTCAATCTGGCAGCTGCTACGGCGCTTTACGGGCTTCTCTGCGCGGGAGCGCCCCTTATCTCACGTTTCTACGGTGAACCGCGCCTGACAGCCCTGCTCAGAGTACTGGCCCTGGCGGTGGTGATCCAGGCCACCCTGGTTGTCCACCGGGCCGTCCTGACGGCTGAACTCGATTTCAAGACCCAGGCCAAATCCACCCTGGTGGGCGCGCTGGTGTCGGGCCTGACGGGGCTGTACATGGCCTACCGCGGCCTGGGCGCATGGGCCCTGGTGGGCCTCCAGCTTACCAACCAGCTCGCCACAGGCATCACCCTCTGGATCGTCTCCCCCTGGCGCCCGGGACTGGTCTTTTCCCGCGCATCATTCCGGAATCTCTTCGGATTCGGCTCAAAGCTCCTTATGAGCAACGTGGTCGAAAGCATCTACCAGAGCATTTATACCATGACCATCGGCAAAGTCTTTTCCGCATACGCCCTGGGATGCTACGGCAACGCCCGCCAGCTGGGCAGTATATCCTCGGAAAATCTCACCCGCATAGTCCAGCGGGCGGCATATCCCCTTTTCTGCACCATACGCTCCGACCGGGAACACCTGCGCACCACGATACGGAGCTACATGAAACTGGCCGCCTTCTTCATCTTCCCGCTCATGCTCGGCCTGGCGGCGCTTGCCGAACCGCTTACAATCGCCCTCATCGGTCACCAGTGGATCTACACGGCCCGTCTGCTGCGCATACTCTGCCTCTCCTTCCTCCTTTTCCCCCTGAACGCCATCAACCTGATGATTCTCGAAATCCTGGGACAGGGAGGGGCATACCTGCGTCTGCAGCTTTTCAATATCCTTTGCGGGCTGGCACTGCTGGCGGCCATGCTTCCGCTGGGACTTTCGGCCGTCTGCTGCGGACTCTTCGCCGCAAGCCTGGCCGGTTACACCGCCGGAGCTACTGCAGGCGGCGGACGCATCGGCCTGGGCTTTTACCGGCAGGTCAGGGCCGTCTTCCCCATCATGCTGAACTCAGCCGTCATGGCCGGAATCATGTACGCACTGAGATTCATCATCCACGGAGAGTGGGCGCAGATAGCCCTTGGCTCACTGATCGGCCTGACGGTCTACACCGGCCTTTCCGTGGCGTTCCAGACCGATACCTGCCGGATGATTCTGCGGCTCGTACACAGACCCGATGACACTCAGGAAACTTCCCGTCCGTAGCCGGCTGCCGCTTGCCGTGCTGACCGCCTCGGTCATCTGCCTCCGCTGCATCGCGGGAGTCGGCATCCCCCTGCCCGTGCTGTCGGGACTGTGTGTCCTGCTGACTGTCCTGTGTCTTTCAGAAAAACCTGCCGTATCGCTCCCCCTGGCCGCGATGCTGGGCCTGCTGCTCCTGTCGCTGGCTCTCCATCCTGAACCCGATTTCCCGGTAAGGGCAATGCGCATGGCCGCGCTGACTGTCGGCCTGGTATGTTTCTCCCCACTTGTCAGCACGGAGGCATTAACACGGGTACGCCGCGTAATCGCCCGCACCCTGTTTACCGGTCTCTCCCTGGGCGTGTGTGCCTCCTTCCTGATATGGCTGTACCTGACAGTTACTGCCGGCACATACACCCACACCTCATTCAGCTATTTCGGATTTACGGGAATATTCGGATACGGGATGCTGCTGTCATCGGTCTCGGCGGTAGTATGTATCGCGGCCACCTGGAAATTCTTCAGAGCCGGAAGCCGGGGGATCGCCCTGGTCATGGCGCTCCTGGCCGCGGTGTCCTTTGTCTGCTGCGTCGCCGGAGGATCGAGGATGGCGCTCCTGGGTCTGCTGCTGAGCCTTGCGGCAATCCTCCTGACCCAACGGCAAAGACTCAGGGATTTGTCACGTAGACCGGCCTTCCTTACGGCGCTCCTGCTTGCGGTGATTCTTACGGCGGTATGCCTTCCCGGGGCAACGACAGCCCTGCGCCATAAGATCAACGTCTCGCAGCAACACGAATCACTGTTCTATTCCCGCCGGCAGCTGTGGCAGACACGCACGGACGAATTCCTCTCATCCCCCCTGCTCGGAATCGGGTTCGCCAACGAGTTTCCCATCGAGGACCCCATAACCCAACGCCCCCCGGGCTCAATCGAACCCGGTTCCTCCTGGTTGACGGTACTTACCTACGGCGGCATCCTGACCGCCATCCCCTTCCTGTGGTTCATGTGGGACACCGTAAGGAAGCTCCTGCGCAGACGCGGCAGACCGGAATACCCCCTGCTGCTGGCCCTGCTGATTTTCTTCCTCCTGAACGGAGTGACCGAAGGCTGGCTCTTCTTCGCCGGTTCCCTGATGTTCCCCCTCTTCTGGCTCACCTGTTCGGAGATAGTTGTCACGCCAAGAGACTGATGTCTCGGTCTGCGGTTATTTAATTGTGCGACATTTTATAAAATTTAGCGCAACCTCGGGGAGTGGCTCTCCGAGGTTGCGCTATGTAGGATGATCTCTGACAGGAGCGTATTGCGTGGTTTTGTGTGGGGGATTACCGGGCGGAAGGGTGGTCGGCGCGGTAGGCTTCGTCGGGCTGGGTGCCGGTGCCGTCGAAGCAGTGGGTGCAGACGCGGCATTTGGGGAGGCCGATGCTGGCGATGAGGTCTTCGATTTTGCTGAACTTGAGGGTTGTCAGGCCAAGGCGACGGGCTATCTCGCAGACCATGCGTTCGTATTCGGGGGTGCCGGTGGTAGCGTAGCGGTCGAGATTTGAGGGGTTGTCTCCTTCGAAGTCGCGGATAATTTGGCGGCAGATCAGCTCCATGTCGCTTTTGGAGGAGGTGAAGCCGATGAAGGGGCATCCGTATACAAGGGGAGGACATGAGATGCGGGCGTGGACTTCTTTTGCTCCGCAATCGAAGAAGGTGCGCACGTTGTCGCGCAGCTGGGTGCCGCGGACGATGGAGTCGTCACAGAATACTACTCTCTTGCCGTTGAGGATGGCGCGGTTGGGAATCAGTTTCATTTTGGCGACGAGGTCGCGGCGCGACTGGTTTCCCGGGGTGAAGGAGCGGGGCCAGGTCGGGGTATATTTCAGGACTGCGCGCTGATAGGGAATTTTACGGCCGTCGGCATACCCCAATGCGTGTCCGACTCCGGAGTCAGGAATTCCGCAGACGCAGTCGGCTTCCGTCGGGTCATTTTCCCCCATCATCCGGCCTCCTTCCTCGCGCATGGCTTCTACGTTGATGCCCAGGTAATCGCTGGCAGGGAATCCGTAGTAGACCCAGAGGAAAGAGCAGATCTGTTCGTGTCGGGCCGGAGCCTGGAGGACTTCCATCGAGTCGGCCGTAAGGCGCACTATCTCACCGGGTCCGAGGTCGCGTACCACCTCATAATCGAGATTGGGAAAGGCAGAAGTTTCGCTGGTTACGGCGTATCCCTGGGGTTTATGACCGATAATCACCGGGGTACGGCCCAGGTAGTCGCGTGCCGCGATGATGCCGTCTTCCGTCAGAATCAGCATCGAACAGGAACCCTGGATTTTCCGGTAGACCAGATTGATGCCGTCTACAAAAGTTTTACCCATATTTATCAGCAGGGCCACAACCTCTGTCTGGTTGATATTGTTGGCTGACAGCTCGCTGAAGTGCATCTTCTGTTCGAGAAGTTCGGCTGCGATTTCGCGGAGATTATTGATTTTAGCCACTGTCACAACCGCATAGCGGCCGAGATGGGAGTTTACGATAATCGGCTGCGGGTCTGTGTCGCTTATCACTCCAAGCCCATGGTTTCCGGCAAATGAATCGAGTTCGTCCTCGAATTTCGAGCGGAAATAATCCCGTTCCAGCGAGTGGATTTTCCTGTTGAACCCTTCGACAGGGTCGAAAGTGACAAGTCCGGCACGCTTCGTGCCAAGATGAGAATTATAGTCCGTGCCATAAAACAGGTCGTTGACACACGGCTGAGCCGAAACGGCTCCGAAAAAACCTCCCATATTACAAACTTAGAATCAAACAATCTTTTATGAACCGGGGCAGACACAGGGGCCGCTCCCTTCAAAAGAAAGCGCAAAGTTAGTAAATTCCTGTTAAAAAAAGGCCATTTCGGCAGGGATATTTTGGCCCGACTCTCAAAAAAATCTTCAAAAAAACCGGCTACGCATCCAGACAACTCCGCAAACTTTTCCCGGAAAACAATATGTATGGAAAGAAGACAGGAATCGTTTGCATACAATCATGATTTTGTATATCTTTGCCGCAAAACCCTTTTACCAAATTCTTCCTGCCATGCAACACTCCGGATTCTGTCTGACCGAATCGAAAGTTCTAATTAACCTCTTGCGGCCATTACTTGTACTGGCGACCGTCATATGCACCGTCTCACTCCGGGCTGAGGAGAATCCGCGCCTGGAGATTGCCCGGTTGAAAGCCGCGGCAGACAGCCTTCACAGCGTCGGACGCACTGACTCGGCCCTCCTCCTGGGCGCCCGGGCTATCGAGTTGGCCGAAAAGACCGCCGACCCTACCCTTATGGTCAGCACACACTCCTCCCAGGGGGTATTTCTCCGCTCCTCGGGCAATATAGAGGAAGCACTGGCCAACTATGACGCGGCCCTGGCCATCGTCACCTCCGGGCAGTTCCGCGAGAATCCCGATGCCGAGGCTATCGAGGAGATAGCCAGCCTCTATATCAACCTGGCGGTCCTCAATCTCGACATGGCCCATAAGGAGGACGCCGTCCGTAATGCCGCCCTGGCCGCCGACTGGTGCATGAAAAGCACTGACCCGGCCTTCCGCAGTATGTTGCTCGGAGTCGTGGGCTCGGTGATGATGAGCGCCGGCAAGTTCGACGATGCTCTGCATTACCAGACTATCAGCTATGACGACGCTGTCGAGGCCGGAGACCAGGATGCCGCGTTTCGCTCCGCGGCCTATAATATGCTGCTTGCCGACAGAATGGGAGACAAAGCTGTCGCCGGACGATGGCGCGGAATCTGCCGGGAACTCCTGCCGAAAATTGCCGCAATGACTGCCCGTCTGGTCTACTATCAGGCCGAGTGTTCCATCTGCCTGAAGAACGGCGACAACCGTGGAGCCCTGGAATACTTTGACAAAATACTCGCCCTTGACGGCATAGACGCCTTCCCCTTCGTACAGTTGGACTGCTACAACAATATGCACCTGTCATACGCTGCCCTGGGCGATTACCGTCAGGCATATTCAACCTTGCTGAAAAGCACCGAACTGCGCGACACCATCTATGCCCGCGAGAAAGCCGAGAGCCTCCGCGACCTGACGGTCAGGTACGAGACAAAGGAGGCCGAGCTGGCCCTGGCCCTGAGCGAGACGTCCAGGGCGCGTACGCTTGCGTGGCTTGTGGCGCTCGGGGCTGTGCTGATAATCGTCATCGCCGGCTTTATGATATATGCCGCCCGCCAGCGCCGGCGCCGCCTGGAGCGCGAGATGGAATTCGCCTCCCTGCGTGCCGATATCGGCCGGAAACTGACCGAGCAATATGTGGAGGGCCTTGAGAACGAGCGCCAGAGGATGGCCCGCGAACTCCACGACGGAGTCTGCAACGACCTGCTGGCAATCCAGATGAACATGAAGCGGGGAATCTCCGGGGAGGAGACAACCCGCCTGATAACTGCGTGCCGCGATTCCGTCCGCCGGATTTCCCATGAGCTTATGCCGCCGGAGTTTGCCTATGCCACCCTCGACGAAGTAATCCGTTACCATATCGGAAAACAGATGGAGGCCTCTGCCGGAAAGACCGAAATCGAATATTCCTCCACCGGGACCGACTGGAACGCCGTGCCCGACGATATGGCCCTGGAAATATATCGTATCGTTCAGGAAAGTATCGGGAACGCCGTGCGCCATTCCGGAGCCGACCGGGTCACTGTCTCGCTGGACAAACACGATCGGCAACTGGCTGTCACCGTCGCCGATAACGGACGGGGTGTACCTTCGGGCCCGCGTGTATCCGGCGGTCTGCAGTCGATGAGGCGCCGCGCCGCAGCTGTTGGCGGCCACCTGTCGCTGGAAAGACCCGCCTCAGGCGGCTGTGAAATCCGCCTCACAGTCACAATCCCCTCCTGACCGTTTTGATTGATACCGATATTACCTTAAAACTACGGATTCCCGTAATTGACGCATATTTGTAGACAGACTAATTTTGCAAAAGCAAATTTACTGTCTCAAATGGCTGATATTTCCATCCTTTCTCATATGAATATAGCTGTTGTCGATGACCATGAACTCATCAGGGAAGGGCTGAACGCCATCCTTGCCAACAACGGCATTGACAATGTCGACAAATTCAGTACTGCTACTGACCTGATTGCCAGCATCGACGCCGGAAGTTCATACGACTTCTATATCGTGGACCTCGAGTTACCCGATATAGACGGCTTCGTACTGATAGAGATGATACGTGCCCGCCGCCCGAAAGCGAACATAATTGTCAGCACAATCCATGACGAGATATGGACGCTCCGCAAACTCGCCGCCAGAAATGTTAACGCCATCATCTATAAGTCAGTCAACAGCGACGAGATTATGACGGCCATGACGGAAATAATCGCCGGAAACGTATATTACTGCGCCAAAGCGCGTAATGCCCTGAAAAACGCCGAGAACGAATCCCTTCATCCGACGGCACGCGAACTTGACATTCTCTATCATATTTCCCTCGGAAAAACAACGAAAGAAATCGCCGGAGCGCTGTTCATCTCAGAAAACACCGTGGAAGCCCACCGCAAAAGCCTCTTTCAGAAACTCAACGCAGTGAACGTGGCCGACCTGGTAATAAAAGCCGTGGAAAAAGGGTATATAAAGAGCAACATAACCATGATGTAAGACCTCAATCAAACATTTCCGACATTATGAACAACAATTACGACATTGCCCGTGCCTGGGTTGCCGACGGATGTCCGCGCCTGAGAATCGAATCACGGGAAGATCTTGAGGCAGCCCGCACAATCCATCGGGCTGCCTGTGAAGTCATGCGGGCCGAGGGACCCGCCTCCGGAGTAGATGCCGGACGGCTCAATGAACTGGAATCGGATATAGGCTATGCCGGTGACCGCCACTGGACTTTCCAGTGGAAAATAATAGCCGGCGCCATCCTTTCGGTGGTGCTTCTCTACTGGTGGTCAGGCAGCAAGGAGGAGGATGTCGCCGCCCAAAAGGCTAAGGTAGGTATGGTGGAAGCCTGGCAGAAAGGGGATACCATAGTGGCTATCGAGGCTTTCAAAGGGGGTGCCGAACTATTCTCCTGGGACAACCGTCTCCAGTCAGCCTCCCTCTACAAGGGGTACAAACTCCAGCTGAAAGCCCGCGACTACTACGGCGTGCAGTACAACATCGACAGCTACCTGCGCGACGCCCAGATTACTTCCGACCCCGAGAAGAAAGAACGCTACCTGAAGAAAGCCGAGGAGTACAAGGCCAAGCAACCCGAAAACGAGAAAAAATATCTCGACGAATACAACGAAATCGCCGCGATGGACTTCGAGGCGATCCGCGATATGGCGCTTCAGGAGACAGGTACCCGGCTGAAAGCCGAGGAAGGTTCCCGGGGAACCGTCAACTTCTGGTTCTGGTTCCTTGTAATCTGCACTCCGCTATATATCTTCGCCTGCCGCCCCTATGGCTATTCGCTGACGCGCCATGCCGTCGAGGCGGAGACTCTCAACGCTATCCACCGCTTCGGAATGTGGGCTTCCGGAGGACTTGTCGGAGCATCGGCCGCGCTGCATTTCACCACCATCATCACCAAATGGTCCGACGGCACGACCACCAAGTCTGATGACGGCATGGGACCCGTAATCGGAGTGCTGAAAATCCTCCTTATTGTGGCAGCAGTCATCGTCTTCTGTTTTACCTGCTGCGTCATCATGGCCTACGCCACGGTTACCGGTCTGATCCGCAACTACGACTGGAAGGCAATTTTCGGCCGCCTTTCCGGAAAGGCTCCAGCCGCGTCTCCCGCCGCCGCATCCTGATACATCCGCCAATCTTTTACCTCAAGACAATTCCATGAAAAAAATCTTTTCGTTGATTCTGGTTGCCGTTCTTGCCGCCGGAATCGCCATGGCCGTGACGCCCCGCAAGAAAACATCCCGATCCACTCCGGCCCGGACAACCGCCGGAAAGTCCTCTCCCGCCGGCAAAGCCCGTTGTGCTGTAATCCGTTTCGGCTATGACGATCTGCGGGCCGTTGCCGCTGATGACCGCAATGTGTACGTCACCGCGGCCTGGTGCAAAAAACTGTATGTCATCGACAAGGCCTCCGGAGCGATCAAGGAGGTCGAACATCCCGAGGAAGTCCAGTCGGTGGCAGTCGCCGGTGGCAAGTGTTATTATTATGTGGCCATGAAGGGGATCTACACTTACGACGCGGTCACAGGGCAATCCCGCGGCCCGCTGCCGTTCAACCTCGAACTCCCCCTGGATTCATCTTATCAGGGAACTCTTGTCGCGTCGCCCGACGGCAGCTACCTCTGGATTTCTTACGGAGGAATAGCCCCGTCAATAATCGACATGAGGCTGGGCCGGATTGTGGGACGTGCCTCCCAGGAAGGTTACTGGGAAGCCCTGAACAACTCCGGAGGCGCTGCAATCGGGACCCCGTCGGCAATCTTTGCACAACCCGACGGGAAAACCTACACTATCAGCGACAACGTCGTGGTGCGCAATATCTATTCCGATCCGTTGACTTCGCAGTTCATATTCTCCTGCGAGGAGGGTGTGGGCTACACTCCCTGGATTCCCGTGCCGGATGCCGGGATGAAGCGTATCCAGGCCTGGCAGGAACTTGGAGTCATGTGCGTGAACCGCGATGACAGCGGTAACTTCATCCTCGGACTGAAGGACGGCATAGCTCTCGGAGGCAAGACCTTCGGCGATCCCGTAAAGGTAATCTCACCGTTCAAAACAGGTGTCGCCGACCAGTATGGGACAGAAATTTCCATGACAACTTTCCGTATGATTCTCCCCGACGGGAAGGGCAATATCCTGGCCGCGTCTATCTGGAACAACTGTCTGGTGATATTCAATCCCGACGGTCTGAACGGGTATTCCGCAATCAGCGGAAAATATAAATCGCTCTGAAAAGCACCGTCAGACAAATATTCTCTCCGGCTCGGAATTCCGGATTTTTCAGATATTTGTTTGTTTATTTGCGCGGTAGTTGCTATCTTTGTATCAGTAACTACCGCGTTATTTATGAAACCTCAAAGTTATCCTGACGATATACTGTCTGTCTATCAGCGCTCTTTCCGTGAATACTGGGAGTTGCCGGCCCTTACCGATTACGGCTCGAAAGAAGTGATGACCTACGGCGACCTCGCCCGCCGTATTGCCCGTATCCATCTGTTTTACAAACAGCTCGGCATCCGTCCCGGCGACAAGGTCGCCCTGCTTGGCAAGAATTCCGCCACCTGGGTGATGTTCTTTATGGGAACCATCACCTACGGAGCTACCATCGTGCCGATTCTGTCGGATTTCAACGCCCATGACAGCCAGCACATCATCAACCATTCCGACGCCACTCTGCTTGTCATCAGCGAATCGATATGGGAAAATTATGATTTTGAGGAGATGCCTCGTCTGCGGGCGGTTGTCTCCATCGAAACGCGCCTTGTGCTTGCCGAGCGTTCTGCCGAAGGGGAACCCTCTGCCGAACGGGTAATCCGCAACCTGACCCGCAAATTCCGCTCCGTCTACCGCAACGGATTCACCCCCGAAGATATAGTCTATCCTAAAGTTGACAAAGACGCCACGGCCATCATTAATTATACCTCCGGCACCACCGGATTCTCCAAAGGCGTGATGCTGACCTTCGACAATATCTGCGGCAATGTTGTCTTCGGAATCAACTCGCGGCTGCATTACGAAGGGTCGCGTGCCCTGTCGTTCCTCCCGCTGGCCCATGCCTACGGCTGCGCGTTCGATATGCTGGTGCCCCTGGCTACCGGAACCTTTATCACTGTTTTCGGAAAAACGCCTACTCCTCGTCTGCTGCTGAAAGCTCTCGCGGAGGTACGCCCCAATCTTGTCGTGTGTGTGCCTCTGATTCTGGAGAAGATATACCGCAAGCAGATTGTTCCGATGATAACGCGCCGGGCCATGCGCTGGGCGCTGGCGGTACCCTTCATCGACGGAGCCATCTATGCCAAAATCCGTAACAAACTGGTGGAAGCCTTCGGCGGTTGCTTCGAGGAGGTTATCATCGGCGGCGCTCCGCTCAACAGCGAAGTGGAATCCTTCCTCCACAAAATCAAGTTTCCCTTCACCGTGGGCTACGGTATGACCGAATGCGGCCCCCTGATTAGCTATACTCCCTGGCGCGAGTTTGTCATGACCTCCTGCGGACGTGTGCTGCCCATTATGGAAGCTAAAATCAACAGTGACGATCCCGAAAGGATTCCCGGCGAAATCTGTGTGCGCGGTCAGAACGTCATGAAAGGATATTATAAGAACCCGGACATCACAGCCGATACTATCGACGAAGACGGATGGCTCCATACGGGGGATATGGGTACGCTGGCCGACAACACTCTCTTTATCCGCGGCCGATACAAGACGATGATTCTCTCGGCCTCGGGACAGAACATATATCCGGAGGAAATCGAGGCCAAACTCAACAATATGCCGTACGTCAACGAAAGTCTGATTGTTGAGCGCGGCAAGGGGCTGACGGCCATAGTCTATCCCGACTACGAGCGGATGGACGCCGACCATATAGCTACGGAGCAACTTTCCGACCTTATGGAACATAACCGCCAGGAACTCAATAGTCTTGTCGCTCCATACGAGAAAATCGACCGAATCCAGCTAATTCCTCACGAATTCGAGAAGACTCCGAAGAAATCCATCAAGCGCTATCTTTACAACTGATTCTCCGAAAAGAGATACTTACCGGATAAATAATATCTATTCCGGATAACAGGCCGGGCGCCGCGTCAGAGAATACTGATTCGGCGCCCGGCCTGTCTGTGTTATGAATACGCTGAATTACAGTCCGGGACAGAGTTCCTGCAGACGGCCGTATGCAGGAATCTCGGTCAGGAAGCGGTAGGGAGGAGCGGATGATTCGGGATGGCTGTCGTCGGCACGCATACAGCAATAGTGGGTCAGGCCGTTAGACACCATCAGAAAGGGCGCTTTCATTATAAGATTGTATCGGGCAATCTGATTGAAGACCTGCTGTGTGATTTCGATATGGGGCGCTTTGTATTCGACAATCAGAACCGGTTCAAGGGTCTGACGCCGGAACAGAACGGTGTCGCAGCGACGCGGAGTGTTGTTGAACGTAAGGGAGACTTCATTTGCCATCAGGCCGACCGGATAGCCGAGATGATTGACCAGATAGGCCGTGAAATGCTGCCTTACCCATTCTTCGGGAGTAAGGGCAACGAAGCGGTTGCGCAGCGGATCGAAAATCCGGACAATACCGTCGGCCGAGCGCTCTATCTGCGGTTGAATCGGAGGGAGCGCAAGGGGGGGAAACAGGGTCTTCCGGGATGAGGTCATATCGCGCGTGGGAAATTCATCGGAGTCTCCGGCGAAGAATCAGTCGAAGATATCCGAAATGGTTTCTTCGGCATCCGGACTTTCCTCGACGTAATCGTAGAATTCCTTGTCGCAGACCTGCGAGAAGTCGACATTGAACTTAGCCGACTGGCTGTAAGGCAGACGAGGGTCGTTGAATACCTTTTTAAGATATAGGCCGACGATGGGGAGCGCCGCCGCGGCTCCCTGGCCGCTGGCCATCGAATTGAAGTGGATGAAGCGTTCCTCGCCTCCAACCCAGGCGCCGTTGACGAGTTCCGGAGAGAAAGCCATGAACCATGCGTCGGAATTATAGTTAGTGGTTCCGGTCTTGCCTCCCATCTCGGCGGTGAGATTGTAGGGGGCGCGGCGCAGGCGGTTGGCCGTACCGGAGTCCACGACATTGAGCAGCATGGAGAGAATCTTGGCGTAGGCCGATTCGGAAATCACTTCCGTATGGCGGGAGGAGAATTCGGCGATGGTATTGCCGTTGGAGTCTGAAATCGAGGTTACATATATAGGATCGGCCCTCATGCCGTTGTTTGCGTAGGCCGTGTAAGCTCCTACCATTTCCCGGACGGAGACTTCGCACGAACCGAGGCAGATTGACATAACGGGGGTCAGTGTATTGGTGATGCCGAAGTTATGCATATTGCGGACCAGGGTCGCGGGGGAGAGCTGTTCCATCAGGCGGGCCGAAATCCAGTTGTTGGAGTAGGTGAGGGCCCAGCGCAGATCCACCATCTCTCCGATACGTCCGTGGCCGGAGTTTCTGGGTGCCCAGGGGCGTCCGCTCTCGTCGATAATCACTGGCTGGGCGTTCAGCATCCGGTCGCAGGGGGTGAACCCTTCCTCCATGGCGTAGGTGTAGAGGAACGGTTTGATGGTCGAACCGATCTGGCGGCGCCCGGTCGACACCATGTCATACTGGAAGAAGCTGAAATTCGGACCTCCCACGTAGGCTTTGACGTAACCGTTGCGCGGGTCCATCGACATGAAGCCGGTGCGGAGGAAATGTTTCTGGTAAAGGAGCGAGTCGCGCGGGGTCATCACCGTGTCGATGACTCCGTGGTAGGAGAATACGTTCATTTCCCGGGGGGTGTTGAAGGCCTGGCGGATTTCGTCGTCGGTGGCACCCGCTTTCTTCATGACCCGGTAGCGGTCGGTCTGCCGGATTGAGCGGTTGATAAGGGAGGCTATCGAGACCTTCCCGAGTTCCTCGGCGTTGGAAGTGTAGGGCGCGCTGCGCGAACCGCGTTTCTCGCGGAAGAATGCGCTTTGAAGCGACGACATATGTTCCTGCACCGCTTCTTCGGCGTAGCGCTGCATACGGGAATCGATGGTGGTATGGATTTTAAGGCCATCGGTGTAGAGGTCGTATTTCGTGCCGTCCGGTTTGGGATTTTTTTCAATCCAGCCGAACAGAGGATTGGTTTCCCAGGCGATTGAATCGTCGATGTATTTCTGCTTTTCCCATCCGCGGTAGTCGGAAAGCTCGGGTTTCCTGGCCGTCAGTATGCGGCGGAGTTCTTCGCGGAAGTAGGGTGCCAGCCCCTCCTTGTGATCCACACGGCGGAATTTCAGAACCAGAGGGAGCTGCTTGAGCGAGTCGAGTTCCTCTTTGGTTATTTTATCGTTCTTGTACATCTGCTCGAAGACTACGTTGCGGCGTTCGCGGGTGCGTTCGGGATGACGTACCGGGTTATAATAGGCGGGGTTCTTCACCATGCCGACCAGTGTTGCTGCCTCTTCGATGGAGAGGTCTTTGGGGAGTTTCCCGAAATAGACGTAAGCGGCCGATTTGATTCCCACGGCGTTGTAGAGGAAATCAAACTGGTTCAGATACATCTTTATGATTTCATCTTTGGAATAGTAGCGTTCCAGCTTGACGGCAATCATCCATTCGATGGGCTTCTGGAGGGCGCGGTCGAAGATCCCTTCCGTCTCCGGGGAATAAAGCTGCTTGGCGAGCTGCTGGGTTATCGTGGAGCCTCCGCCGGCGTTTTTCTGGCGCAGCAGGATGGTCTTGACCAGTACGCGCCCTACGGCTCTGAGGTCGATGCCCGAGTGGTCCTTGAAACGTGCGTCCTCAGTGGAAATCAGCGCGTCGATGATGTAGGGGGAGATTTCGGAATAATCGGCGTAGACACGGTTACCGGAGTTGCGGTAGTAACGGCCCATTTCCTGCCCGTCGGCCGAGTAGATTACCGTGGCGAACTTATCGTTGGGGTTCTGAAGTTCTTCCACCGGCGGCATATAGCCTATCCATCCGTTGTAGATGAGAACGAAAAGGAGTATGACGGCTACGAATCCGATGGCGAAAATCCTCCATATCCATCCGATTATGGTCTTGTTGCGCTTGCGCCGGCGTTCCTCTTCCGACATGGGTCGGTCGTTGTATCGTGGGTCGTTGTTGTATGGCATTGTCAGAGATTGGTCGTAAACTAAGAAGTTTCCCGGACCGGTCCGGGCCTTTTTAACAAGATGCAAATTTACGCATTTATTCCGAAATTTCCCAATGTAGCTCGATAATGTTTGTTGTCCGGGGGGTGACGGGGAAGAGAGCGGATGGCCGGATGCCGGGAATCCAGATTATTTCTCCGTTGCGGGTCAGGACTTTGCGGTTCCACTTTCCGGTATCTGGCAATTTCAGGTCGCGGAATATGTCGCTCAGAAGGCGTGAGCCTTTCATCCCGAACGGACGCATACGGTCGCCGGGCGCGGCGTCGCGGAGTTCAAAGGTCGGATCGCCTTCGAGCATGGAGGCATCGAACCATGCGTAATCCGGATCGCGCCGGGGGGCGAATTCCCCGCGGGTCATGCGCCGACTTTTTACGGTATGCCGCTCCTGGCGCTCCGATTCGTCTACCGGGCGGAGCAGTCCCCGGTCGAGCAGAAAAGAGCAATTGTCTTTCCCCCGGAAATAGCGCCCGCTTTCTCCGGCGGAGGCTAATATGCGGTCGACTGTCGCGCGGTCGAGCCTACCGTCAAGAATCCGGTAGAGCAAGGGAGCCGCGCATGGTTCTTCAGCGGCAAGATTCCTGATGTCAATGCTGCCGTCAGGGAGAAGATACCGGACTTTTTTCTCCCCGACAAGGGCGTCGAACAGACGGTAGTCCTCCCGCATGAAGCGCAGCGAGGAGGTTATACCGGAGCGTGCGGAGGGAAAACCGCGGTGCAGGGGCGGCAGGACTTCGTTGCGGAGCCGGTTGCGTCTGAAATCCGACTGTAGGTTTGTGGAATCGGTGACGAAATCAATGTTCCGCGAACGTAGATAGCCGGTAATGTCTTCCCGGGAGGTCTCCAGGAGGGGACGTATGAATATATCCCGGCGTGGAGTAATACCCCGTAGTCCCCTGAGTCCGCTGCCGCGCATGGCGTTGAGCATGAAAGTCTCTATGTTGTCGTCGGCGTGATGGCCGAGGGCTATGGCGTCGAGACCAAGGTCGGCGGCCATACGCCTGAACCAGTCGTATCTCAGAGAGCGGCAGGCCATCTCAACGGATTCTCCGGTGGCTTTCTGTCGTCGGGGAACATCAAAGTGGACGGTTCTCAATGGGATTTCCAGCCGGCGGCAGAGAGCGGTCACAAACCGTTCGTCGCGCAGGCTCTCTTCGCCGCGCAGATGAAAGTTGCAGTGCAGGGCCGTGATCCTCCAGCCCAGTTCCCGTCCGACAAGCAGCAGGGCTACGGAATCGGGCCCCCCGCTAAGGGCGATGCCGACAGCCGGACGCTCGCCCAGCCATGAGGCAATCGCTTCCCTTTCGAGAAATTCCAGGCAGCGCAAGGCCAGGGGAGATACCTGACGGTCATCTCCCTTTGAGGTAAGGAATATGTCTTTATCGTGGGGCATCAGGCTGGATGCGTTGCGGCGGAAGAAAGTTCGGTGCGGAGATAGGGGGCGGTCGGGGAATCGGTGGCGGCTACTTCCTCGGGGGTGCCGGCGGCGATGATGCGCCCACCGTTGCGTCCCCCTCCGGGACCCATGTCGATGACATGGTCGGCGGCTTTCACCACGTCGAGGTTGTGTTCGATTACCAGCACGGTGTTCCCCCTGTCGACGAGCCGGTTGAGGACGGTCAGGAGGGTGTTGATGTCCTCGAAATGGAGGCCGGTGGTCGGTTCGTCGAGAATGAAGAGGGTCTTGCCGGTGTCGCGTTTGGCGAGTTCGGTGGCGAGTTTCACGCGCTGGTTCTCTCCGCCGGAAAGGGTGGAGGAGGGTTGTCCGAGCTTGATGTAGCCGAGGCCTACATCCTGAAGCACTTTGATTTTTTTCAGGATATTGGGCTGATGCTCGAAGAACTCTACGGCCTGATTGATTGTCATGTCGAGGACATCGGCGATGGATTTCCCCTTGAAGCGTACCTCGAGGGTCTCGCGGTTGTAGCGGCGCCCTCCGCAGTCTTCGCAGGGGACGAGGACATCGGGGAGGAAATTCATCTCGATGGTCTTGTAGCCGTTCCCTTTGCAGGTCTCGCATCGGCCGCCGGAGACGTTGAAGGAGAAGCGGCCAGGCTTGTAGCCGCGGATTTTAGCCTCGGGCAAACTTACAAAGAGATTGCGGATGTCGGAGAATACTCCCGTATAGGTGGCCGGATTGGAGCGCGGAGTGCGGCCTAACGGGGCCTGGTCCACAGTGACTACCTTGTCGATGTTCTCCATCCCGGTTATTTCCCGGTAGGGCAGGGGGTCCTGGCTGGAACGGTAGAATTTCTGGGAAAGAATCGGCTGGAGGGTGCCGTTGACAAGGGAGGATTTTCCGCTGCCGGATACTCCGCAGACACAGGTCAGAGTGCCGAGCGGGAGGGTGAAGTCCACCTCCCGGAGGTTGTGGCCTGTGCATCCCAGGAGCCTGAGCGTCTTGCCGTTCCCTTTGCGGCGGACGGCCGGAACGGCTATGCAGCGGGAACCGTTGAGATAGCCGGCGGTGACTGTGTCGGTGGCCATCATCTCCCGCGGTGTCCCCTGGAAGACGACCTTTCCACCCTTGCGCCCGGCTTTCGGACCGATGTCGACGATGTAGTCGGCTTCCATCATGATGTCTTTGTCGTGTTCGACCACGATGATGGAGTTGCGGGCGTCGCGAAGGCGCTTGAGCGACTCGATGAGGCGGTGATTGTCGCGCTGGTGAAGTCCGATGGAGGGTTCGTCGAGAATATACAGTACGTTGACAAGTTCGGAACCGAGCTGGGTGGCCAGGCGGATGCGCTGGCTTTCTCCTCCGGAAAGAGTGGCCGACGCGCGGTTGAGCGACAGATAGCCGAGCCCGACGTCGTTGAGGAATAGCAGGCGCGAGCGGATTTCCTTGATGATTTCCGCGGCAATGATTTTCCGCTTGGGGTCGAGACGCTCTTCGACGGTGCGCGACCAGTCGAGAAGTTCGGAGATGTCCATCCGGGAAAGTTCGGCGATGTTTTTGCCGTCGATGAAGAAGTGCAGGGCCTCGCGGTTGAGGCGGTCCCCGTTACACTCGGGACATACCTTGCGGGAGAAGAACTGTCCGCTCCAGCGCTGGGCGGCGGAGGTGGCGTCGTCGCTCTGCTGCATCTCGATATATTTCAGCAGTCCGTCGTAGCTCAGGAAATAATTGGCGATGGAGCTGCCTTCGGAATGGATGTTGAGGCGTTCGTCGGTTCCGTTGAGGATGTCGTTGAGGGCTTCCTGGGGGAGGTCGCGTATGGGGGTCTTGAGCGTGGCGCCGTATTTCTCGCAGATGGCCTGGATCTGCCAGAAAATCATGCTGTTCTGATATTTGCCAAGTGGGGCGATTCCTCCGGCGTGGATTGACAGGGAGTCATCCGGAATAACTTTCTCGCGGTCGATGATATTGACCGTACCGAGTCCCTTGCAGCAGGGACAGGCTCCCAGGGGGGAGTTGAAGGAGAAGTTGTGGGGCGCCGGCTCCCGGTAGGAGAGACCGCTGACGGGGTCCATGAGCGACTGAGAGTAATGACGGACGTCGTCCGACTCCATGTCGTAGACCATCAGCTGGCGGTCGCCGAGGCGCAAGGTCTTTTCCACGGACTCCAGGAGACGTTTTTCATCTTTGGCGGAAACCTTCAGCTTGTCGACGACAAGTTCGACGGAGTGGTTCCGGTAACGGTCAAGGCGCATCCCGGGGGAAAGTTCCTGGATTTCACCGTCGGTGCGGACATGGAGATACCCCTTTTTCATCAGGTTCTCGAACAGTTCCTTGTAATGACCTTTGCGGTTATGTACCAGGGGGGCGAGCATATAGACTTTCTTGCCGTCGTAGCGGTCGAGAATCAGCCTGACAATTTTTTCCGGAGAATACTTTACCATCGGTTCGCCGGAAACGTAGCTGCGGGCTTCCCCGGCGCGGGCGAAGAGCAGGCGGAGGTAGTCGTAGACCTCGGTGGTGGTGCCGATGGTGCTTCGGGGATTGCGGTTGATGGTTTTCTGTTCGATGGCTATCACAGGGGAGAGTCCGGATATCTTGTCGACATCAGGGCGCTCCATATTGCCCAGCATATTGCGGGCGTAGGATGAAAAAGTCTCGATATAGCGTCGCTGTCCTTCGGCGAAGATGGTGTCGAAAGCGAGCGAGGATTTTCCGGAACCGCTCAGGCCGGTGATGACCGTGAGGGTACCGTGGGGAATATCGACGTCGATATTCCTGAGGTTGTTGACCCTCGCGCCGATAACCGAGAGGTTGCCGGGCAAGGGGCGTATGGCGGTGTTTTCTTGATTCATCATTTATTCCCTTTCTGATTGTTGGCCGGAAGGAGTTCCCGGCAGGTTTAATGGCCGGAGGCGCAGGTCACTCGGCGGTGGAGTAGGAGCCGTTGCGGCCGGAGGAGTGGAGGATGTTGATGTCGCCGGAAAGCTTGTATTGCTTGCCGTCGGCTCCCTGTGCCTGGATGACGTAATAGAATACGCCGGATTTGACGAGTTTGCCGTTGTGGCGTCCGTCCCATCCCTGGGAGGGGTCGGTAAGATGGGCCACTTCGATTCCCCAGCGGTTGAAAATGTGGCAGTCGAAACTGATGATGGATTTATAGGATACTTTCCATTCATCGTTGGTCCCTTCGGAGGAGCCGGGGGAGAAGGCGTTGGGACATTCGAGTTTGGATTCACCGACGGAGACGGTGTAGGTCTGGGAAATCCAGTCGCAGCCGCCGGAGGCGTCGCCGGCGACGAAGCGGGCATATACGGTGCCGTATTCGGTAAAAGTGCGCGGTGCTGAGGTTGAGTTGACTCTCATGTCGATGTTTTCGAACTGGGGGTCGGTCGAGAACTGCCATTCGGTATAGATGGCGGCATCGGTGACGGTCGCCTCAAAAGTAATTTCTACGGGGGCCGAACCGCCGAGGACTCCGGAGGTCGATTCGGTTTTCTGTTCGTTGTCGACGGTGCGGGAGATCTGGACGGCTGATGTGACGGCTTCGACGGCCCGGGCCTGATAGGTAGGGGTCTGGATGGTCCGGGCGCCACCCCATGCTTCCTGAAAGCGGTCGCCGGTCAGTGTGAATTCCGTGTTGCACAGGGGGGCGGGCAGGTGGACTTCGGAGGAAAGATATTCGAGGGTTTCCTGGCGCAGGATCTGGTTGTAGGTATTGCGCTCTTCGTCGTATTCGAGGGTGGTGTATTCCATCCTGAGGCCGCGCGAGAGGGTGCGTCCCATACCGTTGACGGAATAATACACGATGCGGGGAGCGCTCCCCTCGAATGTCAGGGATGCCGAGGTGCAGTCCTGCTCGGGAGCGATGTCGAGGGAGCCGAGGCGGCAGATATGGTTGGCGTAGTTGACAACCCAGAAGCAGGTCTGACGTCCGTCTTCCTCGACGATGTAGCCCATGTCTTCAGTGCCGAGCTGTATGGAGCTGGTGGCGCCGTCGCCGGTGAAGGGGATTTCCTCGGCGTAACCTCCTCCGAGTGAGCTGAACCGCATCCAGCGGACACGGGCGGCAGGGGAGGAGGCCGTATAGGAGGCTGTGACCCCTGCGGAAGAACTCAGCACGTAGACCCCGGCGAGGCCGGTCGATGTTTCCGGTTTTTCGGTAATGGCGGGCGCGGCGTTGCCCGAGAATGAAATCTGGGCGTGCAGGCCCGGGCATGACAGCAGCAGGAGAAAAAGAAGCGCCGTTGCGGCGGAGATATGTCGGCAAAACAGGTTCATCATCTGAAATCAGTTAACTTGCAAAGTTACGAAAAAAATTCCGGACATCCAACTGTTGCGGACCGCTGGCTGTGTCTGCGCATGAGATTTAGATAAAATTAAGCCGGCAGACCTATCGGGGATTGTTTGAAGGGTTCTCACAGATGTTTTTCCACGGAAAGAGGCGTGAAATGAGTGAAATATGTTAATTTTGTGATCTGATAGCTGAAGTCTTCGGATTATGAGCGGAATTGTATATATATATTACGGTGTTGGAACAGGCGTTTAATGGCGCCGTTGTTCTTGGTAGTATTGTGTGCCGGGTGCTACCATGCTTCGCCTCCATCCGATGAATGGCTGAAAGAGAATTTCGATGGGCGGCGTGCGGATTTTGACAGTGTTGTGGCGATTGCCGGGAGTGTAGCCGGTGATGACGATGTCCGCTATCCGCCTGATACCACTACTTTCTGCAATCCTGAGACGGGAGAAGAACGGATGCGGTTGTTATGGAACGACGCGGATTCCTTGTTTGTTGCTCGCCTGGGCGATGAGAGACGGGTGAGGCTTGATGCGCTTTTGCGGCGCATTGGCTGCACACGGTTGCTCTGCTATCCTCCTTCCGGTGTGATTGACCTTGTGTGCTATACTTACGGAGACTTGGATGGTTTTACTGTGCAATATTCCTATTGTCGGAATCGTCGGGCCGATATGGTTTTCAACGAGGGGCGCGACCTGCACGAAATGTGGCGGGAATATACACTCGACAAGACAGGCAGACCCATCTCCCGGATGGAACTCGATGGCAACTGGATTATTGAATACTGTCCCTGAGGTGAGAACTTAACCGAGGAAACTCATGAACGGCATGACTGAAATATTCGAGGCGGTGAACGGAAAAGCTGAACTGTTTCTTGACTGGATGAGGTCGCATCCGCGTTGCGCGTTGCTCTTTGTTGCCTGCCTGCTTTCTTTTTGGCTGACCGGGATGTTGCTCCGTTGGAAATGGGCCCTTCACTGGCAGAACTACGGTAAGATGTGGATTTTCGATGACTGCAACCCCGAGATCAGACGACGGATAGGGATAGCCGTTGTCTGTATAGCGCTTATGGCAGATCTGCTGTTGTTGATTGTATGGAGATAGTATATGACTTTCATCCGCGATTACTGGAAATGATATGCTGCTGATGTCTTTTTTGGGGAGAGGCGTAGTGGCGGGGAAACACGAACTGGCGGGTAGGCGCGGGCTGCAGGATAGCCGTATTTTGGAGTCGGTCGCGGTCTTTGGAAAGTTTTACAAGGGGATGTTGAAAATCATAAAAACTTTTAAAATATTGCGCTTTTAAAGGTTTATAGGCGTTCGTTAACGTATTTTAGCATTTGGGGGGGGGTAATTTGTTAAGTTTTCTGTAATTTTGCACCGATTTTAGCTGGAAGGCTGCGAAATACGCCACAGGCCATAAGGTCCACCGCTGTTCCCGACAGCGTTCACGGCTATAAATCATTCCGGACGCCCGACGCACCGGAATCCTGAAAATTCTTACGTTCTTCATTGAACTTCAACCGGTTATCAAAAACCGAAGGTTCTTGAACTATACCCTCTCCGAAAATTTGATAGTCAATTCTTCCATACGGCACACCGACGCACACTGGTATGTAATGGCGGCATACCGCTATGAACTCAAAGCCGAAGAGTTCCTGACGGGCCATGGTTTCAAAACTTTTCTGCCAAAAGAGACGACCTTTATTAAAAAGCCTCACCGTCATCCGGTGGCTGTCGAACGCCCCGCCGTACCATCCCTGATTTTCATCCATACTTCCCGCGAGAAGCTCGCCGAAGTAAAGAAATATGTCAACGACCGCATCAAATATCTGACAACGACGGTCGGGGGCACTCAGGATTTTCTTATTGTCCCGGACACTCAGATGGACGCCTTCATCCACATCTGGAACTCCCGTGACTCCTACAACGCCAACCTCTCCTCCGACCTCATCCCCACAGGCGCCACTGTCCGCATCATCTCCGGCCCCATGGCCGGCCTGACCGGCATCCACCTGCGCCACCTCAAGGCCCGCCCCCTCACCCCCGGCGGCTCCCCCGTCCCCCACTCCCGCCTCTCCCTCCGCCTGGCCAACCTCCTGGCCATCACCCTCGACCTCCCCACCTTATCGCTATCTCCGATTTCGTAACTTGCTAAATCCAGGGGGCAGACTGAGTATGCCAAATAACGCCAATATCGCCAAAAATACACTTTATTTGTATTTCCGGATGATTGTAATGATGATTCTGGGGTTATATACTTCCAGGTTAATCTTACAATTGCTTGGTGTAGAGGATTTCGGAATCTATAATGTTATCGGAGGGCTTGTAGCGATGGTAGGCTATATAAACGGAGCTTTGAGCAACTCAACGATGCGTTATATTTCATTTGCCTTAGGCAACCCTGAAAGAAATGATGTCAAACAAGTATTCAATACATCCTTGCTGGTGCATTTCATATTGGCATTGATAGTTGTTTTTCTGATTGAAACCATAGGGCTTTGGTTTCTTTATCATAAACTTGTTATTCCTCCTGCAAAACTCCAGGCTGCGTTCTGGGTGTTTCAGTGTTCAGTTGTCATTACATTTCTTGCTATTGTTTCAATCCCCTTTAATGCATTGATAGTCTCAAATGAGCGAATGTCCGTGTTCGCTTATTTCACAATACTGGATGCGGTTATCAAACTGATTGTCGTTTTGTTATTGCATCTGGCCACTGAGAATCGCCTGGTCATATACGGATTATTGATGCTATCAACTCAAATTATCTATTCGGGAGTGATTGTCTCATACTGTCGGAAATGTTTTTCGGAAAGCCGTATAGCAAGGATTCACAACCGAAAACTTGGCATGGAGATGCTCCGTTTCTCGGGCTGGAACATGATTGGTTGCACGGCGGCAATGTTCAATTCTCAGGGAGTCAATATTCTCTTGAATCTATTCGGTGGACCTGTGTTGAATGCTGCGCGGGGGATTGCAGTACAAGTTCAGTCCATTGTAACCAATTTTGCCACTAATTTTCAAATGGCTGTTAATCCTCAGATTATTAAAACCTACGCAAAAGGGGAATTGGAGAATCTTTATCTGTTAATTTGCAGAAGCGCGAAATTTTCATTTTATCTATTGTTCGTTATCAGTCTGCCCCTCATCCTGAGTCTTGACAAAATACTGCACTGGTGGCTGACTGAGGTGCCTGAATACACCTGTATTTTCCTGACTTTGATTCTTATTGTGGCGATGATTGATTCAATATCTTCTCCTTTAATGAAAGCGGCGGATGCTACGGGGAAAATCAAATGGTATCATATTTGTGTAGGAGGCTTTCTCCTTTTAATGCTACCGGTAGGATATTTTACTTTGAAATCAGGCGCTGAACCATACATGGTATTTATAATCCAAATGGCGTTTTCCATCTGTGCATTGTTTATCCGTCTTATGCTGATACGGAATCTCACAGGCCTCAACATAATATCTTTTATAAGAGCTGTTCTTTTACCAATTCTCCGCGTAACGGGTCTGGCACTCCCCCTCCCTATATTAATGAAGACAGCAACTCCGTCAGAATCCGTCCTAACTTTTTTTAGTCTTACGGCACTCTGCATAATTTCTGTGCTAATCTCTATTTGGTGTGCTGGTCTGACCACTCCGGAGCGAGAATTCATAAAACGCAAAATCTGTTCTACTCTTCATATTGCCTCATGAGGAAACTGATGATTCTTATATCAGCTCAGATTGTCTATGTGCTGTTATCCGCCTTTATTTCTTTTGTGGAGATAGATGATACGGGTAATCCCCCGGCTTCGGACGGTACCGGCTCAGTGAACTATCCTTACTCAATATCCAAATATGAAATTTCCAATGCGGAGTATTGTCAATTTCTCAACAATGTAGTGAGCCAAAAAGATTCCCTGAATTTGTATTCTCCATTGATGGGGCAACATTTTTTCGGAGGTATTCTTTTTGATCCTATATCCGCGAATTCGCGTCACAGGTTCTTTGTAAAAGATGGATATGAACACAAACCCGTAAGTGGAGTTTCCTGGGAAAGCGCCATAAGATATATTAATTGGCTTCATTATAATGCCCTGAATATACGGGATAATAAAAATGTGGCGGATTTTGTGCCTCTTACCGAAGGGGATAAAACGCACGGGGCCTATAACACTGTCACCTGGGAACGTAATTCCGGCGCGTTGTATTGGCTACCAAATCGAGATGAATGGAACAAGGCTCTATATTACGACGGAAAACAATGGAAAGAAGCCTATCTGGATTCTGCTTCCAACAGTTATAATAAAGTGACCGGCTGGCATTATCCATTTCCTCATCTTGCCGACATGGGGATATCGGGGCCACCAAGTCATTACGGTACGCTTGATCAGCAAGGGAACTTGGCCGAGTGGATAGAAGATAAAAACGGCGAGATGCGCGTGGCTTTAGGCGGAAGCCTGATAAGACCGATGAATTTCGCCGGATTCGGTCAATCGGAAGGGGATTTTCAGAATAAATCAATTCCTTCTTTTGGTTTTAGAATCTGCAGAAATACTGATTTAATACGGAAACTCACACATTCTCCAGAGATATTTATTCCGGAATTCAAAAAGACAGACACGATTGTTCAGAGACAGGGACCTAACGGAGGCGTGTTCGTTCTGATTAACCATCCTGATAACGAGTCTGACAGGCAGAATCAGTTTAAAGGTAGGGTCGGATATGAATTTTACATCTCGAAATATGAACTGACCAACGGGGAATATTGTCGCTTTCTCAATGCTGTCGCATCGCGGTCAGACAAATATCATCTCTATGACGGGAATATGGGAAGTTCTGTCGGAGGAGGAATTCAAAAGGATTCATTGCCAGATGGGCGTTGGGTCTACACTTGTAGGCAAGATGCTCTCCGTCTGCCAGTAGTGTACATAGGTTACTATGAATTGGCACGATACTGCAATTGGTTACATTACGGATGCCCTAAGGGAGAACAGACCATTGGTATAACAGAAGGGACCGGAAACCGCGGTGCTTATGATACCTCTGATTTTGAAAACGTCCGGTCTGGCAGGAAACAAGCATACGCCTCGTTCGGACAAAGAAATCCAGGAGCCAGATTCTGGATACCGAATGACGATGAATGGTATAAGGCAGCTTATTACGACCCCACAAAAATCGGGAACCGAAAATACCATGATTATCCGACCCGTACAAGTGATATCCCTTTACAGTCACAGGCTAATTTCATGAGACAATCGACTTTGTCCGTTGGCACGCCCAGATATTATGCCCCTGTCGATTCATTCGGCAACGCCGAATCATATTTCGGTACGCGACAGCAAGGAGGAAATGTGTGGGAATGGATAGAAGGATGGCAATACGGGAGCGTCGGAATTCGTACTCTGCGCGGTGGCAGCTGGCAATATACTGAATACGGTCTTAACGCCGTCAATGAAGATCCGGGAGGCATCGACGATAAATCCTATCTTTTTGGTGGCAGGATCGCGATGGCGGCAGACCTTTCGACCGGTTTCGTTCCGTCGAAAATATCTGTTCTGACACGATATTATCAGTGGATCCAAACGCAATCACCTACTCGTACCATCTTAATATCGTTAGCGATTGCAGGTCTTTTTCTGTGCTTGCTTTTAAGCATTATATTCGTTCTGATAAAATGGCGTCTCGCATCAAAGAATATTTAAGAAAAGTCAGGATACTTTTCAACGAATCGCTTTCCTATAGACGGGCAAAGTCCTGCCTAAAGAGAAATTGCAAGTCTGGGAAAGGTCTGATAATTGTCCCTTGTGACCCTTACTCGGTAATCGGATCCCGCGGCGACGAAGCCATGATAACCGCAGTGATGCAGCATTACCGACAGCAATACGGAGCAGAACGCCCGATTTGGATTTTATCGTCCACAATGGTCAATAATGCAATGTTTGCTTCTTTTAACAGGAAGTATGGCGCTGAACTGCTGAAGATCTGGGACGGAGTATATCCTCTTGAGGCACTTGCAGAAAATATAGGGAATCTTAATCCGGACAAGATCTGCATACTTGGTGCGGATTGTATGGATGGCTTTTACTCGGTCTCTCTGAGTTATGAACTTTTTGCCTTATATTGCATACTGGCAACAAAGAATTATAATGTAACCCTATTGGGATTCAGCTATAATGCAAGGCCAGAAAGATTATTAAATCTGCTATACAGAAGAATCGGGAAAAAACAAATTTTCAATCTTAGGGATGAAAATTCGTTAGTCAGATTCAAAAAATATACCTCTTTGGGAAATGCACGTCTTGTGGCTGACACGGCATTTGCCCTTGTTCCGGAACGGAACTCTGACGGATATCGGATAATTCAATCATGGAAGACCTCCATGGAAGCTGCCGGACATAAGATATTTCTGGCATTTAATTTCCATCCGATGCTGCAGAAAGATATGGATAAAGAGCGGCTCAACAATGCTGTAAAAAATATCGCCGGTAATCTGAAAGACATCCTCCGGAAATATCCGCAAGTCGCAGTTGCCTTGATTCCTCACGATGATCGTAAAGGAATTTCAGACGTCTCGGTTCTTTCGGATCTTTATCAACAGATTGTAGAGGCAAGGAACGGTAATAGAGTCATCTTCCTTGATAAAGTGTATCGGGCAGATGAACTTAAAGGTATGGCCGAATTGTTTTCAGGAGTCATAAGCAGCCGTATGCACTTTGCTATTGCGGCATTAGGAAGTGGAGTGCCGGTGCTGGTAGCCGATTATCAGGATAAATTTGCCGGATTGTTTGCCCATTTCAAATTACCTGATGAATATATCTTATCTCCCGATGAATTCTACGGACAAGAATTTGTAAGACAGACAGAGTCATTTATAGGATCTCTTGATGTCCTGAAATCAACCGTAGAAGCACATCTTCCTCAGGTGAAGGCTTTGTCAGCCATCAATTTCAGGCTATAATTTTCGGACTTGATGAAAAAGAAAATCTTAATAGTGGCAGATACTCCTACTCATCCTGTAATAGGAGGGAACCGAATGTGTATTCTCCAAAATGCCCACCTGTTAAGAGAAATAGGCTTTGAGGTCTTCTTTCTTCTGTATGACTTTTATGGCGTTATGGATTCCGAAAAAGAAGATTGTAAAAGTTTTTGGGGAGACCATTTCTTTTATTTTACACCGTCAGGAGTTTATAAGTCCATACATAAGATAGCATCAAAACTGGTTCCTTCACTAAACCGTAAAGTAGATTTCTACTGTTCGGACAGTTTAGTCTCATTTATTAATAAGTTACATATAAGAGAGAATTTTGAGGGACTGTTGGTTAATTATATTTGGTTAAGCAAATTATATAAGACGAACATACCCAAAAAGGCATTATATACTCACGATGTATTCACCAATCGCGCTGACCGTATAACTGCAAATTACAAATGGATGTATTTTACTCCTAATCAGGAGGCAAAGGCACTCCATCGTTTTGAGAATGTATTGGCTATACAACAGAACGAAGCTGTATTCTTCAAACTTTTGGTGCCGGGTTGCAAGGTGTACACCATTTATAGCCCCGTAACTTATAAGAGTCAGCCAATTACCGGCAATCATAATGTTTTGTTCTTTTCAGGTGGAGGAGAACTTAATGTATCAGGCTTGGAGTGGTATTTGCACGAAATACATCCGGAAATAGTGAAATTAGTACCGGATTATACTTTATGTATCGGGGGAAAGATATGCGACTGTCTGAATGAACACCATATTGATAAGAATATTAAATTATATGGGGTATACGACAATGTCGCAGATTTCTATCAATTGGGTGACGTTGCTATAAATCCTGCTTATAGCGGTTCTGGGCTTAAGATTAAAACAATCGAGGCGATATCCCACGGCAAATATATTGTGGTTCACCCACATAGTGCCGAAGGCTTATATGGACAACCTCCGTTGATAAGCTCGGAAGATCCTGAAACGTTTGCACAGAGTCTTATCTCTGCTCTTGCAAATGTGTCGCTGATTGAGAGACAAAAATGTAAATGTAGACAATATTGCGAGTCCATGTCAGGATATATAGAGACCATATATAAATCTTTATTTTAGATAATATTATTTCATACATACTGATCTTAGATTATTGACTATCCATTATGATACAATTTGACAAAATAAAACTGGTTATCTGGGATTTGGATGACACATTTTGGGAAGGTACACTTTCTGAGGGAGGTGTAAAGAAATGCGGCAATGTTGCTTTAGTCAAGAATTTAACTGATTGCGGCATAATAAATGCGATCTGTTCGAAGAATGACAAGGATGCTGCTGAAGCCGAGTTGACGAATCTGGGAATAGAAGATTATTTTGTTTTCAATTCTATTGACTGGACACCGAAAGGACCAAGGATCAAGCGGATGTTGGAAGATATGGGCCTTAGGGCGGAAAATGTACTGTTTATAGATGACAATATTGTTAATCTCAATGAAGCCTCTCATTATTCACCAGGCTTAATGATTGCAGAACCTGATGTTTTGCCCACGCTCAATACATTTATTAATCAGACTACCCGGAAGGACATTAACCATAAGCGACTTAATCAATATAAAGTTTTACAAAAAAAGCAAGAAAGCAGGAATGAATATTCCGATAATCTGTCATTCCTATATAGTACACATACTTGTGTTGAAATTCATGAAGACTGCTTAGATGAGATTGACAGACTCCATGAATTGATTTTAAGGACCAATCAGTTGAATTATACCAAGAAAAGAATTTCCAAAGAAGAACTTAAAGCATTATTGATTGATCCTGAGATTAAATCAGGATATGTGACAGTCCGAGATTCTTTTGGCGATTACGGCATTGTCGGGTTTTATGCTATGAAAGCCAGAAAGCTGATCCATTTCTTATTTTCATGCAGAACAATCGGGCAAGGTGTTGAACAATGGGTTTACTCCGAATTAGGATATCCGGCCCTTGAAGTCGTAGGAAGGGTCATTAATCCAGTCACTAATGATCCGGCTCCCAAATGGATCAATCGTTTGTCCGGTGATGAGGAGACTATTACCGATGAGTCGGTTGGTAATCAAAGTAAGATACTTGTTAAGGGACCATGCGATTTGAGCATATTGGTTTCCTATCTTAATATTCCTAATGCAATTTACGAATTTACTTATCAGGGATCAAAGAATAACAGCATTGAACATCATAACCATTCTGTCAACTATCTTTCTTTTCCTTTTTTGAACGAGGCAGACCGACAACAGTTACTTACCGACTGTATATTCAATGATGAAAGGATGTTTAATACGGCTCTATTTGACAGAGATATACAATTGATAATTTTATCTGCGCAAACAGATCCAAATCTTGGGATATACAAGAATAAGCTGAATGATAGTAAAATCGCATTCGCGGAATTCTGTTATCCATTGACTGATCCACAGAACTGGCCTTTATATATCGGTAAAAGGGTATGTTGCTATGAGAATAATTTTACAGAAGAGAATCTGAAGCGGTTCGCAGATAAGTATGATTATGTCGGCAGATTATCTCCAAGTGAATATATTGACAACATAAGGCAGTTATTAAGAAAAATTAATCCGTCTGCGATATTATGTCTGCTGCTTGGTAGTGAAAAGCCTTATTGTGCTAACCGTCAGAAAGCATACGAGAAGCGAGAGATATATAATCAGAAAGTCAATGCATTATTGCGGGAACTGGCTGAAACTGAACCTCGATTGAAACTTATATCTTTTGATGACTATATACAATTCCAGGATGATTATCTGGACAATATAAATCATTACAAACGTCATGTATATTTTAAAGCCGCTACCGACTTAAAAAGAATTCTCCAGGAAGTGGCAGGCATAAGGGCGAAGAAGACAAGCAGATTCAAATTATTTTTGGACGAAATTGCATCCAGATTCAGATACAGTAAATTCAGGAACAACCGGCTGTTCTTTTTCGGGAGAACCATTTATCATAAACTGAGGGATTGATTTTTGCAGACATGATGAATCATCCTTATTCCTTTTAATAATAATATATCCCGCTGCAATGAAAAAGATTTTAGTCATCTCATCACAGATAGTTGGAGGTTGTTTCATATATGCTGATAAGATTATCAGCAATCTAAGGAGTAATGTAGAAATTGCAATGCCGGAGACTGTGTACGAAATACGTAACGCAAAACCTGACTGGACATTTAAATATTCAGGCTGCTCTACTTTAGCCCGTATGTTTTCATATCTCACGCTGCTGTTCAAAGTATTATTTAAAGGCGTCAGTGGGAAATATGATTCATTATTATTGTTTGGCATAACTAAATTGGATTATTATATCCTTAGAATATGGACGTTGTGTAAGGGTAAATCCTTTCTCGTTATTCATGATGGAAAAATGCATATAGGTGAAGAAAATAGAGCCTTTGCAAGACAATCTATAAAAATGATGAAGCTATGTACTTCGATTATTTTCCTGAGTGAGTACGTAAGGAACCTTGTCGTATCCAACTTCGGGATTGACAAGCCATACATCATTGCGCCACATGGACTGATTGATTACGGCCAGATAAGGACAATTAATTATAGCCGGCAGAATGATAAGCCTGTTCTGTTATTTTTGGGCAGGATTTCCAGGTATAAGGGTATTGAATTATTATTGGAAGCATTAGAATATGTAGACAAATCCTTATATAAAGAGGTTGTGATAGCGGGAAAATGGAGTTATGAAATTCCTGAAATTGCATCAGAACTAAAAATAACAGTTATTGACAAGAGATTGTCTGATGACGAAATTCTCACGCTTATCTCATCATCGGATATAATGCTGTTCCCTTATTTAGAGGCATCCCAATCTGGAGTGGCAACCCTCGCAATTAATTATCTGAAACCGTCTATTGTAACCTCTGTCGGAGCATTTAAAGAACAATTCTGCGATAACACGGCCATATTTACTGAGCCTTACCCCAGGGCGTTAGCTTCGGCAATAACTGAATTATGCAGTAGTCAAGACCTGAGAGAATCACTGATAAATAATTTAAAACTACTGAAATCCCGGTACTCATGGGAAAGAATAGCCGGTAATTTGGAAATAGCGATAAGGACTTCTCATGGTTGAGGGATGATTTATCACGTTGAAAAATTCATGGAAGTAGAATATAATTTATATATGACTGATTATCAGCATATTACCCCCCCCAGACTATACCGTGTAACATCTGCGGAATCGATAGGGAAGGATCAACAGAGCAAACGACGCCAGTCGAATGTAGAATTGTTACGTATAGTGGCGATGCTTGGAGTGGTCGTGCTACATATAAATTTCGAGACATTTGGAGTTCCGACTAAAAATATAATGGAAGCCGCCCCGGTTTCAGGGATTATGCGTGTACTACTTGAAGCAATATTTATTGGTGCGACCAATGTATTTGTCATTATCTCAGGTTATTTTGGAATACGTTTCAGAGTCAAGTCATTGTTAAATTTGTTGTTTCAATGCGCATTTTTCTTTTTTGGGATCTGGATATTTATGATGTCGCTCGGTAAAGTACCATTCAGCTTGGACAATATCGCAAGATGTTTAATGCTGCCACATGAAACTGCATGGTTTGTAAAATGTTACCTGGGTCTTTACATATTGGCGCCTGTATTGAACCGTTTTATTGATTCCTGTAATAAAAAAGAATTTATAACAGTATTGATAAGCTTTTACGTTCTACAATCCATCTATGGATGGATGGCTAACGCAACGAACTATTTTTCAAGTGGTTATAGCGCTTACTCTTTTGTCGGTCTATATCTGTTGGGAAGATATGTCAATATCCACAAACCATCATTTGCCTTGCAAAAAAACACTTTTAATATTCTGATTTTCACTTTGCTGACCATTGGAATAGCTGCTATGATTTTTGCCGGTATATATTGTGGAAATCCAGGTTTGGTGGGACGGTCGTTAGCATACAGCAATCCTCTTGTAATAGCTCAGGCGGTTTTTGCGTTGCTTATATTTTTAAACTTTCGTCTCTCAAGTTCTGTGATTAATTGGATTGCCGCATCTTGTTTTGCTGTATTTTTAGGTCATTTTATGATTTTCAAGTATATTCAAAATGCAGCGGTCCGAATATCAGAGTCATACTCGGGACTACTTATGATAGGACTGCTGACCGCGTTGGTGATTCTCTTCTTTTCCGTGTGTATACTTGTTGATAAAATACGATTGTTAGCGTGGAACAACCTGTCTAACGGATTGACACAATTTCATAAAAGCCAATCATGATGAGAATTCTGATGCTGACAACCAATTCATCGCTGATGGATGGTATAAACCGGCATATCCTGACGATTGCCGGAGCTTTGAACCGACTGCCGGATATAGAGGTCGCTGTGTGTACTGTTTTGCCTCCCGGCGATTTCCCGGAAGCACTGGAACGACTGGGTGTCAGAGTGTTTTCATTAGGTTTTTCCAATGGACATAACTTTGGAATTATTCCGGCCTATCGCAGAGTGTTGAATGAGTTCCGTCCCGACATAGTACATATCCATGTCCTCTCTTTGATGGAACGACTGGTATCTGCATTTGGATTCAGACATCTGAAATATGTCATTACCAAACATGGAATTGCCGACGCAAAAACCAAGGTCACCTTACGAGACAGAGTCGAAAGACTATTGGTTAGAATGACCCCCATCGATATATTGGCAGCCTTCTATATTTCCAAAGGAGTTAAAGAAGCATTGCTGAACAATAATCCGGGTGTAAGGATTAACGAGGTATGTTATAATCCCGTAGACTTTGACCTAAGGACGGTGAAGGAAAGTTGTCTTCGTGATTTAATTGGAGTGTCATCACACACACCTGTTATCGGAACGGCGTGTCGCATAGCTACGGTTAAGAATCCTGTAGCTTTTACCGAAGTTATGTGTCGGGTACTTACGACGGTACCTCAGTCTCATGCCGTGGTCCTCGGGGACGGCCAACAGGATCTTATTGACCGATGCAAAGCAATCGTGGAGAAATATAAAGTTAATAATCGCTTCCATTGGCTCGGATATCGTCCGGATGCGCCCGAATTGACCAAAGATTTTACCTGTTTCGTTCTGACCAGTCACCGAGAGGGTATGCCTACGGCTGTTCTGGAATGTTTTGCGGCTCACACGCCCGTAGCTATGTTGGAAGGTGAAGGTGGGCTGCAGGATATAATTGCACTGAATACTCAGGAAAAACCGGTTGTCGTATCGGCCGCTTCAAATGATCTGGAGGGGCTGGCGTCCGGAATTATTCGACTGATTGAGACCCCGCAAGATGCAGAAACCTTAGCCGATAATGCTTACGAAATAGGCAGACAGAACTTCGATATAAGCAGTATAACCAATCAGTTATACAACATATATAGTAAAGTCCTTGCGTTTTGAACAACTTCAAGCTATATCTTACCACGAAGATTATGTCTCTGATTCCGGAGACACGAGGGTTCGGAATTAAGCGTCGTCTTTTGAAATGGTGTGGCGCACACGTTGGTCACAACGTCCGGATTTGTTCTTCTGCCAGAATCATAGGGTGCGGTCAGCTGAGTATAGGTGACAATACCTGGGTTGGCCATCAGGTTCTTCTGGTATGCAGCGCCAGTATCCGGATAGGTGCCAATGTCAATATCGCTCCCCGGGTGATTATCGGCAATGGTACTCATCGGATTACTCCCCAGTCAGACAGTATCGCCGGCCCAGGAGAAAGTTATCCGGTAATCATCGGTGATGGTTGCTGGATATGCACCAATGCCAATATTCTCTGCGGCTCTGTAATCGGGGAGATGTCGATTGTAGGTGCGGGTGCGGTGTATAAGGCAAAGTCTACTGTCCCTCATATAGTCTGGGGTGGAATCCCTGCTAAAGTTTTGAAAAATGTTTAAGTTCTTATCTTCATATAAAGGGAGCAGTCTTATAGTTGCGTTCATTGCAGTAAATAATATCATCGCTGTAACGTTCAATCTTGGCTTCCCCTATTATTTGGTGATGTTCGGAATGTTCATTTTCGTAATGGCAAAAAGTCATGTCGAAAATGTAAACAAGCTGTTCACCTTTTTTATAGCAGCTTGTATTTCAAGCATCATTGTGAATGATATCCCGTCTTTTTTCAATCCATGGGGACGTCTGGCATCGTTCATACTTGTGACATCGCTGATTGCTCCGTTTTTTGGTAGTCAAAGCTTATACCGCTTGCGCATGGAGGTGTTCGAGTTGATCCAGTATTTCCTCCAGCCGATAGTAATATTGTCGTTCCTTACATATCTTGCGGGAATGTCATTTACTGTGAGGGCGAGATTTTCTGGAATTACCGTTCACTCCATGATTTTGGCCCCTATTTGTGCAGATGTAATCTTGTTTTCGGTTTATAAACTGATGCGGCACAAGATTTCACACAAATCCAGAATAAACATAAAATGGAGAATTTACTACATTGGTCTTATCGTTATTAGTTTTCTGACATTGCTATTGTGTGCATCCCGAACTGCGTTGATTGGGATAATAATAGCGACATTAGTGTTGCTTTACTTTGCTAATGGACGCAAGATATTGAAAACAATCAGCATGGTCATTGCCGTAGCGCTTGTCTGGGGGATGTCTGAATCGTATTTAATCTCTTATACTGCTGGTCTGGAATATAAAAATGAAAGTTCAATGCGTGGCGGCAGTATGATGAGTACCAGGGAATCGCACTGGCATCAGCGTATAAATGAATTCTTATCAAGTCCCGTATTCGGCGTAGGTTTCGGTAATATTGATATAGAGGTGGATGAAGGATCCAATTTCAATGAGGATAAAGGTCAGATTGAAACTGGCAGTTCCTGGCTCAGCATCCTGTCCATGACTGGGATTTTAGGATTAATTTGCTTTTTAGCATTGTTTATCAGGAGTATAAAACAACTGACAGACATATATCGCCGTAATCCGCGTATCTGTCTGTTATTGACTGGTCTTTTGACTTTCTGGTGTATTCACATGATGGCAGAAGGATATATTCTGGCAGCCGGAGGTTTCCTCTTTTTCAATGTCTGGCTTCTACTTGGAGTCATTGATGCCACTTATCATATCAAAAATCTTGATTTCTCATTCTGATTCCTTATTGTCCCGGGAAGAATCAACGGCCATTAAAGGGCTGCTGATTATCCTTATAGTATTGGGACACAATAAGTTTTTCACGACGCTGACCGAACCGATCCAGGCAATGGGTTATCTGTATAACTTTCATATTCAGTCATTCTTCATCCTTCCCTTTCTATATGGCAGTAAAAGACTGACGTGGAGACGAATAGGCAACTCTGCTATTAAACTTCTCTGGCCATATATCCTTGTCACCACCTTGCTATATGTGGGATATTATGTTTATTTCTCCGACCATTCCTTGCATTTGGCTGAGTTATTCCGATTGTGGGGTTTCGGCAATGGACCATTATTGATGAAATTCTGTGGAATACAGATTTTATGGTTTCTGCCGGCAATGTTTTCGTTGATAATAATAAAGGACTACTATTATCAGTCGGGACACACTATGCGCCTGATAGTATTGCTTTTATCATGCATTGCAATGATCCCTGAATTATTCGGGATAGTGTATAATAGACATCTTCCTTTAGTTCAGTCGTTGTTTGAATGGACGCAATGGATTCCTTTCTCAATGTTCCGTGCTATGAGCTATCTGCTTTTGGGCGTACTCATCCGCCGGATTATAGTCTCTCTTTCGCCGGGATCAATACCGTCATCATTATTATGGACGACATGGACATTACTCTCCGTAATTTATTTCGGCAATGTTGTCGTATATAATAATAACCTTTTTGTCAATATGGCCCTCAGATTGGCGTTCCCGGTACTTTTCTTCATAATTATAAACCATTACAAAGCCGCCTTGGGCAATCTCAGGATCTTATTGCGGTTTGGCAAAAATTCCTATCCCATATATCTGTTTCATCCTTTCTTAGGCTATATCCTTATTGTCGCGCTGGAAGGTTTCGGAGATTATGTTACATGGTTACAATGGTTAATTGCTGCTGTCTCTATGGTTACAATCATTTGGTTAAGTCTGATCGCCGCCGAGTTTCTTGGGCGGTATCAAAGGATACATAATTTCATATTTCCCACACGATTGTCAGACATATATAAGTATAAGCGATAATGAAGTTCTGTTTCTGGCAAAATATCGTCAGCATTCATCAGGCACCGTTTCTCGAAGCGCTGGCAAAGAAACATGAAGTTGTTCTGAGGG
>CAJUAF010000005.1 GCA_910584365.1 uncultured Muribaculaceae bacterium | reverse complement strand
GATTTGCCTCATATACAGCTTTCATTATTTCTTTCAGCGCATCGTTGAACTTCTGATTGCTGATGACACGCGGCATTGCCTTTCCGTCATCGTATAGATCGAGAATCGCTTGCGTTTCAGGCAAAATCTTTACCACTGACACCTTATCGGTCTTTTTCGCTTTATATTGGATATATCGTTCTCCATCCTCTGTTACATGAATAGAGTTATAATTGAGTTGTTCAAGGTCGGAATGGCGCGCACCGGTCCAGCACATCAAAACAAACTGATTGCGCACGGTTCGGAGGTGTTCGGTCGGCAATTCCTGTTTTGTTATCAGCTCAATCTCACTTTCAAGCAGAGCGATACTTTCTGACTCCTCTTTCAGCTTCTCACATCTAAGGAAATCTTCTGCCATACATTGTATGCGCATAGGCTGGTCGCGGATAACGGTCTTGATTACCTTGATATGGTCGCCGATAGTGTTGAGTTTCAATCCCTCGCCATAGGCAAAGCTGAGATAGTCAGAGTAAAACGACTTGTTGAGTTCGTCAAAGCGAATATCCGTGATATGCTTCTTCTTCATAAAGTCGCGGATATAGCGGCGCAGATGCTTGTAATGCTGTATTGTTTTTAGTCCGATTGGTTTGCCGTGCCAAGTTCGAGCCGGAGCAGCATCAATAAAGACATCAAGAGCCACAATGAAGGATTCTTCACGCTGACGGAGCATTGCTTCAAGTTCTTCTTTTTTGCGCCGCTGTTCAGCCTCACGTTGAGCTTTCTTACGCTCTTGCGCTTCTTCCTGTGCTTTCCGTTGTGCCTCCTGAAACTCGCGTTGCTCTTTATGGGCGAATTCATCTATCGCTTTATCAAGTTTCGTTCTCGAACCCTTAGGGTCGTTGATTATAGTATCAATTAGAGCCGACATTTCATCAAGCTTGTCGCAGAGTCCCTTCCCCGACCCTGCGCGAAAAGTATTCCAACGCCCCGGCGTAGATATGGCATCATTCCAAGTCTTGATATCAACCTCAATATGGGAGTTGAGCATCAGATTGGAATTGAAGCCGACGCGACGAGTATAGAGAGGAGCTACTCCTGCTTTCTTAGTGGTTCGTAGAACAAATTTGGTATATGCTGATTTAGCCATATTCGATAAGTGTTTATCTAATAACGGCACAGGTATATGTTATAGTTCAAAAGTTGATACAAAGTTGATACAAATGGAAGCGACTTTATGGCACTTTCTGCGACTTTCTGAAATTGTTAAAATATATAACTATTTAATATTAGCGTATTTGCAAAATTGAGGCCTCATGAAGCATCAGAAAAGTTGCCCTACTGGGACAACTTTCGGGAAATGGAAATCAACGAACGACAACGGAAAGTAATCAACCGTCTCTGGGATGGATTCGAGGGGAAACTGACCTCCTCCAAATGGTCCAAAATCTGCAGTTGCTCTCAGGACACAGCTCTGCGCGATATAAATGACCTGATTGCCAAAGGGATGCTCATAGATAGCGGAGAAGGAGGAAGAAGCACCAACTATCTTCTTAATTACTCCGGCGCTCATCCGGACATAAATAAATAAAAGCTGCGGAGAAGGAAAACCAAAGGAGCCGGCGGGATGTTTAAATAGAAAAAGAATTTAAACATTTATGATTATGGCTTACAAAAACAGACTCAACCGACGAGAACGCGAAATCGAAGAGATACGTAAATCCGACGAGGGGTTCATCCCTCCCGTTCACTACGGGCGCAAACGCAGCAAAGTAAACCTATGGCTGTGGATCGGAGTGGGAGTATTGATTTTCCTCCTTCTGATATGGCTTACCGTGGCGATGTTCATGGGGGACACCGATGTCAACATGATAACTCCCTGGCCTTGGATTTGACCTGATACGGCGCTCTGGCGCCGACGGCTTCCCATCTCCCGGGCCATACGCACAGATCTGCGCGCGGCGTCCACTTGCCGGACGCGCCGGAAATTTGATTTGTTTTTTTGGCGCTAAATTTGTAATTTTGCATAGAAGTCCCCGCTGCGGACTCAGCTAATCTCAATCTCATTGCGCGCCATGACAGAACAACCCGTCGGCCTTGATCCCCAGCTCCCCCTTGACGGCGAGCCCAGGGTCGAGGCAGTATATACAGAAGACCAGATACGAACCCTGGAATGGAGGGAGCATATCCGCACCCGCCCCGGTATGTATATCGGCAAACTCGGCGACGGCCAGAACTCCGATGACGGCATCTATGTCCTCATAAAAGAGGTCGTCGACAACTCCATCGACGAATTCATGATGGGATTCGGACGCCAGATCAACATCGACGTCACCGACACCACGGTCACCGTGCGCGACTTCGGACGCGGCATCCCCCTGGGCTCCCTGGTCGACGCCGCCTCCCGAATCAACACCAGCGGTAAATTCGACAGCGAGGCTTTCAAGAAATCCGTCGGCATGAACGGCGTCGGCATCAAGGCCGTCAACGCCCTGAGCGCCACCTTCGTCATCCAGGCCAATCGCGACGGCAAAGCCAAGCGCGCCGAGTTCTGTCAGGGTCGCCTTGTCAGCGAATCCGACATATTCCCCACGGAAGAACCGGACGGCACTTTCGTGGAATTCACTCCGGACCCAGAACTGTTCCGCAGCTACGTCTTCAACCCCGACTTCATCCAGTCGATGATCAGGCGTTACACCTACCTCAACACCGGCCTGGATATCTTCCTCAACGGCAAACGTTATTACAGCCGCAACGGGCTGGCCGACCTGCTGAAAGCCAATCTGACGAAAGATCCCCTCTACCCCATCATCCACCTCAGGGGGCACGACATAGAGGTAGCCATAACCCACGCCAACCAGTACGGCGAGGAATACTACTCCTTTGTCAACAGCCAGTTCACCATCCAGGGAGGAACCCACCTGATGGCGTTCAAGGAGGCCGTCAGCCGCACAATCAAGGACTACTTCTCGAAGAACTTCGAGTACTCCGACATACGCGCCGGGATGGTGGCCGCTGTGGCCATCAAGGTCCAGGACCCCGAATTCGAGTCGCAGACGAAAGTGAAACTCGGTTCCCGCGAGATGGGTCCCGAAGGCCCCACGGTCGCCAAATTCATCGGAGACTTCCTCAAAAAAGAACTCGACAACTACCTCCACAAGAATCTCGACACCTCCAACATACTACTGAAAAAAATCCAGGAGAGCGAGCAGGCCCGCAAGGCTATGGCCGGAATCACCCGCCAGGCCCGCGAACGGGCAAAGAAAGTGAATCTCCACAACTCGAAGCTCCGCGACTGCCGCATCCACCTCAACGACGCCAGGGGAGACGAGGAGAAGAAACTCGCGTCCTCGATTTTCCTCACCGAGGGAGATTCCGCCTCCGGCTCCATCACCAAAATCCGCGATGTCGAGACCCAGGCTGTCTTCTCCCTGCGCGGCAAACCGCTGAACTCTTTCGGCCTCACCCGCAAGGTAGTCTACGAAAACGAGGAATTCAACCTCCTCCAGGCGGCTCTCAACATCGAGGACGGCATTGACGGACTGCGCTACAACAACGTCATCATCGCCACCGATGCCGATGTCGACGGGATGCACATCCGCCTGCTGCTGCTTACGTTCTTCCTCCAGTTCTTCCCCGACCTTGTGAAGAAAGGCCACGTCTACGTACTGCAGACCCCGCTGTTCCGCGTGCGCGATGCCAGGGCCACCCGCCGCAAGGCCGGCAAATCCGCAAAAGCCGAATCCCGCGCCGGCGCCCAGGGAAAGGAGACAGCTCAGGGAAAGGAGACAAAGGACTCCTACTACTGCTACACCGACCAGGAACGCATCGACGCCATAGCCCTGCTCGGCTCCCACGCCGAAATCACCCGATTCAAAGGTCTCGGAGAAATCTCCGCCGATGAATTCCGGGACTTCATCGGACCCGATATGCGCCTTGACCGAGTCACTCTCCGGAAAGAAGACTCCGTATCCTCCCTTCTGGAGTTCTATATGGGGAAGAACACCTCCGAGCGCCAGAACTTCATCATAGACAACCTTGTCGTCGAAGACGACTCCCAGATAAGCTGATGGACTCCACAGAACGCATCGCCCTCTTCGCCGGGTCATTCGATCCCTTCACCGTCGGCCACAAATCCATCGTCGACCGCGCCCTGCCGATGTTCGACCGGATTATAATCGGCCTGGGCGTCAACTCTTCGAAAACCCCGTGGCGCCCCCTGGAGGAACGGCTCGGACAGATCCGCTCCATCTATGCCTCCGACCCCCGTGTAGAAGCCGTGAGTTTTTCGGGGCTGGCTACGGAGTTCGCCCGCAGCCGTGGAGTGCGCTTCATGCTCCGCGGCGTCCGGACGGTCGCCGACTTCGAATATGAGCGCAACCTCGCCGACGCCAACCGTCTGCTGGAGCCGGCAATCGAGACCGTCCTGCTTCCGGCACTCCCCGACCTGGCCGTCATAAGTTCCTCACTGGTAAGGGAACTGGCCCGCTTCGGCGCTCCCTATGAACAATTTCTCCCCTGAATACGTAATTCTTTCAGGCAATTCCGCATCGAAGTTGCAATAAACAGCCATATTTCAACGTCTCTCCCTAAAGAGCTTGTTTAAAAACATCCACCTCAAATGAAATTTTCCAGACTCACATTACTGTTCTCCGCCGTCGCCCTAGTGCTGATGGCCGGAGTGTCAGCCTTCCCTGCCAGCGGGCAGAATATTTTCCAGCAGCTTCTCGGAGGAAACCGCGCCTACGCCGGTCCCCTCAAAATACCCGCAGCCAACAAGATAGCCCAGGCGGAGAAAATCATCGAAAGCTGTTATGTCGACACCGTCGACACAGACAAACTGGCCGAGACCGCCATCATAGCGATGCTTGAGACCCTCGACCCCCACTCCACCTATTCCGACCCGGAGGAAACCAAGGAACTCACCACCCCCCTGGACGGCAATTTCTCGGGTATCGGCATACAGTTCAATATGCTCAACGACACCCTCTACGTAATCCAGACTACCTCCGGCGGCCCCTCCGAGAAGGTCGGGATTCTTCCCGGGGACCGCATCATCCAGGCCGATGACTCGATTATCTCGGGGGTAAAGCGCCCTAATTCCTCGGTCATAAAACTCCTGCGCGGACCCAAAGGCACATCCGTCAACCTGAAAGTCCTCCGCAAGGGGGTTGAAAAACCCATCGACTTTTTCGTCACACGCGACGACATCCCCGTTTACAGCATCGACGCCGCATATATGGCAGACCCGACCACGGGTTATATCCGCCTTTCCCGCTTCGCGGAATCCACCCCCGAGGAGATTTCCAAAGCCATGCGCGACCTGCGCCGCCAGGGGATGAAGAACCTCGTACTTGACCTCCAGGACAACGGGGGAGGCCTGCTCGGCTCGGCAATCGACCTGGCGTCCCGCTTCCTCCCGGCTGACAACCTGGTGGTCTACACCAAGTCCCCCACTATGGGCGACCAGTTCTACGGCACCGAACGCAACGGCGAATTTCTCGACGGACGCCTCGTGGTGCTTGTCAACCAATACTCCGCCTCGGCCAGCGAAATCACCGCGGGCGCCATGCAGGATAATGACCGCGGAGTCATCGTGGGGCGCCGCACTTTCGGCAAGGGCCTTGTCCAGCGCCCCTTCCCCTTCCCCGACGGCTCCATGATACGCCTTACCGTATCGAAATACTACACCCCCGCCGGACGCTGCATCCAGAAACCATACGAGCGCGGCAAGAGCGACGAATACCGCAAGGATATGCTCCACCGCTACGAAGCCGGTGAGTTCAGCTCAGCCGACTCCATCCATTTTTCCGATGCCGAGAAATATTCCACCCGGCGCCTGGGACGCACCGTCTACGGCGGCGGCGGAATCATGCCCGATGTCTTCGTCCCCATTGACACCACCGGTTACTCCAACTATTACCGCAACCTGACGGCCAAAGGGATCATCAACCGCTTCGCCATCTCCTACGTCGATGAAAACCGCAAAGAACTGATGAAAAAATATCCCGACGAAGAACGTTTCCTCCGGGAATTCTCGGTCACTGAGGAGATGATGGACGCGCTGGTACGCCTGGGCGAACGCGACTCAGTAATGCCCGACAGCGCCCAGCTCGAAATTTCCCGCAAGACCATCGGGACAATCGTAAAAGGCATCATCGGGCGCGACCTCTTCGACACGGCCACATATTTCAAGGTCGTCAACCCCGAACTGAACCCGGTCTATGTACGCGGACTCGAGATTATCAACGACCCCGAGGAATATCGCCGCTACCTCTCGCCGGTCCCCGCGGAGTGATTGCACAAACAGGCAGACGTGCGTGCAGAATCTGAATAATTGTTAACCGCACGTAGGATTCAGCCACGGGCATTACCGTAAATCATCCTGAAATAGGTAACTTTGCGGCGAATTTGCGCCTGCAACTTTGCTATGCCCAGATTTGTTGTATCTATGATAATGGCCGCTCCGGCGGCCATCTTTCTCTCCAACTGCTGTTTATTCCGATATGGACAATACACTTACTACACTTATAAGACGTCAGCTTGAACGTTATCCCTCGGAGCGCCCCGCCCTCTGGCAACGCGACCGCGACGGGCGCTGGCTCCCGATTTCCTGGCAGGAACTTGCCCGTATGGCCTCCAGCGCCGCCTGCGCCATGGAAATCCTCGGCCTCAGAGAGCAGGAGCGTATCGCCGTATTCTCCCCCAACGATCCCAGGATTCTCGCCACCGATTTCGGATGCTTCGCCAACCGGGCGGTGACAGTCTCAATCTACGCCACCTCCTCCCAGGAGCAGGTGGAATATATCCTCCGCGACTCCGGCGCCGCAATCCTCTTCGCCGGGACCGCATCCCAGTATGAAATCGCCCGTAAGGTTATTTCCCGGGTCGCCACTCTCCGTCAGATTGTCGTCTACGACGACATCGAGCGCGACGCCGACGACACCACCACCCTCACTTTCGCCCAGTTCCTTAAACTCGGGGAAGCGGCCACCGACAAATGCCGCCGCGAAGTGGAGGCCCGCACGGCCCGGGCCGTGCCCGACGATGTGGCCACGCTGCTCTATACTTCCGGCACCACCGGAGAGCCCAAGGGAGCTATCCTCCCCCACAGCTGTTTCGACGCCGCCATCGAGATTCACCACGGCCGTCTGACTTCCGTTACGGACGCAGACACCTCAATGTGCTTCCTCCCCCTGTGTCACATCTTCGAAAAAGCCTGGACATATTATTGCCTCGATACGGGCGTACAGGTCTACATCAACCGGGATCCCCGCGCCATCCAGGACACAATCCGGGAGGTCCGGCCCACCTGTATGTGTTCCGTACCCCGCTTCTGGGAAAAAGCCTATACGGCCATCCAGGAAAAGATGAGCCGCATGAACGCCGTCGGCCGCTGGTTCTGCGCCCGCGCCCTGAAAGTGGGCCATCGGCGCAACCTCCACTACAAACGGCTCGGACTTCCTGTCCCCCGGCTTCTTGAGGCCCGTTACCGCTTCTATGAGAAAAAGGTGTTCTCCACCGTCAAACGCGCGATGGGAATCACCGGCGGAAACATATTCCCGACGGCCGGCGCCCCCCTGAGCAACGGTATCGTGGAGTTCTTCCACTCGATGGACGTGAACCTCATGATCGGCTACGGTCTTTCGGAGACTACGGCCACCGTAAGCTGCTTCCCCTACGTGGATTACGAAATCGGCACAGTTGGTACCGTTCTTCCCGGCATCGAGGTCAGAATCGGCAATGAGAGCGAAATTCTTGTCAAGGGTCCTACGGTGATGCGCGGCTATTTCAACAAGCCCGAAGAGACCGCGGCCGTCTTCACCGAAGACGGATGGTTCCGCACCGGAGACGCCGGCCATTTCGACGAAAACGGCGCTCTCGTGCTGACCGAACGCCTGAAAGACCTCTTCAAGACCTCCAACGGCAAATATATCGCCCCGCAGGCTATCGAAAGCCGCCTGGGCGAAGACAAGTATATCGACCAGGTCGCCGTCATCGGCGACCGCCGTAAATATGTGACGGCCATTATCGTGCCCGCGATTGAAGCCATCAAGGAGTACGCCAACCGGAAGAAAATCCAGTACCGCTCCCTTGAAGACCTGCTGAAGAACAGCCAGATCGTAGACATGATCGCCAGCCGTATCGACGCCCTCCAGGAAGGACTCGCCTCATTTGAGAAAGTCAAGAAATTCACACTTCTTCCCCGCGAGTTCTCGATGGAGAACGGCGAACTGACAAATACGCTCAAAATCCGGCGCCCGGTCATCAACCGCCGCTATGCCTCCGAAATCGAGGCCATGTATGCCTGACACGACCACAAAACTGCTTTGCAATTATGCTTTATAACAGATAGGCTCCGCCAAATCGGCGAAGCCTATTTTTTTATGTTAATTTTACATCATAAATTTGCCTTGCACCGGAAAAATACGTATTTTCGTAGTCAGAAACAAATACTAACATATTAACCTGTAAAATTAATGAGTTATTTCAAGTTTGACAAGAACCTGATGATTAACCTCGAGCAGTCGCTCCCCAAGGAGATGCTCCGGACTAATCAGGCGGGGGCTTATCATTGTACCTCGATAGTCGACTGCAACACCCGCAAGCAACACGGTCTGCTGGTGGTTCCGCTGGGCGACGGAGACTACAACCCCCACGTGCTGCTGTCTTCCCTGGATGAGACGGTTATCCAGCACGGCGCGCCCTTCAATCTTGGGCTGCACCGTTATCAGGGAGGTGTCTACAACCCCAACGGTCACAAGTATATCCGCGAGTTCGACTGCGAGAGCGTTCCCCGGACTACTTACCGCGTGGGCGGCGTCATCCTGACCAAAGAAAAAATCTTCATCCAGAACGAAAAACGTATCCTTATCCGCTACACTCTTCTGGATGCCCATTCCCCCACAACCCTGCAGCTGCGCCCCTTCCTGGCTTTCCGCGAAAGCAACGCCCTCTGCATGGCCAACGACACTCTCAACAAGGAATGCACCCCCGTCAGCAACGGCATCGCCTGCTGCCTCTATCCCGGTTATCCCACCCTATATATGCAGCTTACCCGCAAGCCGGAATTTGTCTATGACCCGCACTGGTACAACAACATCGAGTACGTCAAGGACATGGACCGCGGCGTGCCCTACTGCGAAGACCTCTGGGTGCCGGGCTACTTCCAGGTGAACATCAAGAAAGGGGAATCCATCATCTTCTCTGCCGGACTCTCGGAAGTCAGCACCCGCTCGCTCAGCCGGATGTATGAATCCGAAATCGCCTCCCGCACAGCCCGCAGCAGCTTCTTCAACTGCCTCAAGAACGCCGCCAAGCAGCTCTACCTCAAGGAGGGAGACAAGGAGTATATGCTCTCGGGCTATCCCTGGGGAAAAATCCTTGCACGGAATACCTTCATGTCTCTTCCCGGCAACACAATCGCCATCGACCACCGCGAGGACTTCGAGAAAATAATGGGCACCGCCCGTCAGGCCCTGATGAACTATATGGCCACCCTCGAGCAGGACACCAAAATCCACGGCATCGACCTCCCGGACATCCCCGTGTGGGCGATATGGGCCATCCAGCAGTATGCCAGGAACTACGGACGCCAGGACGCCGCCGAACGATACACCGACCTCGTGGCCGATCTGCTCGACTTCATCCTTGAAGGTCGCCATCCCAACCTGTTCCTGGAAGAGAACGGACTGCTGTCGACCGACGGCACCCTGGTTCCAGCATCATGGATGAACTCCGTATGGAACGGACGCCCCGTGGTTCCGCGCACCGGTCTGCTTGTCGAAGTCAACGCCTTGTGGTACAACGCCCTTATGTTCGCCGCCGAGCTGACCGAAGGGAATCCCGACATGGATGCTCGCCGCCAGAACTGGCTCGCCGTCGCCGACAAAGCCAGGGAAGCGTTCGCCCCCACGTTCCTCAACGACTACGGGTATCTCTACGACTATGTCACCGGCCCCTACGCCGACCCCTCCGTGCGCCCCAACATGGTGATCGCCGTCGGGCTTGACTACTCGCCCCTCGACCGCCGCCAGCGCAAGGGAGTTCTCGATGTGGTCACCCGCGAGCTTCTTACCCCCAAAGGACTGCGCACCCTCTCCCCCAAGAGCTACGGCTACCGGCCCAACTATCTCGGCTCCCCCGAAGAGCGCGAATATGCCCTTCACAACGGCCCCGTGCGACCCTGGCTCATGGGATTCTACAGCGACGCATACCTCAAGGTCTTCGGACACAGCGGCGTCAGCTACGTGGACCGCATGATGATCGGTTTCGAGGAAGATATGTCAAACGGCTGCATCGGCTCGCTGTCGCAGCTTTACGACGGAAATCCTCCCTATGCCAACCGCGGCGCCATCTCCCACGCCACCAACATCGCCGAAGTGCTTCGCACTCTCCGCACCCTTAAAAAATTCAATTCCTGACCCCTGACAAACCTGAAACATGAAAGCATTAATGTTCGGATGGGAATTTCCCCCTCACATTCTCGGCGGGTTAGGCACCGCCAGCTACGGCCTTACCAAAGGTATGTGGGAATGTGGCGACATGGAAATCACCTTCGTCATACCCAAACCCTTCGGCGATGAGGAAAAACATTTCGCTCAGATAATCGGCGCCTCCCAGACCCCGGTGGCCTGGAGAGACGTATCCCGCGAATATGTCGAGAGCCGCATCGGCAAAGTGATGGACCCCGACCTCTATTTCCGCCTGCGCGACCATATCTACGCCGATTTCAACTATATGCGCACCAACGACCTGGGGTGCATCGAGTTCTCCGGCCGCTACCCCGACAATCTGCTGGAGGAAATCAACAACTACTCCATCGTCGCCGGCGTTATCGCCCGCACGATTCCCTGCGATGTCATCCACTCCCACGACTGGCTCACATACCCCGCCGGAATCCATGCCAAGCAGGTGACCGGCAAGCCCCTGGTTATCCATGTCCACGCCACCGACTATGACCGCTCGCGCGGCAACGTCAACCCGACGGTGTTCAGCATCGAGCGCGACGGTATGCTCAACGCCGACCATATCATCACCGTCTCCGACCTGACGCGCCGCACCGTTATCGAGAAGTACGGCATCGACCCCGCGAAAGTGACCACCGTCCATAACGCCGTCACCCCCCTGAGCGAGGAATATCTCAATGTCCAGGTCCAGAAGCCCAAGGAAAAGATTGTCACTTTCCTGGGACGAATCACCATGCAGAAGGGACCGGAATATTTCGTGGAGACCGCCGCTAAGGTTCTGAAAAACAACCATAATGTCCGCTTCGTGATGGCCGGTTCCGGCGACATGATGGACAAGATGATCAATCTGGCCGCCGAGCGCGGAATCGCCGACCGGTTCCACTTCCCCGGATTCCAGAAGGGGAAACAGGTCTACGAGATGCTGAAAGCCTCGGATGTCTACGTCATGCCCTCAGTCTCGGAGCCTTTCGGAATCTCCCCTCTGGAAGCCATGCAGATGGGGGTTCCGTCGATAATCTCGAAGCAGAGCGGCTGCGCCGAAATCCTCAACAACGTCATCAAGACCGATTACTGGGACGTCGACGCCATGGCCGACGCCATCTATTCTCTGGTGACATATCCGGCGATGCACGCCCAGCTCAGCGAGGACGGCCTCAACGAAGTCAACCAGATTACCTGGGACAAGGCCGGCCGAAAGGTCATCGACATCTATAACAAAGTACTCGGCCGATAACCCTTCACCCCGAGAACCGTAACCCTAACAGACAAACCATTAGATTCCCCACAATAATGAAAGCAATCTGCTTCTATTTCCAGATTCACCAGCCGTTCCGCCTGAAGAGATACCGCTTCTTCGACATAGGTAATGACCATTACTATTATGATGACTTCGCCAATGACGACATCATCACCCGCATAGCCCACAACAGCTACATCCCCGCCTGCGAAAGCCTCCTGAAGATGATCGAGGACACAAAAGGCGCCTTCCGCTGCGCCCTCTCCGTCTCCGGAGTCGCCCTCGACCAGATCGAGCAGTACGTGCCCGAGCTTCTCGACCTGCTCAAGAAACTCGCCGCAACCGGGAAAGTGGAGTTCCTCGCCGAGACCTACGACCACTCCCTCGCTTCCCTGGCCGACCCCGAGGAGTTCCGCATCCAGGTAGAACTCCACAAGGATCGCATCAAAGACCTCTTCGGTCAGACGCCCAAAGTATTCCGCAACGCCGAGCTGATTTACTCCGACGAAATCGCGCCCCAGGTTCTCGCCATGGGATTCAAGGGGTGCATCACCGAAGGCGCCAAGCACATCCTCGGATGGAAATCACCCGACTATGTCTACTGCGCCGCTTCCGCTCCCAAGCTGAAACTGCTCCTCAAGAACGACAAGCTCTCCGACGATATCTCCTCCCGCTTCTCCGACACCTCCTGGAACGAATTCCCCCTGACCGCCGACAAATATATCGGCTGGATCGCCGACACTCCCCAGGAAGAACAAGTCTTCAACCTCTTCATGAACCTCGAGACCTTCGGCGAATTCCAGCGCCGCGACACGGGTATCTTCCAGTTCCTCGAAGCCCTTCCCCGCTTCGCCGCCGAAAGAGGCGTAGGCTTCATGACCCCCTCGGAAGTTGTCAAGACGTTCAAGCCCGTAGCTGAAATCTCCGTTCCCTTCCCGATGTCATGGGCCGATGAAGCCCGCGATACCTCGGCATGGCTCGGAAACAAAATCCAGCAGGAAGCGTTCAACAAGCTCTACTCCATCGCCGAGCGCGTTCAGCTCTGCGACAACCGAAAGCTGAAAGAAGACTGGGGACGCCTCCAGGCCTCCGACCACTTCTTCTATATGTCGACCAAGCACTTCGCCGACGGTTCCTCCCATGCGGCTTTCTCCCCCTACGAGACCCCCTTCCAGGCTTTCACAAACTACATGAACGTGCTGGCCGACTTCATAGTCCGCGTCGAGGAGCAATACCCGATGAACATCGAGAACGAGGAACTCAACTCCCTGCTGACGACCATCCGCAACCAGGCCCGCGAAATCGAGACCCTCAACAAGGAAGTGGCCACCTACCGCCTCAACGAGGAACATCTCAACGAGGAGCATCGCCTGCGCGAACCCAAGCCCGAAGAAAAGGCCGAGCCTAAGAAAGCTACCCGCAAGGCCTGCAAGAAAGCCGACGCCGACGCCCCCAAACCCAAGAAATGCGCCCGCAAGGCAGCTCCCGAATCCGCCGAGTAACCCTCCGGCTCCTACCATCTGAACCATTCTGACAGCACCCTCGCCATCCGAGCGAAAAATAAGGCGCTATGCCAAAATATGGAATTTTGGCATAGCGCTGTATTTTTCGACCGAAAAGCCTCTGATATATCGGAGAAAAGATCAGAAGGAGAGGGTCAGCTGGGTCTCGATACGGGAATCGTTCGCGGCTCCGAGCGTGTAAGTGTAGCGGCGTCCGTAGAGATACTCGACGCCGAACTGAAGATAGTTGGTAATCTGGTAGAAACAGTTGGCGGCCACGTAGACGGCACAGCGGTAATTGGCATTTCCGGCCGTCATAACGTCATGACCGTTGGCGTCGGCTACGGCAGCATCGTCTATCGTGGCATAGTTGCCGACATTCCATACACGGGAATAGGAGCCGACGGCGTTGAAACTCAGACGGGGGGCAGCCTGGAAGGAAGCGCCGAACATAAGTCCCATCATCGGATTGGCCTCCATCCGCCCCAGTTCCGAGGATTTGGGAGTGAACGACAGAGGACGTCCCGCGATATCCTGGAGATAATTGCCGATACCCTTGCCATAGGCAGCCTGGAAATAAAAATTCAGTGGCTTGAAGAAAGAGAAGTTTCCCGAAAGCATCGCGCCCCAGCCCAGGAGGTGGCGCCGTTTCTGCATCACCATGTCCTGATAGGCGAACGTGCGGAACAGTCCGGTCAGACGGATGCGGTTGGCCTCGGACTTGCCGTATTCAATCCACAGGGGAATATCCGGTATAAGCTGGTCTACATCGGACTCGACCTTGTGGCCGTACCACGACGCGAAGTCATGACCGCGGTAAACGCCGCTCGAGGCATAATATGTCGGCATTTCCAGTGAGGCGGCGAAGCGGAATCCGTTATAGCTCGGCGAGCGGTAGGAAATCTGATAGTTCACCGTCGATATGATTCCGTTGGGGCCCTGAGGGTCGATGGTCGGAATGCCGGTGGCATATTCATCCTGGGCGACACTGGTTTTCTGTCCCACACTAACGTTGCGCCAGGTAATGTAGGCACGGCTCACGTTCACTCCGTGTGCCTTTCCGTTGGTGCCGAGTTTGATATAACCGGTAATCTCGTTGGCCGTGCCGGCGAAACCTACTACCGTAAAGTCTATTTTGCTGTCAAGGGGGTTGATATAAAAGTCCCCCTTGTGACCCGCCAGGGCCGGAACGGGGATGTCACCGGTGACAAAACTGATTCCAGCGTCGGTGTCATAGAGGTTGTTGCCTATGTCATAGCCGAGAATAGGATTGATTTTGCCGCCGATGGTCAGCATGAACTTGTTGTTGCGCGTGCGGACGGTGAATTTCGGGGTAGGAACTGCCGACGGCTCGACGGGACGCGCCTTTTCAATCGCGGCCTCCACCTCGGGGATAGAGTGTGTACGAACTACCTCCAGTGCGCCGACTTCCGCAACCACACCGTCATCTTTCTTTTCTGAGTCCTGAGCCTTGACGCCGAAAACGGCTGCCAGGAAAAAGCCTATGGTTACGATTGTAGCCGGGGCAATAATGAACCGAGAACCTCTCATTTTGATTATGATAAAATATGAATAAATAAACAGTGAAACGCTGTTACATAATTTAACAATGCTTCACCGGGGCTCTTGGTTCACGGTTTCCCCGATTTTTCCCTCCGGGGCAGTTCAGTCGGAGGTGACTGCTTTCAGGAGATTGGCACAACCCTGTCCGAGCATATCAAGCACCAGTTCAAACCCCTCTGCCCCTTCGTAATAAGGGTCGGGGATATGGTCATAACCCGCCGTGCGGCTCAGAAGGCGCTCCTCCACAGGGATTTCCCGGCCGAACTGCCCTCCGTCAAGGAACTCGGCCATCGGAATAAGTTTTGCCTGAGCCTCCTCCGTCGGAGCCAGGGCCCGGAGGTTGCGCAGATTGTTGTTGTCCATCGGGATTATCAGGTCGAAATCATCGAAATCGCTGACGCGCACCTGCCTGGCCCGGTGGAGCAGACGCAGTCCGCGACGCGAGGCATGGCTGCGCATACGCGGGTCCGCCAGGTCGCCTGTATGATAGCTCCCGGTCCCGGCCGAATCGATTATCCAGCGGCCTGAGGCTCCGGCTTTCTCCGCCACGTCGAGCATCATAGCCTCCGCGGCCGGACTCCGGCAGATGTTTCCCAGGCATACGAACAGCACCCTGACTGGCTTTCTGCCTTTCAGCGACTCTATCAGTTCTCTGTATTTTTTGTTTTCAGTCATGATTTCGGACAATTGTCATTTACCCAATAGAATACCCCGGAGGGTAGAAAGTTTGTTCAGCGCCTGGAGAGGAGAAAGATTGTCGATGTCCAGCCCGAGAAGCTCATCGCGGATCTGGCTCAGCACCGGGTCGTCAAGCTGGAAGAAACTGAGCTGCATCCCGTCCTCTGCCACCGGCTGAGGCACTGCCGCCGCGATACTTTCTCCCCGGTTGGCGCTGTTGGCCTCCTCCAGCTGACGAAGCACCCGGTTGGCGCGGTCCAGAATCCCTTTGGGCATTCCGGCGAGTTTCGCCACGTGGATTCCGAAGCTGTGTTCCGAACCTCCCGGCTTGAGTTTGCGGAGGAAGACAACCTTACCTTCGATTTCCTTTACCGCCACGTTGAAATTCTTCACCCCGGGATATGCCCCCTCCATCTCGTTGAGTTCATGATAGTGAGTGGCGAACAGGGTCTTGGGTTTTTCGGGAGAGCGGTTGAGGTATTCCACTATCGCCCAGGCGATTGAAATTCCGTCGTAGGTCGAGGTGCCGCGGCCGAGTTCATCGAACAGAATCAGCGACCTGCGGCTGATATTGTTCAGAATCGAAGCGGCCTCGTTCATCTCCACCATGAAAGTCGATTCTCCCAGCGAAATGTTGTCCGAAGCCCCCACGCGGGTAAAAATCTTATCGACAACCCCGATACGGGCGCTCTCGGCAGCGACGAAACATCCGATCTGGGCCAGAAGGACGTTCAGGGCCGTCTGGCGCAGCAGCGCCGACTTACCGGCCATGTTCGGGCCGGTAATCATCATAATCTGGGTGGCCTCGTTGTCAAGACTGACGGAATTCGATATATACGGTGTGCCTGCGGGAAGTTCCTTCTCGATGACCGGATGACGCCCCTCGCGGATTTCAATCACCAGGGAATCGTCGACCACCGGACGGTTGTAATGGTTCTCGCGTGAAACACGTGTAAAGGCGAGCAGACAGTCGAGCCTGGCCAGGATTTTGGCATCGGCCTGAATCGTGGCCACATACTCCGTCAGCGCCGCCACCAGGTTGTTGTAAAGCCTCGTCTCGATAATCTCGATGCGCTCCTGTGCCGTCAGGATTTTCTCCTCATACTCCTTGAGTTCCTGGGTGATATAGCGTTCGGCATTGACCAGCGTCTGCTTGCGTATCCATTCCGCGGGGACCTTGTCCTTATGGGTGTTGGTCACCTCGATATAGTAGCCGAAGACATTGTTGTAGCTGATTTTGAGACTCGGGATACCCGTGGCCTCGCTCTCCCGTTTCTGGACTTGCTGGAGATAATCCTTCCCCTGGTAGGCGATCATCCGCAGTTCGTCAAGTTCGGGATCGACGCCGGGATTGATCACGTGTCCTTTGTTGACGGCGTTGGGGGCATCCTCGGCAATTTCGCGGGCGATACGGTCCCTCATCAGCTCGCATGGATTGAGCTGTTCGCCGAGCTGGCGCAGGGCATCGAGCGAAGATTCCATGCACAGGCGCCTTGCCGGAGCAATGGCTTTCAGGGCGTTCTTGACCTGAACGACCTCGCGCGGCGTGACGCGTCCGACGGCCACCTTCGAGACAAGTCGCTCCAGGTCTCCGACCTGCTCCATCAGTTCCACCAACGCGTCCCGCCGGTCCGGCTCCCGGAAAAAATATTCCACGACATCCAGGCGACTGTTGATGGCCGCGGCGTCCTTCAGCGGAAAGCAGAGCCACCGCCGGAGCATACGCGCTCCCATCGGACTGACCGTGCGGTCGATAACGTCCAGCAGACTTTTCCCCTCGTCCCCCAGCGGGGAGAGGATTTCAAGGTTCCGCACCGTGAATTTATCGAGGCGCACGAACTGTTCCTCCTCGATCCGGGCGATGCGCGAGATATGGCCGATATGGGTATGGCGCGTCAGGTCGAGATAATGGAGGATGGCGCCGGCGGCAATCACCGCCTGGGGCATCTTCTGGATTCCGAAACCTTTCAGCGATGCGGTCTCGAACTGTTTCAGCAGCCGGTCATTGGCAGCCTGGGAGGTGAAGACCCAGTCCTCCAGTTCGAAAGCCAGGTACTTGCCGTTGAAAGCTCCTTCAAGACGACCGCGGTTACCGCGTTCGACCAGCACCTCCTTCGGGGCGAAGTTCGCCAGGAGTTTCTCCACGTACTCCTCTTTCCCCTGAGCCGTCAGAAACTCTCCGGTCGAGATATCAAGGAACGCCACCCCGACCCCCTGTTTGTCGAAATGCACAGCAGCCAGAAAGTTGTTTTCCCGGTGGTCGAGGACATTGTCGTTGAGAGCCACTCCGGGAGTGACCAGCTCGGTGATGTCGCGCTTGACAAGGCGGTTCTTCACCAGGCGGGGGTCCTCCAGCTGGTCGCATATTGCCACGCGCTTTCCGGCCCTGACAAGTTTCGGCAGGTAGGTATCGAGAGCGTGATGCGGGAAGCCTGCAAGCTCCACCGACGACGCCGCCCCGTTGGCACGGCGCGTAAGGGTGATACCGAGGATTTCGGAGGTCGTTATGGCGTCTTCGCTGAAAGTCTCGTAAAAGTCACCCACACGGAAAAGCAGCACCGCATCGGGGTGCTTCTCTTTCATCTGGAAATACTGTTTCATCAGCGGGGTCTCGACGACCTTCTTTGCCATAACTGAAAAGGGGGGTAAAGGGGTGAAAAAAAATAAGGCCTGACGGAGCGGAGAGGGCGCCCGGCAGATTCAAGCCAGGCGGTGTGTCAGCTATGGCACACCGCCTGGAGATAATGTCTGTTTACGGCTCGGACTGACCGGAATCAGTTCTTTGCCAGGGGGGAGGGAGTGTTGTAGACGCGGGCGGCAAGTTCCTTGTCGAACATATAGAGGCCGTAACCGTTGTCGCCGATTTTTTCGAGGGCGTCAATATAGCCGCGGGCGGTCTCCTCCTCTTCGATCTGCTCGGAGATGAACCACTGGAGGTTATTCTGGGTAGCGTAATCCTTCTCCTCTACGGCCAGGGCCTGGAGGTCATTGATAAGGGCGGTCACTTTCTGTTCGTGGGCCAGAGTGGCGGCGAAAGCTGCCAGGGGTGATTCCCATGTGTTTTCAACTCCGGCGATGGGCTCAAGGATGACCTTGGCGTCGCGGGCGTTGAGGTAATTCATGAAAATGGTGGCGTGGTCCTGCTCCTCCTTGAACTGGATGGCGAACCAGTTGGCGATGCCGGAGTATCCTTTGTTTGCGAAGTGCATCGACATTGACAGATAGAGATAAGCCGACCAGAGTTCGGCATTGATCTGGGCATTGATAGCCTTTGTCAGTTTTTCAGATAACATAATGTTTATTTATTATGGTTGAGTTTATGATTGTCAGAAGCGGTAATGAATTCCGGCGCAGATATTGACTCCTCCGAAACTCTTTATAAAAGTATATTGGCCTGAAAGGGAGAGTCTGAGCGAGCCAGTCAGGTTGGTGTCGACTCCGGCCCCGGCGTTAAGTCCGAAACGCGAGACACGCGAGGAGACGTCGTCGGTGTAATTTCCCGTGGCGGAGGGATGATAGTTCCAGCTCGAATAATTGATACCGGCCAGAGGGAACAGATTGCAGCGGCCGCCGGCCAGTGGGAAGACAAACTGGGCGTTCAGATTCAGCATCAGGGCGTCACGGCCGTCGCGGCGGAATACATATTCCGCCGACGGAGCCAGCCGCAGCAGACGGTTGAAGCGGTAGGTAAACTCTATTCCGGCCAGAGGTTCCCGGTTCCTGGTATTGTAACCGGTTCTGACTCCCAGAGTTTTCTCTCCGCTGAAGTCGTCTGCGGATGCCGTCATGCATCCGGCAATTATCCCCGCCGCCAGCAGGGAGACAATCCATCGTCTAAAAATCATCGGCGTTAGCAATTATCATTGTAAGCGAGTCGACAAAATTAATTCACCAACTCTATTTTGGAACAAAGTTAGTGATTCGCCAAGATATTAACAATTTTTCTGCGGAAAATTTACTAACTTCGCGGGGAAAATCCCCGCGAAGTATCTTTCGGGGACCTTGCTTTACGGATGAAGAATAGCTACCGAGTTCTGAGGATGATTCTTGTGACGGCCATCATACTGATTGCCGTCCTCCCCGCCGTGCTTTATGTGGCTCTGTCACTCAGCGGAGTACAGCGCCGCATCGCCGACTCCCTGGAAAAGGAGCTTTCCACTCTGCTGGACTCCCGCGTCTCGATCGGCTCGCTGGGAATCATTCCCTTCAATCGCGTCATCCTCCGGAATGTCACCGTGGAGCCCACGCCGGGCGACACCGCCCTGACCGTTCGCCGCCTCGGCGCCGGCGTCTCGCTCTGGGACGGCCTGACCTCCGACACCTGGCGCGTTGACTATGTGGAAATAATCGGCATGAACGCCCGGCTCCGCCGCGATTCGGCCCGGGCTCCCCTGAACATCCAGCCTGTTATCGAGGCCCTCCGCCCGAAAGACCGCAACAAGCCGCCCACGAAATTCGACCTGAAGGTCTCCACGGTTATCATCCGCTCATCGTCAATTAGTTATGACGTACTTGACCGGCCGCTGACCGACCGCTTCGACCCGGCCCACATCGCCGTCACCCGTCTGCGAGCAGACATAAATCTTCCCCGGATAACCAACAATGACTTTACCGTAAATCTGCGTCGGTTCGCTTTCGAGGAGCGTTCCGGTCTGACGCTCAGGCAGCTTGAGGGTGCATTCCATATCTCTGACAAGGAACTTGCCGCTCTCGGAGTGAAAATCGAACTCCCCGCCTCCAACCTGTCGCTTGCCGACATACGGATTCCCCTCCGGGGGCTTGACAAAATCGGAGAAACGCTCCGGGAAACGCCTCTGGCCGTGAGCTTCAGCGGCGAGTCCCATCTGTGGCTCCCCGATGCGGGCGCGTTCTATCCGCCGCTCCGGGAGGCGCGCCTGATGGCCTCTTTCCCGGAATTTTCCGTAGCCGGTACGGTCCGCGACGCTGCCCTGCGTCTGAAAGTCAACCTGGAGGAACTCGCCTCGGTCAGCATCGTCGCCCGGGGAGAAAACCTCGCTTCGGCCGACAGGCGCTTTAACGTGGAGCGTTTTACACTCCGAAGCGCTGGCCAGCCGTTATACGGACGTCTTGCCGCTCCCGGATTGATTCCCGCGAAAGTTCTTCCGGTACTTGACGCTCTCGGTCCTGTGGATATGACTCTGACCGGAGAAGGTTCTGCCCGGGATGTCTCGGCTGAAATCTCCCTGGCCGCAGCCCCGGGGAAAGCCGATATAACGGTGGACGGTTCCGGGAAAGACAACCGTAATTTCGATATCCACGCCCTCCTGACTACCGACAGCGCCATTGACCTCTCCGCCCTTCTTCCGAAATATTCCCCGGCAGGGCTGGAGGGAACCGTCGAGGCGTTCTATACCGCCGCCGGGGCTGAACGCCACGGCAATGCAGACATCGACCTGACCCGGATTACCGTCCGGGGAACCACCCTGACCGACATCGCCTCCGACATCGAGGTTGACAACGACCGCATCACCATCGACCTGGGAATCAATGACCCGAAACTGGCGATGCTCCTGGAAGGGAGCGTTGACCTCTCCCGCGACCATCATGCCGTAGACCTTACAGCCGATCTCCTCCATCTCCTTCCCGACAGGCTCGGTCTGTGGAATAAATATCCGGGAGCCATAATGTCGGGCAAGATGGATATCGACATGGAGGGACCCCTCTGGCGCTCTATGGAGGGGTATGCCAACTTTTCGGACATTTCCCTCAAGCCCGCGGATTCGGAGGGAATCGCCCTGTCGCGTCTCAACCTTGCCGCCAGGAACCTGGAGGACGGAGCCGCCCGTCTCGATCTCAGCAGCGACTACATCGACGGCACCGTCATCGGTAACTTCGATTTTAAGTCGCTCGGCCATGCCGTCATCGATATCCTGGCCGAAGCGTTTCCGGCACTCCTGCCGGCCCACAGCGGCCACGACGCCACCCTGGCAGCCGTGCGTCGCGGAATTCGGGAGGAGAACGCGCCGGTAAATGATTTCCAGTTCGAGTTCACCGTCAAAGAGACTGAAAAACCCGCGGAATTTTTCCATCTTCCACTTAGCGTAATCTACCCTGTGAAAATCAACGGAGCCGTCTGTCAGCCCGGACATGACCTGGAGTTCAATCTCTCGGCCCCATATCTGAGACAGGGTGGAAAACTGATCGAGAACACTGCCCTGTCGGCCTATATCGACGGCGGCGAGAATCGCGCACGCCTGAATTTCATCACTACTGTGCCGACCAAAGGGGGACCGATGACTCTCCGGCTGACTTCCGGAGGCCACGACAATCTGCTGCGCACCGCCGTGGACTGGAAAATCGACCGTGCCCGCGCCTATGAGGGAAATGTCGGAACCGTGGCCCGTTTTTCGCGCCCCGAGGGGGAACCGCTTACAACCACGGTGGATATCCGCCGCTCTTTCCTTACGTTCAATGATTCCACCTGGCAGGTGGAGCCGGCGCGGATTACCGTCTGCGGCCGGGAAATCGACATCGCTGGAATAAATGTCTCCCACGGAAACCAGTTTGTGAAAATCGACGGACAGATTTCCGAAGACCCCACGCGCCTGCTGACGCTCGACCTGCGCCACTTCAGTCTCGATTATCTCTTTGAATCCCTCGGTATCGACGCCGCCATGCTCGGCGGTGACGCCTCGGGAACGTTCTATGCCTCCGAGCTTTATTCGGGGCATCCGGCCCTCCAGACTCCGGGACTTCACGTCAAGGACATCAGCTACAACAAGACGGTGCTGGGCGACGCCGTTGTCCGCTCCCATTTCGAGCCGGCCGACAAGTCGATTGTCCTGGCCGCCGACATCGACAACGACGGCCGGCGCTCGACCGTCGACGGCGCCATCTTCGCCACCCGCGACTCACTGGACCTCACTTTCAACGTGGACCGCGAACCCGTCGGATTCCTCCAGCCCTATATGGAGGCATTTGCATCCGACATCACCGGGTATGCCTCGGGGCGCGCCCGCGTCTACGGCAATTTCAAGTATATCGACCTGGAGGGGGACATCTACGCCGACTCGGTGCAGATGAAAGTGAACTTCACCAACACCACCTACTGGGCCACCGACTCGGTGCATATCCGGCCCGGATACATCAACCTCAACGGCATCACCGTACATGATATGCAGGGCCACACGGCGGCCCTCAACGGATGGGTGCGTCACTCTTTCTTCAAGGAACCCAAATTCGAGTTCGCCATCACCGGCGCCCGGAATCTGCTCTGCTACAACGAGACGCCGAAGGAGAATCCCCGCTGGTACGGGAAGATCTTCGGCGACGGAAGCGCGTTCGTCAAGGGGGTACCCGGGCGCGTAGACATAACGGTCGACATGACCACTTCACCCGGCTCCACCTTCACATTCGTCCTTTCGGACCAGGTCGACGCCGAGCAGTATTCCTTCCTCACGTTCCGCGACAAGGGCAAATACGGTATCAGCGTAGCCGACACGATCGAGATGCGCGACACGTCGATGGACCTTGTCAACCGTCTGCGCGAAATGGCTTCGCGGCATGACGATTCTTCCTCCTCCGACTACAATATCACGATCCAGATGGGTATCACCCCGGGAGCGCAGATGAACCTGGTGATGGACCCCATCGGCGGGGACCGCATACGCGCCTACGGCACCGGCCACCTGAGGATGGACTACGGGTCGGCTAACAATGAGCTGAAGATGTACGGCAACTACACCCTCGACCGGGGCGACTACAACTTCACCCTCCAGGACATCATCATCAAGGACTTCACCATCAAGCCCGGAAGCGAGATTTCCTTCCGGGGCGACCCATACGCGGCGCAGCTCGACATACGCGCCGCCTACTCGCTGAACGCAAACCTCTCGGACCTCGACGAATCGTTCCTGAACGACAACGACCTCAACCGCACCAACGTCCCGGTCAACGCCATCATGAAGGTCTCCGGCGACATCCGTCAGCCCGAAATCGCTTTCGACCTCGAGTTCCCCACCCTCACCTCCGACGTCTACCGGAAAGTGCGCTCGATTATCTCAACCGACGAGATGATGAACCGCCAGATTCTCTATCTGCTGGCCCTGAACCGTTTCTATACCCCCGAATACATGGCTGGCGCCACCCGCGGCAACGAGCTTGTCTCGGTAGCCTCCTCCACCCTCTCCTCCCAGCTGGGCAATATCCTCGGCCAGATTTCCGACAACTGGAACATCGCCCCGGCCCTCCGCTCCAGCCGCGGCGACTTCTCCGACGTGGAAGTCGACGTAGCCCTCTCTTCGCGTCTGCTCAACAACCGCCTCCTTTTCAACGGCAACTTCGGCTACCGCGACCAGAGCCTCAACTCCAACCAGTTCGTCGGCGACTTCGACCTGGAATACCTCCTGAACCGGTCCGGCAACTTCCGCCTCAAAGCCTACAACCGCTACAACGACCAGAACTACTATCTCCGCTCCGCCCTCACCACCCAGGGCGTAGGCATAATCCTCCGCAAGGACTTCGACTCCCTCACCTCCTTCCTCCGTCCCCTCTTCCGGCGCCGCAAGTCTGCCGCCGCCCCTCTTCCGGCCTCCCCCTTGCCCGTCACTGCCGTCCCGGCCACCTCGCCAGACTCCACCGCCGTCGCTCCCCGCTGACATCACACTCAATATTCCTAACCTTTACCTTAATATTGACAAGAGTGGGGAAAATGGCTTCGGGAGGGTCCGGAGTCAACTACGGGGGATGATGGCGTGTTATTAGTGTAGGTAATTTTTATTGGAATTTGGGCTGTCGGTTTGGCAAAATTCCGTAACTTTGCAGATGAATATATGATTGAACGAATTGTCATTATAGACCAGGCTGACCCGGTAAGTTTCTACGGGGTCAACAATTCCAATATGCAGCTTGTCCGCAACCTCTTCCCGAAGTTGAGGATGGCAGCCCGCGGCTCTGTGATAAAGGTTATCGGCGATGATGCCGAGACCGCAGAGTTCGAAAAGAAAATCAAGGAGCTGGAGGCTTACTGCGCTAAATACAACAAGCTGACCGAGGAGGTCATCCTCGACATTGTCAAGGGGGAGAAGCCCCGCGACATAAAGGGGGATGACGTCATCATCTACGGGGTGAACGGCAAGCCGATTTCGGGGCGCACTCCCAACCAGCAGAAACTTGTGGAGACGTTCCTCCACAATGACCTCACTTTTGCGCTGGGTCCGGCCGGAACGGGCAAGACCTACGTGGCCATCGCCCTGGCCGTGCGCGCGCTCAAGAACCGGGAAGTGAAGAAAATCATCCTCTCGCGTCCGGCTGTCGAGGCCGGCGAGAAACTCGGCTTCCTCCCCGGCGACATGAAGGACAAAATCGATCCGTATCTCCAGCCGCTCTACGACGCCCTCGAGGACATGATTCCCGCCGTGAAACTCAAGGAATACATGGAGACGAACGTCATCCAGATCGCCCCGCTGGCCTTCATGAGGGGACGCACGCTCAACGATGCCGTCATAGTCCTGGACGAAGCCCAGAACACCACCACCCACCAGATAAAGATGTTCCTCACCCGAATGGGTATGAACGCCAAGATGATCATCACCGGCGACGTCACCCAGATCGACCTCCCGCGCACGGTGCAGTCCGGCCTTGTGCAGGCCCTCCGCATCCTCCGCGATATTCCGGGAATCGGAAAAATCGAGTTCGGGAAGAAAGACATCGTGCGCCACCCGCTTGTCCAGCGTATCGTAGAGGCATACGCCCGCGCCGACGAGGAGGCTAAACAGACAACTTAAAAAACATCATATTTCTTGCAAAGATGGAAACTCTTCTGAAAACCAACTTCAATCTTCCCGGCCAGACAGCCGTCTACCACGGGAAAGTACGTGATGTCTACACTATCAAGGACAACCTTCTGGCTATGGTCGCCACCGACCGCATCTCGGCCTTCGACGTAATCCTTCCCAAGGGGATTCCTTTCAAGGGCCAGGTAATCAACCAGATCGCCTCATATTTCCTCCAGTCCACCGCCGACATCGTCCCCAACTGGCGCCTGGCTGACCCCGACCCGATGGTGACCGTCGGCTACCGCTGCGAGGGATTTCCCGTGGAAATGATTATCCGCGGTTATCTCACCGGCTCGGCATGGCGCGAATACAAGGCCGGAAACCGCGTCCTCTGCGGAGTACAGCTCCCCGAGGGGATGAAGGAGAACCAGAAATTCCCCGAACCCATCATCACCCCCACCACCAAAGCAGCCGAGGGACATGACGAGAACATCTCCCGGGAGGAAATCATCGCCCAGGGCCTTGTCTCCGAGGAAGACTACCGCCAGATGGAGGAATACACCCGCGCACTCTTCCGCCGCGGAAGCGAGATGGCCGCTGAAAAGGGGCTGATTCTTGTCGACACCAAATATGAGTTCGGCAAGCGCGACGGAAAGGTTATCCTTATCGACGAAATCCACACCCCCGATTCCTCGCGCTACTTCTATGCCGACGGATATCAGGAACGCTTCGAGAAGGGAGAACCCCAGCGCCAGCTTTCAAAGGAATTCGTGCGCCAGTGGCTTATCGACAACAACTTCATGGGCAAGGAGGGACAGACCGTTCCCGAAATGACTCCGGAATTCTGCGAAGAGGTATCGCAGCGCTACATCGAACTTTACGAGCATATCACCGGACTCAAGTTCAAGCCCGCTCCCTCCGACAATCTCGAGGCCCGCATCGAGAAAAATCTTCTCGACTGCCTGGAAAATCTCGCCATCTAACTCCGTTCCCCGCATTGGAAATCAAAGCCGAGAAAATAACCCCATACGGGAGTAATGACCCCAAGAGCCGTCAGGTGGAGGCGATGTTCGACAACATCGCCCCCGCCTACGACTTTATGAACCGCGCGATGACGTTCGGCGTGGACCGCTCCTGGCGCCGCAAGGTCGTCAGGGCTATCGCCGCCGACAGCCCCGCCGCCCTGCTGGACGTGGCCACCGGCACCGGCGACATGGCCCTGCAGCTTGCCCGCGCCATCCCCGGCTGCCGGATTACCGGCGTCGACCTCTCGGAAGGGATGCTCTCCGTAGGGCGCCGCAAGATCCAGGAAGCCGGACTGGCGAACCGCATCACCCTAACCAAGGGGGACTGCCTGGCCTTACCTTTTCCCGACGATACCTTCGATGCCGTCACGGTAGCGTTCGGAGTCCGCAACTTCGAGCATCTCGACCGCGGTTACGCCGAGATGGCCCGCGTACTCCGTCCGGGAGGAAAACTGTATGTCATCGAGCTTTCCACCCCGACCTCACCGCTGATCCGCCCTTTCTACCGGCTTTACACCCGCTGGATAATTCCGGCTGCGGGGCGCCTGGTGTCAAAGGATGTCAGCGCCTATTCCTATCTGCCGGCCTCAATCGCCGCGATGCCCCAGGGGGACAGGATGCTCTCCCTGATGACGGGAGCCGGACTCGAGGCGCCGGCCCTGAGACCTCTGACGTTCGGCGTCTGCACAATCTACACCGCCGTCAAGCCCGCGCGTCAATAATTATTCCCTAAAGACCTGCCGTTGCGCCGGGAAGGACATCATCCCTCCCCCGCAGGAAAAAACATAGCGAACATGAAACTTCTTTCCGGCCTCTGTGCCGCCGCCATAACCATCTTTCCGGCCTCTGTTTCGGCCGCCGATATGCTTCCGGCAATGACCGCCGCCGAATCCGGCGGCGCTGTCGCCAACGTTCCCGCTCCTCCGGGCTACGGGGAACGCGCGTCGCTGATGCTGGGCGACGACAACTTCCGTGGGACAGCCGACCAGCTGCGCCATGCCCTGGCCCGGATGCCCCAGGGCTCACCACTGCGCGAACAGGCGGAATTCCAGCTTGCCACGGCCTGCGCCCACATCCCGGGAGAAAACCCCGAGGCGATGTTTTCCGACTTCCTCACACGCTATCCTGCCTCGCCGCTGCGACAGCGGGCTCTGACCGGACTGGCCGGATGCCTTTTCGACAAGGAGGACTACGCCGGAGCGCTGGCCATCTACGAGACGGTCGACGACGAGTCGCTCAACCCCTCGGAAGCCGAGGAGAAGCAGCTGCGCCAGGCTTACTGTCTGCTGAAATTCGCCCGCTATGACGAGGCCACGCCCATTTACAATGCCCTCCTGGCTACCCCCCTGGCCAACGCCGCCCGGTTCTATCTGGCCTATACCGACTATGTCAACGACCGCTGGAGCGCCGCCATGAACGGATTCTCGAAGGTTGTTGTCGACAACAGCGATCCGGCGCGGATGACCCCTTATTATCTCGCCCAGCTCTATTACCGCGACGGCGACTGGAAAAAGGCTTACGCCGAAGCCTCAAAACTTATCAAAGGGAACTGTCCGGCGGAGTATCTTCCCGAAATGCTCCGCGTGGCCGGAGAATCGCTCTATGGCATGGGAGAGACTGACAAAGCCGTCGCCGCGCTGAAACAGTATCTGCAGCTTACCGACCGGCCTCTCCCCTCGGCGCTTTACATCGTAGGCGTCGACGACTATAACCGCGGAGATTATAAAAACGCCATACGGCTGCTGACGGATGTTGTCACTCAGGACAACGCCATGGGGCAGTCTGCCTACCTCTATATCGGCCAGAGCTATCTCCGGGAAGGAAACTACGACGCCGCCCTGATGGCCCTCGACCAGGCCGTGAAAAGAGACTACGACAGCGCCACCACCGAACTGGCCTCCTATAATTACGCCGTGGCCTCGGTCCACGGAGGCAAGATTCCTTTCGGTTCATCGGTGGTACAGTTCGAGAACTTCCTGAAGAAATACCCCGACTCGAAGCTCGCGCCCGAAGTGGCCGACTATATCATAAACGGCTACATCACCGACAATAACTACGGCGCTGCCCTCAACGCGATCAACAACATAAAGAAACCTACCGAGAAGGTCCTGGCCGCCAAACAGCAGGTTCTGTTCATCTACGGAACGCGCCAGCTCCGGTCCGGACGAGCCGCCGAAGCTGCCACACTCCTGAAAGAAGCCCGTTCGATGGGACGCTACTCAGCCGAGACAGCTTCCGAGGCCACACTCTGGCTGGGAGAGGCCCAGTATCGTCAGGGGAATTACCGCGAGGCCGTGGACAACTACAACCGTTTCCTGCGCGAGACCCCTTCCACAAATCCCAACCACTCGCTGGCGCTCTACGACATGGCCTACGCCCGCTTCGCCCTGAAAGATTTCTCCTCGGCTAAAGATTACATGGACCGTTTCCTGAAATCCCTCTCCTCATCTACTCCCGCCGATGTCGCCACCCTGAAAGCCGACGCACTCAACCGGCGCGGAGACTGCAGCTACTATTCCTCGGACTTCACCGCCGCCGAAGCCGACTATGAGCGCGCCATCGAAGCCGCCCCTACGGCCGCCGACTACCCGATGTACCAGCAGGCTATTATCAAGGGACTCCGGCGCGACCATCAGGGAAAGATCGACGGACTGGCCGCGATGATGAAGAAATTCCCCAACTCAGTGCTTATCCCCTCGGCGATGCTCGAGACCGGCGAAAGCTATACCGAACTGGAACACAACGACCGCGCCATAGCAACCTACACCTCCCTCTCTTCCCGCTTCCCGTCCACACCCCAGGGGCGCCAGGGCGCACTGTTGCTTGCCATCGCCCAGCTCAATTCCGGACAGGCGGATGAGGCGGTAAAGAGCTACAAACACGTTATCCGCACCTATCCCACCTCCGAGGAGGCCCGCGCCGCCGCCGAAGATCTGAAGCATATCTATGCCGACCGCGGACAGGTCAGCGACTACGCTGCCTTCCTGGCCACGGTTCCGGACGCTCCGAAGATGGACCAGTCCGAGCTTGTCGCCCTTCAGCTCGAAGGGGTGGAGAAAGCCAGCGAGAGCGGCCGCAACGCCGACGCCGTCCGCCTGGCCGACGAACTTATCGCCGCTTTCCCGGAATCGAAAGAGGCCGTCAGCGCCCTTTCCATCCTTGCTGACATACACGAGAAGGAAGGGAGGGGTCCCGAAGCGCTCGCCGCTTACCGGATGCTTTCCGAAAAATCCTCCAACCCCATCGATGTCAACCGCGCACGCCTCGGGGTGCTTCGTCTGAGCCGCGATATGGGCAACAACGACGAAGTCCTCCGCATCGCCTCCCAGCTGCTCAGTTCCTCCTCCATCGGCGATGAGGAACGGCGCGAAGTGATGCTGGCTCAGGCGCTGGCATACAAGGCCACCGGCGAGACCACCCGCGCGTCCGAGCTACTGTCAAAGCTGGCCGAGCGTCCGGAGACCCTTCCCGGAGCCAAAGCCGCCTATTACCACGCCCAGGAACTTTTCGATGCCGGCAAACTGGACGCTTCCCTGCGCCAGGTCAACGCCCTCATCGACTCCAATACGCCCCATGAATACTGGCTGGCCCGAGGCTTCATCCTCCTGAGCGATATCAACCGCCGCAAAGGCAACACGTTTGAAGCCGACGAATATCTGCGCTCGCTGCGCGAGAACTATCCCGGCTCGGAAACCGACATCTTCCAGATGATTGACTCCCGTCTCGACCGCTAACAACTTTCTTATCCGAATTTCCGATGAAAACCCAACATATCATTTCCCTGGGTGCGATTCTCGCCGGAAGCCTCTTTCCGGCCGGTGTCAGGGCCCAAGACCTCAACAAGGAAATCACTATCGACCGCGAGATCGTGCCCGAGCAACGGGCCGCGGCACGTCCTACCGTTTTCCCGACGGTAAAACTGCCGGAGATAAAGAAAGTCAGCCTCCGGATGCAGGAAGCCGAGGGGAACGCCCCTGTGGCGACAGGTCTGTCGCGCTTCGAACCAGCGCTTACCGAAGCGGCTTTCGGAGCCACTCCCTGGCGCGGATATGTCGACCTGGGATATTTCCCCTCTCTTGATGTCGCTCTTTCCGCCGGGTATGCCATTATTGCCAGAGAGGCAACGGGACTCAACGTCTGGCTCCAGGCTGACAACCGTGACTACAAATATGACAGTTCCCCCTACGGCGACTTCCGCTGGAAAAGCCTCGATATATCGGGGGGACTGGATTTCGTGCAGCGGTTCGGCTCCTACAACCGTCTGCGTCTCTCGACCGACGTGGCCTATTCCGGCTGGTCAGTCCCCGAGACATATTACGGGCAGTCTGCCGTCATTCCTGTGACCGATCCGACGGTCCCCGTGGAAGCGCCCGCCTCCTCCACTCTGAATAATTTCCGGTGGAATTTCCGCGGCACTTTCGAGGGACGATACAGCGACCACCTGACCTACGGCGTAGGCGCCCGCTTCGGCCTGTTCAACAATAAGAAAGTCAGGAAGGCGCTCCCCGACGCCGCGGCTTTCACGCTTCCGGCCGCTAATCAGACCATCTTCGGCTTCAACGGCAATGTCCGCGAACAGGTTTCCGACAATGCCGCAGTCGGTCTCGACATCGAAGGAAAATTCCTCCATTACGGTCATTTCTTCGATGCCTCCGCGCTGGCAGCCGAGAGTCAGTCATGGAAAATGCCACTTGACGGTGAGGTCGGAGGAAAGACGCTCGGCCAGATTGACTTCCTCCCCGCGGTGGAATACAACGGAGGAAGTTTCTACGGACGCGCCGGTGCCCGTCTCGGGCTGTCGTTCAACTCCGGAAAGACTTTCCACGTAGCTCCCGATGTCACTCTCGGAGTAAATCCCGACTCCCGTTTCGGAGCATGGCTGAAATTCGGCGGGGGCGTTGAGACTAACCCTATGGAACGCCTGTTCGCCACATCCCGCTACTCCGATTTCCGGGCCGGCTACCATTTCTCAAATCTCGCTTTTACCGGCCAGCTCGGTCTTCGCATAGGCCCGTTCTACGGGGCATCCCTTACGCTTACGGCCGACTATGCCGCCGCCAATGACTGGCTGATGCCGTTCCAGAGCGAGCGGAGCCAGGGGGAAGTCTATAATTTCTTCCTGGCCCAGCGTATGCGCTCATGGAAAATCGGAGGCCGTATAGACTGGCAATACCGTTCGCTGGTGGAAGTAGCCCTCTCTTATGAAGGTACCCTCGGCGACGACAATGACAAAAGCTGGATTTACTGGAGTGACCGCGCCCGCCATGTACTCGGCGTGTCGGCAACCGTCCGTCCCCTCGGGGCGTTGTCTGTGGACCTCGGTTTTACCGCCCGTCTCGACCGACGCCAGGAGTGCCGCTATATCGGCGCCGACATCTGGCTCAACGACCAGGACTATTACGAAGGGGGAGCCTCGCAGGACTGCTCCTACAAGCTCGGCGACCTTACCAATCTCTGGGGAGGAGCTTCCTGGCGCTTCACCCCGGCGTTCACCGTATTCGGCCGCGTGGACAACATTCTCAACAAGCGGTCCCGGCTTATCTTCGGCATCCCTTCCCAGGGGCTTACGGGCCTTGTCGGAATCACTTACAAGTTCTGACGCATATAAGTTCTGACGCATGAAGGAGATTTTCAAGCCCAGGCTTCTGCGCGAGACCGCGGAAATAGCCCTAACTGAAATCAAACGGTTTATCGAGCCGCGCCTCGCCGAGGAGTTCTCGCTGCGGCGCGTCTCGGCCCCCCTGTATCTGCCGGCCGATTCCGGACTGAACGATCCGGGAGAGGCCGTCAGGTTCCGTCTCCCCGGGACGGGGCAGGAGGTTGAGATTGTCAACGGCCTGAACCGATGGCTCCGCAGCCAGCTTGTACGCTACGACATCGCGCCCGGCTTCGGCGTGTTCACGGTCATGAACGCCCTACGCCCGGATGAAATCGAGAACGCCACAACGTCGCCTCACATCAGCGCGTGGGCCTGGCAACAGGTGACGGACCCCGAAAAAGCCACCGACGAATACCTTGTCGGCGCCGGCAAACGGCTCTACCGGCTTCTGTGCGAGACCGAGGATATGATTATCTCTATCCTTCCCCACCTGGACAAGACTCTCCCCTCCCGGCTTGTCATTCTCGACACAGCCACCCTGGCGGAAGAGCATCCCGACCAGAGCCAGCAACGACGCGAATATGAATATCTCAGGGAACATCCCTCCCGGGCTCTCCTCATGATTGAGGAGATGAACAGCCGTCTGCTTGTCTGGAACAAAGTCGTCGGTCGCCCCCTGACCCTGGCGGACACCCGCATAGACCTCTCGGCCCCCATCGGTTCAATCGGCGGCAACCTCCTGCGCGACCAGCTGGCCATGCAGATTCTCCACCAGCCCCACCTCCTCCGCTAATCCGTTATTATCATCAACTATCTGCTATCTTTCTTTGAAACGTTAAATAGCAGACAATTATATTTCTTGCTAAATTATTTTGCTATTTCATAAAATAGCATTATCTTTGCCAAAGAGTAAGCCAGAGTATATATGAAATACACTGAACTACATCGAAAACTAAAAAAAAGCCGGTTGTTACGAAACTGGTCAGACTCGAAACGGACATCCTGAATGGTATAGTCCTTTAACCGGCCAATATTTCACGACTGGAGCGCACGGAAAGCAGGAAGTTGCAACAGGCACTTTGCGAAACATCAAAAAAGCTTCAGGTGTTAACTTATAAGAGTTCTCTTATATGATTCAGGAACATCAAGATAGGATATTTGTCTATAATTAAAACAGCACTGATATGATACAGATTAAAGCTTTTGTGGCACGGGAAAAAGATGGTTCTTACTCTATCTTTGTCGATGACAAGGCCCCGATAAATTATGGTCTTGTCGGTGAGGGCAACACTGTTGAAGAAGCAATTGCCGACTGGAACGGGACATACGAGGCAATGAAAATGAGCTATGCCGAGAAAGGTCTGGAGTTTGTCGAAGCACAATTTTCTTTCGTGTACGATGTCCCCTCATTTCTCGCATATTATGGCAGTCTGATTTCTTTCAAAGGCCTCTCGAAACTCACCGGAATTTCAGCAGCGCAACTTTCTCAATACGCTACCGGCTACCGCTACCCATCTCCTAAAACTACCGCCAAAATACAGGAAGGGTTACACTCTCTGGCAAAAGAACTGAGCCAGGTCGCACTGATCTGATTTTATCGTTAGCGGAAACGCCAGGTAATGGTGCCGGAAGCGGTCGGAGCGCCCTCTTTTACCGAGAAGCGACACTGAAGAGACTTCTGACGGCACCGCTCGCGCATATTGGTGTCACCTGCCACCGCTCCGTTAGAGCGGGAGGGGTCATAGGTGGCAGAAATTACTTTTCCATTGGAATCCACTTTCACGCGGATAGCGATTTCCCCGACTTTGGTCGAGGAGACGCGGTCCCAGTGTTCGAGTGTGCGTCCGGCCACACCATTGCCGGGAGTTCCGGAGACAGCGCCGGTGGCCGAATTGCCGTCGGCCTGACCGCTTTGTCCCTTCCCTTTGCCGCCGAAAGCCTTCCTGGTGGCGTCCTGGGCCGTCTGGCGCGCCTGCTGACGCCGCTCTGCCTCCTGGCGTTCTTTCTCCCGGGCGAGTTCCTCTTTCGTAGGGCCCTTTGGCTTTCTTTCGGTCTTCATCGGGGAAGGACGGTCGGAGCTTACCAGTTTTTTGGGATCGGCTTTCTTGCCGGAATCCTTTACATCGGGGGCATCCTGGGAAGGTTTCGGCTCCTCCTGAGCTGACGGCGCCGGCTCGCTTTCGTTGACCGTCTCGTCGAAAGTGTCGCCCGTCCTGACGAACTCACCGGAAGCATACAACTCCTCGACTTCATCGAACACAATCTCTCCTTCCGGTTGCGGAGGCCATTTGTCAGCCCCTTCGGGGGGATATTTCAGAAAACAGAACAGCAGACACAGCAGAAGCAGTCCATGGAATACCACGGTACCGCCGATAGCCCACCAGCGGGCCGACCGGTCTTTGTCCTGTCTGTCATTCCGGGGTGTCACGCTCATCAGTCAGTGGAGGTTGAGGATTTTCTTGAATCGTCACCGGCGGCTTTCTCACCGCGGGAAGGTGTGGGAGAGGCCACGGGCTTTGTGGCCAGCACCATTTTCAGGTTATGTTCGGCTCCTACGGAAAGCACTTCGACGATGCGGCCGTAGCGGACCGTTTCATCTGCATACAGGGCCACGAACCCTGTGGAATCCTGCTCATTGGCCATCCTGAGGAAAACCGGCAGGGACGACAGGGTCATCGGCTGGGGCTTGTCATCGCCTGTCGAGGCGAATATCGAGTCATTTGCGTCGATATACACCCGCGTCACAGGCTTTACGGCGCTCTGCTCGGCTCCCTGCGGAAGGTTCACTTCCAGTCCGGTGGGAAACACGAAAGTAGAGGTCACCATGAAAAATATCAGCAACAGGAAGATAACGTCGGTCATCGACGCCATCGAGAACGTTGCCATTAGATTATTCTGACGTTTCAGCATTGTACTGGTTCAAGACTTGTTATACGGCCCCCCGTCGGGTCAGCGGGCAGGTTCGTTGAGAAGGTCCATGAACTCCATGGTGGAGGACTCCATGCGGTTCATCACCGTGTTGATCCGGGCGATGAGATAGTTGTAGGCGAAAAGGGCGGCCACACCGACAATCAGACCGGCCACGGTCGTAACCAGCGCCGTGTAAATACCGTCGGAGAAAGTCGATATATTGGCCGAGTTGCCCTGGGCGGCGATGGAGTAGAACGCCTGTACCATACCTATTACAGTCCCGAGGAACCCGAGCATGGGGGCTCCGGAAGCAGTTGTGGCCAGCCATGGCAGCCCTTTCGATAGGTTGGCGATCTCGATGTTGCCGGTGTTCTCGATAGCTCCCATAATGTCGTTGACGGGGCGCCCGATACGGCTGATACCCTTTGCAATCAGACGGCTGTAAGGGGAATCGGTCTTGCGGCAGAGATTATAGGCACTCTCTATCTCCCCCTCATGGATATAGTCGCGGATACGCTTCATGAAGGAGTCGTCCAGGCGGTTGGCCTTATAGACGGCTATGGCGCGTTCGATAAACACATACACGCATATCAGCGACAGCAGGGCCAGGGGAATCATCAGTGCGCCCCCGCGCAGACACAGGTCCCAGAGAGACAGCTCGGCAACGGCGGCGGTGGATTCGGCGGCCGCGGCTGCAGCCAGGGGAGCGCCGTTTATGGCGGCATCGAGAAGAGGTAACATTACTTTTTTATATACTTAAATGTACGTTGTATTAATAAATTGAATATCACGGGGAGAGACGGCATCCGGACTCTTAGTTCCTGAGGGCCTCCTTGTATCGGCGGATGGTCTCCGAAAGTCCCAGATACAGGGCATCGGAAATCAGCGCATGGCCGATGGACACCTCATTGAGGTAGGGGACATGATGATGGAAATAAGCGAGATTCTCCAGATTGAGGTCATGACCGGCGTTGACCCCCAGGCCTACCTTGTGGGCCGTGCGGGAAGCCTCCACGTAAGGAGCCACGGCCTTTTCCGGATCCGTCGGATAAAGGTCGGCGTAAGGCTTGGTGTAAAGCTCCACGCGGTCCGCTCCGGCTTTGGCGGCCATACGGATATTCTCGGGATTGGTATCCACGAAAATCGACGAACGGATACCGGCCTCGCGCAGGCGGTCGACTACCTGGGTGAGGAATTCGGCATGGGCCTGTACGTCCCACCCCGCCGAGGAGGTCAGCGAGTCAGGCGCATCGGGCACCAGCGTGACCTGTTCGGGCTTGATTTTCAGCACCAGGTCCATGAATTCTTCCGTGGGGTAACCTTCGATATTGAACTCTGTCTTCACCAGCGGACGCAGTTTGACAACGTCGTCGCGGCGGATATGGCGTTCATCGGGCCTGGGATGGATGGTGATGCCGTCCGCTCCGAAAGCCTCGCAGTCCACGGCCACCTGTTCCACGTCGGGAGTGTTCTCTCCCCGGGCGTTGCGCAGCGTGGCCACCTTGTTTATATTGACGCTCAGATTTGTAAGCATTTTCCTGACCAATTCTCTATTTAGGAATGTTATTATAATATAAATTGGCTCACAGTTCCGAAAAAATTTCCTAACTTTGCTATCGGAAAAAGTCAACGGAGCTATTCAAGCCACAAAATTAAAAAGAATATTTTGAACCGCAAAAAGAATTTTTCCTTTTTCAAAGGGGCCCCGGGTCCCGGCGCAGGAGAATTCCGGATGCGGAGACTCTTTCCAATCAGGAGATTATGATGAACAACGACACCTTGCAGAAATATATTGACGGCGCACTGAGCCAGACGGAGAAAGCCGCGGTCCTGAATCCTCAGGTAGAGGACTCCAGCGAACTGCTGTTTTCATGCCATCCGGCCGACTACGCGGCCTCAACTGTCGCCCGCGCCGTGGAAGACTGCGACGCCCGTCTGCTGGGTCTGTCGGTGACAGCCATGCGAGACCGTGCCGGCCTCCCGGTGGTGGCCCTGAAAGTCAATGTCCGCGACGCGTCGGGCGTAGCCCGCTCATTGCGCCGCTACGGCTACGATCCGTTCTACATCGGCTCGGCGGCCGACTCTACCCTCCGCCTCCGGGCCCGGGAGAGAGCCAAAGAACTGATCCATTATCTCGAGATATAACGCTCCGGCCTCTCCTGAATTACGGTTTCCATCACTCTCAGTACACTACAATGATTATCGCGATAAACGGCAACAGACATCAGGAAGCCCACCTGGCTGAAATCGAACGGCTGGTGAGCGCGTTCATGCGCCGCGACGACACGGTGGTGATGACAGACCGTTTCCTCGATTATCTTACCGACCGCATAGGTTCCCGGTTCGCCATAGGAATCCGGCATATCCGCCTTACCGAACAGCCCCGGGCCGACCTCGCGATTGCCATCGGGGGGGACGGCGCGTTCCTGAAGACCGCTGCATGGACCGGAGAATCGGAAATTCCGGTGGCAGGTATAAACACCGGACACCTGGGCTTCCTGGCAGCTTTCTCCTTCGACCGTCCCGGGGAAATCGAGCGCCATCTGCTCGGAGGCCACTACGAAGTGGAGCGCCGGGCGCTGCTCGAGGCCACCACTCCCGCCGGAAAATTCCTGGCCCTCAACGAAGCGGCCATCACCCGGGGGGAGAACGCCTCGATGATTACGGTCGACACGCGCATCAACGGTCATCATTCGCTTACATATAAAGGGGACGGCCTGATTATCGCCACCCCTACCGGCTCCACGGCCTACAATCTCTCGGTAGGCGGTCCGATTCTCGACCCGTCGGTGGCCGGATGGGTTATCTCCCCTATCGCCGCCCACTCCCTGTCGGTCCGCCCGCTGGTAATCAATGACTCCTCGCTGCTTACGGCCGACATATCACTGAGAGCCAAGAATTTCCGCCTGAGTCTTGACGGGAAGACCCTTTCGCTCGAAGCCCCCTGCCGCCTGGAATTCCGGAAGGCGCCTTTCGGTATAAATATAGTAAAACTGCCCGAACATACTTTCACAGACACCCTCCGCACGAAACTCGGTCTCGGAGGATAAGAACTTGTCTTCTCTCGTTTATTGACATTACCACATTACGCCGATGCCAATCATAGGAGAAATACAACATAAGAGTCTTGGACGGGTGCTGGTCAGCGCACGGCCCAATACACGCCGCGTCACCGCCCGCTGGAAAAACGGGATGGTGAACCTCAACGTACCCTCTTGTGCCCCGCTGCCGGATATCAACCGTCTGCTCAACGAATTCGCGCCGAGGCTGCTCGAATGTAAGCCCACATTACGCTACACTCCCGGCCAGGTGCTGAGTTTCCCCGGCGTCGAGTTTGTGATCGCCACCCAGCGCGTGGCTCCCTCCAGAATCCTCGCGAAAGCCTCGCTTCCCGTCTGCTCCCTGGAAGTGGGGAGCGACTGGGACTTCGCCGACCCGTCGACCACCCGGGCCATAAGCGATATGCTCTGCAAAATCGCTCGACGGATTGCCTCGGGACTGCTGCTTCCCCGCGCCCGCGCCCTGGCCGACGCCATCGGCCACCGTCCGGCCGGATGGGCCATATCCTCGGGCCACCGGATTCTGGGCACCTGTTCGGCTGCAGGAATCATTTCCCTGAGTCATGTGCTGGTCTTTCTCCCCGCTGAGCTTCGCGACTATGTAATTCTTCACGAACTTGCCCACCTGTCGGAGATGAACCATTCCCCGCGCTTCCATCAGCTGCTCGACAGCTATCTGTCCGGCGAGGAACAGAGTCTGCGTTCCCAGCTCCGGTCCTATGACTGGCCCGTGCTTCGACGGTAAGCGCGTCTTCCGGCTTTTACCGACCTGTTCCGATTTTCTCTTGTAAATCAACCATATAGACCTACTCCCATTTACCGTTTTTATTACCGCAGGTTGCAGATGCCGCCGAAATGGACTACTTTTGCATCAGGAAACTGCCCCGGCTTACTTCCGTATCTGGTATCTGTAATAACAAAAGCCCCATGAAAACCAATCCTTGCAAAACAGCATTGCGCGTATTTGCCGCAGCGGCCCTGATGGCCGGCGGTGCGACACTCCCCCTGTCGGCGCAATACGCCCGCGTACTGACTACCTCCGGCGACCGTTCCCGCTCACTGGAACAGTCTGTTGCCGCCGTCGACGGCAACGACACCTATAATTCAATCCTCCTGACCGACCGGCGCAACCAGCAGATCGACGGTTTCGGCTACGCGATAACCTACGCCGCCTGCTACAACCTTTTCCGCATGACTCCCGCCGAGCGCTCCGAACTGCTCCGCCGCACCTTTTCCCCCACCGACGGTTACGGGGTTTCATACGTCAGGATATCCATCGGCTGCAACGACTTCTCCAGCGACGAATATACCCTCTGCGACGAAAAAGGACCCGACAACGACCTGCTGAAGAATTTCCGTCTGCATTCCGACGAGACCGACTATGTGATTCCGGTGATGAAGGAAATTCTCTCCTATAATCCCGACGTGAAAGTCATCGCCGCCCCCTGGACTCCTCCGCTATGGATGAAAGTCCACGCCGACGACAACGACCGCGCCAATCCCTGGACCGGCGGACGGCTCCGGACGGAATACCGCAAGGCTTACGGAGAATATTTCGCCCGGTTCGTCAAAGCGATGGCCGACAACGGCATACGCATCCATGCTGTCTCGCCGCAGAATGAACCGCTCAACGCCGGAAACTCCGCATCTCTCTGGATGCCCTGGGACGAAGAGGCTGATTTCGTTAAATATGGTCTGGCACCGGCCCTTCACCGCGCCGGTCTCGACACGAAGATATATCTGTTCGACCATAATTACAATTATGACAACAAGGCCGACCAGCGCCATTATCCTATCCTGGCCTACGACCGGATGGGAACCGGTTTCGAAGGCGCCGACCTGGTGGCCGGTTCCTGCTGGCACAACTACGGCGGACAGATCTCCGACATTGTGGACGGGGTCATCAACGCCCGCAAGGATAAGGAACTTATCTTCACCGAGTCCTCGATCGGGACCTGGAACGACGGGCGCAACCTCTGGCAGCGTCTTCCCGCCGATATGGAGGACCTTGTAATCCAACCGCTCGGCAACCGTTTCAAAGCGTCCATGGCCTGGAACTTCATGCTTGACGAGCAAAATTCCCCCCACCGAGGCGAAGGAGCCTGCGCGACTTGTTTCGGGGCCATCGACCTTGTCGCCACGAATCCGACCCAGCTGCGCTACAATTCCCACTATTACATCATGGCCCACGCTTCCGACGCCGTCCGTCCCGGAGCATATCGCGTCGATACCGACAACTGGGACCACTATTCTCCGGGGGTCAACTACAACGCTTTCGTCAACCCCGACGGTTCCACAGGAATTCTTCTCTGCAACAGCGGAAACACTGATGTCAGTGATGTTAAGGTGACCACCGCAAAAGGCACCTATCATTTCGATGTGCCGGCCCGCGGCATCGTATCGGCCCGGATGGACCTGCCTGAACACCCCATGAACTCCACCGGCACCGTCAAGCTCCCCATGGAAGCCTCCGACTTAGCCCAGGACATCACCATCTACGACCTGACGGGCCGCACAGTTGACCATCCCCTCTCCGGAACCCTCTACGTAACCTCCACCGGCCTCAAAGTCCTCTACCGCTGATTCTCCTTACTCCCCGCCTCCTGACCTTGGGCCGGTGAGGGGGGAGAAAAGTACGGAAAATTTGGCAGTGTGGAAAATTTGGAGTAACTTTGCGGAGCGGTACGGAAGGCGGCGACGCCGCTGTCTGCCGGAACCGGAATTTGTTTGACATAGAAAACCTCTGGGGTCTGTCACCTGTGACCGGCTCCGCCAGGGTCTCGCCCGATTCAGAGGGCGAGGCGCTTTCTTTTTGTAGAAAATCCATTTACGAACCCATTAAAAAATATCTGAATATCATGGCTGTAACTTTCATGACCAAAGACGGCTACAAGAAAAAGATGGAGGAGATCGCGTATCTCGAAAGCGTGGAGCGCCCCCGCGTTTCCGCCGCCATAGCCGAAGCCCGAGACAAGGGCGACCTGTCCGAAAACTCCGAATACGACGCTGCCAAAGAGGCCCAGGGTATGCTCGAAATGAAAATAGCTAAACTCAAGGACCTTGTTGCCAACGCCCGCATCATAGACGAAAGCAAACTCAGCACCGAGGAAGTGGCGCTGATGTCGAAGGTGACGATGAAGAATGTCGCCAACGGCATGGAAGTCGAATACACTATCGTTGCTGACTCCGAGGCCAATCTCCGCGAGAAGAAAATCGGCGCATCCACTCCTATCGCCCAGGGACTTCTCGGCCATAAGAAAGGGGACGTAGTGGAAATCAAGGTTCCCGCCGGCATGATGAAATTCGAAATCAAGGAAATTTCCTTCTGATTCCTCTAATCCGCTGTAATCCGATATGGCATCACTGTTTTCCCGCATCGCCTCCGGCGAAATCCCCTCCTACAAGGTAGCCGAGGACAAGGACCACTTCGCTTTTCTTGACATCAACCCGGTCCATCCGGGCCACGTACTGGTGATTCCCCGCAAGGAGACCGATTATATCTTCGACCTGACGGATGAGGAACTCGCCTCGCTGATGCTCTTCGCCAAGCGTGTGGCAAAAGCTCTCAAGAAAGCAATCCCCTGCAAGAAAGTGGGCATCACCGTAATCGGGCTGGATGTCCCCCATACTCATGTCCACCTGGTGCCGATGAATACCGGCTCGGACATGAACTTCTGCGCCGACAAGCTCACTTTGCCCGCGGAAGAGATGGAGAAAATCGCGGCATCGGTTGCCCGCGAGTTCGAATGACCTCTTCCCGCTGTTCTCCAATATCCGTAATTCATAATTTATGAGATTCTTACGTATAGGCGGCGCTCTTATAGGATGCGCAGTCATTCTTTCGGGATGTTCCGAAAAAAAATGGTCGGCCGAAGGCACTGTCACCGGCGCCGACGGCAAACAGATGATTCTTGAGGCTCCCAACGGAACCGGAGGATGGTATCCGGTCGACACCGTCGAAATCGGCAAAGGAGGAAAATTCGAGGTCAGCGGCCTACCCGCAGGTCACCCCGAACTCTACCGCCTGACTTTCGCCGGAGAGTCGGCCTATTTCCCCATAGACTCGCTGGAGACAGTCACCATCTCGGCCGATGCGGCCAGCTTCCAGCGTTCCGTGCGCCTGAGCGGTTCCGAGGCTGCCGATAAGATGCAGGAAGTCAACGACCTTATAGTAAAAGTCCGTAAGGAGAAAGGTGAGGAGGCCGTGGCTTTCGACATGGACCTCAAGCGCCAGCTTGCCGAAATCATCCTGCGCGATCCCGCCGACATCGTGGCCTACTATATCATCTTCCATCGCGTCGGCGACACCCGCGTCTTCTCCCCCACGGAAAAAAGCGATCTGAGAATCATCGGCGCCGTAGCCAACGCCTACACCCAGTTCCGACCCGCCGACCCGCGCACGGCCCTGCTCAAGGACCTGTACCTGTCCAACCGCAAAGCCGTCATGCCCTCCGCGGCAGCCGACACTATTGTGGCCCAGGAAATGAAATTCCCGGAAATAGCCCTCTATGACGAAGCCGGGGAAGAACGCCGCCTGTCAGAGGCCGCCTCGAAAGGGAACGTGGTGATTCTCTGCTTCACCTCCTACGACGCCCAGGGAGCGACGGCCCTGAATGTGGAGCTGAACAAAATCTATTCCGCCCATAAGGGTCAGGGGCTGGAGATTTTCCAGGTCGGACTCGACGCCGACGAATTCCAGTGGAAACAATCGGCCAAAAATCTCCCCTGGATTACGGTCTACAACGCACCCAAATCGGGCGCCCAGATTCTCTCGGACTACAATATCAACACCCTCCCGGGGATTTTCATCCTCAACCGCAACGGCGACCTTGTGGAGCGTGTAGAAGCCGTAAACCGTCTGGAATCCACCGTATCGCGCTACCTCTGAACCCTTCGTACCCCCTCTCCGAAGCGATGAAAATCCTGCTTCTCAACGATGCGAGCAACTGTCACCGCGCCCTGGCGGCCGGACTCCGGCGCCTGGGGTGCGAGGTGACCCTGATGTCATCCGGAGGGGGGTTCATGCAGACAGAACGCGACATAGACATCAGCCGCCGTTTCCCCGGACCGGCCGGCGGCCTTGACCTCTGGCTCAGGCTGAACACTGTACTGGCTCCGAAACTGAAAGGATATGACGTGGTCAGCTGCACCAATCCTGTGATGGTCGAACTCAAACCCACGCGAAACCGTCAGCTTTTTAATCTTCTCAAACGCAATAACCGGGGAGTCTTCCTCACGGCCCTGGGAACCGACCTTCCCTGGATTGAGGAATGTCTTGACCCGCAGGGAAAAATGCGTTATAACGAATTCCGCCTGTCAGGCGCTCCCGGCCCTTTGGCCCTGGAGCGCCCTGAGATTATCCGGGCATGGCAGACTTCTCCGCTCAGCGACTGGACAAACGAATTCTATGAGCGCATCGACGGCGCGGTGACCGTCCTTTATGAATATAACCTTTCGGTGGCCAGGCGCCTTTCTCCCGAAAAATTCGCATACGGCGGTATTCCCGTAGATCTGTCAGCACAGATTCCGGTGGAACTGCCTGACGAACCGTCCCCTGTCAGAATCTTTCTGGGACGCCACAGCCACCGTATGGCCGAAAAAGGGACCGACCGCCTGGAGGAAGCGGCCAGGCGCGCCATCAGGCGCCATCCCGGCAAGGGGGAACTGATAATAGTGGAAAACGTCACCTACGCCGAATATCTCCGACAACTGAAAAGCGCCCATCTCGTAATCGATCAGGCATACAGTTTCACTCCGGCCACAAACGCCCTGCTGGCGATGGGTTACGGCATACCGGTCGTCAGCGGAGGAGAACCGGAGTTCTATGATTTTATCGGGCAGCCCCGGACACCGGAGATAACACCTCCGTCAATCGGCCGCGACGGCACGGGCTTTACGCCGGGAACTTTCGACCCGCTGCGCCCCGTCATCAATACTCCCGTGGATGTCGACGGGATGACCGCGATGTTCGAATATATTCTGGAGCATCCGGGGATTCTCAGACCGTTGGGAGAAGCGTCGCGCCGCTTTGTGGAACGCCATAACGCCTGCGAGACCGTGGCCTCGCGCTTCCTGGAGTTCTGGCGTTCACGACTGGGGTAACGGTTATTTCAGCAAATCGGGGCGCAGACGGCGCGTACGCTCCAAAGACTGCTCGTGGCGCCACTCGGCGATTTTCGCTTCATGACCCGACAGGAGTATATCGGGCACCCGCCACCCCTTGTAATCGGCCGGACGCGTATAATCCGGAGCGGACAGAAGTGAATCCTGGAAGGAATCGCTCAGAGCCGACTGCTCGTCGCCAAGCACTCCGGGAATCAGGCGCACGATAGCGTCGGAAATGATGATGGCCGGCAGCTCTCCCCCCGTCAGCACATAGTCGCCGATGGAAATCTCGCGTGTTATAAGATGTTCGCGCACGCGGTAATCCACCCCCTTGTAATGGCCGCAGAGAATTATGATGTTGTCAAGGAGCGACATCGAGTTGGCCATCGGCTGGTCGAAACGCTCTCCGTCGGGGGAAGTGAAAATAACCTCGTCATAATCGCGCTCGGCCTTCAGCGCCGAGATACAGCGGTCAATCGGCTCCACCTGCATTACCATCCCCGCCTCGCCTCCGAACGGATAGTCATCGACCTTGCGGTGCTTGTTGGTGGTATAATCCCTCAGATTATGCACATGGAATTCGGCAAGCCCCTTGTTCTGGGCACGCTTGAGAATCGAACACCCCAGCGGGGAGTCGAACATTTCGGGAAGAACGGTAAGGATATCGATTCGCATACCGCAAAATTACGCAAAATTTCCTCCCCGTGCAAATCCGGTCCCTTCCTGCCCTGAACTTGAGGCCTCACCGGGGTAACGCGGGGATGGTGTCAGCATTGTCCGGAGAAAGAACGGAGAGTATCCTCCAGCGACACTCCCGACGGCAGACCGAGTTTGGAGCGCAGACGCCACCGCGCCTGCTTCACTGACTCCGGGCGAATCCCCATGACCGACGCTATATGCTTGTTTTCCAGTCCAAGCGCTATATGGGAAGCCAGTCGCATATCCGCGTCAGTCAGGGATGGATACTGCTCTTTAAGCCTGGCGGCAAAATTCGGATTCAGCTGACCGAAAGTTTCCAGGAAATTGTCGCGGTGGGGTTTCAGTCCGTTGTGGGCTTTCAGAGAACTTTCAATTTTTACGGCGGTCTGTCGGCTGATTTCCCCGTTTTCGGACAGCTGCGACATCTCCTGGCCGACGGCGTCGAAGAGCTTGTCTTTCTCGCGGATGACAAGCTCCATGGCAAGTATCTTCCGGTTGGAGCGCTCCAGTTCGAGCGTAGCCTTGACTTTCGCAAGTTCCTGACGCTGGAGGCGCCTCCAGAAAAAGACGCATCCTCCGATAATCAGCAGGAGCAGTCCGAAAGTGATGCTCAGGAAGAGAATCGCAGAGTTGCGCCGCTCAAGATCGGCGTTCACGCGCATAAGGCGTATGCGCCCGGCCAGGGCGGCGTCGCGCACCTTTATCCGGTTTTCAGACGTGTTGATGGAGTCATTAAGCCGGGCTGTGATTTCCAGATACTTGTAGGCACTGTCGGTCCTCCCCTCCATCGCGAACAGGCGGTAGCGTTGCTGGTAATATTCCCGGAGTACCTCCGGTGTGGCGGCAAAAGGAAGATGGGCCGATGCCAGGGCATGGTAATGCTTTGCCCGGGCGATATCCCCGCGGTCAATGGCCTCGCGGGTCAGGAAACTCTCATACTGGCAGGCCGCCTCTTCCATCGTCGTCTCATCGCGCACCATATCGTAGGCATGGCGGAGAGCCGCCGTGTCACCCCCGAGAGCGTAGATATTTCCGTATGCGATCTCGCGGGCATAGCCCGAGAGGGGAACAACCGTGTCGGCCAGCAGCTCCCTGAAATATTTCTCCGCCCGGAGGGAATCCCCCTGAATCCGTATGGCATTGGCATGGTTTATCCGGTTGTTGGCCACCTGATCGGGACGACCGGCCGCTGCGAACAGGGAATCGGCAAGCAACAGGTACGGAATCCCCTCGTCCGGGGCACCAAGATCATCCAGGAACGTCCCAAGTTCCATAGCCAGTCCGCCGGAAATTATCAGGTCACCGCAACCGCGGAAGAAAGAGAGATCGTCAAGCAGCTGGCGGTAACGCTCTTCTGTAGGCTCATGATAGTCCATGTCGAGATTCCAGAGGATGCGGCGGTAATCATACGGATAACGGGCCGAGTCTGTCTTCTCGAGAGCTTCCCTCATCAACTCCATACCCTTGTCGTAATCTCCACGGGAAAACGTCAGGCGCCCCTCCCAGTATGTGGCGCGGGAATCCAGCAGGGCGATCGAGGTATCACGGTCGGCGATGGAGCGCATCCGGGCAGTCATGGCTACGATGGAATCGAAATTGTCGCGGTCTATATAGTAACGTTCGAGACGCATAGTCAGCGAATCGAATTCAGCTGTCGCCGGAGTCCAGCCGAACGGTGCAAGATTTCGGGAAGTGCGGCGGCAGGAAAATACAGTGGAGAGGACGGTCAGTAATAGTAAGGTGTAAAATGACTTTTTCATGGAGAAGATAGTTGCGGAATAGCAGGGAGGGAGGATGCCTGCACAGTCAGGACAGACAAAGGTACGAATTTTTTTGCGGGATATACCCTGCTTAATCCTCATTTAAGGTCGGGAGGGGTTGAAATATACCGTTTGTAGACCGGCCTTCACAGAGCGTTTTTTACATTATCCCCAGGATTACAGGGTGTAATCCTGATAATCTGAAGACGACCACCGGGACTTTTGCCGATTCTTTCCCGGTCTTTCCGACGATTTCCTTCTAAATAAATTTTATAAAAATTTTATTGCCTTTTCAGAAAAAATCACTAACTTTGGGCCGTGATTCCATGTTGCGGGCCGTTTGGCCCTCATTCTTTACATTCAAGCACGCTTTCACTATTGTAATCTTACTTATAGTATCATTAAACTAATATCATTTCTAACCGATTTTTTCCATGAAAAAATTTTTACTTTTTGCTGCACTGGCTGCTGTCGCTGCTTCAGCTGACGCCACGGTCTACATCGTAGGCCAGGACCAGGGCTGGGACATCGCCAATCCTATCGCTATCGAGGCCGCCAACGGAGTTTACACCTACACTAGTGCCGCCGATTTCAAAGTTTCTTCCGTCCAGGGCGGCGGAGTCTGGGATACTTTCAACGCCGGATGCGTATGCGTGGAGGGTGGAAACTGGAACAAAGACACCCAGGCTAAAACCGCGACCGGTAAGCTCGTAAACGGGGATGCCAACATCTCCACTCCTTTCACCGGCGCTGAGACCACCTTCACTATCAACGAAGCTCTTACAGACATTTCCTGCTCGGCTCCCAACTGGAATCCCGATGCAGCCACACCCCTGTACATCCGCGGCACAATCAACGACTGGGGTGCTTCCGCCGACTGGGAACTCAAATCCACCGACGGTAAAATCTATACGATTAACAATGTCACTATTGCTGCCGGCGAAAAGTTCAAAATCGCCGATGCAAACTGGAGCCAGACCTACAACTGGGGTTCTGATGGTACCATTTCTCAGATTGAAGCCGGTAAATCCTATACGCTTGTCGCCGGTTCCAACTCCACGGACCTCACCTCCGCCGGCCTTGACAACGTGACCATGACTTTCAACACCACCGACAACACGCTGACCGTAAGCGGCGGAGGCCAGGTCACTGTTACCACTCCCGACCATCTTTACCTTATCGGAGCCTACAACGACATGAACTGGGATCCCGCCAACTCGCTGGAACTCACCAAAGACGGTACCACCTTCTCCATCTCCGACATCACCCTCACCGGTTCGGCCAACTTCAGCTTCGCCACCGTACAGGGTACCTGGGATGACGTCAACGCCGCTGTACGTTACGGCGCAGGTCTAAAGGATGTCAAGATCGAACTCGTCGACAAAGTGGGAACCGCTCCCGTCTTCGGCGAAATCAACTCCAACATGAAGGCTTTCGAGCTTGCAAAAGGCACCTACAACATGAGCGTGGCTTTCGCGACTGACGGCATCACCCTGACCGTAACCCAGACCGCAGAAGCTCCCGTAGTAGAGGACCTCGTCCTGACCGGCTCGTTCAACTCCTGGGCAGCCAACGACCCCGCATATAAGTTTACCAAAGACGGCGATACCTACACCCTCAGCGTCGCTCAGCTCGAAGCAGAGGCCGAACTGAAAGTGAAGACCGCCGATGAAGCATGGGCCACCACATGGGGTGCCGGTGAAGAAGCCAGCGTCGTTAACAACACTGCCATGGAAGCCTGGCTTGGCTCTCAGACCAACTTTGTTGTTCCCGAAACACTTACAGATGTAACCATCACTTTCGTCCGCAGCGACAGCCCCTCCGTAGCCGCCACTCTGACCATCTCCGGTACTTCCGGTGTTGAGTCAGTAGAAGCCGCCCAGACCGAGGCTCCCGCAGAATACTTCAATCTCCAGGGTATCCGCGTCGCCAATCCCGAAGCCGGACAGCTTTACATCCTCCGCCAGGGCAACAACGTAAGCAAAGTTATCCGCTAATCCTATTATTCCCCAATAAAAAAACGATGGATCCGGAATCCGGACCCATCGTTTTTTTTATTGCCATTAGTATGCTGTCAGAGCAGAAGCGTAGCGTCGCCGTAGGAGAGGAAGCGGAAATCATGGGCGAGGGCGTAATCATACATCCGACGCCAGTCCCCGCCGGTGAAAGCCGACACAAGCAGCAACAGCGTCGATTTCGGCTGATGGAAATTTGTTACCATCCCTGATACGATCCTATAACTGTAACCCGGAGCGATAATAATCCGCGTGGTGGCTATAAAAGTGCGGCTTCCGGTCGCGTCGAGATGGCGGATTATGGCCTCCAGCGCCTCCGAAGGGGAGATTTCATTGGCCTGTGACTCGTATGGCGTCCACTGCGGAACCTCCCCGTCCCAGCGGTTCTCCAGAATCAGACGTCCTGCATGATAGAGGGACTCAAGGGTACGCACGGAAGTGGTCCCGACAGCTATTACTTTACGGGAAGTATCTCTCAGTTCCTGCAAAAGCTCCACTGGCACCGAAATGAACTCGGCGTGCATCGGATGTTCGCCTATCTCTTCGGACTTGACCGGTTGGAAAGTTCCGGCGCCGACATGGAGAGTAAGTTCCCGGCGCGGAATCCCACGCCGGGAAATTTCATCCAGCACGGCGGGAGTGAAATGCAGTCCAGCCGTAGGAGCGGCCACCGACCCCTCGATCCGGGAATAGACCGTCTGATAATCCGTTGAATCTGAACTTTCGGTGGCGCGGTTAAGATAGGGGGGAATCGGGATTTCTCCGGCGGCCTCGATGATTTTCGAGAAAGTTATTTCCGGATTATCCCATGAAAATTCTATTACCGAGGCGTTTCCCTGGCGCGACAGGCGGGATGCGGTCAGTACCAGCGGCTGGCCTCCGGCCTCGAGAGTCATGCTCAACGGCCCCTCTTTCCAGCGCTTGGAGTTCCCTACAAAGCAGGTCCATCGACAACGCGATGTGGACGCGAAATTCATCGAATAGTCGGCCGGTTCTACCGGTTCGAGACAGAAGATTTCTATCAGGGCGCCCTTCTGGTGAGCGTTGCCGGAAGCTTTTCGGAAGCGGAGCCTGGCATTGATTACGCGCGTGTTGTTATATATCAGCATGGAGTCTTCCGGAAGCAGGGAGGGCAGTTCGGAAAAGATATGTTCCGATATTTCTCCGTCGGGACGGCGGAGCAACAGTTTGCACGCATCCCTGGTTTCCAGGGGATGCACGGCGATACGTTCTTCCGGAAGCGGATAATCGAATTCTTCAATCCGGAGATGGCGGGGAGAGGAGGATATAGAGTTGTTTTCAGCAGCGTCGGAACTCATGAGTCGGAAAATTTGTTTTTTGAGAGGACAAATTTACGGATTTCCCGGCGTTTTTCAGGCACTTTGCGGCGGGAGTTTTCAGAATTGGAAAAAAATTTGTAAATTTGTTTCAGTGAATAAACCCCGCTCTTACCTAAAAACAACCAGCAAGTGATAAACGTAGGAATTATTGGCGGCGAGACAGAGGCCGCCGGTGAACTAATCCGACTGCTAATCAACCATCCGGATGTCATACTGCGTCAGGTGGCGTCTCCGGCGCATACCGGCCAGAGACTTGACCTTTTCCACCGCGGCCTTACGGGAGATACGGACCTTTGCTTCGTAAGGCAGCTCGATGACCCTAAACTCAACTGTGTATTTCTCCTGGGGGAACCCTGGCAGGCCAGGGAATTCCTTGCCGAAGCCGATTCCAGGCGCCATATATCGGAGCTGGCCGAGGATGAGGAACCGGAAGATTGCCTGCATATAATAGACCTGACCGGAGGATGCCTTGACGGCTCGGAAGGGATGGTCTACGGCTTTCCTGAATTCCGTCGCAAGGCGCTCGTCAGAGGCGCTCTCAGGGCTGCGATTCCTTCTCCGGTGGCCATCGCCCTGGAACTCGCCCTCTTTCCCCTGGCCAAAAACCATCTTCTCGGAGGAGTCATCGAGGCGAATATCGAGCTTCCGGCCCGCGGAGGCGCAATGCGCCCTATAACGGAATCTTCCGACAGGGAGCGCCCCGAAATTTCCACCCGTCTCGATCCCATAGCGCCGATCGAGAACCGCACCGATGCGGACTATGCTTCCGAGGAGGCTCTCCGCGAACTCAAGGCGATGGACTGCGCGTTTTCCGGCACGCTGAAGGTAAGTCAGAGCGTAAGCCCGTCTTCCACACGCGGATTGATCGCCCGCGTCAGCGTTCCCTGCGGTGTCAGTCTGGACGAAATCCGGCATCTCTACGATGAGGCATACGAAGACCATTCCTTCACATTCGTAATCGACCGCACTCCGGAAATCGCCGACATTGCCAACACAAACAAATGTCTTATCAGCCTGTCTTCTCCGGAGGCTGACCTGAACAGCCATCAGCCGGCAGTAAGAATTACAGCCGTAATCGACAGTCTTATAAAGGGGAGGGCAGGTAACGCCGTCCACTGCATGAATCTTCTTTTCGGTCTGTCGGAGCGCACCGGCCTCGCCCTGAAAGCCTCCACTGTCTGATGCTGTCCGCACTCTCGGATGCCTCGCTTTAACCGTGGCTTCCCGACGGTCTCACGCGGACGACGCAATTCCGACACTCACTGAAAACTATATGACAGAACCGCCATCCTGCCTCCTCGTTTCCGAGGAGCCTCAGGATGGCGGTTCTGTCTGTGCCGTGGGATGGGTCAGCGTTTGGACTTGTAGCCGTAGCCGTAACCGTATCCATATCCGTAACGGGAAGAAAGGGGTCCCATGTGGGAGGAATCCGTTCCGTTGAGGATGATGGCGATATTGTGGTAACGCTGGTTCTCGTAGAATTCCTGAATGCGGGGAAGCATTTCACGCTCGAGCAGACCGGCGCGGATAACGAACACTGTCATGTCGGAATGACGGTTGATAATCTTGGCGTCGGCCACCACTTCGATAGGAGGACAGTCGAGCAGCACGTAGTCGTATTCCGCACGGAGTTTGTCGAGCAGACTCTTCAGACGCGGCGAATACAACAGCTCGGCGGGGTTGGGAGGAATAGCGCCCACGGGGAGAATATCGATGAAATGATCCTTAGGGGTCTCCTTGGGATCGATACGCTTCGGGGGCTCGACAGGACGGTGGACCATAATCTGGTCAAGAGTGGCATGGCCTGAGAGATAGGCCGACACTCCGACGGCGGGGCTGTTGACAAACGTGGAGAGGGATGCCTTGCGGAGGTCAAGGTCGACAATAACAACTTTTTTGTCCTTGATGGCGAGAACCGTGGCAAGGTTCATGGAGATGAACGTCTTTCCGGAACCGGGATTAGCCGAGGTAATCATCAGCGTATGGGCGCCGGCAGTCTCGGCGTCGGTCATCAGCTCGAGGTTCGTGCGGATTACGCGGAAAGCCTCGTTGATGGTATTTCCGGAGCCTTTGCGCACCATGACGATCCTGCGGTCCTTTTCGTCATCGCGGGCCTTGCGTAGACGCTGAAGACCTTTACGCTTATGATAACCCAGGGGAATTTCACCGATGAAGGGAACCGAAAGATGTTCCAGGTCGCGGCGGCCGCGCACCTTGGTGTTGAACATCTCTTTCAGATAAATGATGGCGGTCGGAATCAGCAGACCGATCATCACTGCCATCATCATAATCGACCGGGGATTGGGCGCCACCGGTGCATTGGAACCGGTCGGCGGGGTAATCACGCGGGTATTATAGGCGGTGAATGCCTGGGAAAGTTCGTTCTCCTCTCGCTTCTGGAGCAAATAGAGGTAAAGGCTTTCCTTTACTTTCTGCTGACGCTCGACGCTCAGAAGGTAACGCGCCTGGGTAGGATTGGCCTGGAGGCGAGATGAGGCGAGCGCCTCGTTTGTCTGGGCGGCGCGGATGCTGGCGTTCAGGGTTACGATATAGTTGTCAATCGACTGGAGGACAGCCTGACGGATACCGTCGAGCTGATTATCCATATTGGCAACAAGGGGGTTGGCCGTCGAAGAGTTCTGCACGAGGTTGTTGCGTTCGAGCAGCATCTTGTTGTATTCGGCAATCTGGTTCTCGATATTGAGGTTCTCCAGACCGGAATTGGCCGGAAGGACGTTAAAGGAGTTGGCCGAGTTGGCAAGATAATTGCGGATATACCGGGCCATGCCAAGGCGGTTGTTGAGCTGCATAACCTGGTCTGTGGCCGAGGTGGCACGCTGGAAGTATTCCTGTGCCGCCGTCTGCACGTCGGGAACCATGTGGGCCGACTTGAAAGAGGAGATTTCGGAGTCAACACCGCCGAGTTCCTGCTCGATAAGCGCCAGACGCTCCTTGATGAACTCCGAAGTGGAGACAGCGATACGGTTCTTGTCGCGCACCCAGTTCTCATTATAAACCTCGATGAGGGTATTAAGAATATCTTCGGCACGGGCGATATTGACGTCATTGTAAGTCAGGGAAATCACCGACGACCAGTCTTCCGGAATCTGGGCCTTGAGTCCGCCGGAAACACCTAATGCCGTTCCGCGGACAGAACTGCGGGCGACATCGATAGTTATCGGTTGCTTGACAGTCCCTTCATATGCGGCATTGGGAGCGTATGCGATCTTGCCAAGCGGAGAGTCAATCGTATCCAGACGGTGGAAATCCTTCACTATAACCGGCTTATATGTCTTAGGCGCTCCATTGGCATCAACTTCTCCGAAATTGAAATCCGACAGTTCCATCTTTCCATTCGGGAAAAGTGTTGCCTTCATGGTAGCACTCTGTTCGTCATCCATATCAGGGAACGACAAGGTGACAGGCAGATTAGGCCCGTAAAGAGGGTTGGGATAAAACAATCCGGGGACGGAATATTTAACATTAAGTCCCAGACGTTTTACAACCTCATACATTACCGTAGGAGAGGTTATCGACATAACCTCGTTCTTGATATTCGTATTCGCTTTCAGGAATCCCATCGAAGAGAAGGACGAGCCGACATCTCCCCCGGTTGAGCCTCCGATTTTGTCGTCCTTGATCAGCAGAAGGGCATTACGCTGATAGACTTTCGGAGTTTTAAGAATCTGATAGAAGGCGAAACCGCAGCAGACGGCCAGCGACAGTACATACCAGTACCATCGGGACAGGCACATCCACAGGATGTCCTTTATGTTTATGCCTTGCTCCATCTGAGGGGCATTGTTATCGTTTTCTTGCACGGTAGTGGATTGATAATTAGTGACTGGTGAAAACTAAAATAATGGAACGGGCTATTACCAGTTCTTTATGAGCAGAAGAATCGAAGTGGCGAACGAAGCGATTGAAATCCAGAAAGCCGGCGTCAGGAGCGAGTTGCCATTGACAGTTGTGGCACGCTTGCGGACATCGGTCGGCTCTACGTAGATGATATCATCCTGCTGGAGATAGAATACAGGCGAGGAGAGTGTAGCCTGGGCGTTGGTCAGGTCTACGGTATGGGCAACCTGACGTCCCTCTTCCATACGAAGCACAACCACATTAGTGCGCTTACCCTGGATATCAAGATCTCCGGCACCGGCAATAGCATCCAGGAGTGTGAAGCGGTCGCGGTCAATGGCTACCTTGCCCGGCTTTTTCACCTCGCCCAGCACGCTGACCGTACGGTTGAGGAATTCCACAACGACCGTAGGGTCTTTCACCAGGTTGCGCTGGATAAGCTCCTTCTTGATGAACTCGCTTACCTCCGTACGGCGCATCCCGCCGATATGCAGAGTGCCAAGCACAGGGAACTCTATGTCGCCGTAAGCGTCTACCGTATAGCAGGAAGTCTCGCCGGAAGAAGAATTCAGCGACGAGGAGGAAGATGAGGCCGCGCCTATGCGGGTATGGCTGATAGGAAGATTGAACAGCGATGCAAGCTGGGGATCTTTGGAATGAACGACAATCGAGAGCTTGTCACCTGGTTTCACAACCAGTTCAGTTGCCGGAGCCACCTGGTTACGGGCGCCGTCACTCAAATCCTGGAAATAGGTAATGTCTTTAGGGGTATGGCAGGAAGTCAGCCCGGTAAGGGCGAGCATAACCAAAGCCATAGCATTAATGAATCTTTTGCGCAAAAGCATAATATGTAGTAGTTGTTATTGATTTCAATTCATTTATTAGGAACCCGGAAGTAAACAATCTCAATCATATCCCACGGAAATCCCTTCCCGTTTCTGACGTCCTCTGATTTTTTTGGTAAGCAGGAAATTGACTACAACCCATATCAGGAGGTCTGTCACCACTATCATGAACGGCCCGAACATCGGGGAGAGGATCAGATTCAAGGCAATAAGCCCGGCCGAAGCGCCAAGGATTACAACCATCGCCACACGCTGGGGAATTCCCAAAGCAAGCAACTTATGGTGGATATGCACCCGGTCAGGGAGAAACGGGGAGTTACCCCGGATGACACGGTGGACAAACACGCGGACGACATCCAGGCAGGGGATGGCAAGCGGAGCGAAAGCCACTACCAGCACATCCGCCGTAAACAATCCGTCGCGGTCGAGATTGGATATCTCCAGGGCAAGAAAACTCAACACGATTCCGGTTGTCAGAGAGCCGGTGTCTCCCATGAAGATTTTCTTCCGGCGAAGCGCATTGCCGAATACGTTATAATAAAAAAACGGGACCAGCGTACCGAGACCGGCGAAAGCCACCATCCCGTACAGGAACTGATCGGCGGCGTTGAACGACAGTCCGTAGAAAGCCATCGCGATACCGCTAAGGCCCGACGCAAGTCCGTCAATACCGTCAATAAGATTTATAGCATTGACTATGAACACGACCAGGAAGACCGTCAGCACCCAGGAAATAACGACCGGAAGTTCATATATGCCAAGCATACCGCCCAGCGAGTTGAGTCTCACATCGGCTGCGGCAAACAATAACCCGGCCAATATCTGGGCCACAAACTTCGCGCGGTACTTCACCCCGATAAGGTCGTCGGCAATCCCGACCAGATACATCACCATCAGCGCACACAGGCCGAAACAGACAGGGATGACCTGATTCTCGACCGACACGGAGTTCAGCACCCGTTTGACCGAAAGCATATCCCAGGACGCATTGTTCTCTCCGGCCAGGAAAAGCAGCCCGGAAACAAAACACAACGAAAACACTATCGAAGGCATAAAGGCCAGACCGCCCAGACGGGGAACGGCGCCCTTGTGAATCTTGCGTTCGTCCGGCTCGTCGAACAAACGTTTACGGAACGCAATGAGCAGAATCTGCGGAATGATTATCCCGCAAATAACCATACTGATGAAGAAAACGGCTAAACTTAATAGAATCCAGTTCATTTCATAGCAAATAAAAGGTTCAGCGCCGCCTTGCCAAAAGGTCAAACGGAGAGGCAATCATTAGAATTTTCTTGCAGGTGGCGCGCATAAAGAGAGGCGGTTGGCGGAACATTCAATCGCGAAGTTCCGGCGTGTTACATTAATATTTATTCTAAACCGCGGCAAAATTACAAAAAAAGCGCCAAACCGCCAAACTCCCGCACTGCTTTTACGCTAAAAAACAGCAATAACCATATCAGACAGCACTATACTTTGGGAAAAATGCTTAACTTTGCAGACCGGAAGCCTCCGCCGGGAGGCACCGCCTCTTCTCCGGCCGTTCAAACCCGTAAACCGTCGAAACCGTTTATACTATACGGAGCTGGGCAGCCGCGTAATCCATGTCAAACGAAAACAAAGAATAATCACCGCGAGAAATGAGAAAATGGCGAGTTGAAGACAGTGCCGAGCTGTATAATATCGGAGGCTGGGGCCGGCAGTATTTTTCGGTCAACGACAAGGGAAACATCACCGTCACTCCCCGTCCGGAAGTTGCTCCGGTCGACCTTCGGGAAGTTCTTGACGAACTGCAGCTCAAGGATATAACGGCCCCGGTACTGCTGCGCTTCCCCGACATCCTCGACAACCGGGTGGAAAAGATTTTCAGCTGTTTCCGCAAGGCTGCCGAAGAATATGAATACTCCGGACAGAACTTCGTGATTTACCCCATCAAGGTAAACCAGATGCGCCCCGTCGTGGAGGAAATCGTCAGCCACGGCAAAAAATTCAACATCGGACTGGAAGCCGGGTCGAAGCCCGAACTCCACGCCGTACTCGCCACGAATATCGACGAGAACGCCCTGATAATCTGCAACGGATACAAGGACGAGGACTACATCGAGCTGGCCCTCCTGGCCCACAAAATGGGGCGACGCATCATCCTGGTCGTCGAGAAACTCAACGAGCTGAAACTTATCCTCAACATCTCCCGGCGCCTGAAAATAACTCCGGCTATCGGCATCCGCATAAAGCTCGCCAACTCCGGTTCCGGAAAATGGGAGGAATCCGGCGGCGACCAGTCGAAATTCGGCCTTGACTCTTCTGAACTGCTTCAGGCAATCGACTTCCTGAAGAAGAACGACGCCATGGAGTGGCTCAAACTGATTCATTTCCATATCGGCAGCCAGATTACCAAGATCCGCCGCATCAAGAACGCCCTGCGCGAAGCCATGCAGTTCTATGTCCAGCTTTCCAAGCTCGGCTTCTCCGTTAAGTTCGTGGATATCGGCGGAGGCCTGGGCGTGGACTATGACGGGACGCGCTCCTCGGCCTCGGAAAGTTCGATGAACTATTCCATCCAGGAATACGCCAACGACGCCGTCTACTCCATCGTAGATGCCTGCGAGAAAAACAACCTGCCCCAGCCCGACATCATCACCGAAAGCGGACGCTCGCTGGCGGCACATCATTCCGTCCTCATCATCGAGGCCCTGGAAGCCACCAGCCTTCCCCGCTGGCGCGAAGGGGTCGACGACCTCCGGGGCGATGAACACGAGCTTGTCAAGGAACTCTACGAAATCTGGGATAAAATCAACCGCCAGAACCTCTTCGAGTCGTGGCACGACGCCCTCCAGTGCCGCGAGGAGACACTTGACCTCTTCTCGATAGGGATCGTGGACCTGCGCAACCGGGCGCTCGCCGAGAAACTCTTCTGGGAGATAGCCCGCGAGGTGGCCGACGTGGCCAGCTCCATGAAGCATCCTCCGGAGGAACTACGTACCGTAACCCGGATGCTGCCCGACAAATATTACTGTAACTTCTCTCTTTTCCAGTCCCTTACCGACTCCTGGGCCATCGACCAGGTCTTCCCCATCGTGCCTATTTCCCGCCTCGACGAGAAGCCCACACGCATGGCGACCATCCAGGACATGACCTGCGATTCCGACGGTAAAATCGCCAACTTCATTTCCCCCCAGGGAATCACCAAAGCCCTTCCCGTCCATAACCTCAAACCCGGAGAACCCTATTATCTGGGCGTCTTTCTTGTCGGAGCATATCAGGAAATCCTCGGGGATATGCACAACCTGTTCGGCGACACCAACGCGGTTCATATCACCTGCTACAAAGATCATTACGAAATCGAGAAAGTCATTGACGGAGAGACCGTCGCCGAAGTCCTCGATTATGTGCAGTACGATGCCAAGCGCCTTGTACGCAACGTGGAGACCTGGGTGACAAAAGCCATGAAAGCCGGGAAGATCACTCCGGAAGAAGGCCGCGAATTCCTGTCCAACTACCGCTCGGGACTCTATGGCTACACCTACCTCGAAAAAGACTGAAAATTCCTCCCCGGCTACCGTCCGCTACTTCATGCGGCTGGCCTACCGCGGAGAAAATTTCCACGGCTGGCAGCGCCAGCCCGGAGCAGTCTCGGTCCAGGAAGTTCTGGAGGAAGCTCTCGCCCGCGTGTTCCGCCTCCCGGCGCTCCCCGTAACGGGCGCCGGGCGCACCGACGCGGGAGTGAACGCCTCCTGCATGATTGCCCATTTCGACCTTCCGGAGGACCGCGTAATCGACCCCGCATCGGAACCCCGGCTGCTCCATTCCGTCAACTGTATGCTGGCGCCCGACATCGTGGTCTACGGCTTCCGCCGGGTCCGGCCCGACGCCCATGCCCGGTTTGACGCCGTCAGCCGGACGTATCATTATCATGTCCATACGCGGCGGACCCCCTTCCCCCGAGAACTGTCATGGCTGGCGCCTCCGGGTCTTGACTTTGAGGCGATGAACCGCGCAGCCGGAATTCTGACAGAGATATCGGATTTCACATCCTTCTCGAAGCTCCACACCGACACGAAGACCAACATCTGCCGGGTGACCCATGCCAGATGGCAGCAGACCGGGCCCTACACCTGGGTCTTTGAAATCACCGCCGACCGCTTCCTGCGCAACATGGTCCGGGCAGTCGTCGGCACACTGGTCGATGTCGGACGCGGCAAACTGACCCTCAGTCAGTTCCGCGACATCATAGACCGGAAAGACCGCTGTGCAGCGGGGACCTCCATGCCCGGCGGTCCTCTGTTCCTGCATGATATAAAGTATCCCTACTGACCCCTAACTCCTTGATGATGACCCGCGATCCGCTGACTAACCGCCCATCTTCGTTCGACGGAATAGACAAAATCTTTTCCGAAGAATACTTCCTCACACCCGGGGAATGTAACCCCGAACAGAGAATGCCCCTGACCCTCCTGATCAACCGCCTCATCGAGGTAGCCACCCTCCACGCCAACCAGATCGGTATCGGATATGAATTTCTACGGAAGGAAAAGCAGACGTGGGTACTCTCGCGCGTCGCCGTCGAAATGAAGCGCTACCCCGGCGTAGACGACACCTACCGGATTTCCACCTGGGTAAACTCCATCTCGCGCCTCTTTTCGGAACGCGACTTTGAGATCACCACCGACAGCGGCGAGGTAATCGGCCACGCCCGCACCGTATGGGCCGTAATCAACACCGAGACACGCCAGGTCGGGGATATTTCCCGCATATCATGGATCGAAGCCATAATCCCCGGACGGGACTGCCCGGTCGAAAAACCGGGACGGCTCCGTTTTGTCAACCCTCCCGCCTCCCCTGCCGAGGGAGACTACCGCGAAATCCGTTACCGCTTCCAGTACACCGATCTCGACTTCAACCGCCACGTAAATTCCTCCCGGTATATCGAACTGCTGCTCAACCAGTGGAGTCTTGATTTCCACGACGCAAACCGGCTTACACGCTTCGAGATAGCCTATATGCACGAAGCCCGCTACGACATGGAAGTGACCCTCCGGCTCCTCACTCTCCCCGACGCCTCCGAAACCCGCGCCGAACTGCTCGACCCCGACGGCAAACCCATGCTCCGCGCTCTCCTCCGCTTCTCCCCCCGCTGACCCACCGATAATCAATCTTTTCCAGGCAGGTCGGCTCAACAATAGCTTGTTAAAAATAAATGTTAACACGGGGGAGGTTGTCTTTTTGCGGCGGATTTCGTAACTTTGCATACAAGATGAAAAAGAACAGAACTGCCGACAGACGTTCGGATTCCGGGACCGGTAAAGCCGGGTCTCAGGGACATCCATCTGCATTCCGGGCATGGGTGGAGGCCATGCGCCTGCGCACACTCCCGGTTTCCGCAGCCGGAGTGGTGATGGCATCGGGTCTTGCCCTCCAGAAGGGACATTTCCATTGGCTTCCGGCCCTATTGTGTCTTCTGTTTGCCGCCACGGCCCAGATAGGATGCAACTTCGCAAACGAATATTACGATTTCAAGGACGGACTCGACAAAAAAGGACGCAGCGGCCCGCGCCGCGGAGTCACCGAAGGGGACATCACCCCTCAGGCGATGCACCGCGCCACCGCGCTCACTTTCCTTCTTGCCGCCATCATCGGCTGCTCGCTGATTTACTGGGGTGGCTGGTGGCTGGTTCTGGCGGGTCTGTTCATCTTCATAGGGGCCCTGAGCTATTCCGCCGGGCCGTTCCCCCTGTCACGTAACGCCATGGGTGAAATCGCCGTGGTTGTCTTCTTCGGGCTCGTGCCCGTTTCCCTGACCTTCTACCTCCAGGCCGGATATTATTCTTTCAGCGACTTCATAGCCGGATTGGCTATGGGCCTCATGGCCGCAAACCTACTGATTGTCAACAATTACCGGGACTACGAAGATGATGCCTCCTCCGGCAAGCTGACAACGGCCGTGGTCTTCGGACGCCGTGCCGTCCTGTGGGCTTACCTTGTCGACGGACTCCTTGCTGCGGCAATGACCGTCGGCCTGTGGCTCGACGCCGCTCCCTGGACCCTTCTTTTCCCCGGTCTCTATCTTGCCGGACATATCGCCGTATGGCTCTATATACGCCGCAACGACGGCCGGCGGCTGAATCCGGCACTGGGGATGACAGCAATGCTGATGTTCCTGTTTTCCCTCTCCTTCCTGCTTGTCAATCTGTAAAGAACTATATTCCGATGAAACTCAATCGGCTGGCAATCACAAACTTCAAGAATATTCCGGAAGCTCAGTTAGAGTTTTCGCCTAAAGTCAACTGCCTGCTGGGGAATAACGGCATGGGGAAGAGCAATCTCCTCGACGCGGTCTATTACCTGAGTTTCTGTAAAAGTTTCTCCGGGCTCCCCGATATGCAGCTGATCCGGCGCGGAGAGACGTTCGCAACCCTGCGCGGAAACTATGAACGCCGGGGAATCGACGAGGAACTGACCCTCGGACTCCAGCACGGGCGTCGCAAGAGTTTCAAGCGCTCCGGCAAAGAATACGACCGGCTGAGCGCCCATATCGGCTCTTTCCCCCTGGTCATCGCCTCTCCGGCGGACAGCGACCTCATCACCGGCACCGGTGAGGAGCGCCGTCGCCTGATGGACATGGTCATCTCCCAGAGCGACCCCGTCTACCTCGACCACCTGATCCGCTACGGCCGGGCATTGCAGCAACGCAACAAACTGCTGCGCGACCATTGCGCCGACTCCGGCCTGTATCTCTCCGTCGAACTCGCGATGGAACGCTCCGCCCTATACCTCACTTCCGCCCGGCAGCAATGGGTAGAACGGCTGACGGAAATATTCGCCAGACGATATGCCGGAATCGCAGCCGAAGGAGAAGTCCCCGCTATCGGCCTGAAAAGCCACCTTGTTTCCTCCGGCCTGGATTTCGGGACCATGCTCGATTCGGCGCGGCGCCATGACGAAATCGTGGGCTATACTTCCGTAGGGCCTCACCGCGACGACCTCGACCTTTGGCTTGACGGTATGCCCGTCAGGCGCGTAGCCTCCCAGGGACAGTGCAAGACCTATACCCTCTCCCTGCGCCTGGCCCAGTATGAATTTCTGGAAGACGCGTCGGGGATGAAACCTATGCTTCTGCTCGACGACATCTTCGACCGGCTCGACGCCGGGCGCGTGGAACGCCTGGTGGAAGTTGTCTCCGGAAGCGGTTTCGGCCAGATATTCATCACCGACACCAACCGCGGCAACCTCGACAACATCATCGCCCACGCCGGTCCCGACCACCGCTCATGGCTGGTGGAGGCCGGAACGTTCACCCCAATCTGATTCCAGGACGTATGAAAAGGACCGATCCTCTGTCAATCAGGCAGATCATAGACCAGGTAATGGACACCTCGGCCCGCAAGGACGAAATGCTCGCCATGCGTGCCTCATACCTCTGGGCCGATATCGTAGGGCCGGGAGTGAACCGCTTCACCACGCGCCGATATGTCAAAGACGGCATACTCCACGTCAACATCTCCTCCGGTCCGCTCAAAAGCGAACTGTCGTTCCGGCGCGACGCCATCGTCAGCCGGATCAACGATATTCTCGGGCGCCAGGTAATCCGCGGAATCCGCTTCCATTAAGGACCGCCCGGAAATCTCCCGCCCGCAACCTCCCGAAAACCCATCCACGATGAAAAAGATATCCAACACTGAAATCCGCGTCCCCGACTGCCCCAACCCTAAAGTCCCGGCTCCGCGGGCACCTTTCCACCATGCGCTCCAGGCACAGCTGCGCTTCAATGACATCGACATCTTCGGCCACGTCAACAACTCGGTCTACCTCCAGCTGCTCGACCTGGCCAAAGTGCGTTACTTCGAAAAAGTTCTGGACGGACCGGTGGACTGGCACTCGGCCACCGTAGTGGTGGTAAACATCAACGCCAGTTTCCATTCTCCGGCTTATTTCGATGAGCCACTGACCGTTCTGACAGCCGTCGGCGATATGTCGGAACACAGCTTCATCCTCGAACAGCGGATCCTCAATCCCGACAACGGCGATGTAAAATGCACCGCCCGCACCGTCATGGCCGGTTTCGATCCCGCCACGGCCCGGGGCGTAGCGATTCCCCCGCTGTGGGTTAAATCCCTGCTTGATTTTGAAAATCGCGCGGAATAAACTATCTTTGTATTCCTATTCCGAAACGATGGATATAAAAGAGTCAATGCGAGAGATTCTCCTTGCGGAGAGTCGCGCCATACAGAACATACCGGTTACCGACGATTACGAACGGGCGGTAAACCTGATAGTCGAGTATGTCTCCCGACGCGGAGGCAAGCTGGTGACCTCCGGCATGGGCAAAGCCGGCCAGATCGCCATGAACATAGCCACCACCTTCTGCTCCACCGGGATTCCCGCTGTGAATCTCCACCCCGCCGAAGCCCAGCACGGCGACCTGGGGATTCTCCAGTCCGATGACGTCATGCTCCTGATTTCCAACTCCGGCAAAACCCGCGAGATTCTGGAGCTTGTCGACCTGGCGCGCCGTCTGGTCCCCGGAATCCCCATCATAGTGATTACAGGCAACGCCGACAGTCAGCTGGCCAAGATGGCCGACGCCACCCTCTTCACCGGAGGAGCGCCGGAAGTCTGTCCTCTCGGACTGACCCCGACAACCTCCACCACTATGATGACCGTAATCGGAGACGTCCTTGTGGTCAACGTAATGAAGGCCACCGGCTTCACGGTCGCCCAGTATGCGATGCGCCATCATGGCGGCTACCTGGGACACGCTGCCAGAACCTATAACAACAAGTAAAAAGAGCAAACATCATGTCAACAGGCATAGCCGGAGCCGCCCCTGCCGGGCAGCTCCCGAAAATAGAAGATCTCAGGGTAGCCATTGTGGCCGCCCGGTGGAACGGCCACATAACCTCGGCCCTCACCGAAGGAGCCTTAGGCGTTTTCAAATCCGAAGGTTACCCCGCAGGAACCGTGGACGTTTTCCATGTCCCCGGCGCTGTGGAGCTTACCTTCGCCGCTTCCCAGCTTATCGAGGCGTCGCTCTATGACGCAGTAATCGTCTTCGGCTGCGTCATACGCGGCGGAACGCCCCATTTCGACTACGTATGCCAGAGCGTAACCCAGGGAGTCACCGCCCTCAACGCCGACTGTGATACCCCCGTAATCTTCGGGGTCCTCACCGTCGACACCGAGCAGGACGCCATTGACCGCGCCGGCGGTCCCCTCGGCAACAAGGGCGCCGAGGCCGCCGAAGCCGCTATCATGATGGTTGACTTCAAGAACAAGGTCAGCAACCTCTGACACTACGGATCATGGCAGCGCTTTATCTTTTCCCGGTACCGCTGGACAACAACGCCCCCCTGGAGCGCTCGCTGCCCGCATATAACACGGAAATACTGCGGGAGATAAAACATTTCATCGTGGAGAACGTCAGATCGGCGCGCCGCTTCCTGAAGAAATGCGACCGCTCCATTGACATCGACTCCCTGGAATTCACTGTCCTTGACGAACATACAGCCCCGGCTGACGTTCCCGCCATGCTGCGTCCCCTTGAGGAAGGCCACTCCATGGGAGTGATTTCCGAAGCGGGATGTCCGGCGGTGGCCGATCCGGGCGCCGACGTCGTGGCGGTGGCTCAAAGCCGCGGTCTGCGGGTGGTTCCTCTTGTGGGTCCTTCCAGCATCCTGATGGCACTGATGGCCTCCGGATTCAACGGTCAGAGTTTCGCGTTCAACGGCTATCTCCCTATCCATCAGCCCCAGCGGGGGGCTAAGCTCAAGGAGATGGAACGCCGGATTCTGCGCGAGCGGCAGACCCAGATTTTCATCGAGACCCCTTACCGCAACAACCGCCTGATAGCGGAACTCGTCTCGGCGCTTCCCCCCTCGATGAAGCTATGCGTAGCCTCCGGCATCACCGGAGAGGCAGAACGGATAGTCACCCTTCCCCTCTCCCGCTGGGGAAAAGAAAAATACGATTTCGACAAAATACCGACTATATTCCTGCTCTTCGGATAATCCTTCCGACAGGCTGCCGGATACAAGACAATGGCCCGATATAAGAAATACCCCTCTGTCAACGACTCCGTCCCCGGACTGTTCGACGATCTCGACCCCTCGGCTATTATTCCGGGGACCGGGCCGCTCCCCGTCCACCCGTCGATAGAGAGGGCCGCAGCCCGCGAGCAGGAGAGGATTCACGGCCAGCGCAGGCTTCCCGAAGAGATGTTCGGCGACGATGACCTCACTCCCCTTGAGGTCCATCCTGTCTGCGACCGGCTCCAGTTCATCTCCTTCGGCTCGGGAAGTTCGGGCAACTGCGCCTATATCGGCAACGTAGACAAAGGCATCCTGATTGACGCCGGAGTAAGCCCCGACACAGTCCTCCCCGAACTGCGGCGCCACGGCATAAAGATGGAGTCCATTCTCGGAATCATCCTTACCCACGACCATTCCGACCATGTCCGTTTCGTCTATCCTCTGATTCGCAAACGTATGCACATGGGGGTCTTCTGCACCCCCCGCACCCTCAACGGGATGCTGCGCCGCCACAGCATCTCCAACCGCATCAAGGACTACCATCGCCCGATTTACAAGGAACATCCCTTTAAAATCGGGCCGTTTACGCTGACCGCGTTCGAGGTGATGCACGACGGCACGGACAACGCCGGATTCATGATTTCTTACGGAAGCCACAATCTGGTGGTCGCCACCGATCTGGGATGCATCTCCGAGCGGGCCGACTTCTATATGCGCCAGGCCAACTACCTGATGATCGAAGCCAATTATGACGACGATATGCTCTCGGCGGGGAGCTATCCCGAATATCTCAAGGGACGTATCCGCTCGGTCACGGGGCATCTCGACAACAAAGTGACCGCCGAGTATCTGGCCCGCATTTACACCCCCCGCCTGCGGACCATCTTCCTCTGCCATCTGAGCAAAGACAACAACAACCCGGAAATTGCCCTCCGTACCGTCGAAGAAGCGCTGACCGGAGCGGGAGCCATCGTGGGGGACGGATCAAACACCCCTTACGCCCGGCTCGCAACCGTCCAGCTAATGGCCCTCCCTCGCTTCGAGTCCACCCCCCTGATTCCCCTGACCCTGAAATAAACCCGTGACTGTCAGCGGTCACAAGCCCTGACACGTCCCGAATATATAATACAGCCACTTTATCTAACCCATCCTGTCTAATCCTGTCAATACTGCCAATCCTGTCATGAAAAAAATCCCGTTTCTGATTCTTTTTGCCGTTCTGGCCCTGACTTCCTTAGCCGAAAACGCCACTTTCAATATCGCCACCTACAATATCCGCCAGGCCAACCATTCCGACAGTGTCGCCGGCAACGGCTGGGGACGGCGCGAACCCCATGTGGCTTCCCTTATCCGGTTCCATCAGTTCGACATTTTCGGTACCCAGGAAGGATTCCGTTTCCAGCTTGACCAGCTCAGAAAAGACCTCCAGGGCTACGCTTATATCGGCGTAGGACGCGATGATGGAAAAGAGGCCGGAGAACACTCAGCAATCTTCTACCGCACGGATCTTTTCGATGTGGTCGACCACGGAGATTTCTGGCTGTCGGAGACTCCCGACAAACCGGGACTGGGATGGGACGCCGTCTGCGTGCGCATCTGTACCTGGGGACGATTCCGCCACAAACCTTCCGGACGGGAATTTCTCTACTTCAATCTCCACATGGATCATGTCGGCACCGTGGCCCGCGCCGAAAGCGCCCGTCTGATCCGCCGGAAAATCAAGGAATTCGGCTCCGAGCTTCCCACTTTCCTATCAGGAGACTTCAACGTTGACCAGACATCTTCATCCTACGCCAGCGTCCTTGAAGGAGGAACTTTCGTCGATTCATACGACGTGGCCGATTTCCGGTATGCCCCCAACGGAACCTTCAACAGTTACCACACCGACGGTTTTTCAGATTCGCGCATCGATCACATCTTCCTGACGCCTGGCATACGCGTCAGCCGCTACGGCGTCCTTACCGACACTTACCGCACAGAGGAGACCGCCGACGATATACGTCCGGGCGACGCGCCCGCGGAAATCGCCATAAAGCGCACGGTAGCCCGCACGCCCTCAGATCATTTCCCGGTCCTTATCACCGTAACCCTCCCCTGATTCCCTTCCGGATTCCGCCAGTTCCACTAAACGGCCAATTAAATCTACTGCAAGTCAAGAACTTACAGCAGATTTGCTTTTACATACATACATACAAAAATCCATACAAATTACTGGTCAATCCATGTTCCATACAAAAGCATCAGTATCATCGAAAATCAAAAGTAGGGAAGAATATATTGTAAGCTATCATAGATTCTAATAAGTAAGTGTTCAGATTAAATATATCATATCGTATATCCACTGATTATTGAGTTTCAGCAATATCCAATCAAAAATTATGAATTATGAATCGTTACTTAAAGGTTCTTGATTAAATGTGTATCCAAAAAGGCAATCCCTTTAACATTGCCCCCTTGTTTGAGAAAGCACGCAGTCTGCCATGATGACATCTTTCGACACAGTCGAATGCCATTTATACCGTCATGGTGAAGTAATCCCCTCAGGCTAATATCACAGTAGCACCGCTCTCCTCCGAAGTCGGGACCGCTGTGATTAATTATGGCTTATTGATGAATTATTTGTTTTTGGTCCGACTTATTTGTACCTTTGTAAAACAAATCTACTGCAAATGAATGAATATCGTTTCATAATAAATAATTACCATGCCATTGAAAACGCTGATATAAGCATCGACGGCATTACGGTGATAGCTGGCTGCAACGGGTGTGGAAAGTCAACCATATCCAAATGGCTCTACGCTCTTGTGAATTATACAAACGAATTCAATGATTTAGTAGATTTTCGTTTGCTCAAACGCGTGAACGACGAGATTCGGAAGATGCTGAGGCTTAACCGCAGCATCGGTCTTGGCGACGAGAACCTTTTCCGACGCATAAAGTCATTGACGCCTGATGTGTTTGAACCTGATTATTCAGGCTATGACAAATTGTACCAGCAGTTTGAGTCGAGACTGAACGTATTCTGTCAGGCTGTGGATAGAGCCGTCGGAGAGAGGAACGATGATCACTTCAAGAAATGGGTTCAGAGATCTCTTGGTACGGATGACGGTCTTTTCGGAAACTATCTGTCTGCTTATTATGACGCTACGCTGAGCAATGTTCATGACAGTATCGAGCAGGCTTTAAGGATGAAGAATAGACGGTCGACCGCTGACCTTCTGACTTTCATCCGGAAAGAACTCGATATATACGGCGACGCGCCACGTGACTTCGCTTTCCGTGAGAATGGCCTGATACTTATTGACCCGGTGCATTTCGCACCACCGTTCGGTCTCGGGAATGCCATATACATAGATACTCCTATGGCTCTATCGAAGCATCAGTCGTCGGACAACTATATTTGGATGCGGCTGATGCAGGCTTTGACGGCATTCCGCCATGAAATGTCGGCCGCGGGCCATGAACTGGTGACAAGACTTGAGCGTATCATCGGAGGCGATGTACTGCTACGCCGGGATGAGTTCAACGACGAGCCTGACATACGGTATGTCCGGAAGAAAGACGGACTAAATATTCCGATAGAAGAGGCTGCCACGGGCTTCAAGTCATTCGCATATATGCTGCGTCTAATAGAGAACGGTTTCCTTGACGAGGATTCTCTGCTGCTTATCGACGAGCCCGAAGCTCATCTGCACCCGCAGTGGATAGTGGAGTTTGCCCGTATACTTGTTCTACTAAACAAGGAACTTGGAACAAAAGTTATGGTTGCAAGCCATAATCCTGACATGATAGCTGCTTTGCAGTCGATATCATGTGCTGAAGGCATCGACGGAATGACAAGATTCTATCAAGCTTGCCCCGACGAATCGGGCCTCAGGTATTCGTACGAGGATTTGGGTAATGACATAGAGAAGATCTTCAGTTCCTTTAATGTCGCACTGGAGCGGATAGGGTATTATGGCAAATAAATTAGCCGTGTGGCATTATCCTGACGCCGTGACCGGCCACACTCTTGCTCGTAAAGTGCTGAGTTCGCTTAAAGAACTGTCGGAGCGTGACTATCCCGGTGCGCATTACTTTGAGTGTGATGTCCCTGCTCTGGATATGGACAGCTACGAGACATCGCTCAGGGGCGAAAACCAGAAAACAGCCGATGCCGTCGTGGGTATCTGCAACGAACGTCAGGGCCAGCCTGCCGACGGGCGGCTTCTCCTTGTCGAATTGAGGATGGATTATCGCAGCGTCAGCAACCTAAGTGTAACGTCGCTTCTGGAAAAAGAGTCTCACACCCGCGAACTGCTGCGCACCTGTCCGGATGACAGACGCACAGACCCATCATATTGCCTGATATTCGATTATAAGATCGAACAGCAGGCTTACAGCTGGATGTCAAGAATCCGTAAATCGAATCGTACGACAGAGTTGTGGAAGACCTTTTCGCCCGGATCATTTGTCATGTATATCAATGTTGACAAGACAATGCCGTATACTCCGCGGCACGAGACGGTTGAGGCCGGCGATCGCTTCAGAACGGCGGCCCAGGAAGGTGACATCGAAGACTTGGATAGGGCTTGGTCTGCTGCTGAGAATTATATTCTGAAATGTGCGCAGCGAAACGAATTCGGCGAATGCGCATATCTGTCGGCCGTGCTTGCTGATGCCGTCGCACTCTTTGACGCGAACAGTCTCGATGACGAATCCGATCAGCTGTATTTTGACATCATTAAGGACGATCTGCTGAAGCTCGCAGCGCGCTATATGACGGAGGAGAGTCGCTGATGCTGTCGACGGCTAATCAAGATAAATCGGGCTAATCTCGATTCTTCTTGATTTCTCCCGATTAATCTCAACAAATCTGGAGATTCCAAATCGAAGTGCAAAACTTTGACAGGGAATTAACCTCTCTCCTACTCCTCCAGCGGGGGAAGCCAAGCGGCAAGGGGGACCGCCGCCAGTAAACAAATCGCTAATTTTGCACTTGCCAGTTGAATATGCGCACACGAACAGATGATGGCACTTGCAAACTCCGGGCGCCTCGATGACTGGTGTCGGGCCAACATCAAATGGCTGCATGACACCTTTGGCGAGGATAACCTTGTGTCATGTATGCTTCACATGGACGAGAAGACTCCACATCTCCATGCGACTGTGGTGGCTGTTGTATCGACTCGGCGCAAGCGTCGTGAGCGCGAGGGCGAGCCGAAGTACAAGGAGAAAGCTCCGGCACCGAAACTATGCGCCAATGAGTTGATGACACGCAGCAAGCTCCGGCAATATCAGGATACTTACGCACAGGCAATGGCCGGATTCGGATTGAAGCGCGGTGTCGTGGCCGGAGACTGCACGAATATCTTCCGGCGACATACCCTTGCTCAGACACATAGTCACGAACGTGCGCCGTGCCACATGAGATGTCAACAGCTTATACTTCGGACACACCTCCCGCGTCTTGGTGCGTCCCCTCTGCTTTTCTGGTATCCAGTCTCCCGTCATACCAGCGAGCTTGCCGACCTCTTTGAGATGAGAATTGTATTTCTGATTGGATATAGTCGGAAAGGCACGCGGATCATCTTCATCAGGAGCCTTTGGATATTTACATACAAATTTCCATACAATCAAGGATAATCCAATATATTTTAGTTTACAATTATTATGGTATAATATACTAATTCTAAATAGGTATAATGCAATATTTGAGATTACGTGATATTCTATCTTATAGATAGTTCATGTCACTTACTGTTCCGCTTTCAGCGCCGAAAGGGGGAATCCCGGATGCAGCTCCAGAATCGGCGCCGTCACAAACCCGCGCTGCCACGCGCGGGGATGGGGGAGTGTCAGCTCCGGGGTCTCCAGCCTGAGTATAGCCTCCTCATTGACCGGATCAGGAATCTCACCCGCGCATCGCGCCGCAAAAATCATGTCGATGTCTATCAGACGGTCGCGATACGAGCCGTCCGGATTCCTGTGTGACTGCGGGGAAATGGAGCGTTCTATCGCCTGAAGCCGTTCCAGTAAAGCTTCAGGAGGGAGCTGACTCGAAATTTCCATCCCGATGTTAAGAAACTTGTTCAGCGAGTCGAACCCCCAGGGTTCACTCTCGACCACCGACGAACGCCTTACTACGCCACAGGACAGCCCGGAAACAGCGGCGACAGCGCGCTCCAGAAGGGAGCGGCTGTCGCCGATATTCGAGCCAATATTGATATGGTAGAGGTACATTCGGCTCCGACAAGGTTTTGAACAATCGGTCAGATTCCTTATCAGAGAGCGCGGGCGACTTCGATTTCCTCAAAGCCCTCGATGATGTCTCCGGCCTGGATGTCGTTGTAGCCCTGGATGGAAAGGCCGCACTCAAGACCGGCCACAACCTCTTTGGCGTCATCCTTGAAGCGCTTGAGCGAACCCAGGGCGCCGGTGTAGCGGACGATACCGTCGCGGATGACGCGGACCTTGTTGGTACGCTTGATTTTTCCTTCGCGGACAAGAGCGCCGGCGATAGTGCCGACTTTGGAAATCTTGTAGGTCTCCAGCACCTCGGCGGTTCCGGAAACCTCCTCCCGCACCTCGGGAGCGAGCATACCGGCCATGGCGTCCTTGACCTCCTCGATGGCCTGGTAGATGACCGAGTACAGACGGATTTCGACCCCTTCCTGCTCGGCCTGACGGCGGGCGGCCTGGGAAGGACGCACCTGGAAACCGATGATGATGGCGTCCGAAGCGGCGGCCAGCGACACATCGCTCTCGGAAATCGCTCCGACAGCCTTGTGGATGACGTTGACCTGAATTTCCGGAGTGGACAGCTTGATGAGCGAGTCGCTGAGCGCCTCGATCGAACCGTCCACGTCACCCTTGACGATGACATTGAGTTCCTGGAACGAACCCAGGGCCTGACGCCGGGCGACTTCGTCGAGCGTAAGGCGCTTGGACGTGCGCGTCGAGAACTCGCGCTGGAGCTGCTGGCGCTTGGTGGCGATTTCGCGTGCCTCCTGCTCGGAATCAAGGATAGTGAAAGTATCGCCTGCGGTCGGAGCGCCGTTCAGACCGAGAATCAGCGCGGGTTCGGCCGGGCCGGCCTTCTTGATTCGCTGGTTACGCTCGTTGAACATCGCCTTGACCCTTCCGAAATGGGTTCCGGCCAGGATGATGTCGCCGATTTTCAGAGTACCGTTCTGCACAAGCACCGTGGCCACGTAGCCGCGTCCCTTGTCGAGAGATGATTCGATAATCGAACCGGTGGCGTTGCGGTCGGGGTTGGCCTTGAGGTCGAGCATTTCGGCTTCGAGAAGCACCTTCTCGAGCAGTTCCTCCACGCCGATACCCTTCTTTGCGGAGATGTCCTGCGACTGATATTTGCCTCCCCAGTCCTCGACAAGATAATTCATGCCGGCCAGCTCCTCCTTGATTTTGTCGGGGTTGGCTGCGGGCTTGTCGATTTTGTTGATGGCGAATACGATGGGCACTCCGGCGGCGGAGGCGTGGTTGATGGCCTCGACGGTCTGGGGCATCACGTCGTCGTCGGCGGCGACGATGATGATACAGAGGTCGGTCACCTTCGCACCGCGGGCACGCATGGCGGTGAACGCTTCATGACCCGGAGTATCGAGGAAAGTGATATGACGTCCGTCGCTGAGACGCACGTTGTAGGCACCGATATGCTGAGTGATACCTCCGGCCTCGCCGGCGATAACGTTGGCTTTGCGGATATAGTCCAGCAGAGAAGTCTTACCGTGGTCAACGTGACCCATGACGGTCACAATCGGCGGACGGCTTACGAGATCCTCCTCGCTGTCCTCCTCCTGGGAGATCGCCTCCACAACTTCGGCGGAGACAAATTCGGTCTTGAAGCCGAATTCATCGGCTACGATATTGATTGTCTCGGCATCGAGACGCTGGTTGATGGACACCATCACACCGAGGTTCATACAGGTTCCGATGACCTTGTTGATGGGGACGTCCATCATCGTGGCGAGGTCATTGGCGGTAACGAACTCCGTCAGTTTCAGCGTCTTGGATTCCGCGGCTGCGGCTGCGGCTGCGGCCGCGTCGCGTTCGGCGTTCATCTCGCGCTTTTCCTTGCGCCACTTCAGGCCTTTCTTCTGACCTTTGTCCTTCGAGGTAAGGCGTGCAAGCACTTCCTTTACCTGCTTCTGTACATCGTCCTCGCTGACCTCCACGTGCTGGGGCGCGCCCTTGCGAGGCTTGTTGCCGCGATCACCGCGACGGCCCTCTCCGCCTTTTCCGCGGCCGCCGCCATTGTTTCCGCCGGGCTGGTTACCCTGCTTCTCAATGTCGATTTTCTCTTTCGAGCCGATGCGTTTGCGCTTCTTGCGGTCCCCGTCGCTGTTACCGGCATTGTTGCCGCCCCCCTGGGCCCCCTGCTGCTTGGCGATGCGCTCGTTGCGGCGCTCCTCCTTGCTTTTCTTGCGGGGACGGGTCGACTGGTTGATTGCCGAAAGGTCAATCTTGCCGATTACGTTGATTGTGGGACGGTTCTGGGGGAGTCCCACGGTGAAGATTTCTTCCCCGGCATTATCGGCTGCGGGGGTCTGGGCCTTTGGTTCGGTCATGACGGGAGTCTTGGGAGTCTCGCCCGCTGCGGGAGCGGGAGTCTCTTTTTTCTCCCGGGGAGCAGGCTTGTCTGCCTTGACGGGAGCGGGTTTTACTTCTTGCATTTTCTGGGGCCCGGCCTTCGGGGCAGACTGCGGCGGAGCCGCAGCGGCGGGGTGTTCCTCCTTGCGGGGAACAGGCTGCGCGGCAGGAGCCTCCTCCTTGACAGGTGGAGCGGGAACCTCAGCGGCGGGAGTCTCCTTTGCAGGAGCAACAGGGGCTGCGGCCTCCTGGACTGGTGCTGAAGGCGCGGGAGTCTCAGGCACGGATGGAGCCGGTTTCTGCGGTTCCGTCGGAGCGGACTCCACAGCCTGGACAGGTTTTATGGGATTGCCGTGGCGGTCAAGGTCAATCTTGCCGACGATTTTGGGCCGGTTTATTTCAGTGGGGAGCTTGATTTCCTCGCTGGCGCCCACTTTGGGCGCGGGCTTCTTGATGTCGCGCTGCTGCATTCTCTCTGACGAGAACTGTTCCGACTTAGTTTTCTGGTCTTTGTCGCTTTTGAATTCTTTCACTAAGATGTCGACGACATCATCCTCAATCCTTGCGTTGGGGTTGTCATCGACGGTGATGTTTTTACTGCGCAGGAAGTCCACCACCGTGGGGAGAGCCACGTTGAGGTCCTTTGCTACTTTGCTTATTTTCGTTCTCGCCATTGATTGGGATTAAGTTTTCTGATAGTTGAACTGGAGAGATTTTCCATGCCCCGAGCTTCCGGAGACCACGCTCTTGCGCGGCGGGTAGGACAGGCGCGGGATTATTCCTTTTCGGAAGCTGCATCCGCCGGAGCGTTCTCCTCCACGGCATCCGCAGCTGCGGCGATATCGGCGGAGGGAGCTTCCTCGGCGCAGACATCGGGCTGCCCACAGGCTTCGTCGGCGGCAGGAGCGGAGGGAGCGGCAGGCTGTTCGTCGTCGCTGTCCTCGAACTCGGCGCGGAGGATTTCAAGCACGTTGTCGACGGTCTCTTCCTCGAGGTCGGCGCGGCGCACAAGTTCCTCGCGGGGAGTGTTGAGGACACTCTTGGCGGTTACGCAACCCATGTCCTTGAGGGCGTCGATAACCCATTCGTCGATTTCGTCCTTGAATTCATCCAGGTAGATGTCTTCCTCGTAGACCTCGTCGTTGTCGCGGTAGACGTCGATTACGTAGCCTGTCAGCATGGAGGCCAGCTTGATGTTAAGACCCTGCTTACCGATAGCAAGGGAGACCTGGTCGGGCTTGAGGAACACTTCGGCTTTCTTGCTTTCCTCGTCCAGACGGATGGAAGATACTTTAGCGGGGGAAAGTGCGCGCTGGATGAAGAGCGAGGGATTGCTGGTGAAGGGGATGACGTCGATGTTCTCGTTGCGAAGCTCGCGGACGATTCCGTGGATTCGGGAACCCTTGACACCGACGCAGGCGCCGACGGGATCGATACGGTCATCGTAACTCTCGACGGCGATCTTGGCGCGTTCGCCCGGGATACGGGCCACGGCGCGGATGTTGATCAGGCCGTCGTGGATTTCGGGGACTTCCAGCTCGAAAAGGCGGCGCAGGAAGTTCTCGTTCGTGCGGGATACGGTGATCTTGGGGTTATTGTTATTATTGTCGACATTGGCGATGACGGCGCGGATTGTCTCCCCCTTGCGGAAGAAGTCGCCGGGAATCGCCTGGTTCTTGGGAAGGAGGAGTTCGTTTTTCTCGTCGTCGAGCAGAAGGGTCTCTCTTGACCATGTCTGATAGACCTCCCCGGTGACAAGTTCCCCTTCAAGGTCCTTGAACTTATTGTAGATGGCCTCTTTCTGGAGTTCGAGAATCTTCGACTGGAGGGTCTGGCGCAGGGTCAGGATGGCGCGGCGGCCGAAGTCGGCGAAGATAATCTCCTTCGTATGCTCCTCGCCGATTTCCACCTCGGGATCATTGTCGGCGCGCGCCTCCGTAAGGGCAATCTGGAGGTTGGGGTTGGAAACTTCCCCGTCGGGAACCACTTCGAGATTCTGGAAAATCTGTACGTCCCCCTTGTCGGGATTCATGATCACGTCAAGGTTTTCGTCTGTGCCGAACATCTTCGCGAGTACATTGCGGAAAGACTCTTCAAGCACACTTATCATGGTTGTCTTGTCGATGTTTTTCAGCTGCTTGAACTCGGCAAAGCTTTCCACCATGTTGGGAGTTTCCTCTTTTTTAGCCATATCTTTGTTATGTCGTTGTTTTTTTATTTCGGATTAAGGGGGGATGGACGCGCGTCCTCGCGGCGGAAGGTCGGGGTCCGGTTATTTGAATCTAAGCAGATAGGAGGCTTTCTTCACGTTCTCCAGGGGAATACGCTCGGATTTGGTAACCATCTCGGGGCGTTTTTTCCCGGGAAGTTTTTCCTTCACCTGATATTCGAGGGTGAAGTCGTCCTCTCCCAGCGAGGCCAACACGCCGGTCAGCTTGCGGCCGTCGGCGGTCAGAAGCTCGATTTCGTTACCGACATTCTTCTCCCACTGGCCTCTGACCCTGAAGGGGGACGTCAACCCGGCGGAACCGACTTCGAGGTCATAGTCCTCAAGTTCGGCGGGAAGCAGTTCCTCAATTTTGCGGGTAAGGGACGTGCAGGTGTCGATATCGATATTTTCGGGGGAATCGACCTCCACTATGATTGATTTCGCCGGAGAAACCTCCACGTCGACCACGAACAGGTCGGTGCCTTCGATGGCCGTCTCAACGGCTTTGAGTACTTCGTTCTTGTCTATCATCGCTATTATTCTGTCGGCATCCGCTGGCGGAGGGTCCGCCGCGGACATACAAAACGAAATGGAGGAAGCCCCGTGGGCCTCCTCCGATAACCGTTTGCAAAGTTACGGATTTTTCGGCGTTTCTGCAACTTTCCGCTCCCCGGATTGAGCGGACAATCCCGGAGAATCAGATGTTTTAACAGAAGAATCAACAATTTTAAGAATATTTAACTTTCTGCGACTCCTCATAATTACGCTCGAGAGGTACACCGTAAAGAGCGGAAAGATTATCATCCCCATCAGCGAAAGGACCACCGCCAGCACCTTTCCGACGACAGTAACCGGCGAGAGCGAACACCCCAGCGAAGTGGTCTCCATGCAGCACCACCAGACGGCGTCCCAGTAGCTCGTCACCCCGGGATTCACCGGCTGTTCCCGCTCGAAGAATATAAGGCTGGCGAAGTAGACGGTCATCAGCAGTATGGCCACGTAGCTGACGAAAATACCGGTGATTTTCGAGGAGGCGAGGTAATTGAAGACAATCACCATCGCCAGCACTCCGCGGGCCAGAGGCAGAAACCGGATGAAATACAAGGTCTGGGGCGACAGATCGAGTCCGGCGCCGTAGACGATATTCAGGTAGGGGATGGAAAGCAGCAGGAATAGCCAGCGGGAACGGAAATATGACCCCCTCCCCTCCCGGGGGGTAAACCACAGCTCCACAAAGAAATCCGCGATAAAGGCCAGACACACAAAGAACTGGAAGGTCATGTAGGCGCGGTTCTCCAGAAAGGGGATGCCTTTGAATGTGTCGTAGGAGATGAACACAATCAGCAATACCGACAGCAACAGCACAGTCCAGTGCAGCCCGTCGATAAACAGCCTTCTTAAGCTACCGTGATATTTTTCCCTCGCTTTCATCTGTAATAGCCCGATGGTGGAGAGTGTCAGAATTCGGATTCTGAACCGCACACCTTATGTTCTTATAACATCCGGACGACCAGGGAAGTTTGGAGGGGAAATCCTTCGGAATCCCGACCGCGGCCGCTCAGAGCATCAGGCGGTAGACCGCCTCGGTGTCGACGGGGTGAAGGGGGAAGTAAGGACCGAAGGGGGTACCCTTGTCCTCATGGAACTTGCGGGTAAGCATGGCGAAATCGGGATTCCCAATGCCGAGTTCGCCCAGGGTGAGCGGGAGTCCGATACTCTTGAAAAACGCCCGCAGAGAGTCTACAGTCTTGAGAGCCGCCTCCTTGTCACCGGCGGCAGTAACGCCGAAGATGCGTCGTCCGAGCTGGGCCACCTTTTCCGGCCGGTGGGAAGCCATGAAAGTCATCCATGCCGGGAACACCACCGCCAGTCCGGCGCCGTGAGTGACGCCGTAGACAGCCGACAGCACGTGTTCCAGCCCGTGGGAAGTCCAGTCTTCACGGCGTCCGCAGCCACAGACTCCGTTATGGGCCATAGTCCCGGCCCACATGATATTAGCCCGGGCCTGGTAGTCATCGGGAGCGGCCATCACCTTCGGGGCTTCCTCCATTATGGCCATCAGCAGCCCTTCGGAAATGCGGTCGGTGGTCTCGACCTCCTCCGTGGGGGAAAAATACCGCTCCAGGATATGGGCCATCATGTCGGCGACTCCGGCGGCGGTCTGTTCAGGCGGCAGGGTAAAGGTGAGTTCGGGATTCAGCACAGCGAATTTAGGCCGGAGGGCAAAGTCGGTGCGGAGACTGATTTTATGCATCCCATCCAGTTTTGTGATCACCGAATTACCGCTACCTTCGCTTCCGGCTGCCGGGATTGTCAGCACCACCCCTACGGGAAGCGCCTCTTTCATGATGGCTTTCCCGGCCCAGAAATCCCAGAAGTCACCGTCGTAGGGCACACCTCCGGCAATGGCTTTGGCGGTATCGATTACCGAACCGCCGCCGACAGCCAGCAGACCGTCGACCCCCTCGCGGCGCGCGAGGTCGATTCCCTCATACACGCGGTCATCGGTGGGGTTTGGCTTGATTCCGGTAAGTTCCACGTAGCTGATTCCGGCCTCGTCCAGTGAGGCGGTGACCCTGTCGAGCAGTCCGCTTTTGCGGGCGGAGCTTCCTCCGCTGACAATCATCACTCGCCGGCAGCCGGTCTCGGCTGTCAGACGTCCGGTCTCTTTCTCGGTATCGCGTCCGAATATATAGCGTGTCGGGGTACAGTAGCTGAAATTATCCATATCGTATTAACAGGTCTTTTGCTGTTAGTCCGCGAGGGGAAGAGGCCCTTCGCGGAGGATTTCGGGAGAGGAAGAATCGGTAAGGTCTATTATCGCCGAGGGGACGCCGTCCCCTTCTCCTCCGTCGATTATGGCGTCCACAGTGTCTTCATAATGAAGCCTGATCGCCTCGGGCTGCGCCAGGTCCTCGGCATCGGCGTCGGGCCACTCCACGGAGGTAGTCAGCAACGGATTGCCGAGTTCGGAGGCGATATGCCGGGCGATTTCATTGTCGGGAACGCGGACTCCGACCTCCCGGCGCCCCTTGAAGGCTTTCGACAGGCGCGTGGAAGCGGGAAGTATGAAAGTGAACGGTCCCGGGAGATTGGCCCGCATGATGCGGAAAGCCTCGTTGTCGATCCGGGCGTATTCGCTCGCCTGGGAAATGTCGGAGCAGACGATCGCAAGGCGCTGCTTCGCCGGGTTGATATCCTTGAGGCGGCATACGCGCTCGACCGCGCGGTTGTTCAGCGCGTCACACCCCACGGCATACAGCGAGTCGGTAGGATAGATAATCGTCTCGCCCCGGCGCAGACGCTCCACGATTTCATCGGTGTAGCGGTCATTGATGCTCGAGGCATACATCTTGTAGCTTTTCATGGGGTAGCTGGCAGTTGGGTTTGTACTTTATCCGGCGCGGCGGGGCGGCGGACAGGGTTCAGATAATTCGGTTCCTGATTCCGAACGACGCCAGGGCTTCGGCCACTTCGCGACGTTTGTCCCCCTGGATAAGGATTTCACCGCCGCGGCAGGAACCGCCGGTGCCGAGGCGCTGTTTCAGCCTGCGGGCAATATCTTCGATTTGCGTGTCATCTACGGTGAATCCGGCAATTATGGTGGCGGCTTTCCCTTTTCTTCCTTTTTTATCGAGGATGATGTCCAGACGCGCCTTTTCCGTGGCCGGGAAAGCTGAGGTTTCCGCGGGAACAGCTTCTGCCTCCTCATGGGGGGAGGCAGGCATTTCGGCCTTCAGGGCTTCGAGTGAGGATTTCCAGTCCATAAATGAATGATCAGACAAAATATCAGCGGGATTCGGATTCGGAATAGATGTGTACGGAATCCTCGGGGTAGGATTCTTCCGAAAGATCGGGCGGGGAATCTATCGAACCGCCTATGCGGCTGAGAATCACATACTGGGGAAGATCTTCCGGAGGAAGCTGCGAGGCGAATCCGCGCATAGAGTCGGCCGAGAGTTTCCATGCGCGCCGGAAACACTCGGTGGCGTCGGCGACGTTTTCATCGCTGTCCGTCACTTCGGAAAGTTTCATGAATATGATGGCGAGGCGCCCGAGCTGGCGTTCGTTCAAGGCGTCGGCATCCTTGTCGAGCAGTTCCGAACAGATGCGCGAGGAGCGCCCGGCGTCCCCTTCGTCCAGGGCAAGCTGGGCATCGGCCAGGGCTGTGTCATAATCGGCTCCCGAGGAGCCACACCCCGAAAGGAGCGCGCCGAAAGCCAGGAAGGTCAGGATAATTGTCAGGAATTTAAAACGCAGACAGTTTTTCATATAAAGGTAAGAGAAGCTACCGGGCCGAAAGCGGATTATTCGGCGCGGCGGTGATAATCGTAGTTGATGCCCTGTCGCTCGATAGTCAGGGTCGATTCATTGAAACTCCGGATGGGATAAGCCACGCGGCGGGTTACGTGGCCCACCAGGCCGGGGTCTCCGTCCTCGATAGTGATGCTTGTCGAGTCGTTGACAATCACCAGGGAATCCCCGTCGCATTGCCATGTGCCGGTGACGGAATAGGTTATGTCGCCCGGGCGGATGGCCCGCAGGACCGAGGTGCGGTCCTCGTTGAGTTCAATCAGCGGATTCGTGTCCGAGACAGCGGGAATGTAATATTTACCTACCATCTGTTTCTCCCGGTCGCTCAGACCGCCGCAGGCAGCCAGGAGCAGGAGGCCGGCCAGCGAGAGAAGCAGAATGTGCAAAGTAGATGCGGATTTCATATTTCTAATTTATTGTCGTCACAAAGTTACAATCATCGGGAGGTTTTTCCAAATAATTTTTGGGTTTTCAGCATACAAAATTTACTCTACTGAGTCCAGGGAGGAGGGTCAGTCGGCCATCATGCGCAGAATTTCCAGCGAGGAAGGTTCCGGCAACGAAGGGTAATGGGTCTGATAATAAAGGAGAATACGGTCGAGAATCGTATTCCGCTCGAAGCGGTTCATGCAGAAACGCCCCATGTTGCGGAAATTCATGCGGCTGAGCTGAAAGGCCGCGGCAGCCTCTCCGGGGGGCAGGAAACGCCGGTGGGGAGGAGGGACGGCGCGGAATACCCCTCCCGGCAGGTCAAGCACCCGGCCCGGAACATAGCTTCCCCAGTCAGGCTCGATGCCCAGGAAGCGGGTCAGTCTGATCAGAAAACAGATATGGAAATTCGACAGGGAGGAGGGCGCCAGAGGGCGCTCGGCGCCTCTGCTTCCGATCCGTTCCGTACAGGCCAGCCGCCTGAGGGCCCGGTCTACGTAACCGAAGAGAGGAGCGTCCTCCTGAGCTTCCCGCAGCAAGGCTGTCAGCATATCGGTGACAAACATGGCGATGGAGGCCCGCAGAGGATCGGACGCCGGGGGAAGGACCACGGGGCGCACATCGCGGAAGGTGTGGATGTCGCGTCCGTTGCGGATGTCGGCGACGCAATCGAATCTGCCCAGGGGCATCAGGAGCGCCCGCAGCCTGGCGGCGGCTTTTCCGGTTCCGGCCGGCACCAGCAGCGACATACGCCCTTGCTGAAGCGTGTAGACGCTCAGGATGGAATTGCGGTCGGAATAGCGCACGGTTCTCAACGCTATGCAGTTCAGGGGTCTGTACATTATATATAATATATGTATGGGAGCCGACAGGAGAGGGTCTGACTCGATTTGGCGGAGACAAAATTAGCTAATTTTACTCAATCGCAAACTTTTTTGCCTAAAAATTTGGTCAGGTCAGAAAAAGCGATTAACTTTGCAGTCGCAAAATGCCCCGGAATCCAAAGGCAGTTGCAACAAGGCCGGCCCATTCGTCTATCGGCTAGGACGCAAGATTTTCATTCTTGAAAGAGGAGTTCGATTCTCCTATGGGCTACTATTATAACAACGAAATAAAGAAGAAAAAGCATAAATAAAAAAATGGCAAACCATAAATCTGCTTTAAAACGTATTCGCCAGACCGAGAGCCGTCGTCTCCGCAACCGTTACTACGCCAAGACCGCCCGCAACGCCGTGCGTCGTCTTCGCGCTATGACCGACAAGGCTGCCGCTCAGGAAACTTACGTTAAGGTCGTTGCCATGCTCGACCGTCTGGCCTCCAAGAAGACCATCTCCAAAAACAAAGCTTCCAACCTCAAAAGCAAGCTTGCGCTTCACATCAACAAGCTCGGCTGAGAAAAGATATAACGATTCTTGGCAATTTGACCCGCGCTAAGTTTCGTGTTTTATGTTTACCATAAAATGTGTGTGTAAATAAACCTTCTGCTTGTGAAAGCCGAGGGTTTTTAAAGGGCCCATTCGTCTATCGGCTAGGACGCAAGATTTTCATTCTTGAAAGAGGAGTTCGATTCTCCTATGGGCTACTCCGCAGCGGCAACCGGTTGTAAGACCGGCTGTCGCTGTCGGTTTTTGAAAATTTCTGAAAAAAATACTCTTTTCCGACACCCCTCCACATGAAAACTTTCTACTCCATATTCCGGCATACCGCTCTCTGTCAGCCGCACCGCTGCGTCCTGGCGCTGACATTGCTCCTCCTCTGCGGCGCTTTCAATGCTTCCGGCGCTCCCGCCTCAGGCATACCTGTCAGGATGAAAACTCCCGGCGGGGAGGAAATCTGGGTCCGGGCCGTCGGCGATGAGAACTGCCGTCACTTCGAGACCCTCGACGGCGAAATCGTAAGCTGGCTGCCGCAGGTACGCCAGTCACTCGCCCCGGTCCCGCAGGGAAAACGGCTTTTCCCTTACCTGTTGAAACAACGTCCCGAGGTTTCCGCGCTCCCTTCCGGAGGAGAAGCCGCCTCTCCCCTCCGCGTGGAAACTGAGTCCGGCGAACGCCCCGCCCGGTTTCTGGTAGTACTGGTGGATTTTCCGGATCGCCCTTTTTCAGTCGACCTGCCTTATGAAAAGTTCAATGAACTCATGAACGGGGAAAACTATACCGAAGGGGGAACCTGCGGCTCGGCCCGACGGTATTTCCAGGACAATTCCGCCGGACAGTTCAATCCCTGCTTCGATGTCGTCGGTCCCGTCAGGATGGCCAACAACGCCAGATACTACGCCAGCGTCGGCCTGGATGACTCTCCCGCCACCAAGATGGTAATCGAAGCGTGCAGCTATCTTGAAAACGAACTTGACTTCTCCGACTACGACCTCGACGGCGACGGCGTCTGCGACAACGTCTATTTCTTCTTTGCCGGGAAAGGACAGGCCGACGGCGGCGGCACCTCGACCATCTGGCCCCACTCGGCAACTCTCAGCGCTTTTGGCAAATCACTGACCGTAGACAATGTGAAAATCGAGAACTACGCCTGTTCCCCCGAGCAGAACGGACGGGGGCAGTTCACGGGGATCGGCACGTTCTGCCATGAGTTCTGCCATGTCCTGGGGCTTCCCGACCTGTATTACAACGGTTCCTTCCATCCGGGGCCTTACTCCCTGATGGCTTCCGGAAACTATAACAACAACGGCTACACACCCCCGGCCCTCTCCTGCTTCGAACGCCTCTCGCTGGGCTGGATCACGCCGGAGGAAATCCGGGAGGACGGGATTCTGGAAATCAAGCCTCTCCACCTTTCCAACTCGGCCCGCAAGGTGACCTCCTCCAATCCCGACGAATATTATCTGTTCGAGAACCGCCGTCAGGAGGGATGGGACGCCTATCTGCCCGGCCACGGGATGCTGGCATGGCATATCGAATATGACCCCCAGGCATGGGAGGACAATCTTGTGAACACCTCCAAGCGCCGCCTTGTCGACCTTGTCCGGGCCGACGGTCCTTACAGTTCCGGCACCGCCCTCCCCTTCCCGGGCAGCGCGGACGTAACCGCCTTTGACTTCACAACTTCCCCCTCGTTCTCCACGAACTCCGGCGCCTCCATGGGGGTCTCCCTATCCTCTATCGAGGAAACTCCCGAGGGAAACATCACTCTCCGGGCCTCTGTCTCCGGCGCCTCTGTTGATCCCATCGCCCCTGACACTCCCTCAGACCACCCCGTCGCTCTCTACAATATCTCGGGCCATCTCCTTCTCAGCAATCCCTCCCCCTCTCAACTTTCCTCCCTTCCCCCTGGCCTCTACATCCTCCGCAACGCCGACGGCTCCGCCTCCAAACTCCTCATCCCCTGATTTCGGAGTAATTTATTTGTTCCGGCTCCGGCGATTCATCGCCGGGCCCAGGGCCCGATTATAAGGCCCCGGGCTAATTGTCATTGACCGGCAGCGGATTGACCGGCTCGGGAGCGCTCTTTACCCCGTGCCTTAACCAGCTTCCGCGCAACAACCTCACAAGGAAAATCACCCCTCTGAACGTCAGCTCTATACACATTGCCAGCCAAACCCCTTTCAGCCCTATCGACTGCGCCAGAATCGCCGCAATCGGCAACCTGACAATCCAGATGCTTACGAAATTCATCGCCGCCGGGATTACCGTATCGCCTACACCGACCATCGCCCCGTAAGCCACAATCGACGCGGCATACATCGGCTCGGCCCACGCCTCTATGCGCAGCACTTCCGTCCCCAGGTCGCAGATTTCCCTGACCGGCGAAAGCATCCCCATCACATACGGGGCCGTAACATACAGAATAGCCCCCATAATCGTCATCACCGCCATCCCCATCCCTACGGTGACATATCCCAGACGCCTTACAAGGTCGAACCGCCGGGCGCCGTAGCTCTGTCCCACGAGCGTGGTGGCAGCGTCCCCGATGCCGAATCCCGGCATATAGCAGAGACTCTCGGCGGTTACAGCAAACGCATTGGCCGCTATCGCGATTTTCCCCAGCGGAGCCACTATAAGCGTAATGACGATCTGCGCCCCGCTGATTACGGCGTGTTCCAGCGCCACCGGCGAGGAAATCCTTACGGCATTGTGGATAATCGGGCCGGAAGGGCGGAAGGATCCATGCTCCCCGGTCCCGAATATCTTCATCCCGTCCTGACGAAAGCAGAGATACCACATTACCAGCGACGATGTCACGACCTCGGCCGAAACTGTCCCCAAAGCAGCCCCCAGCACACCCAGGCCCGCACCGGGCATAGTGAAATGCAATCCCCACAGGGCGATTTCCCTCGTCGGGAATATCAGCAGGAAATTGAACACCACATCCAGCACACACATCATGACGTTCAGACCTCCCGGGACTTTCATATTCCCCGAAGCCCTCAGAATACCGCATCCAAGATAATTGAGAATCAGTACAGGCAATCCGCAGACGAAGACCAGGAAATACAGCGAAGCCTCACGGACCACCTCCTTTCCTCCGCCGAGCCAGCCCGGCAGCGGGAACGCGACGGACGCTCCGATCAGGGCTACCACAACGCCGACAATAACCGAAGCCCCGATAGCCTGGCGAAGCACCATCCGCGCCCCCTTGTAGTCAGTGGCGCCAACGCGGTGGGCCACCTGCACGGAAAAACCGACGGTGGCCGCCGAACATACTCCCCAAAACAACCACAGGCTGCTGGCCATCAGGCCGATCGAGGCGGATGCGTTCGCCCCTAACTGACCGACCATCGCCGTGTCGATATACTGCATGATGATACTCGACAGCTGGGCCATCATGGCCGGCCACGACAATTTGGCCGCCAGCATCAGACACTGGCGCCTGTTCAGGGGTTGCCCCGTCTGTATTTGCGAGATTCCGACCAAATCCTTTCTCTCTTTTCTGAATATCTGCTTCTTAAATCTTTCCGCTCCTGAAACTTCTGCCCGGTTCCCGAATCCTTTGGGAGAGCCTGGAGTTTCTTGCCGGTTCCCGAATCGGGCTAATTGATTTGTTTCGGCGCCGGGCCTTCAGGTCCGGCTTTGCAGCCCCGGCTTCCGGAGGAAAGCCGCCAGGCGCCGCAGCCCTTCGGCCAGCCGCTCCCGCGGGCAGGCGATGTTCAGGCGGATAAATCCCCCCTTGCCGTACATCTCCCCGCAGTTCACCCATACGCGGGCCTCGCGCCGGAGCCTTTCCTCCAGCTCCTCAGACGGGACGCCAAGCGCCGAGACATCAATCCAGGGGAGATACGTCGCCTCCAGGCGTGCCATCGGGCAACCGGGCAGTTCCCTGGCCAGATACTCCCGCACAAGCTCATAGTTACCGCTCAGATAGCGGCGCAGGGCGTCGAGCCACTCGCCCCCCTCGGAAGTATAGGCGGCTTTCAGCCCCTCTACCCCGAAAGGATTCACATCGCAGACCTCGTTGACATTGATGGACCGGTCGATGCGGGCGCGCGTCTCCCCGTCGGGACATACGATATTCGCGATCTGCAACCCCGCGGTATTGAACGCCTTAGATGGAGACAGGCATATAATCCCCCCTTCGTCCACTGTCCCGTAGGGAACATAGCTGATACCGGGCATCGTCAGCTCGCAGTGGATTTCATCGCTGACAACCGTCAGGCCGTTCTCCCGGGCGATTTGCGCTACTCGCGCCAATTCTCCACGCGTCCATGCGCGTCCCGCCGGATTGTGGGGATTACAGAGCAGAAGCAACCGGTTCTGCGGGTCGCGCGCCAGGCGTTCCAGCCCCTCGAAGTCCATTTCGTATGTAAAGGTCGAGGCATCGATATCCCTGCGTATCAGCGGATTCTCCACGATGCGGCATCCGTTGTTGCGTATGGAGGAGAAAAAGCAGTTGTAAACCGGTGTCTGCACGATTACCCCCTCTCCCGGCGAGGCGAGAGCCTGGATAATGGCCGACAGCGCCGGGACCACCCCGGATGTATAGATGACCATCCGCGGATCGATCGTGTAGCCGTGGCGCGAGGAGAACCACCGGCAGAGAGCGGCGTAATAGTCCTCACCTACCAGTGTATATCCGAAGACGCCATGTTCCACCCGGCGCCGCAGCGCTTCGATGACACACGGAGCCGTCCGGAAATCCATGTCGGCGACCCAAAGGGGAATCACCTCCGGATCCTCGTCCGAGTCCCACTTGTAGGAACCGGAGCCGCGCCTGCAGGGCGCGGTATCGAAATATCGGCTGTAATCCATCATGTGGGGTTATATTTCGGTCTCGATCCGGCAGTCGGCCGGAGCCAGCACATTCTTGTCAATGATTGTTTCCCCGATAGCGAGAGCTTTCAGGAAACCCGTGCGGGGATTCTTTACGCTGACAATCGCCGAGCGGATATCGGCCGTCAGGTCGGAGTCCTCGAAAGCCAGGTCACATTCATCCCCCATCGTGCAGTCCTCCATCACCAGGTTGTGACAGTAGCACAGGGGCTGCGTCCCGTTCACCTTGCAGCGCACCAGCCGAAGGTTCCGGGAATGCCAGCCGAGAAACTCACCGTTGATTTCCGAGTCGTAGACCGTAACGTTGTCCGTCTCCCAGAAAGCGTCCCTTGAATTGATGACGGCGTTGCGGATCACAACGTTGCGACAATACTGGAAAGAATAATTGCCGTTCTGGGTATAACCGTCGATATCGATGTCCGAGCAGTGGAAGAATACATAGTCGGCCTTGTCGACGGTCACATCCCGCAGCTTAACGCCCCGGCAGCTCCACAGGGTCTCCTGAGCATCGGGGATAGTGACCCCGGCCAGCGAAAGGTTCTCCATCTCGCGGAACATCTTGGGAGCGTCCACGACGCAGTCGCGCATCTCCAGATTCCGGGAATACCAGAGGGCCGCACGGGCACCGGGCTGGAAATGACACCTTACGCAGCGGAAAGTGTCCACGTGCCAGAAAGGATACTTTCCCTCGAACTCACAGTCCAGGGCGTCAATCTCCGAACAGCATTTCAGGGCCGATTCTCCCGGATGAAACACCACTTTGTCGAGGAAAAGCCTGTGGGTGGCGAAGAGGGCGCGTTCCCCTCCGAATTCTTTAGCACGTATATGTTTCATATCGGCCGGAAACTCTACTGGGCTTGTAACCTGACAGTTACCGTCTCCCCGGGGAGCGGCCTGACATTCTGTCGCGTTATTATCCATATTCTAATTGAAGCAAATAAATCTCTGTGTCGGAAAAAGTTTGGATGACTTCATGGGTCAACGCTACAAATTTAGCGAAAAATTCGTAAATTTGCACCAATGGAACTAAAGAAAAGCAACGACAGCACAGGACACGGCCCTGACGCCCGGTCGATCTACGAGCGGGGCGCCTCTGACGGCGCATGGCTCGGCCTGTACCTCACGGTGATGTTCGCCCTGAGCGTGGGGTCGCTGTACGTGGGGCTGCTCAATATCCCCGTCCTCGCGATGGGGCTGCTGGTGCCGTTCCTGACGTACCGCTTCCTGCGCCGCACCCATGTGGCCTGCCACGGTCTGACCACCTTCTCCGCCCTGTGGATGCAGGGGATAGTGATGTTCGGCTGCGGCTCCCTGATCTTCGCTGCGGCGGCCTACATCTTCATGCGCTGGATCCATCCAGGATTCATCCTCGACACCCTCCGCATGGGTGTGGAATTTTACCGCAATACCCCGATGGAAGGGGGTGCCTCCATGGCCGATATGTTCCAGGAAATAATCGACAACCGGCTCATCCCCTCCCCGATGGACATCGCCCTGATGTGGCTCTGGCTGGGGACTTTCACCGGCTCGGTGCTATCGATGTTCGTAACCCTTGTGGTCAGAATCAAGCGCGTCCCTCCCGCCTCTCCCACTCAAACAAGCTGAAAATGAGCAATCAGACTAAAGACAATTATCCGCTGGACATCTCAGTGGTGGTCCCCCTGTTCAACGAGGCCGAATCCCTCCCCGAACTCCAGGCTTGGATCGACCGCGTCATGAAGGAAAACGGCTTCTCCCATGAAGTCATCTACGTCAACGACGGCTCCACCGACGAATCCTGGGAGGTCATCGAACGGCTCGCGGAAGAATATCCCGATACCGTCCACGGCATATCCTTCCGCCGCAACTACGGAAAATCCCCGGCCCTCAACACCGGCTTCGGGGCCGCCCGAGGCCGCGTGGTCATCACGATGGACGCCGACCTCCAGGACTCCCCCGACGAAATTCCGGAACTCTACCGGATGATTACCCGCGACGGCTACGACCTTGTCAGCGGATGGAAACAGAAGCGCTACGACCCCCTGTCGAAAACCATCCCCACAAAGCTGTTCAACGCCACGGCCCGCCGCGTCAGCGGCATCCATAACCTCCACGACTTCAACTGCGGCCTGAAAGCCTACCGCAACAAGGTCGTAAAGCACATCGAAGTCTACGGCGATATGCACCGCTATATCCCATACCTGGCCAAGAACGCCGGATTCGGCAAAATCGGCGAAAAGGTTGTCCACCACCAGGCCCGCAAATACGGCAAGACAAAATTCGGGCTCGACCGCTTCGTAAACGGATACCTCGACCTGGCCACCCTCTGGTTCACCAACAAGTTCGGCATCAAGCCGATGCATTTCTTCGGCCTGCTGGGCTCGCTGATGTTCCTGCTGGGATTCATCGCCGTTGTGGCCGTCGGGGCCCACAAGCTCTACGCCATGCACGCCGGGCATCCCTATATCCTGGTGACCGATTCCCCCTACTTCTATATCTCGCTGACGCTCATGATACTGGGCACACAGCTGTTCCTCACCGGATTCCTCGGGGAACTGATCGTGCGCAACTCTCCGCGCAGAAACGATTACGAAATTGAAGCTAAGTTTTGAAACGGCATTTTCCTGACATAAAGACCTGCGCGGCCCCCCTGGCGATGGCGGCCTGTCTGCTCCCCCTCATTCAGGGGTGCAACACCGCCGGATGCTCCGACAACCACAGCGCCCTGCCGCTGATGGGGTTCTACGACTATGCCACCGGACAGTCCATGAGCCTCGACTTCCTGGATATGCACGGCGTAGGGGCCCCCGGCGATTCCCTGCTTATCCATGCCGGCGAGCGGGTCAGCCAGATTTATCTCCCCTTCCGGTCCGACAGCGAAGTCTCCGCTTTCTGTCTCCATTACGACTACCCGTCCCAGGGTCTGGACCTGCCGGAGCTGAACGACACCATCACTTTCCGTTACGACGTCCAGCCCTACTTCGCCTCCAGCGAGTGCGGCGCCATGTACAGCTACCGTATCCGCTCTTGCACTTTCACACGCCATCTGATTGACAACGTCGTCATCGCCGACTCGATGATAACCAATATCGAGCGCGAGCGCATCATGGTCTATTTCCGGACCGCCACCCCCGGGGAGGAGGAGGAAACCCTATGAGAACCCTGCTGCTTATCTGCCTTATCCTTGTCTCGGCGGCCGCGACAACAGGGAGCGCCCAGCGACGTGTCACTCCCGTAAAAGCGGGCTCCCGGAACATCACAGGCGTTAATGAAAACAAACACGAGACGGACTCGCTCGACCGCTCGCGCCTTGTCGAAATTGTAAACGACGAGGGTAAGAAGGTCCTTGTCGACACCGTCACCGGAAAGGAACTCACCGACTCCGCCGGCCTCATGCCGCAGCAGGGGCGCGTCCCCCGGATGATATATCCCCTGGTTTACAGCGCATCCGTAGGGGTCGACCTCTGGGATCCGCTGATGAGGATTTTCGGCCAGAGCTACGGTGTGGTGGGCTTTTCGGCCGAACTTAACCTCCATAACCGCTACATTCCCGTAATCGAGGCCGGCCTCGGAGCCGCCAATTCCACTCCTGCCCATCAGAACTACACCTACCACAGCGGTCTCTCCCCCTGGTTCCGTATCGGCGCCAACTATAACTTCCTGTACAACAGCAACCCGGATTATCAGTTCGTGGCCGGTCTCCGATTCGGTTACAGCCATTTCAGCTATGAACTGCGCGACGTCACCATCAACGACGGCTACTGGGGAGAGGACCGCGAGGTCAATTTTCCCCGGCAGACCTCTTCGGCCACCTACCTTAACGTTCTCTTCGGTCTGCGCGTCAAAATCTGGAGAGCAGTCTCGATGGGCTGGAATGTCCGTTTCCGCGCCCTTCTCCACGAGACCGAACAGCCCGGGGGGAAACCCTGGTATATTCCCGGCTACGGGTCGCGCAACGGCATCATTACGGGATCGTTCTCGGTGTTCTACACCTTCTCGACGGATCGACGCAAGAAAGCTCCCGCGCTTCCTCCGGGCTTCTCCGAGGTACCGGCCGACGAGCCTGTTCCCACCACAGACATAACAGAGGAACCCGTATCAGACACTCCTGAACAGGATATTCCGGCGGCAACCTCAGTTCCAGAAATTCCCGACTCAGAAACTCCCCAATAACATATCCTAAATGAAAATAGCAATTTGTAGCGACCATGCCGGCTTCGAGCTTAAAAGCGTAATCGAAGGATATCTCGAGGCAATGGGCCGCGAATATGAAGACTTCGGAACCTACTCCACAGAATCCTGCGACTACCCCGATTTCGCCCACCCCGCTGCTTTCGCCGTGGAGGAAGGACGCTGCTATCCCGGAATCGCCATCTGCGGCACCGGCAACGGCATCGGCATGACCCTCAACAAGCACCAGGGAATCCGCGCCGCCCTCTGCTGGAACGTAGAAATAGCCCGGCTCGCCCGCCAGCACAATGACGCCAATGTCCTGGTTCTCCCCGGCCGCTTCGTCGACAATGTGACGGCCCTGGCTATCGTAGACGCGTTCCTCAACACCCCCTTTGAAGGAGGGCGCCACAGCCGCCGCATAGCCAAAATCCCCCTCCCCTCCGCAGAATAACGTTTCCCTCCGCACTCATTACCGCAGCAGGGCGGCGCGTCAGGCAATCCCGACGCGCCGCCCTGCTTTCTGTCTGTGTATTCTACAAACTATCAGTTATACACATGACTAAAAACTATTAGAAAGACACATAACATATGTACGACTCTCTCAATTAATGTATGAATCTCTCAATAAAAAAGTTTCCCCGCCGGCGAAGGGCGGGGAAACGGATTTGTCGAAAGGAATTAAGACCTATTCAGTAGTAATGTAAGTGCGGGACTCAATCAGGTTACCGTACCAGGACTTTGGAGACCTTGCCACCCTGGCGGAGCAGATAGATGCCGGGGGCAGGTTCGCCGTAGACGCGGATACCCTGCAGATTGTAATACTCTGCATCGCCCTCAAGAGCATCGGCTTCGACATTCTCCACACCGGAAATCACACCCGATACGGAAGTGGAGACAGGCTGGGTCATGGCCATGTTGCTGATGGCGAAACCGCTGAGGTCATCGGGCAGAGTGAGATCAAGGGCGGTTGCGGAGCCTACTCGCTTGCGGGCCGGAGAAACGGGAGTCAGTTTGGGTTCAAGCTGATAAATGAACGGATATACGGCGCGTACCATACCGGACACATCCATAGCTTCGAAATTCTCCACGGAGACATCGGTCAGCAGCACATAGGCGCTCTTATTGACAGCCAGTTTCGTCGACCAGTCGTTCTTCTTGGCGTCAGAGAAATCATAGTTGTTGTCGGCATCGATGAATTCCCAGCCGGGGAGAACATCGTCTTCCAGGGAAGCGAACATCTTGACCATACGATGATCTTTATGCAGGAGTTCAGCCTTCTCACCGATTTCAAAACTGAAGTCTGCGAAGTAAGCGTGTTCAGTGGTCACATTAAAGCGGAGGGGACGGAGCAGCACGCCTACCGACGAAACGCCGTTGCGGGAGTCGATGATATATGTGGCGTTCTCAATCGAAGCCTCGGGCTGCGGGAACTCGATATCGGGAGTGGTGACGGTGCCGGATCCGAGTTTAGAATGGAATGTAAGACCGGTGGCATGGTTGGTGTATTTGCACCGTACATCCATATCGGCGCTGGAAGCTAGCGGGAGGAAATTGATGTTATATTCGCCGGGGGTCGGAATTTCCATCACTTCGTTACCGTTCATGTAAATCGAGTAGAGCAGGTCGAAGCCGGACTCACCGATGCTCAGACCGTCGGAGGGATTGATTTTCACAGAACCGGAGCAGATATTGATGCGGTCCATGTAGATATGTCCGTTGGAAGCGGCACCGTTCAGGTGAGCGCTGTGATCGCCGTGCAGCTGACGGGCCTGGGCTTCATTGAGAGATATCTGGCCTACGGAGGATCCTTCCACCTCAACAGAGGGGTTCGGGTCGTAGGGGATGAGGGTTACCGTGCGGCAGGTGGAATGGGGGTCGATTACCAGGTGGCAGGCAGCGTTGCGCGTGATATTCTCGGCGGGGATATACCAGTTGTACTGGTTGTAGTTCATGTAGGGAAGGCTCTGGTAGGGCTTGATCCAGGCTGCGGAGACAAGGTCGCTGGCATCTGCCTTTTCAACCTTGGGACGTTCGTAACCCTCGGGGTATTTGGAGAAAGTATCATCGAATCCGATAATACCCAGGTCGAATGTAGCCCATGAACGCTGGTTGTCGATCTTTACGATGGAGTTGCGTTCGATGGCCTCCTGTACGCTAATCCAGGACATCTTGAATTTTGCGTATGTGTTGCCGGTCACGTCGATCTTGATGTAGAACACGCCCTGTTCGGGGGTGAATTCTTTAGCCAGAGCCACATTGTCCCACTGAAGCCCCTGGATAGCGCCATTAGCGTCACCGACCAGATATACATGAGGACGACCCTGACGGTCGAGGTTCACAAAGTCTTCATACGGCAGATAGGTCTGCACGGCATAGCGGCTGTTGTTCTCGGAAGCTGTCGCGAATATATATTTCGACAGGAAAGAGGGTTCGGCGAAACCGCCGCTGCGCGAGCCGTAATCCCAGTATTCGAAGGAACCGTCATCTTTCTGATGTTTGAGAACGAACATGACATCGGTCTTGCCGCTCATCTGAGCCGGAGTCATCTCGGCTTTCCAGATCTGGTATTTCTCGGTGATGGTCATCGGGGCTGCCACTTCTTCATCGCCGTGGGCATCCACGGAGAAAGTGGAAATCGAAGGAGCAAGGTCTGTAATCTGCGACATCTCCACACCATTGTCCCAGGCATCCTTGATATTGGAGGGCTTAGTGCCTGAGAAAACGAAGCAGCGGGGAGCCTCGCCGTTACCGTCCTTCAGCCAGTCCTGTTTCCAGTGCATATAGAAAGTCACATTGGCATTCTCCGTCACCGTAACCTCGGAAGCTGACTTGGCGGCCGAGCAGCCTGTATAGTAATAACCGCCGTTCACGAAGAGCGGGTCACTGCCTTCCTGCGTGTAGTGGGTATCACCGTTGTGGATGATAACGTTATGGGGAACCAGGGATTCCCAGGAGAAGGAAAGGGAATAGAGGGGATAGTAATTGCCGTTCTCGACTACGTAGCGGCCGGTGGCGGTCATTTTACCTTTCTCCTTGTCATCTCCCCACCATTTGGTGAACTCGGCCGTATTGTCCCCGGCCTCCTTACGCCACATATAAGCGTAAGGATCATTTTGGGTGCCTCCGGCAGTGGTGTCGTAGAAATAGATGGTATAGGTATCGTCGGGACCGTCGCCGATATGGCCTCCCTGGATGCGGAAGTAGTCGGGCACACCGTCCTCATCGACATAGACACTGATGGTAACCGTGCCGCGCAGATCTTCGGGGAAGACTACGGTTTCGACTCCGGTAGCGGAGATGTCATAGCGCACGCCGGTCTCGGAGGGAACATATTTGGGAGAATCTTTGATAATGCCCCAGCGGCGACCGGTTACGGTCTGGCCGTTGAGCAGACGCTCTACCTTAAACACGCGGCCTTTTTCCTCGCCGGTGAAAGTATATTTGGCATCGAAGTGGCTTACATGAGGCGTGAGGGTCTGGGTCTTCTGCAGCTCGTTGCTGTTGAAGTTGTCCCAGAGGATATAAGTGTAGAGGCTCTGGGCGATCTGTCCGCCGGAAATCTTCAGGGAGGAAGGAACACCGTCGGTTACGCTGACTTCAAACGTAACGTTGCCCTGGAGTCCCTTGGGAAGAGTGATATACTTCGAGGCATCGCTGAAAGACACAAGGTCGCCGGTTTTGCCATCCCCTTCGGGAACGTATGTGGTGGCCTCTGAGAAGCCGTAAGATACATAGTCGTCAGCACCGTGACGATAGTGGATACAGAGGGGTAGCTCATCGGCCAGCGGAGCAGTGATGTTGAGAGTGACGCTGTAAGGACTCTCACCGGTAACGTCAAAGGGATAAATCTGCTTGCCGCCGAAAGGCACCATCGTATGGATATGCAGGCGGTAGCTGTCATCATTCTGCGAGGGATCGGAAAGAGTAAGGTTGTTTGTAGACGGATCGTAGCTGCAGAGAATCGAACCGGTATATGAGCCGGCCACCATGATGTCGTTGCCTCCGGTCGCATCCATCTTGCAGGTCAGCGTACTGCCGTTAAACGTCTTGGCGCTTTGGGTTGAACCGCGCCAGGCGTCATTGATCATCATTCCCATGCCGCGGGGACTGGAGGATGCAGTCACATTCTCATACGTGTAAACGTATTTGCCGGTACCGTCATCGACCATATCATGCAACGGCCAGTCGCTACCGTCAATCGCCGATTTGATCTGATATTTGGTACCGGGATTGTCCCCTCCGTTGTAATTGTTCTCAATCTTGATTACAGCCTGGCTCTTAGGTTCAGTTACCTTAAAAGTGATTTTTGCATTGACCAGATCTTCGGAAATACCGAACTGATTGTTTTTATAATACAATGTCTGTTCAGCTGTCGAACCTACATTAATCGTATTGTCGGTCCATCCATAATTGATGTCTCCCCAATCAGCATCAGCGATTTTAAATTGCTGACCTTTCGAGATATTGACACCGGTTTTTGTGTAGGTGACCCCGTCGATGGTCTCCATCTTCCAGGCTTCCTGTGCAGCAAAGTCACCGCTCATAGTGCCACGCAAATACACATCCGTGTACGCTTGCGCGACAATACAACTCAGGAAACCTACCATAAGGAGTAGGATTTTTTTCATGATAGAAAACGAGTTTAGTAAGATAAGTTAAAGAATAGTTGTAAGTAAAGATATCGAGATGTCATCGCTCTGACTGGTTTATGGTCCTTTGTCAGACGTATGGCAAATAGATTTCAGGTAATCATGGCGGTTCTATCAGCCGCTTGCGGAGGCAAAATTATGGATTTTTTTACAAAAATCGCATTTCAGTCCGTTAAAATTCGTTAATACAAGTAAATCCGACCTATTTTCGGGTTTTGTCAGGGAGAGGAGAAAGCACCGGAAGATGCCAGTTCCAGCGGATGGCACACATACGCAGGAGAATTATGACGAGGGCACACGCTATCTGGCAGCCGACGGCTCCCAGACCGGCACCCCAGGCACCCCAGTAGACGATTCCGCCGGCAATACAGGCCGTGGCGTAAATGTCCTTCCGGAAGAAAAGGGGCTGTTCGTTGATGAGAATATCGCGCAGAACCCCTCCGAAAGAGCCGGTGATTACACCCATAACTATGCCGACCCACATGGGGTAGCCCGTGGCGAGGGTTTTCTGAATCCCGATAACGACAAACAGAGCCAGCCCCAGGGTGTCGAATATGAAAAGCATCCGGTTATTGCTGACAAGCATCTTCCGGAACAGTATCACAACGGCCAGCGATATGCCGGTGACGCCTAAGTAAAGCCATGTCTGCATCCAGAACACCGGAATATCCAGCAGGAGGTCGCGCAGGGTGCCGCCGCCGATAGCCGTCACCAGTCCGACGGTGTAGGCGCCGAACCAGTCGAACCGCCGGAAAGCGGCCAGGCGGATACCGGAAATCGCGAACGCGATAGTTCCGATTACTTCGATTGCGTTCAGAAAGGTTTCTTCCATTATCGGATCTCTGATAGTCAGCTGCGCGGTCCCTCTGCGGAATTGTAATAACGGCACAGGGAGGTAAGCCCGCAGTTGAGGCAGTCGGGACGCCGGGCCTTGCAGACATAGCGGCCGTGAAGAATCAGCCAGTGATGGGCCATCGGGATCTGCTCCTGCGGAATGTTGGCCACGAGTTCTTTCTCGGTCTGGAGGGGATTGCGGGAGCCTTCCGTCAGCCCCAGCCGCTCCGATACGCGGAAGACATGGGTGTCGACAGCCATGGCGGCGCGGTTCCAGACAACGGAGAGCATCACATTGGCTGTCTTGCGTCCGACGCCGGGGATTGTCAGCAGGTCATCGATATTATCGGGGACCTCCCCTGAGAAATCCTCCATGATCTTCCTGGCCGCGCCCAACAGGGAACGGGTCTTGTTGTTGGGATAGGACACGGAGCGGATATATCCGAAGACGGTTTCCTCGTCGGAGGCGGCCAGCGACGCAGGGTCGGGGAAAGCCTCGAACAAGGGGGGAGTGACCTGATTGACGCGCTTGTCGGTGCATTGCGCCGACAGGATCACTGCCAGCAGCAGATGAAATGGGGTGTCGTAGGACAGCTCGGTCTTCGGCTCGGGCATCTCGCGGGAGAACCACTCCAGGACGCGGCGGTAACGTTCCCTGCGGGTCATCGGGCGTGAGTGAATTCCCGGAGGAAGCGCACGTCGTTCTCCGAGAACAGGCGCAGGTCGTTGACGCGGTATTTGAGATTGGCGATGCGCTCCACTCCCATGCCCAGGGCGAAGCCCGAGTGGGTCGCGGAGTCAATGCCGCAGGCTTCGAGTACGTTGGGGTCTACCATGCCGCAGCCGAGGATTTCCACCCATCCGGTGTGCTTGCAGAAGCCGCATCCCTTGCCGCCGCAGAGGTTGCAGGAGATATCCATTTCGGCCGAGGGTTCGGTGAAGGGGAAATAGCTGGGACGCAGACGGATTTTTGTCTCCGGACCGAACATCTCGCGGGCGAAATAGAGGAGCGTCTGCTTAAGGTCGGCGAAGGATACGTTTTTGTCCACGTAGAGCGCCTCCACCTGATGGAAGAAGCAGTGGGCGCGGGCCGAGATTGCCTCGTTGCGGTAGACGCGGCCGGGGCAGACGATGCGGACGGGGGGCTGGGTATGCTCCATCGTGCGGGACTGCACGGAGGAGGTGTGGGTGCGCAGAAGAACGTCGGGGTTGCGCTGTATGAAGAACGTGTCCTGCATATCGCGGGCCGGATGGTCGGCGGCGAAGTTCAGGGAGGAGAACACGTGCCAGTCATCCTCGATTTCGGGACCTTCGGCAACGGTGAAGCCCAGGCGCCGGAAAATCTCGACGATTTCATCGCGCACCAGCGACAGAGGATGGCGCGTTCCCAGGGGAAGGGGCGCGGCCGTGCGGCTCAGGTCAAGGCTGTCGTCGAGGGTCTCTGCGCTCTCGGTGGCGGACCGGAGAGCGTTGATTTTCCCGGCGGCCATTTCCTTGAGAGCGTTGATTTCCATGCCGACGGCTTTCTTCTGGTCGGCGGGAACGCTGCGGAAATCCGCCATCAGGGCGTTGACGGCGCCTTTTTTCGAGAGATATTTGATTCTCAGGGCTTCCACTTCTTCAGGCGTGGAGGCCTGGAGAGCGGAAATCTCAGCCTTGAGGGCGTTTATTCTGTCTAACATAATCGGGATGATGGTTTGCGGGTTCAGGATTCCTGGGCGGTGTCGATGGCGGAGGCGATTCCGGCGAAAATCTCGTCTATCGAGCCGCTCCCTTGGATGGGACGGTATTTCCCTTTGCTGATGTAGAAATCGCGCAGGGGAGTTGTCGATTCGTGGTAGACTTTCAGACGGTTCTGGATAGTCTCCAGATTATCGTCGGCGCGTCCGGTCTGCTGGCCGCGCTTTATCATGCGCTCCACCAGTTCGTCCTCGGGAACTTCCAGGCCGATGACATGATGGATTTTCTGGCCGCGCTTCTCCAGGAAGCGGTCCAGGGCTTCAGCCTGGGGAATTGTACGGGGAAAGCCGTCGAGGATTACCCCTTCTTTGGCTTTGGGTTCGTTGTCGATGATTTCCTCCAGGATTTTTATCATCAGCGAGTCGGGAATCAGCTGTCCCTGGTTTATATAAGTCTTGGCAATCTGGCCTATCGGAGTCTTTCGGGCGATATGGTCGCGCAGCACCTCTCCGGTGGAGATATGGTGAAGGCCGTAACGCTCGATAAGTTTTTCGCTCTGGGTACCTTTTCCGCTTCCGGGGGCACCGAAAATCACAACATTCATAAACGGTTGTAACAATATCTTCTTTAATCCTTAGAATTACAGCGGCCGCCGGGGGCGCGGGCCATACACACGCCTGTCTATCCCTGTCCCGGGAATCAGTCAGCCTGTTCTTTCAGCACGTAGATATCCTTCAGGTTGCGTGCCAGGCCGTCAAGGTCGAGGCCGAAACCGATGATAAACTTCGGCGGAATCGCGAATCCGACATAGTCGGGCTTGATGTCGCACTGGAGCGATTCGGGCTTGAACAGCAGCGTGGCGATTTTCAGCTCGGCGGGCTGGCGGCGGCGCAGGTCATCGACCAGACGCTTGATCGTATGGCCCGTGTCGACAATGTCCTCCACGACGATTACCGTGCGGTCCTTTATATCCTCTCCCAGGCCCATGATTTCCTTGACCACACCGGTGGTCGAGGTCCCTTCGTAGCTTTTGAGACGGATGAAGGTGATTTCGGCATCGGTCTCCACTTCGCGGAAGAGGTCCGAGGCGAACGGAAACGCTCCGTTAAGCACACAGATGAACAGCGGACGCTTTCCGCGGCAGTCTTCAGTGATGGTCTTGGCCAACTCCTTGACGCGGGCGTCGATTTTCTCTTTGAGAATATAGGGCTGGAAAGTCAGCCCGTTATAAGTGACTTCTTTCATCAGGATGGAATAATTGTGCAAAATTAAACATTTTTTTGTCACTTGCCAAAATAAGGTGCCGAAACTTTTTACATCGATACGTTTTGTGCCCCTTTTCTCCGTAGCGGCGCAGACATCACGATAAAAAAACTTAACGGAGGATAGAAAGCAGATCGGAGACGGCTCTTTTTTAGGGCGGATTCTTGAAGATTACGCCAAAAAGCTGTAATTTTGTACTCATAATGAAACTATTTACCAACGAGCAGATACGGACCATCGAGCGCCACACCATCGAGACCGAGGGGATCCCCCCCGGCGAAATCATCGAGCGCGTGGCCGAAGGGGTGGCTGACGAGATAGCGGCGCGCTGGCGCCCGTCGAAGCCGACAATCGTTTTTGCCGGTCCTGGTAACAACGGGGCCGACGCCCTGGCTACGGCCAGACTTCTCTATGACCACGGCTTTCATCCGGCGGTCTATCTTTTCAATATAGGCGGCGACAAGCTGTCGGGAGAATGTGCCGGAGCGCGCGACCGCCTGCTTGACGCCGTTCCCGACATAGATTTCCACGAGGTCACCAACCGCTTCACCCCGCCGGAAATCACCTCGAGCCACCTGGTGGTCGACGGACTGTTCGGCGCCGGACTGCGCGAGGAACTCCGGGGCGGCTTCCAGTCGCTGGTGAACTATATCAACGACGAGCATCCGACGGTGGTCTCCATCGACCTCCCTTCGGGAATGTTCGGAGACTGGAATCCCCGCATCATCAACCGCAACACCGTCCACGCCACCCTGACGCTGGCCATCCAGTTCCCTCGCCTGTGTTTCTTCATCCCCGACAACGCCGAGTTAATCGGAGAGTGGAAAGTGCTTGACGTGGGCCTTAGCCAGCAGGCAATCTCCTCCCTGCCGGCGGAATTCTGCCTGGTGGAGAAGCGCGACATCCACCGCCGCCTGCGCCACCGCAAGGAGTTCGCCTCCAAGAACGATTTCGGCTCGGCGATCCTCTATGCCGGCAGCTACGGCATGATGGGCGCCGCCGTCCTGGCGGCCCGCGGAGCCATGCGCGGCGGCCTGGGCAAGCTGACCGTAAGCGCCCCCAAGTGCGGCTACGAGATTCTCCAGACCGCCGTCCCCGAAGCCATGTACCGCGCCAACCGCGGCGAACACCAGCTGACGGAAATCCATCCCGAACGGGACTTCTCGGCCATAGCCATCGGTCCCGGCATCGGGACCAACGAAATGACGGTCAAGGCCCTGGAGGATTTCCTGTCGAGCATCGACAAGCCGGTGATCCTCGACGCAGACGCCCTGAACTGCATCGCCCTGCGCCCGACGATTCTCAACAATATCCCCATCCTCTCGGTAATGACCCCCCACGCCGGAGAATTCGACCGGATGTTCGGCCCGCAGCCCTCCTCGGAGGCCCGTCTGCGCAAGGCTATCGAGATGGCAAAGTACTATAATATCCTGATTATCCTCAAAGGACATTTCACGGCGATAGTGCGCCCCGACGGCAAGATTTATTTCAACTCCTCGGGATGCCCCGGGATGGCGACCGCCGGAAGCGGCGATGTGCTGACTGGTCTTCTCCTGTCGATGATGGCTCAGGGCTATCCCCCCGAAATAGCCTCGATTATCGCCGTATATATCCACGGAGTCGCCGGCGAGATGGCCCAGGCCGAGCAGGGGGAATACGGCGTCACAGCCTCCGACATCGCCGCCAATATCGGCAAAGCCATACGCGAGACAATGAACTGACACACCTTCCGACGATGAATACACCCAGACGAATCATCCTGACAACCGCCGCCGCGCTGACTCTCCTCAGCGCCGGCGCCCAGACGGCCAAACGCATCACCGCAACGAAAGCCAACGAATACGCCCTTGTCTATTCGCTGCCGAAGACGATGATCGACGTTACGGTCGAGGCACAGATTACCGTCAGGAAACCCGGCGAGTTCTATAAGTACGCTCCCAAATATCTGAACATCAACAACCCCATTACAAAGGAGTCCCATTCGGCCACACTTCTTTCGGCTTCCGTTTCGACCCACGGCATCCAGGACCAGGATGAAGTCTACTCCATCCAATTCAAACCAGGTAACCCGGTGACTGTTATGCTCGACGACGCCGGAATCCCCCTGGCCATCAACACCGAGGAGGTCTTCAAGCGGGACCTCCGCGCTCTGCCGGAAGCCCACAAGGCAGGCCCCACTCCGCTCGAAACTCCGGCTGCGCGCCAGGTAATCAGCGAGGAGATGCTCCAGAGCCAGTCCACCGCCAAGAAAGCCGAACTGGCCGCCCAGGCTATTTTCGCCATACGTCAGACCCGCGGCGAACTGATTTCGGGACAGGCTGACACGATGCCCCCCGACGGAGAATCGCTCCAGCTGATGCTCGACAATCTCCAGGCCCAGGAGGACGCGCTGATGGCGATGTTCGTCGGCACCACCTCCGTATCCACCCAGGTCGAGACTTTCACCGTTGACCCTGCGGCTGTCGAGGCCGAGGACAAAGGGCGCGTCATCGTCTGCCGAATATCCGCGGTGGACGGCATCGTGGACTCCGGCGACCTCTCCGGCGATCCGGTCTACCTGGATATGTCGGTGACGGCCCGCGGCGAACTTCCCGTCAACGAAAAAGGCCAGCAGCTTACGTTCCCCAGGAACGGCGTCCCCTACCGCATCCCCGGCCAGATGGAAGCGTCGGTGGTGTATGACGGAAAGACCGTGGCGACGGACCGCCTCGACATCGCCCAGTTAGGTATCATCTACGGCCTGGCCCCCAATTCCTTCACCGACCGCAAAGCTCCGGTTTTCGTGATCTACAATCCCGCCACCGGCGCCATCGCCCGCCAGGGAGCCGCCCCCCAGTAACCATTTTCCAGACGAAAACAATGCCATCCGGATGGCGGCTGAAAGGCCGATGTCCGGATGGCATTGTTTTTTATCAGCTGGCGCCGGCATGGGGCCGGACGGGCTGGAACGCGGGATTTATTCGCCGGGGATGATAGCGTCGGAGGGGCAAACCTCGGCGCAAGTGCCACACTCGATGCAGGTATCGGGATCGATGTGGTAGATATCACCTTCAGAAATAGCCTCTACGGGGCAGTTGGGCAGACAGGTGCCACAGGCGACACACTTGTCGGTAATTACGTAAGCCATTGTCAGTTAAAATAATTAATGTTTATATTTTCAAAAAACGTAAGTTCTTCAAGTGACAGGGGCGCGCCCCGGCGCCGGGCCAGGGTGCAAACCACTGTGCAAAAGTAATGGTTTTTTACCGAATTTCCATCCTTTTCCTGTTAATTTTTGCAGGATTGTAGCCTCCCCGGCCCTTCAAGGGTAAATCCCAGGGAGCCGGGAGTGCCTCATCAGGGAATATAACGCTTGGAGACGTGGCTTCCGCGGCGCACGATAACCAGGCCGCGCATATCCTCGGGGGAGAATATCCGGCGTCCGTCGATAGTATAGTATTCCTCCGGGGCGCTATCCTCGCTGTCAAGCATATCCTGCTCGATGAACTCGATTCCCGCCTCGCCGGCCTCGCCGGTGACCGCAAGGTTCTTGATTTCCCACACGGCTGCCTCGGAGGTTGTGGAAGTGTAGTGGAATCCTACTTTCAGGCGATGGCCGCAGAAAGGCGTAAGGTCCACGGTACCGGACTTGACAAAGTCCCAGTTGATTCCCAGCGGCCAGCGCTGTACGTGGGGAGCCGCCGCTCCGGCTTCCGCGCGGAACGCCGGGGCTTCATCCTGGATGAGGACTTCAAGACTCAGGACATCCGAGGGGACTTCCACGAAATTGGCAGCGTGTTCAAACGTCACCGAAGCCGACTTATATCCCGTAAGGTCCAGCTCGGGGAGCCAAAGGGTCGAGCCGGTCTGATAGCGGGTCAGATTGCTGCCGCTGCCGCGTGAGCCGGAGGCTTTCCATCCATATTGTGCGTCATTGTACCACACGCGGATTCCCGAAGCGGAACCTTCGTCGAGGGTTATCGTGCAGTTACCCTCGTCCCCTAAGAAAGTATTGGTGTAAATCTCCTTCAGTTCTGCCGAATTCTGACCGATCGTGCCTCCGCCGGTGAATTCCTGGCTTTTTACGGAAGTCAGAGGACGGAAGGGGACACCCACGGAGTCGCCCCACACGTATTGCGCCAGGTTCGGGAAATCCACAAAGGGGTTTCGGTTCCCCTGCATCCGCTCCACGTCGTTGTTGCGCACGGTCTCGATGGCGTCCACGGGGTCAGCCTCCGCCCAGTCGAGGTAGAGGGTATAGGCCCACTCCTGTAGCGTAGGATAAGCGTTGGTGTCAAGGATACGCACGGCCTGATCACCGCTCCAGGTAAAATCCTGATAGGCGGTGGCCATATAGAGATATCCCCGGGCGAAGTCCCCCTTCCAGTTGTCGGCGGGTTCCCAGTAACGGAGTTTGGCCTCCTGGGAATCTCCTGCTTTCCAGCCCACGGAGGTGACGCCGTTGCCGCGCCATTCCGTATCCACGGGCCCCATCGGGTAGTTGCTCTTGTGGTTGTTGATTGTCGCTTCGCAGGGCATCAGGTTGAACAGGTCCTTATAGGCGTTGTTCTCGGCTCCGCCCCACCAGCTTTTCGGAAAAGAGTGTTCGATATTCATCCCCGAAGTAGCCGTCCCGCGCTCGGCGAAATCGAAAATTCCGGGGGAATAGCGGTCGCGGACATGACCGTCTTCGGTACGGTCGGTAATATAGAAACCCCACCAGGTATATGCATTTCCCCGGCCGCCGTATTTAAGCATTTTCACGTCGGAGGAAGTGATTTCATGTATGGCCTGCTTGAGTTCGCGGCCGGACAGGCCGTCCAGGGGAGCGTAATAGTCCAGGGGAATGCGGGCTGTCGCCGCAAGGCCGCACGCGCCAATGGCGCCCGCGGCAAGTATTGTCTTGAATCTGTCTGTCATGCGATCGGTTTTTTCATGGACTGCAAATATAACACTATTCCGCGAAACTGCAAAATACGGCAAACTTTATCCCTTGAATAACAACAAATATCGGACCAGGACGTTTTTTATTCTGTAAGCATACAGTATATGTCACAGTCAACACAATCCATGCGTAAAGTCTCGGCCCTTGGGCTGCTCGTCACTCTCGGTATCGTCTTCGGAGACATCGGGACCTCACCTCTGTACGTCATGAAGACAATCTGCGGGGTAACCCCCGGCTATGATGCCGATTATATCCTGGGGGCAGTATCGCTGGTTTTCTGGACGCTGACACTGCAGACGACCGTAAAATATGTACTTATCGCCCTGCGGGCCGACAACAAGGGTGAAGGGGGTATCCTGGCTCTCTATTCCCTGGTGAAGCAGAAGGGGAGACGCTGGCTCTACCTGGTGGCGGCTCTGGGAGCGGCCACGCTTATCGCTGACGGCGTCATTACCCCGGCCATCACCGTAACCACTTCCATCGAAGGACTTTCCTCCGTGATGGCCGACCCGCCGGTCATCCCCCTTACGCTGGTGATTATAGCCCTGATTTTCTTCGCACAGCGGTTCGGCACCTCGGCGATCGGGCGATGCTTCGGCCCGTTCATGCTCGCCTGGTTCCTTATGCTCGGCGTCCTGGGTGTATGCAACATCGGATATTATCCCGCAATCCTGAAAGCGTTCAATCCCTGGTATGCCGTCGAAATTCTCACCGAATATCCGGGATGGTTCCTGGTGCTGGGGGCCGTATTCCTATGTACCACCGGAGCCGAGGCCCTCTATTCCGACCTGGGACACTGCGGAAGGTGGAACATCTCCGTGGCGTGGCTGTTCGTCAAGGTGATGCTCGTGCTTAACTATCTCGGCCAGGGGGCCTGGATTCTTGCCCACCGGGACGCCGTAGCCTCGGGAGTGAATCCTTTCTACGGCATCATGCCGCAGTGGTTCGTGCTGATAGGCATCTTCATGTCGGCCGGAGCCTCCATCATCGCCTCGCAGGCACTAATAAGCGGTTCCTTCACCATCTTCTCCGAGGCCATAAACCTTACATTCTGGCCCCGTCTGAGAATCAAATATCCCTCCACGGCCAAGGGACAGCTCTACATTCCGGCGGTGAATCTCTGTCTGTTCCTGGGGTGCGTGGCCACGGTACTTATCTTCGGTACGTCAGCCAATATGGAGGGGGCCTACGGACTTGCCATCACCATCACCATGCTGATGACTACGGTACTGATTACCGTATGGCTGCGCCACCGCAACCTCCCGCGCTGGATAGCGGTAATGTTTTTCGTGGTCTTCGCCGGAATCGAATCGGTATTCCTCTGGGCCAACCTCTTTAAGTTTTTCCACGGAGGCTGGTACACGATGCTCATAGCCCTCACCCTTGTAACCGTCATCTATATCTGGTACAACGCCAGCAACATACGCCTAAGATATATGAAATACAAGGACATTCGGCCCGAACTGAACCTGATAGCCGGTATAAGCGAAGACCGGGAGATTCCCAAGACGGCCTCCAACCTCGTCTATATCAGTTTCTCCGACAGCCCTGACCTGATAGAGACCAAAATTCTTTATTCCATCATCAACAAGCGCCCCAAACGCGCCGACCACTACTGGTTCATCCGCGTGTCATACACCGATGAACCCTACACGATGGAATACACCGTCGACGATCTCATCCCCGGGCGCGTTTTCTCCATCGGTCTCCGGCTCGGATTCCGTATCGCTCCGCGCGTCAACGTCTATCTGCGCGAGATTATCGAAGATCTGGTCAAAGAGGGGCGCGTCGACCTGACTTCCGGCTATCCTTCACTGCGGGCCCACGGCATCCCCGGCGACTTCCACTTCATCATCCTTCACCGCGTCTTCTCCCCGTCGAGCAACTGCCGCCAGCGCGACCGCTTCCTGATGTCGCTTTATGAGCGTCTGCGCCATCTCGGCGTCACCGCTCCCACTGCCCTCGGCCTCGACACCTCGGACATCTCCACCGAGAAAGTCCCCCTTATCCTGTCCACCGGCACCCCACGCCGCCGGATTGTCCCCGCCTCGGACCAGCCGGACGGAAACAAGGCGATAAGCCGAAACTGAGGAGTCAGACACATAGCTTCTCCCCGCTCCCGCAAAACGCAAAAAGGGGTGGATCCATCCGGGCGAAAAACAGTGCGGTGTGCCAAAATTATGAATTTTGACACACCGCACTTATGGATTGATTCGCGACCGGTCGGATCGCGTGGATTATTTGTCCTCGTACTTCTTGACGATAACGGTAGCGTTATGGCCGCCGAAACCGAAGGCATTGGAAAGAGCCGCGCGAACGGGGCGCTTCTGGGCCTTGTTGAAAGTAAAGTTGATCGAGTAATCGATTTCCTCGTCCTCGTCCCCTTCCTCATGGTTGATGGTGGGGGGAACGATGTCGTTCTGGCAGGCCAGGATGCTGAACATGGCTTCCAGGGCGCCGGTGGCACCGAGCAGGTGGCCGGTCATCGACTTGGTGGAGGAGATGTTGAGGTCATGGACACTGTCGCCGAACACCTTGACGATAGCCTTGACTTCGGAGATATCGCCCACGGGGGTGGAAGTGCCGTGTACGTTGATATAATCGATGTCGGAGGGCTTCATGTTGGCATCCTCAAGGGCGCTTTCCATCGACAGGATAGCCCCCAGTCCTTCGGGATGGGTAGCTGTCAGGTGGTAGGCATCAGCCGACATACCGCCGCCGGCTACCTCGGCATATATCTTGGCGCCGCGGGCCTTTGCGTGTTCCAGTTCCTCGAGAATCAGCACTGCGGATCCTTCACCGATCACGAAGCCGTCGCGGCTCTTGGAGAAGGGGCGGGAAGCTGTCTCGGGGGAATCGTTGCGGGTCGACAGGGCGTGCATCGAGTTGAAGCCGCCCACACCTGCGGGATAGATGGCTGCTTCGGCTCCGCCGGCGATCATGGCGTCGGCCTTTCCGAGACGGATAAGGTTGAAAGCGTCGATGATGGCGTTGTTGGAGGAGGCACAGGCAGATACCACACCGTAGTTGGGACCGTGGAGCCCGTATTCCATCGACACATGGCCGCTGGCGATATCCGCAATCATCTTGGGGATGAAGAAGGGGTTGTATTTGGGACCCTTGTCAGCGTTCATCGCGAAATATCCGGCTTCTTCTTCGAAAGTGTGAAGACCGCCGATACCTGCGGCAACGATTACGCCTACGCGGTTATGGTTGAGATTTTCGTCTTTGTCGAGACCGGAGTCAGCCATGGCCTGACGGGCAGCCACCAGAGCGTACTGGGCGTAGAGGTCAAGCTGGCGGAGCTTCTTACGGTCGATATGGTCGGCGCCGTTAAAACCCTTCACCTCGCAGGCGAACTGGGTCTTGAAGAGGGAAGCGTCGAAATGGGTAATTGGGCCGGCACCGGAAACGCCGTCGATGGCGTTCTTCCATGTTGTCTCGACATCGTTGCCGAGGGGAGTGATGGCTCCCATGCCGGTTACTACTACTCGTTTAAGTTCCATTTATTATAATAATGTCTAAAAACGCAATGCGCCTGAAGGCGCATTGTATTGGTTATCGAAGCTGAGCTTCATGGTCTGGAGGGAGAAAGTCTGAGGGATAGCAGAGTTGATGACAGAAAGGGGTCTCCTGATTACTGCTTTGCTGCCTCGATGTAGTTGATGGCGTCGCCAACGGTAGAGATGGTCTCTGCCTTGTCATCGGGAATGGTGATGCCGAATTCCTTTTCGAACTCCATGATAAGCTCAACGGTGTCGAGGCTATCTGCGCCGAGGTCGGTGGTGAAAGCTGCGGTTTCGGTTACCTGGTTTTCGTCCACGCCGAGCTTGTCGACGATGATGGCTTTAACACGAGATGCGATTTCTGACATAATAAATAAAGTGTTTAATTTTTTGAATGTTCAGTTTAGCAATGAAAAGCGGGGGCGCACAAAGAAGAGAGCGGAACGCCGATATGCTTTCCGCGTGCAAAATTACAAAAAACACCCAAAACTACCTAACTTCCAATTGAAAAAATTCCTTAACAGGGCTATTTTTGCCCCTGAAACGCCTCCTGCGCATTACAAAACGGTTACATCAGGTTGAATTTATTGATTTTTTGTGTGAAAACACCCGTTTTCAGTGCCGGGACATTGCCTTTTTGCACGATATACCGGCAGGAATTTGCGCAAAAAAAAATTAAAATTATGTAAATCGAATCAATAAGCCAGGAATTTCCGGGGGGAATTTGTTAAATTTGTTGTCGGGAAAGAAGTTCCGGACCGCAGACAATGAGTACGTTTTTACTTGTCATAGGAGCCTTGCTTATGAGCGCCGCCATCGTAGCGGCGTTCCGTAATCTGACGGCTTCCTGCGTCTGCGCCTATGCCGGGATATGGGCGATGCGGGCCTCCGGCCATGCTCCCGTCCCCTCCGGAGTCCTGATGTTCTGGGCCATAGCCGTCCTGCTGGTGATCAGCATCACCATGACGCGGGGCCACGCCCCGGTCATACCTGCCCGCGCCCGCTATTTCATAGCCGGGGGTGCCCTGGCGGGAATGGCCGCCGGACTTATGTTCTATCAGGCTGGAGCCGTAATCGGTGCGGCCGCCGGAGCCATCCTCGGGGGAATCGCTTTTTCGGGGCTCTCTCGACAGCGCGATTTCCGCACCGTAGGGCGCTGGATTGTCAGCGCCGGGCTCCCCGCCACGGTCACCATGTCGCTGATTGCCCTGGGCATCCAGGGACTTCTTGCCCGGACATCATTATAAAACGAACAGAACTGCCATGCGAAAGCTGATTTTCATATTCCTTACTGTCCTCTGCGTCGCCGCAGCCCTGACGGCCGCCCCGGCCCAGCGCGACAGGAAAGTCACCCCTGAAGCTCCTGATCTTCAGGAAATCCGCCGCTCAGTAGCCGACCCTTCCTCCCCCTTCTATTATCCGAAACTTATGAAGCGGTATCAGGAGAACGAGACCATCATGAATCTCGACGACTACCGCCACCTCTACTACGGCTACCTTTTCCAGGAGGATTTCAACCCTTACCGCCACAACGAAGCCTCCACCAAGAACGAAAGCCTCTATTACAAGAGCAAACATACCCGCGCCGAACTCGATTCCATAATATCCTACGCCGAGACGGCCCTGGAGGACAACCCTTTCGACCTGTCGCAGATGAACTTCCTCATCTACGCCCTCCGCAGCCGCGGAAAGGTCAACCGCGCCAATATCTGGCAATACCGCCTGAACCATCTGCTCCAGGCCATAATCTCCTCCGGGACAGGCGCCGACCCGGACCACGCCTGGTACATCATCTTCCCCCGCCACGAATACGACATCGTCAATTTCCAGAACGCCGTCGTAAAGCAGCAGAGCTACCAGGAGCCTTATTACGACCGCATCGAGGTCGAGAAAAAGGACGCCAAAGGAAAAGCCTCCAGCGAAACATATTATTTCAACATCCGCAATCTCCTGGAAGAATATTACCGTAAGTTCCCCGAAGAGCAATAATCCGCAGTCTCCCGGCTGCCCCTCTCTGTCTGTCCCACTCCGGATACCTGGCCCGATTCTGATTCCTGTTTAAGTAAAAAAACATGGAATATGTTTTTAAACATAAGGGATTTTGAAAAAAGGTGTTAAGGATTTTGTAAATTTGTAGCGGCGCGAAATACAATTTCCGCGGCACGTTTACACCAATCACATAAACAAGGTATCCATGAAAAAGCTCCTCCTCGGTGACGAGGCCCTGGCTCTCGGGGCAATAAACGCTGGCTTGTCAGGCGCTTACGCCTATCCCGGCACCCCTTCGACTGAAATTCTGGAATTCGTGCAGGCACATCCCGTGGCCAAGGCGCGCAACATTCACTCCCACTGGTCGTCGAACGAAAAGACCGCCGTGGAAGAGGCCCTCGGCATGAGTTTCTGCGGCAAACGCTCCATGGCATCCATGAAGCACGTGGGGCTGAACGTGGCCGCCGACGCGTTTGTAAATTCCGCCATGACGGGCACCAACGGCGGTATGCTGGTCATCTCCGCCGACGACCCCTCGATGCACTCCTCCCAGAACGAACAGGACTCCCGCTTCTACGCCCGCTTCGCTATGACACCCTGCCTGGAACCATCCTCCCAGCAGGAAGCCTACGACATGGCCGCCTACGGCTTCCGCCTTTCGGAAGAAATCCGGATTCCGGTGGTGGTGCGCCTGGTGACCCGCCTTAGTCATTCCCGCGCTCAGGTGGAAGTAGCCGCCGAAGCCGCTCCGGAAAATCCCAAAAGCTATCCGGCCAATCCGCGTCAGTGGGTTCTGATGCCCGGCAACTCCCGCGTCCGTTACCGCGAGCTGATCGCCGACCGCGACAAAATGGAGGAAGCCTCCGCCACCTCGCCGTTCAACCGCCTTTTCCCGGGGGAAGACACATCGCTGGGAATCATCGCCTCAGGCATAGCCTACAATTATGTCATGGAATGTTTCCCCGGCGGATGCCCCTTCCCCCTGCTGAAAATCTCCCAATACCCTCTTCCTAAAAAACTTGTCGGCGAGCTTGCCGGGAAGGTTGACCGCATAATGGTCGTGGAGGAAGGACAGCCTGTCATCGAGGAACTCCTCCGCGGTCTGCTCGACACCCCCGCGCGTCCCGTCCTCGGAAAACTCGACGGCTATCTGCCCCGCACCGGTGAGCTGACCCCCGACTCCGTGGCTGCCGCCCTGCGCAAAGCCCTCCCCGACTGCGCTCCGCTGCTTCCCGCCGAAGTCGCAGCCGCGCCGGAGTTCGTGAAAGACATCGTCGTACCCCGTCCGCCGGCCCTCTGTCAGGGTTGCGGTCACCGCGACGTCTACGCCGCCCTGAACGCCGCCCTGGAGAATTTCGACAACCCGAAGGTCTTCGGCGACATCGGATGCTACACCTTAGGATGGCTCTCCCCCTTCAACGCCATCGACACGTGCCTTGACATGGGCGCCTCCATCACCATGGCCCACGGCGCCGCCGACGCCGGACAGCACCCCTCGGTAGCCATCATCGGCGACTCCACGTTCACCCACTCGGGGATGACCGGACTGCTCGACGCCGTCAACGAGGACACCCCCATGACTGTAATCATCTCCGACAATCTGACCACCGGCATGACCGGAGGACAGGACTCCCAGGGTACCGGCAAAATCGAGCAGATCTGCCTCGGCCTCGGCGTCGATCCCGCACATCTCCACACGATCGACTCGCTGCCGCGCACTTTCGAAGAGATGAAGACCCTTTTCCTCAATGAATTCTCCCACAGTGGACTGTCGGTAATCGTGGCGCGCCGCGAGTGCATCCAGACCGCCCGCCGTCATGCCAGGAAATGATTATTGTCGAACCTCTCAACCAAGCATCAGATTATGAAATGTGATATAATCCTGGCGGGAGTTGGCGGCCAGGGAATCCTCTCAATCGCCACTATCTTAGGAGCCGCAGCCCTGCGCGAGAATCTTCACCTGAAACAGGCCGAGGTCCACGGCATGAGCCAGCGCGGAGGAGACGTGATGTCGTGCCTGCGTCTGAGTTCCGACCCTATCGCCTCCGACCTGATTCCGATGGGTAAAGCCGACCTCATCATCGCCCTGGAGCCGATGGAGGCCCTGCGCCATATCGCATGGCTTTCGCCCCAGGGGCGCGTGGTGACCTCGACGGTCCCCTTCGTCAACATCCCGAACTATCCCGCCGAAGAGAAAATCCGGGAAGCCCTTGACTCGCTGCCCCGCGTAACTGCCTTCGACATGGAAGCCGTGGCCAAAGAATCGGCCACCCTGCGCGCCTCCAACATGGTCCTGCTCGGGGCCGCATCCCCCTATATCGGCCTTACCCCCGAACAGATCATAGAGGGGATCCGAACAGTCTTCTCCCCCAAGGGAGAAAAGATGGTCGACACGAATATCGCCGCCTTCGAGGCCGGGCGCGACTGCGCCCTGACGTATTGACCTTTATAGAATTACACCATTCACCACCTACAGATTATGCAACCCGTATCGCCTGAAATATTCCGGCAGACGCTGGAATCCATGCATATACCGAACATCGCCTCCGCCACCATCCGCCAGATTGCGGCCCTGGCCGCCCGCCTCAGGGAACCGCTGGGCGAGGACTTCATCCATCTGGAAATGGGCAACCCGGGGCTCCCCCCCTCGGCTGTCGGCATCGAGGCCGAGCGCGAGGCCCTGCTTGACGGCGTGGCCGGCACCTATCCCAATATCGCCGGTATCCCGCAGCTCAAGGAAGCCGGAAGCGATTTCCTCCGCGCATTCTTCGACATAGACATCCCCGCGCGGTGCATCGTCCCGACCGTAGGCTCCATGCAGGGCACTTTCACTCTGTTTCTCCTCATGGGACAGCGCATCCCCGGAAAGGACACCATCCTTTTCCTTGATCCGGGATTCCCCGCCCAGCACAACCAGGTGAAGCTCCTCGGCCTGGGACACCGCTCGGTCGACATCTACGACTGCCGCGGCGAAGCCCTGGAGGCCCGTCTGGAGGAAGCCTGCGCCGACGGAAAGGTGTCGGCAATCATCTACAGCAATCCCAACAACCCCGCCTGGACCAACCTGACCGACACCGAATACAGAATCCTGGCCCGGATAGCCGAGAAGCATGACATCCTCATCATGGAGGACAACGCCTATCTGGGAATGGACTTCCGGCGCCGCTACGGCATCCCGTTCCGGGAGCCTTACATCCCGACAATAGCGAAATACACCGACCGCTGCATCCTGCTTGTCTCCGCGTCGAAGATTTTCTCCTACGCCGGGCAGCGCATTTCGATGGTATGCTTCAATCCCGCCGCAGCCGACCGCGAATACAAGTTCATGCGCGATTTCTACGAAATGCCGACCCTCATCGACGCCTATATCTTCGGCGTTCTCTACTGCGCCTCATCGGGGACGGCCCACTCGGCCCAGTATGCCTTCGCCCGGATGCTTCGCCATGCAGTGGAAGGGAAACTCGACTTTGTGGCCGACACCCGCGAATACGGCCGCCGCGCCGCTTTGGCCAAAAAGCTGTTCCTCGACAACGGCTTCCATCTTGTCTATGCCCTCGACGGCAAGGAACCGATTTCCGACGGATTCTTCTTCACCGTAGGTTATCCCGGCATGACCGGATCTGAACTCCAGAGCGACCTGCTGCGCTACGGCATCTCGGCCATCTCCCTCCCCTCGACCGGAAGCCGTCAGGAAGGGCTGCGCATCTGTGTGTCGATGCTCAACACTCCCGAATCTTTCGAGCGGCTCGGCCAGCGTCTGAGCCAGTTCCACCGCGACCATCCCGTAAAGTAAACCCAAATCCCACTGTAACGCCATTATGCCATTCTGCTCCGCCGACGAAGCCGTAAAACTCATAAAGAGCGGCGATCATGTTTATATTCAGGGTTCCACCTCGATTCCCGAGACACTGGTGGACGCAATGACGCGCCGCGGCCATGAACTGCGGGGTGTGGTCCTCCACAGCGGTTTTTCCGTGGCCGACCGGGAAGCCCCCTACTGCAAACCCGAATACAAGGACTCGTTCCTTGTCGACACCTGCTTCGTGTCCAACAATGTCCGCCGCTGGATTAACGAAGGATACGGCACCACCACCCCCTGCTTCCTCGGGGAGGTGCCCCGCCTGATGCATGAAGGACGCTGGCCCATCGACGTGGTGCTGCTCAACTGCTCGCGTCCCGACCCTGACGGCTATGTAAGTTTCGGTGTCTCCGCCGACCTGGCCACCGCCGCCACCGCCTGCGCCAAGACAGTCATAGCCCAGATTAACCCCCATATGCCGTTCTCTTTCGGAGACCCGGTCATCCACCTGTCCCGGATTGACGCGGCCGTCGAGGTTGACGATCCGCTGGTGGAGGTGCCGACGGCAGTGCCCGGCGAGAAAGAGACCGCCATCGGCAACGCTATCGCCGAGATTATCCCTGACGGCGCCACGCTCCAGATAGGCGTCGGAGGGATTCCCAACGCCGTAATCCGCGCCCTGGCCGACCATAAGCATCTCGGACTCCACACCGAAGCGATGACCGACGGAGTTCTCCCCCTGATCGAAAAGGGAATCATCGACAACTCCCTCAAGAAAGTATGTCCCGGCAAGTCCGTGGCGTGTCTGGCTCTCGGATCGCGACGCCTCTATGACCTCATGGACTACAACAAAGAGATGATTTTCAAGGATGTTGCCTGGACCAACGACCCGTTTATCATTGCCCAGAACCCCAAAGTGATGTCCATCAACTCCTGCCTGGAGATCGACCTTACCGGGCAGATATGCGCCGATTCCATCGGTGAACGTCTTTTCTCGGGCGTCGGCGGTCAGCACGATTTCGTCTACGGTGCCTCCCGCAGCGAAGGGGGGCTGTCGTTCCTGGCGATGACCGCCTCAACCAACAAGGGCATCTCGAAAATCAAGCCTGTCCTGACTCCCGGAGCAGGCGTTGTCACCACGCGCTTCCAGACAAATTTCGTCGTTACCGAGCATGGCGCCGTAGACCTGCGCGGATGTAATCTTCCCGAACGGGCCAGGCGGCTGATTTCCATCGCCGAGCCATCCGTCCGCGAGGAACTTGACCGCGCCGCCGCCGCCCGTTTCGGCTACGCATATCTGCGCCTCGGTTCCCCCTGCTGATCATCCTGGCAGACACTTCCCCGCCTCCGGTGCGATGCGCCCACACGGGTCACACCATAAAGCAACGGCGCTGTGACGCGATTCCGCCCACAGCGCCGTTGCTTTATTCCTTTAAGAGATATAGACGGTCAGGCGTGCCCGGCGTGGTGCGGCGCGGAGCGGCGTTTGTCGACGGCCATAAGGATGAAAACTATGATGCCGGAGACGATAAAGAGGATGGTCTGGGCAGCGATGACTGTGTTGCCGAAAGCGGCTCCGGCTGTGATGAAGGCCTGACGGGCGGCAGGATCGGCGCCGGAAGCTACCGCCGCCGGGGCGAAGAGCTGGAGGCCGAAGAGCATGGCGGTCTGGTACGGTCCGATGCCTCCGTTGGAGGGGATGGCCATCGAGATTGTGGTCAGCATATAGCATATTACGGCCACTATGATGCCGTTGTCTGCCAGGATCTGGCGCGTCATCGGAAAGGCGAAGAACGCGAAATAGAGCTGGAGGAAATAGCAGCTCCAGAGGGCCGCGGTCAGAAGCAGCCACAGCCCTTTGCCATCCATGCGGGCGATGGCGGCGAAGCCTTCCCATATTCCTTTCAGGATGTGCCGCACACGGACTATAAACCGGTTGTGGCTGTATTTAAACAGAAGCCAGACGGCCAGCAGCCCGGCAATCCCCGCGGCCCACACCACTGGAGAAGTCACCAGTGCCTCCAGGGCCTGGTAAGCCTGGGGATAGGTCTCTATGAACTTGATGAAGGGAGCGCTGGCGGCAATGAAGGTTCCCAGGGTCAGGATAGCCACCACAAGCGTGTCGGCCAGTCGGTCGGCAATCATCGACCCGAAAACTTCAGGAAAAGAAGCATTCTGGCGATAGGATATATATCCCGTGCGCCACACTTCTCCCAGGCGGGGGAAAACGATGTTGACCGCATACGTGCCGCATATACTGTAAAAAAGAATCCGCAGCGGGGGCCTGACGCCGATAGCCCGCAGCTGAATTCCCCAGCGGGCCGCGCGGATCAGCATCGGCAGCAGTCCGAAAAGCGCCACTCCGGCGATAACCCAGAAGTCGCACTCCTGGCGGATTATGCGCATCATCTCATGGAAATCGATGTCGCGGAAAAGCGCCACACACAGACCGATACTGACGGCCAGCGGCACTATGAACTTTATTATCTTTCCTGCCCATCCCCCTTTTTTACCGGGATGGCGGACGTCGGAAGTATTCTCTTTCTGAGTGTCAGACATTGCTTTATAGCCTTATCTTAAAGAATATTATCAATGCGGGGGAGTCAACGGCGACCGGAAAAGAAACGCTTCATCAGGTCGGCGCACTCTCCGGCGAGGACTCCGGAGGTCACCGTGGCCCGAGGATGGAACGGCGGTCGGGGAGCGCCCTGGGTCATGACGGAGAAACCCCGTTTGGGGTCGGAGGCGCCGTAGACGATGCGCCCTACCTGCGCCCACCCGATGGCGCCGGCACACATCAGGCACGGCTCCACGGTGACATACAGCGTGGCCTCCGGGAGGTATTTTCCCCCTAAGGTCTGGGCAGCAGCCGTCAGGGCGAGCATCTCGGCGTGGGCGGTGACGTCGGTGAGCCGTTCGGTCAGGTTATGGCCCCGGCCGATAATCCGTCCGCCGCAGACCACGACCGCTCCCACGGGGATTTCCCCCGCGTCGAACGCCTCCCGGGCTTCGGCCAGAGCCGCGGTCATAAACCTTTCGTCGTCTGTCATGATGCAAAGTTACAAAAAATCCCAATCTCTGTGAAATTTTACTTTAACGGCTTGGCGGTTTAAGATAAAAATGTTAATTTTGGCTCTGGTTGTCGACAAGACATCCATAAGCCCTTACCCCCCTACCAATAATCTCATGAAGAAAAAATTAGCAATCTACAAGAATGACCCCTGGCTGGAACCTTACGCACCCGCTATCGACGGGCGCCACGAGGACGCCCTCCGCAAGGAGAAGGAACTGACCCAGGCCAGCGGCAACCTTAACGATTTTGCAAACGCCCATAAATATTTCGGCCTCCACCGTGTAAACCCGCGCGGCGGATGGGTGTTCCGCGAATGGGCCCCCAACGCCACAGCCATCAGTCTTATCGGCGACTTCTCCGGATGGGAGGAGAAACCGGAGTACGCCCTCGCTCCCGTCGGCAACGGCGTATGGGAAGTGAAGCTGCCGGCCAAAGCCCTACGCCACGGGCAGCTCTACAAGATGCGCGTCCACTGGCCCGGCGGTCAGGGAGACCGTATCCCCGCCTACGCCACCCGCGTGGTCCAGGACCCCGAGACGAAAATTTTCTCCGCTCAGGTCTGGGCTCCGGCCTCCTATAAATGGACCATTGAGGAATTCGTGCCCGACACGCGGCCCCTCCTCATCTATGAATGTCATATCGGCATGGCCCAGCAGGAGGAGAAGGTCGGCAGCTACGTAGAGTTCCGCGACAAGATTCTCCCGCGCATCGCCGCCGACGGCTACAACGCCATCCAGGTGATGGCCATCCAGGAACATCCCTACTACGGCTCCTTCGGCTATCATGTCTCCTCCTTCTTCGCCGCATCCTCCCGCTTCGGCACTCCCGAGGAACTCAAGAGCCTCATCGACCGCGCCCATGAGCTGGGAATCGCCGTCATCATGGACATCGTCCATTCCCACGCCGTCAAGAACGAGAACGAGGGACTGGGACGCCTCGACGGAACCCGCAGCCTCTATTTCTACCCCGACCACCGCGGCGAGCATCCCGCATGGGACTCCCTCTGTTTCGACTACGGCAAGAACGAGGTCCTGCACTTCCTCCTCTCCAACTGCAAATATTGGCTGGAGGAATTCCGTTTCGACGGCTTCCGCTTCGACGGAGTTACCTCGATGCTCTACTATGACCACGGTCTGGGGAAAGCTTTCGGCTCCTACGCCGACTACTACGACGGAGGACAGGACACCAACGCGATCACCTACCTGACCCTGGCCAACAAACTCATCCACCAGGTCAACCCCCACGCAATCACTATCGCCGAGGAAATGAGCGGTATGCCCGGCCTCGCCCAGAAAATAAAGGACGGCGGCATCGGCTTCGACTACCGCATGGCCATGGGTATCCCCGACTACTGGATCAAAACCCTCAAGGAAAAGAAAGACGAAGACTGGCATCCGACCTCAATCTTCTGGGAACTCACCAACCGGCGCTATGAGGAGAAGACCATCTCCTACGTCGAAAGCCACGACCAGGCCCTTGTCGGCGACAAGACCGTGATTTTCCGTCTGATCGACAAGGAAATGTACTGGCATATGATGGTTGATGATGACAATATGATCGTCTCCCGCGGCATGGCCCTCCATAAGATGATCCGCCTTGTCACCCTGGCGACAATCAACGGCGGCTACCTCAACTTCATGGGCAACGAATTCGGCCATCCCGAATGGATCGACTTCCCCCGTGAAGGGAACGGATGGAGCTATAAATATGCCCGGCGCCAGTGGGACCTCGTGGACCGTCAGGAACTCAAATACAAGTTCCTCAACGCCTTCGACAACGCTATGGTGGAACTCGTGGCCGGAGTGAACAACTTCCAGGCCCTCCCGATCGAAAAGCTCTGGGAAAAGGATGACGACCAGGTACTCGCCTTCCGGCGCGGCAACCTCGTCTTCGTGTTCAATTTCTCGCCCGACAAGTCGTTCAGCGACTACGGTATCCTCGCCCCCGCCGGCAAATACAAGGTGGTGCTGTCCTCCGACGCTCCCCGGTTCGGCGGCTACGGCAACATTGACGAAAAGGTGGAACACTTCACGATGCCCGATCCCCTCTACCAGCCCATCGGCAAGGAATGGCTGAAGCTCTACCTGCCGGCCCGCTCGGCCCAGGTGCTGCGCATCGCCCGCCAGTCTCCCAGAAAGAAATAACCGACAGACACCTACACTACCGCCTGGCTTTACGCAGCCCGGCGGTAGTGTCATGATATGATACCGATTTATTATGGAAAAAGGATTCGAGGGGAGCCGCGAGGAACTCAGGGAACTGCTCGACCGGGAAGCCGCGAGGTTCAACAGCCCCGACTTCATCGCCGCCGACCCTGTACAGTTTCCCCGCCGCTTCGACCGCCTGGCCGATATCGAGATTGTCTCCCTGCTGGCCTCCACTGTGGCGTGGGGGAACCGCAAGATGATCTGCACCGATATCGAGAAAATGCTCCGTCTGATGGACTATGACCCCGCGGCATTTCTGCTTGAAGGAGCCTACGAGGAGATTCCCGACATGAACATCCACCGCACGTTCTTCGCCCGCGACCTACGCGGATTCCTCCGCGGACTCCACCCGATTTACAAACGCTACGGCTCCCTGCAGGATTTCGCCCGCGCCAGCGGTATCGCCCAGGCTGAATTCCCCTCCTGGGCGCTGGCCGAAGCCATCAACGGACAGCTTGCCGAGGCCAACGCCTCGCATCCCGAAGTCACCCTGTCGCGATGTCTGCCGCAGAACCTGAAGACCACGGCTCTCAAGCGCCTCAACATGGCCTTGCGCTGGCTGGTACGCAGGGACAGCATCGTGGATCTCGGAGTCTGGGATGTAATTACGCCCGCACAGCTCTTCATCCCCCTGGATGTCCATGTAGGGGACACCGCCCGCGAACTCGGGCTGCTCACCCGCAACGCCAACGACCGCCGCTCCACCGTAGAGCTGACCGAAATCCTGCGCGGCTTCAACCCCGCGGATCCCGTAATCTACGATTTCGCCCTCTTCTCTCTCGGACTCCCCTCCAACCGCTGATCCCCACACGCCGTCTCACCGTACCGCTACCCTGTCAGAGAAATGAAGAATATTTTCCGCCATCTGTTTCCGAAAAACCTGTGGAACAGACGGTTCACCATCGCGTGGGCCGGATGCTTCGCCACCGTGCTTGCCTTTGACCTGCTGTGGAGCATGGCCACCTCGTTCCGCGGACTCGGCTTTGTCCAGACCTATCTTTACGGCGCCGTGCTTGCGCTGCTGATGGGAGCGCCCGCGATGTTGCGGCGCCACGGCCTCGCAGCCCTCGGGGCTGTGCTTGCGGTAGCGGATCTGCTGGCCCTGGCGAACCTTATGTACGGGCGTACATATTTCATGCCGATACCTCCGGCAAGCTATCTGTTGGCGGGAAACGTCGCCGAATTCGGCGACGCGATAACCCACTCGCTCCAGTGGGCCGACCTTGTTTTTCCGCTGATTACGGTTCTGACGCTGTGGCTGATACGTAAGGACAGTCCGCAAAAGGCCTGGAAAGCGTGGGGCGCCACTCTGGGGTGCGGTTGTCTGCTCTGCGGAGTAACGGCCATGTTCGGCCGCGCTCCGCTGGCCCATATCGAATATCTCAAAGGGGAATGCTATTACCGCGCCACACCTCCGGTGGTCTATACCCTCCCGGTGTCGGTTCTCGCCGACCTGATGGAGAGCAACCGGCCCGTCAGCGACGAAGAGCGCAACAGCGCCCTGCGGTTTCTCGGGGAACAGCGGCGTCTGGCCCGAGAAGAACGCCCCTCTGTGGAGCCGCGCCGGAACCTGGTTATGATTATCGTGGAATCGCTGGAGTCATGGCCCCTGGGAGCGCGGGTCGAAGGTCAGGAAATCACTCCGGCGCTCAACCGGCTGCTGGCCGACAGTGCCGGAGTATGGTTCGCGCCCCGGGTACTGTCGCAGGTAGGTCCCGGACGCAGCATCGACGGCCAGCTGCTTATGACGGCGGGACTCCGCCCGATGGCCGACTTCGTCTTCTCGATGCGCTTCCCTGAAGCCACCTATCCCCATCTTGCCAAAGCTCTCAGGCTCTCCGGAGGAACGAAAAGTTATCTTCTCAGCGGCGACCGGGCCACGACCTGGAACCAGGGAGCGATAGCCCGGCGGTTCGACATCGACGAGACCCGTTTCCGCGACAGTTGGGATGCCTCGGAATCGTTCGGCCATCCGCGCAATCCCTCCGACGGCAGTTTCCTGCGCCAGGTGGCCGACAAGATGAAAGCCGGGGAGATATGGCCCGAAGGAGAGAACGCATTCGTGGAAATAATCACTTACTCCAGCCATTTCCCCTTCACAATCCCGGAGGAACACCGCCGCATACGGCTCAAAGAGAGTTACCCCGACCATCTGACCGAATATATAACAGCCATCAACTATACCGACGGTGCCTTGGGAGATTTCATCGGTTATCTGCGCTCGCGTCCCGACTACCCGGAGACGATAATCGCCATAGCCGGAGACCATGAGGCGCTCGCTACCTGGCGCGATGCGATCCGGGGTTATTCCCCGGAGATGAACGCCCTTGTGGATGCAGATTCCTACGTACCGCTGATCGTCCTGAACGCTCCCGTCAGCGGAAAGCGCGACCGGGTGATGGGGCAGGTCGATGTTTACCCCACCCTGCTCGACATGATGGGCGCATTACCGGCCGATACCCGCGGCGACACCGCGGCGGACACCTCTTTTCCCGGGGTGGGATTCTCGGCGCTGCGCTCCGTTTCCCCCGCCTACGCCACAGACATAAGCGGCCACGTGGCCGGAGACACCACCAGGGCTGATCCGGCTGTCTTACAGCGCGTTCTGGGCGCTCCAGCCGCGTCCGCGGCAATCATAAGGGCAGATCTGCTTTCACCGATGCACCGGGATTCGAGTCGCTGAAAGAGCGCCCGGCCAGTCCGTTACGGAGATTCCCATCAGATTTCGCCCGAAAGTAGAATTTTCTGTCCTTTTGCACTGATTCCCACAACCAATCGGAAAAATATTTGAAGATTTTGGAAGAAAACGGTAATTTTGCCGCATGAAAAAAGTAATGGAACTGGACGAAACGCCAATCAGACTTTCGCAACTGACAATACTTAAAAAGGTGGCTGACGATTACAGCCATCTGGAAGAGGATTACATCCTGACCAAAATCACCTCGGCCAGCACGCGCTTCGAAGATCCGGTGGCGCGTCGTTTCGACGGCCTGACGATGTTTATCTCCGTGAAAGGCACCCTGAAAGTGACCATCAATCTCAGCGAGATAACCGTAGAGCCGAACTCAATCCTGTTCATTCCGCCGGACACGGTCTTCAAGCCCCTCGGCTGGGAGGGGGAGGAACTGGAAGCATACCTGCTCTTCCTCTCCACCCATTTCATCAATGACCTCAACATCGACCTCAACACCATCAGCACCTCCCTTTTCACCAACAACAATCTGCTGATGCAGCTGACCTCCTCCCAGCTGTCGCTGCTGATGCGATATTTCGACCTGCTCCACGTCAACGCCCTGGAAAAGAACAACTACAACCGCAACATCGCCCGCTCGCTGGCCTCGGCCGCCTGCTATCAGATGATGGCCCTCGGAGAGGAAGCGGCAAACCAGACGGTCACACGCCATCCCCAGGCGCGCAAGCTCACCTACGCCCTTACCTTCCTGCGCCTGGTCCGCGACTATCACCGCGTCCACCGCTCAATCGGCTTCTACGCCGGAAAGATGTTCATCTCCCCGAAGTATCTCTCTCTGATCATCAAGGAAGCCACCGGCAAATCCGCCGCCGAGTGGATCGACCAGTATGTTCTCCAGGAAGCTAAGAACCTTCTGCGCTACTCGGGCAAGAACGTCCAGCAGATAGCCTACGAACTCAACTTTTCCAACCAGTCCTCTTTCGGCAAATATTTCAAGCATCTGACGGGGATGTCCCCCACCAAATTCCAGAACTCCCTCTGACGGCCCCGGAAAGTGGGACATCACTGGCCGTCGCCGTGCGAGGCCAGCAGTTCCCGCGCCCGGGCAGCGCATTCCTGCGGCACAATAAGCTCTATGGGGGTCCAGGTGTCGGTCAGCGGTAATACGGAAGCGAGTGTGCCTCCTCCGACCTCACACGGTACTCCGTTGGTCCTCAACATCCCGGCGGCAAGCTCGGCGGCCTGCAGCGACGGAAAACGCCCTACGGTCATCGTCTGTGAATCTCTGTTGTCTGCCATGATCATTTGTATGTTTGGGTTAGATATCACAAATATAACAATCTTCACTGTGTAAATCAAGGTATTGCGGGATATTTTTTCAGAGTTTGTCAATATTGCCGCGAAAAAGTAGCGGAGAAAAGAGGTCCAATTGAGGGGAAAATCGTAACTTTGTGGCGTTTTGAAACGGTCTCAGTACTATATAATATTCCTGCTCATATCATTTTTCGTCGCGGCGAACCTGTTTTCCCGCGACGGGAACAAGGCATCCCGGGCGCTAAGAGCCGCCCGGGAGACGGCTGATTCCGTCCCTTCGCTTCCCGGCGGGACTCTTCAGACCGCACTTTCCGCGATGCCGGCGGGCGACTCGCTGATGGCTACCCTGGCCCGCGACTCCTCCCTTATGGCCTACGCCGATTCCGTAGCCGGGCTGCGGCGAGATTCTCTCCCCGCCGATTCCGCGGGAAACCTCCCAGTGGACTCCGCCGCCCTCCCCGCCCCCCAGCGACGCGGCTCAGGACCGATGAACTTCATCCGCGACACCGTAGCCGGCTCCCGCATCCGGCGGCAGCAGGTCGACCTTGACAATCAGGTGGTCTTCTCTTCGAAAGACTCCATGATTATGGTCGGCCGCGAGATGACGTTCATGTACGGCGACGGCCAGATCGACTACGGCGACCTGAAACTCACCGCCGAAGACATCGAACTGGACATGGCCAAGTCGGAAGTCTACGCCGTCGGCGTGGAGGACTCGCTGGGAGAAGTTGTCGGTTCCCCTGTGTTCGAGGAAGCCGGGACGGCCTACGAGTCAGGGACCATGCGCTATAACTTCAAGAGCAAGCGCGGATATATAACCAACGTCATCACCCAGCAGGGTGAGGGATATCTCACCGGAGGCACCACCAAGAAGACCGACGGGGAGGATTTCTACGTCGAGAACGGCCGCTACACCACCTGCGACGACCACGAGTGTCCCCACTTCTACCTCCAGCTGACCCGTGCCAAAGTGCGCCCGAAGAAAAATATCGTCACCGGACCGGCCTATATGGTGCTGGCCGGACTCCCCCTGCCGCTGGCCGTCCCCTTCGGCTATTTCCCTTTCAGCGACAAATACGCCTCGGGCGTAATCGTCCCCACGTTCGGCGATGACTACAACCGCGGATTCTACCTCAGCGACGGCGGTTATTACTTCGCCATCAACGACTACATCGACCTGGCCCTCACCGGAGAAATCTACACCAAAGGCTCCTGGGGACTTTCGGCCCAGTCGACCTACAACAAGCGGTACAAATTCAACGGCCACTTCAACGTCAACTACCTCAAGACCATCAACGGCGAGAAGGGGGACCCCGACTATTCAACGGCGACCAACTTCCAGGTCCTCTGGAGCCACACCCAGGACGCCAAGTCAAACCCCAACATGACCCTGTCGGCATCGGTGAACTTCACCACCTCGGGCTACTCCCGCTCCTCGGTCAACGCCTACTATTCCAACGCTTTCACCGAGAACACCAAAAGCTCCACAATCAACCTCTCATACCGTTTCCCCCAGTCGAAATGGCAACTCTCGACTTCGCTGAACCTCTCGCAGCGCACCCAGGACTCCACCCTGTCGGTGTCGTTCCCGAACCTGAACGTCTCCATGTCGCAGACCTATCCGTTCAAGCGCAAGAAACCTGTCGGCGACGAGAAGTGGTATGAGAAAATCCGTATGTCCTACTCCGGACAGCTCCAGAACTCCCTTACGGCCAAGCAGGACGAGTTTTTCAAGAAATCCCTGATAAAGGACTGGCGCAACGGCATGAAGCACAACATCCCGATTTCCGCCACCTTCAACCTTTTCAAATACTTCAACCTGACCCCCTCGATCAACATCACCGACCGAATGTACACGTCGAAGATACGCCGCGAGTGGGATCCGGCCAAGTCCGCCGAAATCTGCGACACGACTTACAGCTTCTATAACGTCTGGGACTTCACAAGCTCCGTATCGCTCGACACTAAAATCTACGGATTCTTCCAGCCGCTCCCCTTCCTGGGAGACAAGGTCAAGATGATCCGCCACGTGATGACCCCTACGGTCTCTTTCTCCTACGCCCCTGACTTCTCTTCCCCCTGGTTCGGCTACTACGGTCAATATTCCTACACCGACACCCAGGGCAATCCCCAGACCCGCAAATACTCCCTCTTCCCCAACTCGCTGTTCGGCGTCCCGGGCCAGGGAAAGACCGGCGCGGTCTCTTTCTCGCTGGCCAACAACCTGGAGATGAAAGTCAAGACCAATGACTCCATCGGCGAGAAGAAGGTATCGCTCATCGAGAATTTCACCGTCTCGCAAAGCTATAACTTCGCGGCAGACTCCCTGAACTGGAGCAATATCAACACCTCCCTGCTCCTGCGCCTGACCAAGCAGTTCAACCTCAACCTGAACGCCACCTGGGACGTCTACACCTATCAGCTCAACTCCGCCGGGAATCCCGTGCGTGTCAATATCCCCCGATGGAAAGCCGGCAAAGGAATCGGACGTCTGTCATCGACCGGGACCTCCTTCTCATACACGTTCAATAACGACACCTTCAAGCGCAAAGACAAGAAGGACGCCGACAAGGGGAAAAAAGACGATGACAACAACGGAGGTTCCTCCTTCGACGACACCTCCGGGGGGCGTCCGCGCTCCCCGCGTGACAACGGCGACAATTCGGGCGACGACCTCCAGCTCGACGCCGACGGCTATGTGCCCTGGAGTGTGCCCTGGAGCCTGAGCGTCAACTACTCCATCAATTACAGCTATGGCGATTTCAACTACGAAAAGATGGAATACAACGGCAAGATTACCCAGAACCTGAGTCTCTCGGGAAATATCCGCCCGACCAAGAACTGGGAATTCTCCGCCACGGCCTCCTACGATTTCGAGACCCACAAACTTGCCTACATGAACCTCAACATCTCCCGCGACCTCCACTGCTTCACCATGCGTGCGTCCGTTATCCCCATAGGCCCCTACAAGAGCTACAACTTCCACATCGCCGTCAAGTCGTCCCTCCTCTCCGACCTCAAATACGACAAGCGCTCCTCCCAGTCCAACGGTATCCGCTGGTACTGATTCCTTTCCCATGTCCGACAGTCTTGCGGCAGCCGTCATCCCGGCGGTTACGGCGCCCTTTTTGCCCCGACATACCGACATACACGCCGGACGGCGGCGTATTTCCCGCGGACCTTGCACGGGGAAATGTGGCGGAAAATTTTGGAGGATTGCGGGGAAAGGAGTAACTTTGCGATACGATTCGGCGCGGCCCGCGGGGCCGCTTAATAGGGAACCGGGTGGGAATCCCGGACAGTCCCGCTGCTGTATTCTCCACGGTTAGGCCGGTTTACCGGCGCCCGTCAGGCCTGTCACATTCCACTGGACTCCGCCACAGGAGCCTGGGAAGGGATGATGACCCTAAGGCCGGAGTAAGTCAGAAGACCTGCCGGAACGTAGCTTGCGATAATGCTTTCGAGGAAAAAGTAAACTATTATCTATAATTCGCAATGAAAAAATTTTTACTTCTGCCTCTTGCGGCAATGTGCGCCGCAGGAGTAAGCGCCGCCGACTATCTCGAAGTCGAACTCGATGACTTCGGACCGATCCATGCCGGGGAGAACATCACCCTGGCTCTTTACGATGTCGACGGCACAGCCCCCTACACCTATCAGTGGAAGAACGCCGCCGGTGACCTCCTGGGCTCCGACGAGACGCTTACTCTCACCCTGGACCGGCCTTCGGTACTGACCCTTACGGTTACCGACAGCAAAGGGGTCAGCGGTACCGCCTACGCCGAAGTGGATGTCTACGGGCTGAGGGAAACCGCCGGTTTCGAAGGGCTTGTCGAGGAGGGCAAAACCTTCTGGCCCGGACGCGTCTATGACGACCCGTATGCCTCCGAATCCAAATTTTACAGCGGAGGATTCTCCTTCACCAACACGTTCAGCCCGGCGATGGGAAATTTCTGCGGAGGATTCATGGTCTCGGAAACAACCGACAGGGACTTCAACGGCGCCACCTATTTCGAGGACCAGTTCAACTCCGCTCCAGGGGGAGCGGCCGAGGGGAAAGGCTTCATGGTCGGATATCCCTCCTACGCCCGCGCTGAAATCACCATCCTGGCCGACGAGGAGGGCGCCGAACTCGAAGGGTGCGACCTGACCAACAATATGTATCTCTACACATCCGCTTCTTCCGGCGACGGCTTCTCCTCGCCGTTTGCCAAAGGGGATTACCATACCGTAATCTTCAAGGGGGACAACGGAAAGTCCGTAAAATTCAATCTCGCCGACTTCCGCGACAATGACGCCTCGAAGCATTTCATCCTTGACAAGTGGGTCCACTGCGACCTCTCTCCCCTGGGAAAAGTAAAGAAGATAACCGTCTCCATCGAATCCAGCAACGAATACGTGCCGACATATTTCTGCATGGATAACCTCCGGTATGCCGACAGCGGTTCCGTAGGAAACATCGCCGCCGACAGCACCGCCTCCGACGCCCCCGCCGAATACTTCGATCTCCAGGGACGCCGCATAGCCCGTCCCGCCGGCGGCATCTTCATCGAGCGCCGCGGCTCTTCAATCCGGAAAGTCCTCCTCCCCTGATTCTCCGGTTGACCGCCACAGGAAAAAGCCAGGCGATGTGTCAAAATTCAAAAATTTGGCACATCGCCTTGTTTTTCGTCCGGATGGCGAGAGTGCTGTCAGGATTTAGGTTCTTGCATTAAAGCTAATGTCCCGGATTTCTCATTTTTTAGAAATACCCAGATCCATCGACACTGATCAGTAGGATTCTCATCATATTTTATCTTCAGAACACCTGTATGGTCGCCCGAGGGCTTGTATGTTGAAAAAGTAGCCCATTGGAACCGATAACCGAAATCCAATGAATTGGGATATTCCGCATAACCAGCTTCCTTATATACCGTTGAGGGAATTAGAGCTGTTCCTTCTTCCTCATAAACGTCCCATTGATAAGGTGTCTTATGATACTTTTCCTCCTCATCGGCAATAAAGACGATGGGGATAATCTTTTCCGTGTTTGTCCCTTCCATGGAAATCTGTATCTCACCGGCCTCAGCGGATACAATCACAGGAAGCATATCGCCACCAAGAGTTTTGAAGTACCCTATCGGTTCATCATAATCTTCCTGGTCATGACAAGAGGAAAATCCCATCAATGAGAGAATCCCTAAAATGGTAAGTATGTATTTCATCTTCATTTGTGTTAAATTTAGTGTGATTTTGCAAATATAAAAATTAAGATTTGTAAAGACAAATATCTGTTGGAGAAATTACAAAAAATAATTGGGACCGCAGTCAATTGTGACGCGGCCCCAATATTATTTAACCCGGAGACTGGGATGTCTCCTGAAAGAGGTGGATTAGCGGAGGTAGAGCTTGGTGGTGTTGACGATGTAGAAGCCGGGGGCGAAGTCGGTGAAGACGTTCATACCGGCGGAAACCTCACGGGTCTGTACGCGGCCGTCAACCGTAGCCACGGTGACGTATGTGTCCGCAGGGGATTCCACAACGATAGCGGAACCGCTTGCATATATCTTCATCGCGGAACCGGCGGCTACGTCGATGATACCCGAGTTGTCGAGGCCGCTGCGGGTATAGAGGCCGTTGTTGACAGCTGTAAGGTCAGCCGTCTGCTCGCCGCCTCCGTTGTTGAAGATAATCATCGGACGGACAAGATTGTCGGTAGTGGTAAAGGAAATCTTGTAGCGGTTACCGTCGGGAGTCATTTCGGTGCCGGGCCATTCGCCAAGATAGTTCTTGGAGTTATTTCCGGAATCCCATACGTAGGCGTAGACTTTCTGCCAGGAGGTGCTGTTGCGGTTGTCGTAGTAGAAAGTCCAGGTGGTGGAGGCGTTGGGATCAAGCTTGGTGTAGACGGCTTTTCCGGTGCGCGTTCCCTTTGCGCCGGTAGCGCTCCAGTCTACGGTGATGGTCTTGCCGAATTCCACACCCTGTCCGATAGTGAACGTAGCGGAATTGCCGGAGATGTTGACCTGGGCACCGCCGTCGACACGATACCAGGCGGAAGTGGCGTTGGAGACAGTAGCGGTCACCGTCAGGGTCTCGGCCTTGAATTCCCCGCCTTTGGGGCTGAACTTGACTACAGGCTCGTCATTTACGGCCTCGATGGTTTTCACATAGCCGTTGGCGTTGTAATAACCGCCGTTGACAAACTTGAAGCCGTCCTTGTCGGTCTGGTTGTTGCCGCGGTTGCTGAAAATTATTTTGGCGGTTTCGGGAATCTCGTCGTCTCCCGAATAAGTCCATTTGTAGACATTGTTGCCAAGATAGGTCAGGCTTTGGCCGGGCCAGTTGCCGCCGGTATAGTTCTTGGCGTCGGTCCAGATCCATGCGGTAGCGGGATTCCAGGATTCATGCTCGAAGAAGACAGCCTGCTCGCCGTCAGCCATAGCGGGCTCGATAACAGGATCGGGTTCCTCGCGGTCTCCGCCGGGAGTGTCCCCGCCGGTGGGTTTCTGGGTCCAGGTTTCCTCGGGCATAGTCTCGTCAGGCCATTCGTTCCATGGTTCTTCCACGGAGGAGGAAGCGTAGAGATACTTGCCGTCCACGCCGACTTTGCCGGGAGCGGGAGTCTTGGCGGTGTCGAGTACATATACGCGGAGGTTACCCTTGCCGGAGCAGCTGACGGACATAGTGCCGTCGCTGACAGTCTTCACGTCGCCCGTAACGGCGTCCACATAGCGGCCGTTGAGGATACCGGTGAATGTAGCGTCGCCGCTGATGGTAACCAGTACGTAGGAGTCGGTCTTGCCGTCTACATAGCGGCGCTTGAAGGCCATTTTGCCCGAGCAGCCTTCATTGCTGTACTGGCCCTTGCGGAGAGCGGGCACGGCGGCGCGGATCTTGTTGAGGCGCTGGATATGGCGCGCAAGGGGGTAAGACAGGGTGGAGGCCATGTTGCCGGTGGCTCCGGTGTATTCGGCGAAGTCGGTTACCTTTACATCACCTTCGATGAAGCCTCCGAAATAGGCGCGGCCCGATTCCTTGAGGGCGATGACAGCGCCCTTGTCGATATCCTTTCCTTTCTGGAACTCGACTTCGGAGCCGTAGTAGATACAAGGAATACCGCGGAAAGTGAACATCAGCGAAAGGTTTTCGGCCCAGGTGTCCTGAGTGCCGGTAAAGCGGTAGTTGCTGTCGGGGGCGTAGTCATGGGAATCCACATAGACGACATTGTAGGTGGCGTCATTGTAAAGGTTGTCCTGATGGCGCACGCCGTATGCTCCCGTTGCGGAGTTGAAGTTCCAGTGCATGGCGAAGTCGATGACGCTCATGCCGGAGAAATCGGAATGGTCGGGAGTGTGGTATTCGTTGCCGTCGAGCAGGGCATTGTTACTCTTGCGGAGGATGGCGTCGGCGTGGCCCAGGTCATCCTTGCCCGACTGAAGCACGGATTTCCAGTTGGTGTGACCGCTTACGGTTATATAATCCTGGGATTGTTCCTTTTCCAGGGGGATAGCGACGACATCGTCCCACGACTTGGGATCCATGTCCCAGGGGTAGTCTTTGGATTCCTTCCAGGTGTAGTAGCAGGGGGAGCAGTTATAGTTCTCGCCGCGATAGATTACCTCCATGGAGCGGGCGCAGACCTCACCATACATGAAGAAGGGGGTATTGCCGCGCTTGGCCTTGGCTTCGGGAGTCTCGGAAGCGGCCAGCAGCTGAGGAAGGAACATCTTGTTGAAGGAAAGACGGGGAATATGTCCGGCGGTGTCGATTCGGAAGCCGTCCACACCCATCTTGATAAAGCGGGAGTAGCACTCCACGATATAGTTGGTCACCGTGGGATGCTCGGTGTTGAGGTCCACGCAGTCTCCTGCGATCTGTCCCCACCAGCGGGAGGGGTCATCCCAGTCGAACCAAGCCTTGTGGTGCCAGTAGTTGTGGATATCGCGGTTGGTGAAGTCGCTGTTCTTCATCATGGCCAGTCGGGTACCGTACTGGTCGGCGGGAAGCATATCGGGATAATTGTCGGGCAGCTGTCCCCCTTCACTGCGGGGAACCACCAGCATGGAGGCATTGATATCCCCCAGGTCCTTGGAATAATCCTTCTTGAACATCTTGCAGAGATAGTTCTCGCCGAAGTTGCCGGTGTGCTGGAGAACGATGTCAAGCACCAGCTTCATGCCACGCTTGTGGACCTCGTCGATAAGTTCCTGGAAAGCCACATCGGCATCTGCGTCGGTAGCGGTCTTGGCTACGTAGCGGTGATCGATTTTCGAGAAGTCCATCGCATGATAGCCGTGGTAGTCGAGGCCGGAACCGTTCTCTACGATAGGCGTAATCCACACGGTTGTGAATCCCAGAGCCTTGATGTAGTCAAGTTTGTTGATGAGACCTCTGAAATCACCGCGCCATTCGGGGTCATTGATGTTTTTTACTCCGTCCCAGCAATATACGTTGTTGTTGGGATCACCGTCATAGAAACGGGTGGTCATGGCAAAGTAGATTGTCTCGTCGCGGAAGTCGGTACGGTCGCCGACGAAAGTTCCCGCAGAGGCGGCGCCTGCCGTCAGGGCCATAATCGCCCCGAGGAGTGCCCGATTAACCTTTCTCATGAATTTAGGTAAAGATTTTAAGTGAAAAAGAATGTAAGTTGGTTCAGCTATAAAAAAATGGTATGAGATTTACCGTCTGCAAAATTAATCAAACTTTTTCGTTCAGGCAAAGGGATGGCGCATTTTCCAAAAAATCCAACAATTTCATGCCGCAGGCCTGCAAATTTAAATCTCTTTTTCGGTCATAGAATAAAAAAGCAATGTGCCGCCCGGGAAAGGGCAGTACACTGCTTTTTGTATTGCGAAGTTATGGTTGTCGGTACAGGGTCCGGGATTACTGTTTGCCGGAGACGGTCACGTCGCGGCTGACCTTTGAGACAAGACCCTGAAGGACCTTGCCCGGGCCGAGTTCAACGAACTCTGTGGCGCCGTCGGCAATCATGTTCCTGGCCGACTGGGTCCAGCGCACGGGAGCGGTGAGCTGTGCGATGAGGTTTGCCTTGATTTCGGCGGGGTCAGTGTGGGGAAGCGCGTCAACGTTCTGATATACGGGGCATACCGGAGCATGGAACTCGGTGGCGGCGATGGCCTCGGCAAGTTCCTGACGGGCGGGCTCCATCAGCGGGGAATGGAAAGCGCCACCGACCTTGAGGGGAAGGGCACGCTTGGCTCCGGCAGCCTTGGCGGCCTCGCAGGCCTTGTTGATAGCCTCGATTTCGCCGGAAATCACAATCTGGCCCGGGCAGTTATAGTTGGCGGCGACAACCACACCCTCGGTTGCGGCGCAGATTTCCTCGACTTTCTCGTCGGGGAGAGCGATGATAGCGGCCATAGTGGAAGGCTTGGCCTCGCAGGCTTTCTGCATGGCGCGGGCACGGGCGCTTACAAGACGCAGGCCGTCCTCGAAGCTGAGGGCGCCGGCGGCTGTCAGGGCCGACAGCTCGCCCAGGGAGTGACCGGCAACCATATCGGGCTTGAACTCGTCGCCGATGACTTTGGAAAGGATCACCGAGTGGAGGAAGACAGCGGGCTGGGTCACTTTGGTCTGCTTGAGGTCTTCCTCGGTGCCGTCGAACATCAGGTCCGTGATGCGGAAGCCGAGTATTTCGTTTGCTTTCTCAAACATCTCCTTAGCCTCGGCGCTTTGTTCGTAGAGGTCCTTGCCCATGCCTACGAACTGCGCTCCCTGGCCGGGAAACACGAATGCTTTCATAACTGTGGTATCTGAATGATTATTATTCGGTTTAATTAAATATCTTTAAAACCGACCGCAAAGGTACAAAAAAAATCCCATATCGCGATGTTATTCAGCCCAAATGGCGTAACTTTGCTTTCAGAACCATTCAAAATTACGCAACTTTACCTCTATGCTACTGAACCTCATACCCCTTTTGAGCCTTCCCGGCGGCTCCGAGTGGATTATAATCGCCCTGGTCGTACTGCTGCTTTTCGGCGGCAAGAAAATCCCCGAACTAATGAAAGGTCTCGGCAAAGGCGTCCGTAATTTCAAGGAGGGCCTCAACGACGCCACCGAGGAAGTGAAGAAAGCCTCCGATACCGTCGATACCAGCGACACTCCGGCGCAAAAGAAATAATCGCCTCCGGGGCCACAACTCCGCGGTTACAGTTTCTCCCCGTCCACAGCGACAATTCATGAGCGACAACAAGGAAATGACATTCTGGGAACATCTCGACGCCTTCCGCGCCGTGCTGTTCCGGATGGGCGCGACAATTCTCGTGGCCGCTGTCGCCATATTCATCGCCATGCCGCGGATTTTCGATTCGGTGATTCTGGCCCCGTGCCACGGCTCTTTCCCTCTTTATACGGCCTTCGACCGCCTTGCGGCCCTCGGGGGCGACACCGCGGCAACCTCCGCCGATTTTCATGTCAGCCTCATCAACACCCAGCTGGCCTCGCAGTTTTTCATCCATCTGTCCCTGTCGTGCCAGCTTGCGGTCATAGTGACCTTTCCTCTGCTGGTCTATATCCTGTGGTGCTTCGTGGCCCCGGCCCTTTATCCGCGGGAAAGACGCAATGCCGGGGCAGCCTTCGTGGCCGGGAACGCGCTTTTCTTTCTCGGCATGGCCGTGGCCTACTGGCTGATATTCCCCCTGACCCTCCGCTTTCTTGCCGGTTACCAGCTGTCGGCCGACATCCCCAACACCATAACCCTTGACTCCTATATCGACAACTTCATGTCCATGCTCCTCATCATGGGAATAACCTTTGAAATCCCGGTCCTGACCTGGGCCCTGGGGCGCATCGGGCTGCTCGACCGGAGCTTTTTCTCGCGCTTCCGGCGACACGCCATCGTAGCCCTCGTGATAGCGGCCGCCGTCATCACCCCCACCTCGGATCCCTTCACCCTCCTGGCCGTCTTCCTCCCCCTCTACCTCCTGTGGGAACTCTCCGGCTACCTCCTTCCGCGCCGCTCCCCCTCCCCTCTCCCCTCCACATAGCACCATTGTTATCTCGCGAAAAATGATTAACTTTGCGGTATAGTCATTGTATGCACAACCGCTCCTGCAAGCAGCCCGACACTACAATGGAATAAATATTCTCCGCAACAAAAAAGATTTAAAATTTGGACGTTAAGACTCTCGAATTTGTTACCTACTGCATAAGCAAGCTCGCGCAAGTGCTGAAGATAAGCCAACGCGAAGTCTACCGACGGTTAAAACAGTCGGGTATTTTGTATGGGTATATTGTGCCATCCTATGATGTGTTGCACACTTTCAGTTCCCGCTATCTTATCGAAGACTTGACAGAATACATGAGAGAGAAAGGAGTGTTGCCCCAATGAAACTATATCATTCTTCCAACGTGTCGGTAATCAAGCCTGACACCTATCATTCCCGGGACTTTCTGGATTTTGGCAAAGGATTCTATCTTACCTCCATGCATGAACAGGCCGTCAGATACGCACAGAGATTCCTACGTAGGCAGAAAGAAGCATGGCTGAACTCTTATGAGTTTGAATTTCAGTCATCTGATTGGAAAATTCTTAAATTCGACAGTTACGACAAAGGCTGGCTTGATTTCGTTGCCAAGTGTCGGGCAGGCAACGATGACACAGATTTTGACCTTATAATAGGAGGTGTTGCCAACGACCGTGTCATTCTGACTCTTGACCGATATTTTGAGGGAGAGTTATCTGAAAATGAAACATTAGGATTGCTTAAATACGAGAAACCCAATATACAGTATTGCATCCGTTCGCAAGCAATGCTTGATAACTGTTTGACACATATAGAAAGCAAGCGACTATGACCCAAGAAAGCAGATTGGCCTTTCAGGCAAGCAAGAGCGCCAATATCATCAAAAACCTGCATACCATATACGGCATATCGCTACAAGATGCCACTGACATATTCTATCAATCCGATACAGCTGAACTGATAGAGGAAGGGATTGCGGATTTACAGTGTCGCAGCGACAAATATCTTGCCTCTCTTATCTGGGATGAATTTCAGGAATCCCGTCAATAACAAACATCGTACAGACTAAGATTGCAACTGTATTGCACAAGGCCAGGTGGCTGCGGTACAAGATAAGAGTGAATAATAAGGCGGTGTGCCAAAATTTTGAATTTTGACACACCGCCGATAAAGAAGTGCGGCCCGGAGCGCGTCCGGGAGACCCGGGGATTACTTCACAAGAACTTTAACAGTCCGGGAGCCTACGGTCAGGAGATAGACGCCGGCGGACGGAACGGTGAAGCGGGTATCGCCCAGGGCTCTGTCAAGGGTGCGGCCGTCAACGGCTGCGAGTCTGACAGGAGCGATTCCGGCGCCGGAGACGATTATGTCACGGCCCTCGACCATTACCGACAATCCTTCGGCCAAGGCTGACGACAGACCGCTGAACTGCAGGGACAGCGGGCGCGAAAGTTCGGACTCTCCCTCGGCATAGACGGCAGACACATGATAGGTGCGGGCATCCGTTCCGGCGGAAGTGTCGAGATAGGAGGTCTCGCCCAGCGGAGCTTCATTGAGGCGCACGCCGTCGCGGTAGATATGGTAGCCTTTCAGTTCCGGTTTCTGAGGCATGAAAGTAACATCGTCGATCATCAGCATCATGCCGTTGGCGGCACGGGAGCGGATTGCGAAGTGGGTTGCTCCTTCGGGAATCAGGGCGGTGTACTCGGTCCATTCCGAAGGCACGATCTTGATTCCGAAGCCCTCGACTTTCGTGTAATCCTCATAACTAAAGCTGTCCTCGAAAGTATAAAGCACCTCGATTTCCTCCATATACTGCTCGGCAAGACGCTTCGCGAAGAAGCTGACGGTCTGCTCCTTGCCGTTCAGCAACGGGGAGATCACCCAGTCGTCGACCTGACGGTTATCCCTGCGGTAGAGCGAGAACAGGAAGCGGTCGCCGCTGTGGGTGTTGAGATTCTGCAACGTGGTTTCCCCGTATGCCTCCATGTCGAAGACAAAGAATGAACCGGTGGTCTTTCCATGCTCGATTCCAGGAATTTCGATTTCATTTATAACTCCCAGGGGAGCGCCGTCACGGTCAACGAAAGTCCAGTCGCCGAAATAGGGAGCCCAGGCTTCGCCTGTCTCGAAATCCTCGGTATAGGTCTCGCCGGCGCCGGGTCCGCTGACGGGCATCCAGGTAATCAGATTACCCTCCCGAGTTGCCTCGCCCTGAAGTTCCTCAGGCCCGGGCAGAGTCGATCGCCGGCGGTCCACGGTCACGGGCTTGCTTACATTGTTCGAAGCGTTGCCGTCATCAGCCAGAGCCACCTCCACATGATATTCGGCCTTGTCGTTCTCCAGGAAATTGTCGAGCATCGAAGTGAATTCCACTCTTGCAAGACCGTCAACATCCAGTCCCGAAAGGGTGCGTGTCTCTACCTTCTCACCGTTGCGGAAAAGGGCGATTTCGTATTCTCCGACAGCCTTGTAACCGGTATTCTCCACCGTAGCTGTAAGATTGAAATTCTTTCCGGCGGCAATCCTCGCGGGTGCGGTCAGCGAAGTGACGGCCACGTCGAAGTCCGGAGTATCCTGGATGGTGATATTGTCGGCATAGGAATCCTGGAAATGGAGACAGCCGAGAGTGACTACAATCTGAACGTTCTTGTTGCGCCACTTGGACAGGTCGTAGCGGCACTTGGTCCACACTCCGACCTCCATATCGTCATGACGGTCGAACCGGATTACCTCCTCCCGGTTGTTGCTGATGACAGAAACCTGCACGATATTGTCATCTCCCTCCACAGCCTTGTAGGTGTAGAGGACAACTTCCGGGTTCTTGGCCCCCACAAGGGAAATTATACCCGTGCGTAACAGCCCGGCGTCATTGGTGTACTGGGCACGGCCGCAATAGAACTCGCCGTCGCCATCCTGCGAAACGATTATGCCGTCGCGGACAATGCCGAACTGGCCGTAGCCTCTCGACGCGAAAGCACACGCCTTGTTGTCCAGGTCAGCCATATTGGAATATTTCACCGGAAGAGTGTAGGGCACACCGACGGGAATATATGTAGAAGTCCCGAGCTTCGAGGAAAGGAAATCCCAGTTGTAGGTGCCGACATAATACTGTACGAAATGCTGCTCGCTGACATCCTCGAGAGCGTCGAAGGTGTAGACGGTCGACTGAATCGGTTCCTCGAGCATCGCCACGGGCTGGCGGTTCTCGTCGAGACCGAACACCATATAAGAGGTATGACCGGCCGGGAGCGGATTTCCGTTTACATCCTGAGTGACGGGATCCCATTCCAGACGCACCGTACCGGGCTGATAGACCTCGGTCAGGCGCACGTTGGAGGGCTGTTTAGGCTCGTAAGGACCCACGTAGGCCGTGGCCTCGACCGCGATACTCTGTTCACCGGTGGGTGCCTCGGCAATCACCCTGACGGTCTTGTCGCCTCGTTCATCGAAAGTGACAGGCTGCGGGAAAGTCCCCTTGTAGCCACCGGGTACAGACATCGTCTGGCGCGGTTCGGTCTCATCGCCTACGAAGACCTGCATCTTCATCATTTTGGGGGGACCGGAAGGCCCGGCGGCATAGCTTGTGCCACCCATAGATGAGGAAGGAGCAGTGTAGCCTACTCCGGCCGCCAGGGAACCGTCCTGCGCCGCAGTCAGCGTAACTTCCGTCGGGGCGTTGGGACAGTTGGGATCCATCGGAGCGCCCAGCGATACGTGGGGCACCATGACATGATAGGTAGTCACCCCCTTGTTGGCCGTTGACTTGGCGTGTACGCCGATGTACCATACTCCGGAGGAAGCGGGAGTGATTACGCCCGTAAGCACTGAAGGCTCCAGGCGGTTGCTCTTGATGGTGGTCTGCTTGATTATCTGCAGAGTCAGCGCCGAAGCCTCAGGAGCTGTTCCGGCCTTGACCTCGACGATTTCGGCATTGGTGTTCTGATAGCAATGGGCCGTCAGAGTGAACAGGTAAGACTTCCCTGCCTCCAGGAAAATCCCGGGAAGCACCAGCCAGTCATCCATGTTGATTTTCTGCTCGGCATGGCCGCAGCGGGCACCCAGTCCGTTGGGGGCGAAAGATATTCCGTCATTGTTGGCGTCTATTACCGTATAACCGTCCTGGACAAACTCCTTGCGCTTGGTGAAATCATATTCGTAAGGGGGCATCATTGCACCGAGGAATACGGAATTGGACCTCGTGGGAACCGAGGAACGGCCGTCATAATTGGCCGTCACAGACCATGCGAACTCAGTACGTCCCTCGGGAGCCGTCATCTGACGGGAGAAAGTGGTTGCCGACTGATTTGCCGACAGGATGTTTCCCTCGAGATCAGTGACAGTGTAGGTCACTTCCGAGGGATTGATATACCCACCGTCGGAGGAAGCGGCGACGGCATCCCAGCTCGCCGACATAGTGGAGGAGGCCTCGTCCCATGTCAGAGTTACCACGGCAGGGGAAGCGGCAAGGCCCTTGCCGACGAAGAGACGCACCTTGGCGTTCTCCGACTTGCCTTCCTTGTTGAAGGCATAAGCCAGGAATTCGGCATACCCGGTCTTATCGAGGGTTATCTCTCCGGTGACGGTGCTTCCGGCCTGGTTGGCCCCCTCGAAGCGGGTCTCCCCTTCCAGCGTGATGCGCCATTCCACCAGCCCCGTCAGCGGAGTGCCGTCAGCCAAAGCCTCAGGCAGCGTAATCGCATAATGACAGGTCATCGATCCATCGGGGGCCTCGACCGTAAGCTGCGGCACCGCGGGGACCTTGTCCTTCGTGTCGGGACGGATGAACAGATTTACGACCTGGCGGTCGGACTGGAAGTCGGATACCAGAGTGGCGGCGGCGGTGACGGGGTCGATTTCCATCAGTCCGCTCCCCTGGTCCTCGGTATTGTAGGTGGCCAGGATAGTATTGTTCACGGGATTCCAGCAACAGCCGAAGCTGTAACGGAACGGCAACTGCGTGGCGCCGATGACCTCCTGGGCACCGGTAGCCTTGTCGACCTTCACCAGTTCCAGCGCGCGGGAGCCGTAGGTTGTCTCTCTCAGGCCATAAGCCTCCCCTGTTTCGGAGAAAGCCACGCCGAGAAGACGTTCGTCAAGGGAGAGTTCCGCGATGGGAGTGACCGTTCCGGCCTGATAATCGGCTGTTCCCCAGCAGATACCGTTTCCGGCGGAATTGATATAACATCCGTAGACCTTCCCGTCGACGGGATTCCGGTCCACGCCGAAACCCACCAGGTCGAAATTGTCTTTCGACATTTCGGTCACCTGCAGGGTCTGGAACGTGTTAAGATCGAACGTCACCAGGTATTTGAAAGCTATGGCGTTGCCGAAACTTTCCATATAGACGCCGCGGAAAACCTTGTCGTCAAGGTCGGCATAGCCTCCGCGGTTGACGGGACCGTCGGTATATCCGGCCAGGCTCCAGGCCGCCCCGGTACTGTGGGGAAGAGCGTAGAATCCGAGCCAATCGTTGCCGTCGGGATTGTATTCGTTACCGTTGTCGTAGATAAGCTGCCCGAGAAGATTCACATCCGTAGCCAAAGCGCGTGCCGCAGCCGGCTCCGGCGCCTGACGGGCACTTCCCGGGGCACTGACACTGACAGGGTGCAGAGGACCCCATGTCCCGCCGGGTAGGCGCCCCGCCACACGGTCCGGGAAATCGAGCGTAGACGCCGCGCCCGTCGAGGGGCGTTCACCGATCAGCCTCAGAGGGGCTGTAGTCTTCTGTGGTCCGAGCAGCGCTTCCGGGGAGAGGGGAGCCGCTCCCGCCGGGGAGGAAGCAATCATCCCAAGGGCTGCCGACAGCAACAGAGATAGAGTTTTTTTCATGTGATACATGATTTTATGATTGATAACTTGATGGTATGAGAGTTTGTCAGATAGAATTTTCATCAAATGGAGGCGGGGAAAGTCCCGCAACATCCTAAAGACTTTTTAAGTCAAAATGTCGAAAAAAACATTAAAATTTTAACACTTTTGAGATTCACAAATATAGCCCAATTTTATTCAATATGCAAATTATAAACGTTAAATCTTCGACAGAATCTTTATTACTTTCGATATTTTTCAATTGCAGCCTTTGAGTTTACAATAATAAATTATTTTTATCATATATCATTGATGATTTATTCGGGATTTTTCAGCACTTCCGGTTAGTTAACGTTCATAAAAAAAGCGATGGCGCTGTGCCAAAATTCAAAACTTTGGCACAGCGCCTCGTTTTTCGCCCGGACGGCGAGAGTGCTGTCAGAATACTTCATAAGGAGGTGCATCAAGCACCTCTCCGGTGTGAAGGAATTGCGGACCCGAGGTCCGAGTCATGGAGCTTTACTTAACGCTGAGCTTGACAGTCTTGCGGCCGACGGTTACCATGTAGACGCCACGGAGGACAGCTATGCGGGCATCGCCGGTGGCGCTATGGAGGACCTTACCATCGGCGGCAACGATGGTGACAGGCTGTCCGGCGGCACAGCTTACCACGATATCGTTTCCTTCCACGGCCACTTTAGCCTCGGCGGCGAGTACTGCCTCCACGCCCGACTGTTCGAGAGTGACGGGATTGGAAAGCTCGGATTCGCCGCGGTCATAGACAGCGGTCACATGATAGGTATGGCTTCCGGCGAGAGCCTCCGTATCGGTGTACTCGCCCTCGGTTACAGGTGCGGAATTGAGCTTCACGCCGTCGCGGTAGATATTGTAACCGGCAAGAACGGGAGCGCCGGCGGTGGGATCGGGAGTGAACGTCACGTCATCGATCATCAGCAGCAGGTTGTCGTCAGCCATGGAGTGGATGGCGAAGTGCTTCGTACCGGCGGGAAGTTCAGCCGTATATCGTGTCCATTCGCCCGGGACTGTCTTGATGTTGAACGTGTTGTCCTGGACAAAATCGGCGATATCGGTAGATTCTTCGCTGGTGTACCAGACTTCAATCTTCTCGGGATAAGTATTGTTGATACTCGAGGCGTAGAACGAAATCGTCTGTGCGGCACCCGACAGCAGAGGGGAGATGGCCCAGTCATCGACGGCGTTATAGTAGTTGCGCAGACAGAGGGATGCTATGAACTTGTGGCCGCTGACAGCGGTGAATTCCTCGAAGCCGTATTCCGAATTGTCCATCACGAAGAAGGACGCGGCTGAGAAACCGGCGTCGATGCCGGGGATTGTCACACCCTCGATGCCGCCGACAGCCTCACGGTCACCGTCGTAGAAAGTCCACTGGCCGTATTCATGGGCCCACGATTCGGCGCTTTCGAAATCTTCGGTGATTTCCACGGGCTGCGGAGTCTCGCCGTAGGCCGAAGTCCAGGTGAGCTTGTTCCCTTCGGCGGTCTGCTCGCCCCGGAGATCGGTCACGGCGCCGAGAGTGGATGCCGGACGCGACACTGTTATTTCATCCGTCAGATTGTTGGACGTATCCTTGTCTCCGTCAAAGAGAATTTCGGCGGAGTAGACAGCCTCGGATGAATTCTCGTCGAAGAAGGAGACCACGTTCTCGAACACCACCTGCATCTGTTCGTCAGCCTCGAGCAGCGATACGGGGCGCCTCTCGAGTTCCTGACCGTCGCGGTAGAGAACCACCGACAGGTCGCGGGCGGCCATATATCCGAAGTTGGCGATCAGCAGGGAGATATCGAAGGGTTCGTTGGCCTTGACAACTGCGGGAGCGGTCAGCGCCAGGGCGGCCACATCCTTGTCGGGGGTCTCCTGCACGCGGATATTGTCAACCAGGGTCCATACCTTGTTCTTGTGGATCGACCGGAGAGTGAACTGGATGTTCTTTCCGGCAAACCGGGAAAGGTCATAGCGCACCTTAGTCCAGCCGAGCCCCTCGATTTCAGGCATATTGACCGAGGGGAGGTAATATTCCTCGCCGTCGGCGGAAATCAGCACGTCGATGATATTCTGGTCATCGTCTGCGGCCTTCATCACGTAGAAAGAGAGTTCCGGACGCTCGGCGGCGGTGATATTGATGCGCCCCGAGAAGAGGTCGGCACTCTTGTTCTGGGTGTCGGTCTCGGACGCGAAATACTGTCCGTCGCCGTCCTGGGCGCTGACATCGGAGAACTTCTCGTCACCGAAAATTCTCCAGGTGGCGCCGTTGCTGAGTGCGCCGACAAGATAAGTCTCCAGGTCTTCGGATTTAGAGACGATGAAGGGCATCTGATAGGGATTGCCCACGGGAATCATGTCGGTGGTGGTGCCGTACTGCCCCTGCGCCGCGCGGTTGTAGGCGTAGACGATGTACTGTACGAATTCCTGGCGGTTCAGGTCCTCGATGGCCTTGAAAGTGGCGGTATTGGTGCGGATATTGGCCGGAAGTTTGGCGACGAGATTATCATCCTCGTCCAGTCCGAAGACCATATAGCTGACATTGTCGCGGGGGATAGGATTGCCGTTGATGTCGGTGGTGACAGCGTCCCAGACAAGGGTAACGGTGCCGGGCTGATAGGACTCGAACATCTGCACGTTAGCCGGGTGGGCCGGAGCGTAGGGGCCGACGAAAGCGGAGGCGGAAGCCTCGCAGCCGGCGACGTCATCCATCCAGGTGGTGACGGTGTAGGTATAATTGCCGAGTTCGGGGACCTCGTCGGTGACGGTTACCGTGCGGCCGGGAGAGGTCGAGCGGGTCATGATTTCCTCGCCGTTACGGGCTATTTTCATGGTGACGTTGCCCGAAAGGGGCGTACCGGTGACGGTCTCGGAGGGGGCGGTCATGGAAATCGTGGCGGTATGGAGGCCGGTGGCTTCCGGAATGACGGTCAGACCGGTGACGGCTTTAGGCGCTGACGGATCCATTCCGGCCTTTATCTTCATCTCGGTGACATAGAGATAATCCATGTTCTTGTCGGAGATGGCGTGCAGACCGATATTGAGGCGTCCGGTCTCCGTGGGTGCAATGAGTCCGGAAATAGTCCGCAGTTCAGGTTTGAGGTTGGTGATTTCCGTCGGGGGAATCACGTCCATTGTCATCAGCGAGGCGATATTGTCGACAGTCGCACCGGCAGCCTTTCCGGCTTTAACCTCGATTTTCTCATTGACCGTAGTAGTGGATGAAGTACGTCCGCGGCCATATACCACACAGGAGAACTCATATACCTTGCCGGCCTCGAAATTGATTTCAGGAGAAACCAGCCAGTCATCGGCCTGATTGCGGTTGGAGTAAGTATAATAGACCCCGTTGGTCGAGGCGGTCCATTTTTTCCGGTCGTTGTTGACGTCCAGGACGGTGTAGCCGTTCTGGGTCAGCACTTTCGTGGAATTGAACTCAATCGAGTAGGGGGTATCCCATGCGCCGAGGATTACGGTGTTGGACGTCCCCATCTCGGAAGGCTTGCCGTCATAGAAAGCCATCACCATATAGGTGTATTCGGTGCGCGACACCGGTTCTTCCAGAGCGAATTCAAGCGATGTGGCCGAGATGTTCTGGGCAACGAATTTCGACCCCTGGATAACGGAGTAGGTCACCTCGGCGGGATTGATATAGCCTCCGTCCTCGCTGTCGGTCACCGGATTCCAGGAAACAGTCATTTTGCCTGATGCATAGGACGCCTTGACATTTTCCGGAGCGGCGGGAAGTCCCTTGCCGACAAACAGACGCACCACCGTTTTCGGGGAAGCTCCGTCGGCCGAAACGGCCGTGGCGGAGAATTCCTTCATGCCGGCGGAGGTGACCGCGAGATCTCCTTCCACAGTCGCACCTGCCTGGTTGCGCCCCTCGAACATCACTTCGCCGTCTACGGCTATCTGCCAGTCGAGCAGTCCGGTGACGGGGGTACCGTCCATCAGTATATCGGGAAGCGTCAGGGCATAGTGAACGGTCATCGTCCCTTCGGGGGCCGATACAGTAAGCTGCGGAGCAGCCGGCGACTTATCGTTGAAAAGCGACTCGCCGATGTAGAGGTTGGTAACCTGAACATCCTTGACGAAGTCCACCAGACGGGTGGTCTCGCCGTTTTCCAGGTTGATTTCATATAGACCTGCCTCACTGTAAGTATTGCACGTCGCCAGCATGGTATGGTTGGCGGGATTGATCGTGCAGCCCACAGAAAAATAGTAAGGGAGGGCAGTCTGGGCCACCAGCGTCAGGTCGCCGGAAGTCTTGTCAACCTTATAGAGTTTGGAATCCCCGTCAATTCCGTAGAACTGTCCGGCGTTGTCGCAGGCAAGCAATACCAGGTAGCTCTCCACCGGAGCGATGGCCGTGCGGACATTGGAGACATAATCCGCCGTACCCCAGACATACCCGCTGCCGTTGTCATTGTAATAGAATCCGTAGACCTTCCCGTCCGTCGGGTCCTGGGCCACGGAAATTCCCATCATTGCCACGGACTCAAGCGAGGTTCCTTCCACGATTCCGGCAACCAGGGGGTTATAGCAGATGCTGTAAATGCCGTTGACACTGCCCGAAGAAGTCACATCGGCATACACTCCGCGGTAAAGTCCCGTGGCGGCATCGTAGTATCCGCCGTAATTGAGGGGATACATCGTCTGGGTAAGCAGTCCGAAGTCCCCGCCGTCGGTGTGGGGCAGCGAATACCACCCTTCGTCAAGCCCGTATATAACCTGGCCGCAAAGGTTCAGGTTGGGCGCCATGGCGCGGGAAGCTGCCGTAGCCGAGGACAATGCGCGGGTGCGTCGTACCTGTGTAGGAGACATCACCCGACGGATTCCGTCCGCGGAGGGCGCGGAGCCGGATAAACGCGTGACGCCCACCGGAATAATCTGTCCCACGGATGTTCCCGCGATAGACACTCACGCCGACGACGCGATAGGATTGCTGACAGCCCTGCGGCTCAGCGGCGCACCTGTCACAGACAGCATGGAGCCGACAGCCAGCATAACCGTCAACACAAGAGTAGAAATCTTTTTCATAAGAAACGGATAATATTGAGTCGAAATAATATTCAGATTAAGGTCGGTCAGCCACATTGCCGCTGATTTTTGCAAAAATACAACATTTTTCCTATATCTGCACAACTTTCGGCAACTTTTATGCTGTCAATCCCGAAATTTACGGCGCATCCCGAAAAAAGCAGGGCGCCGCTTCCACAAGGAAAGGAAGCGGTGCCCTATAGACCAATGACAATGAGATGTGAGTTAATTAAGTTATATGAAGATTCTATCTATATGATTTGTGTGTCCGAACATTTGTATATTCTGCCAAAATAAGCAATGAAACATTGAATTTCGCATCTGTGAAGAACGTGTCTTTGGCAAGTATGTCTGTTGCAAAAACTCTTTGATTGTTGCTTGTCCTCGCTGCAAACTTATGCAAATTTTCCGGTTCCGCAGCAAAAACGGCCGAAAAATCTATTCGACAAAACCGAAAAACACCTTACATAGGCCTAACCTGCTGATTATCCATGGATTACAAAAGGGTGTTTTAGGCCCGAAAACTGCCGATGTAAGGTTTTCAAAAATTAACTGCCTGATAATCAAGGGGCCATTTTTGAAAATGTATAAAAAATTTTTACAGTGTAAGGTCATTTTCGCACATTTTCGCCAGGGTCTGGCGCTCGGGGAGGTCCGATGCCAGCAGTTTTTCGACAATCCGGGAAATCCGCGCGTAGTAGGTGACCTCGGAAAGATAGAGGATAATGCAGATAATCCTGGGCGACATCCCGAGGATTCTCATGGACAGCAACTGAAGATCGACATCCCGGAGCGAGGTGATATTGCAGGCGCAGTCGCTGAGGACGCCGCCGAGCAGAACGTCGGCGAACATCTGCAACGATGCCATATAGTCCTCCTTCCGGAGAGCGTTTATCTTGTCTTCGAACATCGCGGAAATTTTCCGTGGAATCCGCCTGTCGGTGGACTTCATCACGCAATATTCCTCGATCAGGCGGTTGAAAGGCTCGAACATCATCCGGAGGTTCATCAGCAGTCCTTCCAGGCGGATTCTGTCGTCAAAGGAATAGGTCAGCAGATTCTTCCGCTCGCTGAGGGTCCGCGTAAGCTCCTGGATCCTCCCTTCGCAGACGCCGTTTTCCTTCCGGAGTCTGTCGGCATCCTCTGTGAGCAGCCGGATATGCTCGGCGTCAATCCGCTGCCCCTTCCTCAATTCATCGATAATCATAAAAGCGAAAGCGATCCCCGGTACGATGATGACCACGACGCCTGCTATCCCGAGCAGCAACCAATTTTCAAATTCCATAAACATAAATCTGATAATAAAAGATATGACACAACTGGATGGATTATCCGGACCGTCCGGAATCCACCTTATTAAACACTCGTCGGGAACAGGCATCAATAAGAGATATTCACAACCTACAGTTTCACAAAATTAACAAAAATTTCCGGAAAAAGCAAGGCGGTGTGTCAAAATTCTGAATTTTGACACACCGCCCGTTTAAAGGGAATCTAAGGGATATGTGTTACTTTACGATCAGCTTGACAGTCTTACCGTCAACGGTAACCAGATAGATACCGCAGGCGACAGGCACGCGGGCATCTCCGGCGGCGGAGTAAACCACCTTACCGTCGACAGCGGCAATGCTGACGGCCTTGTCGGCAGCACCGGTGACTACAATCTCGGAACCTTCGACAGCCACAGTCACTCCGGCGGAGAGGACAGCAGCGATGCCGGATTCCTCAACTGTCGCGGGAGCCGAGAATTCGGACTCGCCACGGTTGTAGACAGCAGCCACGTGGTAGGTGTGGGCGCCATCGCCGGCTTCAGTGTCGACAAAGGAGTTGGTCGTCAGGGGCGCGTCATTGATCTTGACGCCGTCACGGTAGACATTGTAACCGGTAAGTTCGAGCGAGGAGACTCCTCCTGCGGGAGCATAGGTTACGTCATCGACCATAAGCATGAAGGAACCGGTAGCGCAGGAGCGGATAGCGAAGTACTTGGCTCCGGCGGGAAGTTTGGCGGAGAACTCGGTCCACGCGGCGGGGACTTCCTTAGCCTCGGAAGCAACGACGAAACTTTCGATGTCGGTGTCGGTAGTCGAATAGAGAATCTCTACTGTCTCGGGGTAGTCGGCAGAAAAGCTCTTTGTCCAGAAGGAAACGGTCTGGGCGTCGCCGGAAAGCTCGGGCGAGATAGCCCAGTCATTGGTCTGACCGTCATCATAACGGAAGAGAGCCGCCAGATACTTGGAACCGCTGTGCGCCTTGTAGTTATCGCTCAACCCTTCCATCGAGCCGTCGAATACGAAGAACGAAGCCGTGGTCGTGCCGGGGGTAATACCGGGAATATCCCATCCCTGGAATCCTCCGACTTTCTCTCCATCCACGTCAATGAACATCCATCCCTCTACCTCGTGGTTCCAGGAAGTGGCGTTCTCGAAATCGGAGGTCTGGGCGTCAACGGGAAGATGCTCCCCGTCGATGGCGTCCCAGGTCAGGGCAACCCCATCCTCACCGCGGCTTGCAGCCAGGCCGGTGACTTCGGGCAGGGAGGAAGTCTTGCGGGTCACGGTGACAACGGCGGAAGTGTTGTTGTCCGTATCCTCGTCGGCGGCATAATTGACAACAGCGGAGAAGTCTGCGGAAGCGGCCGGTTTGCTGAGGGTCTGGGAGAAGGCGAGGCTCAGCGTGGAATTCGGGGCAATGGGGCCGACAGTCTTGGTCTCGACAACCTCGCCGTCGCGGAGAAGATCAACGCTGGCAGCAGCGTTTTCAAGGGCACCTTCGTTGGTGACATTGACGGTAACTTCAAAAGCCTCGTCAGTGGCGACCTCGGCAGGAGCGGAAATAGAGGCGCTCAGATCATGGGCGAGATTGTTCTTGACCTCGATGCAGTCGAACATATTATATAGGTGGGAACGGAGGACAGAACCGATCTGGAGCATCACAACCTTACCCTTGTATGCCGACAGGTCGACTTTCACCTTGTTCCAGCCCCCTTCGACGGGAAGGGTGCCGCTGACATAGGAGGTCAGGACGGTTTCCTGGTCGTCACAGATGACAGAAACTACAGTCTCGTTCTGGCTGGCGGCCGTAACATTGTACTCCCAGAAACTCAGTACAGGATAATCGCCGGAGATGAGGACCTTACCGGTAGAAATGTAGGTCATTGTTCCGAGAGCGGCCTGGGCATTGGTGTGGGAGATGAGGAAGTAGCAGTCATCGCCGTCAGCAGCGGGAATACCTAACTTGTCTTCTCCGGCAAGCGACAGCTGACCGCGCTGGGAGGTGGTGCCTCCGTAATAGAGGAAGTAGCTGTCAAGGGATGCCTCATCGGTGTAGACCACGGGCATATCATAGGGAGTGCCCACGATAGTGCTTGCGGCGAAAGCTCCGCCGGGGACAGTGCCGTTGACAGACTGGATTGCCAGGTAGTAGAAATCCTGTTCCTCGGGAAGGTCGGCGGTGCAGGTGAAGGTGGTGCCTTCGACCGGCTCGGCGGTCAGTTTCTCGTCAAGGGCGAGACCGGAAGAAGTGCGTACTACGGAATATACATTGTATTTCACTACATTTCCGGCGGGGAGAGGATTGCCGTCGACGTCTGTGGTGACGGGTTCCCAGGTAAGTTCAAGGGTGTTCTCTCCTGTAAGTCTGAGTTCGGCGGAAGATACGGAAGCGGGAGTCTTGGGTCCGATGAAAGCCGAAGCGGAAACGGGCATACCGGCGTCACCGGCCTGGTTGGAGGCGATGAACGTGTAGGTATAGGTATCCGCCAGGGGTACTTCGTCGGAGAAGCTGTAGCTCATGCCGGACTTGCCGGAGAAGGTCTTGATTTCAGTTTCGCCGCGGAGAACTTTTACGGACACATTTCCGGAGAGGGCGTTGCCCGACAGGTCGGTTTTGGGAGCGGTGAACTGCACTGCGGCCTTGAGAGCGCCGGAAGCATCGGGCGTGATGAGGATGTTGGAGCAGACGTCGGGAGCGGCGGCATCCATTGCGGCGCCGATCTCATAGCTGACAAGAGTCAGGGAGTTCATGTCGGGGTCGGACATGGCGTGGAATCCGACATTGTAACGGCCGGAGGCTGTGGGTTTGATCAGGGCGGTGAGTACTTTAGGTTCGGAAGAACTTCCGGTAATTTCGGTCGGAGCGATGATCTCTGTGGTCATGTCGGCGGGGGCTGTACCCATACCGGCTTTCACCTCCAGACGTTCGGTATAGGAGGACGCATATACAGTAGTCTTGAACGTATAAATCTTCCCTGCTTCAAGATTTACAGCCGGGCTGAAGAGCCAGTCGTCGGCCGGATCGCTGGAATGATAGCGGTAACATACCTTTCCGGAGTAAAGAACCCAGGTCTTGCCGTTGTCGTTGGCGTCGAACACGATATGTTGGGCGAATTTATCGGCGACATCATCGCCGTCCAGCGCCATGGTCATCGGCGTGCTGTAAGCACCCAGGCCGATTACATTGGAAGCTACGGCCGCGGACTGTTTTCCGGCATATTCGGACTTGACGGCATAGGAAATGGCCTTGTAGGTATCGGCGGGTTCGGCAACCGGCGTGGTCCAGCTGGTGGATGTAAGGCCGGATGCGAGAGCCTCTCCGTCAGCCGACAGCACGGTATAGGTGACTGCGGAGGGATCGAGGTAACCGCCGTCGGAAGAAGCGGTCACTGCGCTCCAGCTCAGGGTTGCGGTTCCGTTGGCCCATGCCAGATTGACATCGGCGGGAGCTGCGGGAGCGCCTTTTCCTACATAGCAGGAAGCTTTGGCCTTAGGCGATACGCCGTCTCCGTTGGAAGCGGTGGCTATGAACTGAGTCATGCCGCCCTCGGTCATGGTCACTGTGCGTACGACAGTCTTGCCGGCTTCTGCGAAACCGGTGGCCACTTCCTTGTCTCCAGCCTTGATGGAGTAGTTGAAAGTCTGACCGGAGGCGGGAGTGCCGTCGAAAAGGGTAGAGGGCATCGTCAGGGTCAGCTTGACATCCATCGAACCGCCGTCGCAGGCAGCCGTCAGTTCGGGTGCGGCGGGCGCCTTGTCGGCAGCAGCGGGTTTGGCTATATACAGACCGGCGATTTCTTCACCGCCGGCAAACTCGGTCAGCAACGTCGGTTCGGCGGTGGCCAGGTCTATTTCATAGAGCCAGCCGCCGTTATCGGTGCTGACGGCGAAAAGGAAAGTGCTGTTGGCGTCGTTGACGCAGCCGGAAGTCAGGTATTGGGTCGTAACACCGGTATCCCCTATTTCCGTCAATGCGCCGTTAGCTTTGTTGATTTTATAAAGTTTACCGGACTGCCCCAATCCGTAATATTGTCCGTCAGCGGCAGCGCCAACGCCGAAAAGCGGTTCTGCAAGCGAACCCAGAACCACAGAAGTACCGGAGGGATAATCAGCTTTACCCCATATCACACCGGAACCGTCCTCATTATAAAAACAGCCATACACATCCCCGGATGTCGGGTCAAGAGCCGTATCAAAGGCAACAATAGTCATCTGTCCCTCCTGGGAACCTGTGACGGTCCAGTTGTCCGTCTCGAGCTGGGAGACGGTTACAAACGTCATTCCCCAGAAAGAGATATAGTCTACGCCCCAGAACGTGCCGTCCCCCATATCCACGGGGCCATACTGATAACCTGTCTCCAACGGAGCTACAAGGTCGAATTGGCTCCCCTCGGAAGCCGGCACTGTATACATACCGTAAGCAGGTGCATCTTCGGACCAGTCCGCCGAGAAAGTCATCACCGCACGGAGATTGATGTTGGAGGCTACGGAACGGGAAGAAGCTGCGGTAGCGGATTTGACGGCACGTCTGTTCGGAAGAATCGTGCCAGATTCATCGGCGCGGAGTCCTTTCATACGGGATGACGAGAGCGCTTTGGTAAGCATCCGGGGACCTTTGAGAGTGGTGGGGCTTACCTTTTCAGCGGCCGTTTGTCTGCCCTCTCTGGCTGCCGTGACTTTGTGTGCCAATGGCGTGGCCGAGGCTACGGAGCCTGCCAGTAACGCGGCCGAGAGCATGAGAGATAATGATTTGCTTATAGAGTGACCTATTGGATTCTGGTGAATAATATCGGATAAATGATACGCGGGCGAATCCGTTAACTCCGCGATTATCCTGATTGCACTAAGGCGTTATAAAATAAAAATCAATGGACCGGACTTTTCCAGCCCCTGTTTCATGTCGCAAATTTATAACTTTAATTTAATACGTGCAAATATTTGCGAACTATTTCAAAAACGTCTCATGAATAAAATATTCATCGTTTATGCATCCTTTCCCTTATCATATGTAATTTCATATAAGCGCCGGCATTCTGTCTCCGTAATGGCAACTGATTATTTCTCAGAGCCTTATATCGTTTATCGTTAATAAATATCCTTTTAATAAATTTAACTCAAATGCGCATAATTCCCCGGTATATTAAGTTATATACATAAAATTTTTCACAAAAAATATTTCAATATTCGCCGCGGCGTGGCGCGCCGCTCTTTCCATCCGGGCGAAAAGCAAGGCGGTGCGTCATCTGACGCACCGCCCAACTTTATATTATAATTGTATTGTCAGCGTATGATGACCTTGGCAGGCCGCAGTCCCGGAGCGACAACGATGTAGGCTCCCGGAGCCGGCCTGAAACGTCCGTCGGCTACCGCAGGAATTTCTGCGCCGGACACGCTGTAAAGGCGCGCGCCGGGACGCGCAATCAGTTCGCCGCCGGAGAGCAGGAAAGACGCCGCCGAGGCGTCGGCGCCGGTGGCCGGGATGCCGAGCGTAGAAAGATCTACTTCGGAATTCGCGCTCCAGTAGCTTTCAAAGGCGTCTTCCGTATGGACCGGCACTGCCTTTACCCGGTAAACGTATGTTTCACCCGGAGTAAGACCGGTGACCGTAAAGGAAGTTTCGGGGATGCCGGCGACTGTGATCCGCTCGCCGCTGACGGAGACTTCGGGAGAGCGGGCGGCTGCCGACGACGATTCTTCGCGGGCCTTGTCCAACGCCGCATCATAGAAAGAATCCTCAGCCTGGGCGTAATCGCCGGTGAAGACCAGGGCGTTCTCGACGGTGACCCTCATTTTCTGGCCGCGGTTGCCGATTCTTACCTTATAGGCCTTCCCGGAGGCCAGCCCGGAGAACAGACAGGAACGGTAGCCTTTGTTGCGGTCGACGTCGCATTCGGTCTGGGCTACCTCCTTGCCGCTTTCATCAAGGACAGTGAAGACGAGGCTGACGATGTCGGCGTCCGTACCGTAGCGCACGGCGCGGGCAGCGACAGTGATATCCCCGTTGTCGGCATAGACTACATCAGCGGAGGTCACGGCCCCCTCCTGGGTCGCACTTCCCAGGACGATTCCCATGGAGCGTTTCATGACGGCGCCGGAACTTTTCCATGTCAGACCGTTGTCGGCCGTAAAATCCTGCCAGAGTGACGGCAGGGGAACGGCCATATTCTTCGGCCAGACCTGCAGGGTATAGGTGATGTCTATTCCGTCGGTCTCGACGGGAGCCCAGGCGGCAACGAAACTTCCGGGTTCATCGCCGGCTGACGCCACGGGAGCCACGGGAGTTTCGACGGTCGGTTTCTCGGGTTTATCCAGCCAGAAAGAGACGGCGCCGGTGGATGGGTCGCGGGTGATTTCCGTCACCGGACGCGACAGGAAGCTGCCGGTATTGACCCTGGCGGCGGGCACGGATTCGTCGGTGAACTCAGTCGCAAAGGTTTTGGGCCATAAATCGCTGTCGAGATTATAATCGGAAAGGCTGTTGTCAGCCGGGACAATCGTCATTCTCTGAAGGGAATAGTTGTTGACCACATTGCTGTCCCAGGCAGATGCGCTGTAAGTGACGTGGGTAATCATCATACCCTCATCCTCAATATAGGCATCCCATCCCTGGCGGCCGCGGTTCTCGAAAATGAAGTACTCGTTGTTGTCGCGGGAGTTGGGGACGACAACGGCTGTTTTCCCGGACGTGGCGGGGTCGTTCAGCACCGGGAGGGTATAGGCCGTGGCACGTTGTCCTTCGGTAAGGTCCAGCCACCCCATAAACGCTTTCTCGTATGCGGAGTAGCCTATGGGAGTGTAGCCGTCGTTGTTGTATGACCCGTAGTCCATCAGCGACCAGGAACTCATGCCGAAGTGGCCGCTGTATTTCGTATCATAGAAATCAGGAAGTCCAAGACAATGGGAAAATTCATGACAAAATGTGCCGACGCCGTCAATCTGCGTGCGGTGACTCCCGTTAAGTTCGTTGAAGACAGCGAATTTGCTGAGCCGGACCCCGTCGCACCGTTTGGGAGATGAAAGTTGCCACTGGCAGGGCCAGACCGCTTCGCTCACATCGGAGGCGGATGCTTCCCCGACGCCGGCATACAGCACGATTACGACATCGCACAGCCCGTCGCCGTCATTGTCGAATATCGAGAAGTCGGCTTCGGAATCGGCCGCATCTATGGCATCTGATACCATCTGGCGGACGTTCACATCATCACCGCTCCACCCGTTTCCGCCGTAATATGCGCGTTTGTTGGGAAGAGTATATGGCCCGAAGATATGGAACTGTGGATCATACTGTCCCAGGGATGCGTCCTGAAAATATTTCCGCGCACTGCCGGCCTCTCCGTGGAAGAAATCTTCGAAAGTTTCTTTGGCGTCCTGGCCGTCGCGGAACTGCACGTCGGTGTACTGCACGAGAATAATCGGCACGTTGGCCACTCCCTTGTGAGGGACCTGCGACTCTCCCTGTTCCACGGAGACCGCCCGTCCCTTCCTGACAATTCTCGCCTGAGAGCGGAGCATAGCTGTCGCCCTGGCTTCCGCCAGGCGCGGGGAGGCCTCGCGGACGGCGTCGTAACGTACCATCCGGTCCGGAGAGGCCAGGAAACGGAGTTCGCCGGCTGAACGTTCCGCAGCCTCATGGACAAGGATATCGGTAAGGCCGGAGTCCGTGCGATATACGGCCCTGCCGTCGGATGTCACTCCTACAGCCAGGCCGTCGGATGTGACATAACTGTGAAACCATTCATCCCCCTGGATTGTAAGGGTGACAGTCGTACCGTCCGGCTGGGTCACAACCCGGGTCTGACGCTTCGCCGGCACGGCCGACGCGGCAAGCACTGTCATAGCAAGCAGTGCGGCTACAAACTGTTTTCTCATCATCTTTTTATTTATACGAGAGATTCCGGCGCAAATATACAAAAAATCCCTCCGAAATCACAACATCCGGAGGGGCAAAAGTTTACAATGCCTTTCAATTAGCCACAAAGGCCCCCATCGAGGATGGCAGACCCGGCATATAACGGCAGGTGCGCGCGAACTGTTGTAACATCAGAATCGTCGAGCGGCGGGGAGAAAGACTCCGGCTATGACGGCGACGCAAATCGGATGACTTCATAACGGGGGTATTAAATTGAGTAGAATCATTTTTCATAGGCAAACTAAAACTGAAAACAATAATAATGAGGAATGGGTTTATTTTTATAACGCCTCAGGAGCCGCTCTTATTGCTCCCGTCATGCGAAAAATTCTTAAATCCCACCTCTGCGCGAACAAAAAATTTTGTACTTTCGCCGCAAATTCGTACCTTTGCATTAAGCAAGGGAAAAACAATATTTTACCGTCATTAAAAATATCTGAATCGCAACCAAAAATTACGCCTATCGAGACACCTCTACTTAACTAAAACATCACCCTCGAAAATGCAGAAACTCAACCGGCTCACCGACGAACAGTTGGTATCGGCTTACGCAAACGGCAACAACGACGCATTCGACACCCTTCTGCGCAGGCACGAGAACCGCGTGTTTAATTACATCTTCAACATAGTCAAGAACAAAGACGTGGCCGACGATATTTTCCAGGAAACTTTCGTCAAAGCCATCTCCACAATAAAACAGGGACGATACACCGATTCAGGCAAATTCTCAGCCTGGATTACCCGCATCGCCCATAACCTGATCATCGATTTCTTCCGCCAGGCCAAAAGCGAGAACACGATTTCGGCCGACCAGGAGGACGCCGACGTACTCAACCGCCGCGACCTCTCGGAAGAGAACATCGAGGACCTTCTGGTAACCACCCAGATTCATACCGATGTAAAACGCATCATGGACTCCCTGCCTGACTCTCAGCGGGAAGTTCTCGAGATGCGCTTCTACCGCAATATGTCCTTCAAGGAAATCGCCGAGGCCACCGATGTCTCCATCAACACAGCCCTGGGACGTATGCGCTACGCCATCCTCAATATGCGCCGCATCGCCTCCGACAAGAACATCGTCCTCACCCGCTGACTCCCTCCCCCGGCCAGCGACTTCCCCCTGCTCTCCCCTCTCCCGTCCGCATTTCAAAAAACGGCAAAAACTTGCCAGTAACCAAAAAACTTCTTATCTTTGCACCACAATAAAGCTCCCCGATGACGCGCCCCTGCGGCGCACATCCCTTTGCCCGGATGGCGGAATCGGTAGACGCGACGGTCTCAAACACCGTTGGAGCAATCCATCCCGGTTCGAGCCCGGGTCCGGGTACAAATAATGGCTGGCAATCACTTGATTTCCAGCCATTATTTTTTTGATATGTCCTAAAAGTGTACTATCGGCAAAAATCGCCCAATTCTAAGCGAATGATGTTGCAATTTTTAACAGCCAATCATTTTATTCGATTCTTTAATAGATAATGCCAAACCAAGCTCTTTGTTGTAAGATGCGGTTCGATATTTGCTTAATTCAAATAATATTGCTAACTTTGCTATATGACTAAAAACGAATTTATCTTGAAATTGCAAGATGCAATAAGATCCTTTACACCATTTGTTTCTACAAAAGATGGTCAATGGGTAGTAAAGGGGTTTATTGATGTATATAAACACATATATACTATTTCATCGGACACGAAAGTCGTATCAAAAATAATTGAACTCTACATCTTTCCCCTTTTATTCAAATTTGCTCAAGACAACGAACTGCGATTAGAACTTACAAAGGAACAAAATTTTTATCCGGACATTACGTTTATTGACAGCGAGGACAATCTATTTGCAGTTGACCTTAAAAGCAGTTACCGTAAAACCCCTGAGAGGATTAATGGAATGACACTCGGCGCATTTACAGGATATTTCCGTAATCGACAGAGTACTAAAAATGTAACATACCCATATTCATCATATAAAGCCCATATTGTTTTAGGTATTATCTATAGTGAGAATGATGAAGCTATCGATGAACGTAAATGGTTTACTCTTGATAAACTTGATGACATTATATCAGTAGTAAAAGATATAACATTTTTTGTTCAGGAAAAATGGAAGATAGCTATAGATAGACCTGGTAGTGGAAATACAAAAAATATAGGTTCAGTGTCGTTGATTGAAGATTTAATCAATGGTAATGGTCCATTTGCGGAACTGGGAGAAGAAGTATTTGATGATTATTGGACAAACTATCTGACACCAGATATGGCTAAAAAGGCAGAACTCATAGCTCCATATTACAATAATATCGCAAGTTATAAAAAGTTCAGAAAGGTCCAATAAATGCAACAGCTATCTTTATTTTCTGAATTTGAGATTCAGACCAAGAGTAAATTTCCATCAACAAGATATCAAGGCAGCAAAGCCAAATTTGTCGATTGGATTTGGCATGAGATTTCACATATTCCATTTCATACGGTTTTAGACGCTTTCGGAGGTACTGGTAGTGTCGCTTATAAACTCAAGGATAATGGTAAGGCCGTTACTTACAATGACATCTTGCCATTCAACGCGATTATTGGGAAGGCAATTATAGAAAATAATTCTGAATTGCTCGACGAATCAGATGTTAATTTCATTTTAGAGGAACGGCCCACTATTAAATACCCTACATTTATAGCAGATAATTTCAAAGATATATATTATACCGATGAAGAGAATCATTGGCTTGATATTGTGAGATATAACATTTCCACAATAGAGAATGAATATAAAAGGGCTATTGCTTGGTTTGCTCTCTTTCAGTCTTGCATTATAAAGAGACCTTATAATCTCTTTCATAGAAAAAACCTGTATGTGCGTTTAATGAACGTTAAACGTTCATTTGGCAATAAAAAGACATGGGACACACCCTTTGATATTCATTTTAGGACTTTTGTTGATGAGGCAAATCATGCAGTGTTCAATAATGGAACAAATTGTCTCGTATTAAATCAAGATGCGCTGAGTATTGAAAACCGATACGATTTAGTTTATATTGACACTCCGTACATAAACGAAAAAGGCGTTGGTGTAGACTATGCTGATTTTTACCATTTTCTTAATGGTCTTGTCTATTATGATAATTGGAAAAATCTAATTGATTATAATAGTAAACATCATAGATTAAAACGTACATATAACATCTGGGCAGACAAAGACAATATTATATTTGGATTTAATCAATTGATTGAACGATTTAAAAGTAGCATACTTGTTTTTTCATATCGTTCAAATGGCATCCCTTCTATTAATTCCTTAATCAACCTGCTTGAAAAGTATGGAAGAGATAATAAACTTCATTATTCACGCGAAATAAAATATGCTTTGAGTGATACAAATTCAAAGGAAGTACTTATTGTATCATATCCACATTAGTAAATATCGATTCCACTGGCTCGGGTATCCCGTGACGTATTTCCCACGATCTATTCAGGTCTACCAAGATTAGTTTGGCTATCGGTCCGTTACTCTCAAATTGTTCGACAATTCTTTATTGCACAAAGCGTCGGGACAGGCGATTTCAAGGTAGGGCTGCAATTCTGCAACTGGTTCAACAGCAACCGTTATTACGCTGATTTTGACTCAAATCGTTATTCTGCTCACGGTTGGGTTTGGTCAGGCAGCCTCGCGAGGTCTGTGCAGCTCACCCTCTCATATACCATTCCATACGGCAAGAAAGTTAAACGCAACAATGAAATTCAGATTTCAATAGAAACGAACAGTGCCATTCTGAAGTAAAAGGTTTCAGGACGACCGCACTGGCGCCATAAGGAGCGGAAAAACAAAGCGATGTGCCAGAATTTTGAATTTCGACACATCGCATTGTTTTTTTCGCCCGGAGGCGAGGTAAGAGTGGAGAGAAGGAGAGTGAGGGGATAGAGAATCAATAGTTCTTGGCTTCGATTTCAAAGAAGCTCTGGGAGTGGAGGCAGACGGGGCAAGCTCCGGGAGCTTTCTTACCGATGACGATATGGCCACAGTTGCGGCAGATCCATACGGTGTCGCCCTCGCGGGAGAATACGATGCCTTCTTCGATATTCTGCAGCAGACGACGGTAGCGCTCCTCGTGGTGACGCTCGATGGCGGCGACAGCGCGGAAGCGGGCGGCAATGGCAGTGAAACCTTCCTCTTCGGCTTCACGGGCCATACGGTCATACATATCGGTCCACTCGTAGTTCTCTCCTTCGGCGGCTTCGCGGAGATTCTCCATCGTGTCGCCTATTTCTCCGCCATGGAGGAACTTATACCACAGTTTGGCGTGTTCCTTCTCGTTGTTGGCGGTCTCTTCAAAAAGAGCGGCAATCTGCTCGTAGCCATCCTTGCGGGCTTTGGAAGCGAAATAAGTGTATTTATTGCGGGCCATCGACTCGCCGGCAAACGCATCCTGAAGGTTACGTTCGGTTTTTGTTCCTTTAAGATCTTTCATGTCAGTCATTATGTTTAGAGTGTTGTTTGTTGTCAGTATTACCGGCGGCGACACAGCCGGGACACAGCCCTTTGCCATACACGTCCACCGAATCTATCGCGAATCCCCGGGGCGCCGACGCCGCGAAGCCGGCGGCCAACGGCATATCAAACACCTTGCCGCAGCGGCGACAAAGGAAATGGCCGTGGGGAGGCTGGGGCGCAAGGTCGAAGCGCTTGTTTCCGGCATCGATTTCCAGTTCCCTGACCAACCCGACGTCAACAAGCGCATGAAGCGAATTATAGACCGTCGTCCGGGACAAGGAGGGAAAACCGGCCAACATTTCGCGGTAAATCTCATCGGAGGTGGGATGGGCATGGGAATTGCCGACGTAGCGCAGTACCGCAAGCCTTTGCGCCGAAGGGCGCACGCCTGCTTGACGCATCATGTCTACCATCTCGCTGTCTGTCAGAAACCGGGAATCCATCTTTTCAATTAACTATTTTGTATTTATTGCAAAGTTAGCACTTATTTCAATATTGTACAAATTTTCGCGCAGTTTTTTCCTTAATAAATCCTAACGCCCTGCGAGAACGACCGGGAATATCCCCGGACATTTATCGGACAAAGAGGGAAAACAGCTCTGCATTGCGGAGCGTAACGCGAACCGACCGCACCGCATCAGCCTCCGGAGAGTCCACCGGCTTTCCGGAAACCAAGCGTAACGGTAGCGCCGTGGAGTCAAAGACTTCCGTGTCGGTCTCATATCCGGCGAGTGCTTTCCCAGCGCCGTCAAGGAACTCCACCCGAAGCCAGGACTCCCCGCCCCCTTTCGGAATCGAGCGGGCATTGACATACAACGACGACGCGCCCGGGAAGCCACCCCATGCACCGGAAAGCTCAGCACTCCCCTCTCCGAGGTCGGCCCGGATGGACGCGAATCCGTCGCGCCGCATGGTCGCAAGCCCGGTGGAGAAGTTGGAAGCGTGGGCAGGCTTTGACTCCGCCCGTCCGCTGAAATAAAAATAGAGCGAATCGCCACGCACAACCGGACATCCCGCCACGGACTGCACGTTGCCGGCGTTCCACGCTCCGGGCACCGAATCGTTCACACCGATAAAGGCTCTCCTGTCGGGACGCTTCCAGTGAAAGCCGTCATCGCTCCAGCCCAGGCAGATTTCATTTCGTTTCTGGATGTTCAGGCGGTTGCACTCCCCGTTCTCCGGTCCTTTCCATACCACGAACTGCCCCAGCAGTCCCCCGGCGTAAGCCGTAGCATCATGATTATAGATCTGCGGTCGGATATCGGGGAAACGCGGATGGCGCTCGTCAAGAGAATCCGCGTTGAACCAATACCGTATATTCCTGTCCGTCATTCCGGGATAGACCCTGTGGGCCAGGCTGACCAACATCTCGGGATCCTCCCCCGCAAGATAATTGCGGGTACGTCCCAGCCGGGGATGCTTATGTTTCAGCGAAAGCACATAGCGCCCTCGGGGTTCATCATAATAGGCCGAGCAGCGGTCATAAAGCTCCCCGGACAGCGCCTGGGGTTCCGACCAGTGGATACCGTCGGGGCTGTATTTCAGCACCATACTGACGCACGAGGGTGTGTTGAAGGCCACGCAGAACATCTTGTAGCGCCGCGCGGCGTCCTTCTCATGCCGGTCCAGCAGCACCGTCACGCAATCATGCTCCAGCGTATCGACGATATTCGTACCCGGCACCACATCCAGCTCGGGCTTCACCCAGTTCACCCCGTCGGGGGATTCGGCATAGCAGGTTATCAGGCCGTTGCGCTTTCCCCCTCCGGCCGAGTACCACATCCGGAACCGGTCCCCGTCGAGCCACACCCCGCCGCTGAACGGAGCCGCGTAAGGATCGCCGGCCATATTCAGCTCCCAGGGACGGTCAGCCGTCAGTACCGGATTCAGAGGATGACAGACAGGCCGGTGCC